>JAFZUS010000032.1 GCA_017618275.1 Prevotella sp.
CTACGTTCTTAGGAAAAGGGTCAACCACCTCAGGGAAAGTAGTCAACTGATCTCAGAGAGAGAAGTCAACCAAATCCGTACGGGTAGACAAGTGTTAAAAAACAAGGCCTAAAAAGAGTCAACCTTATTCAGGAAAAGGCACCTCAGTCGTATCGGCACAACTTTCTCACTTTCTCACTTTCTCATTTGGGACATCTGTATTTTAGGGTTTTTCTCAAATAGAATTTTTAATATTATATATTATAATATATATAATATTAATATAAATAATTAGTATTACTTGTACTATAAAGGTATACCTTCGCTCCTAACAAGGTTGACTTATCAAAAACCCCAATGTCATAATTGAGAAAGTGAGAAAGTGAGAAACTTTAGAGCGCACGAAGGGACAGGAGTCGTGTGCGTGGACTCAAGACACTCAGGGATATTTTTCCCTCAGTAACTACCAAGACTCGACGTCAGAACGGGAGGCCGACGGCGAAATGGAATGCCAAGTCGCGGCTGAGGCGGGGATGGACGATGGGGAAATGCTCGTCGTCGTCGGTTTCGAAGGCGGGATTGACGGCCTTCATACCGAGATCGAAACGGATGATGAAATAGTCGAAGTTCAGGCGCAGACCTAAGCCGTAACTGACAGCCAGATCCTTCAGCACGCGACGCAACTGGAACTGACCGCCTGGCTGACTGGGATAGTCGCGCAGCGTCCAGATGTTACCTGCATCGACAAACAATGCACCACCGAACTTCCAGAAGAGGTGGGCACGGTATTCGAGATTCAGGTCGAGTTTCAGGTCACCGGTCTGTGTGATGAAGTTGATGTTACCATCCTTGTCGCGATAGCGTCCAGGGCCCAGGCTTCTGACACTCCATCCGCGCACGCTGTTGGCACCACCGGAGAAGTAACGCTTCTCGAAGGGGAGAATGGTGCTGTTGCCGTAAGGATAGGCGATGCCGAGTCCTACATGGAACACCAGTTGGCTGTTGTAGTACGACAGGATTTGCCGGGTGAAGTCCACATCCCCCTTCACGTACTGCGCATAGGCGATGTTGAAGAGGCGGTAGTGACCTTCACCATCGCGCTCCGCCCCGAAGATGCTGCTGCCAAGGTTCAGCAGGTTGCCCGCCGTCTCGATATTGGCCTTGACGGCTACCGTACCATTGTTGTAGCCGTAGCCGAAGCCGGTCTTCATAATGAAGAGATCCTCGTAGTTGTAGCGCAGGATGGCATTATAGTTGCTCGTATTATCCAGATACTCTCTCTTGAAGGTCTCGCTGATCCAGGGCATAAAGACATAGTTCAGGTCGATGAGGTCGAACTGGTACTGGTCATGATGGCGCTGTGGCTTCCAACGGTAGTGCCAACCAGCGGAGAGCACCTGGCGGTGGAACTCCGGACGGTTCTGTGCATCGTAGAGCAGAGACACCTCACTGGTGGCAACGGTGCGGCGACGCATGTCGCGACTCAGGAAGGGCATGATAAAGCGGGGGAAACTGAGACGGCTTTCCACACTGTACTCAACGAAATCCTGATTGCTGTATCCTTCCAAACCCTTGATGGCTTCGTAAGCGCCACGCAACTGAACGCTGAAGGTCTCAGAACCCCTAAACAAGTTGCGATTCTGATAGGTCAGCGAGGCGGCTGCACCCAGGTCGCCTGCGGTATTGGTGCCCTCAGGCTGGAAACTGATTGTAGAGGGTTTGTTGGTCTGCAACTGGATGAGGGCATCGAGCAAGGCACTGTCGGGAGCCTGCTGGAAACTGATGTTCGTATAGCGCACGGCATCAAGGCGTCCGAAATGGTTGTAGGTGTTCTGCAGTCCTTCGGCGGAATAAGGCTTTCCCTCATCCAGGAACGTATTCTCACGCAGCACATGCTTACGCAGATGGATGACGGAGTCCTGCGGGTCGCCACTGGCATAGGTGATATGTCGGATGTCGTAGCGGGTGTGCAGGGTATCAGGAGAATTATTGGTGCGATAAGGTCGCAGCACCAGCGTGACATCGGCCAGATGCTGCTCTTGGAGGGTGTCGATACGATAGCCGATATACTCCTTATGGAAGCGGAAATAGCCTCTGTTCTGCAATAGTTCCGTAATGCGTGAACGCTCCTGGTTCAGGGCTTCCACATTGAGTTTCGTCTTTTCCCGTAACTGGTGCTGGTCATACCGTAACAATCGGGCAATGACGGAGTCCTGTATCTCATAGTTCAACCTACGTATATAATAAGGTGTACCGGGATGAAGCACGTAGATGGCATTGAGTTTCTTGCCCTTTGTGTCGGCGAAGAGTTCCACCTGGGCATCAAGATAGCCCTTGTTCTGCAAGGCCATCTGAAGGTTCTCACACGAGAGGCGTGCCTGCAAGGTGTCGTAGATGACGGGAGCCTCACCCATGGACTTCAACGTGCGGTTGATCCATTTCGTACTGTCGTCACCCGCCATTGCATAGACACCCAATGGGATCTTCACCGCCGAGAACCAGCGCGAATTACCCTTCTGGCGGACATAACTTTTCAGTTGTGAGGGATTGATGTCACGATACTTGCCATCAGCCACCACACCGACCTTGTTCAGCATCAGTTGTCCTTCGGGAAGGTCACGTGATGCAGAGCACGAACCCAGCAGGAGTCCGAACAGGCAGACCGTCAAAATAGGGGAAAATCGGCGTATCGTCATCAATTATCTCGTAAATTAGTTGCAAAGATAGAAATAAATCTTTATCTTTGCAAACAAAACGGTAAAAAATGATCAGCAAGAACCAGATAAAATACATCCGGCAACTGGAATTGAAGAAATATCGGAAGCGCGAAGGGGTGTTTGTGGCAGAAGGACCGAAAGTGGTAGGCGACCTGCTGCGACGCTATCAACCGGTGGCGGTCTATGCCACAGAGACGTGGGGTCAGGAGTTTGGAGACAGAAGCAAAGTGACGATAGTCACTGACGATGAACTGCGCCACATCAGTTTCCTCCAGCACCCGCAACAAGTGCTCGCCCTCTTCCCTATCCCATCTGCCTCTGGGATGGCGGTAGCAAACTCTCAACTCTCCATTGCCCTCGACGGTATACAGGATCCAGGCAACCTCGGTACCATCATCCGCATTGCCGACTGGTTCGGCATCGACACCATCTATTGCAGCGAGGATACGGCAGATGCCTATAACCCGAAGGTGGTACAGGCCACGATGGGCAGCATCGCACACGTAAATATCGTCTATACAGACCTCTTGAAACTCTTCGACAGTCTGCCACCCACCTACCCCATCTACGGCACTCTGCTCGATGGCGACGACATCTACCAGCAGCCCCTTTCCCGAGAGGGCATCATCGTCATGGGCAATGAGGGCAACGGCATCTCAGAAACCATCCGACAAAAGGTGAACCGACGATTGCTGATTCCCTGTTTCCGAGAGGGTGACGCTGCCGAGAGTCTGAATGTGGCAATTGCCACAGCCATCACCTGTTCGGAGTTCAAAAGACGACAATAAGAAAGGGAACCGATCTTCGCAGACAAGTTCCCTTTAAAAATGGAAAATGATAAATATAGATTAAAATTACTAGTTATCGCCTGCAAAAATAACAAAAACAACAAAATTGCGCAAGTTTTTTTGCGTAAAAATGAAGATTATCAAGCCATTTATGTAATATTAGAACACTTTGAGTTCTTTATATATCCTTTGAACAGGTAGCCCCATCACATTGAAATAACTGCCATTCAGACCCGTCACACCGATATAGCCTATCCACTCCTGTATGCCGTAGGCACCCGCCTTGTCGAGAGGTTTGTAGGTATCTACATAATAATCGATTTCTTCATCTGTGAGTTCCTTGAAAGTCACATCGGTGGTAACTGTAAAACTCCGTTTTTTGTCAGTTGTCATCAGACAGACACCTGTGATGACCTGATGCGTCTTCCCACTGAGTTCACGCAACATATGGCGTGCATCGTCAAGGTCGGAGGGTTTCCCCAACACCTCATCACCGAGCACCACCACCGTGTCGGCAGTAATAATCAAATCATCTTTTGCCATCATCTGTTGGTAGGCAGCAGCCTTCTCCTCAGCGATATAAAGTGGTATCTGCTCTGTCGGCAGCGTCTCGGGATAGGTTTCCTCGATGTCGGGCAACACCTTTACCTCATAGTCGAGATCCAGGCCACTCAGCAATTCGCGTCTTCTCGGAGAATTGCTCGCCAATATAATATGATAAGGTGTCACCATCCGAAAGCCTTTGCGTTCATCACCCACTTGCCTTGGGCACGCAGGGTCTGTTCTATCACATCGCGCCCACATCCGTGTCCGCCAATCCGGTCACTGACGTACAGGCTTACTTCCTTGATTTCCGGACAGGCATCCTTCGGACAGACGGGACACCCTACCCTGCGCATGATCTCCAAGTCGGGGATGTCGTCGCCCATATACATCACTTCCTCGTCGCTCAGTCCGTATTTCTGGAGGAAGGCGTCGTAGGTCTCTATCTTCACGGCACATGACAGATAGATATCCTCCACACCCAAACCCTCGTAACGAACACGCAGGCTCTGGATCCTGGCACCTGTCAGAATGACGATGCGCAAGCCCAGTTTCATCGCCAACTGAATAGCGTAGCCATCCTTGATATTGACAGTACGCAACGGATCACCTTTTTCCGAAAGCGTAATCGTCTCGCAACTCAGCACCCCATCGATATCAAAGATGATGGCCTTTATCTTCGTTAAATCGTAATTAATCATACCTTCTCACTTTCTCACCATTTATTAAGGTGTACGTTCTCCCACTTCAACCTGTCCTCGGCCTGCGGCTTCCGCTCATCGGCCCAGTGGCCCAAGGCGAGGATACAGAGACAGTTCTGGTTGTCGGGGATGTCGAGGATGCCACGAATCACGGTGTCTGCAGGTGTCCCGTCGTCAAGGCCACGTCCACGCATCTGAATCCAACAGGTTCCCAGTCCCAACTCCTCTGCCTGATACTGCATGGAGATGGCGGCGATAGAACCGTCCTCCACCCAACAGTCGTTTTGCATAGGATCACCCAGCACCACGATGGCTACGGAGGCATCTTTCAGGAACTGGCTTCCCATATTCTTCGCATCGGCCAGTTTTTCCAGATCGAGTTTGTCTTCCACGACGACAAACTGCCAGGCTCGTTGGCTCTTCGAGGTGGGTGCCATCAGGGCGGCACGGAGGATCAACTTCAGGTCGTCGGCATCAACTTCCTGTTCTGTAAACTTACGGTGGCTGCGTCGCAACTGCACCAAATCTTTGAATTCTGTCATATCGTATCTTAAATTTTGCGGCAAAGTTACGGATTTTTTTTGGTTGTTCCAAAATAATTCGTATATTTGTGCCGTGATTGGAATCAAGACACACATATACAGCCGGGCAGAGGACCTGCCGCAAGTGGAGGAGAGCAACTTCTTCCACAGCAAACAACTGTTCCAGATCAGTGCCTCCACACCCAAGATGAAACCCTATATGGTGGTCTGTTCCGACGAGTCAGGACGGATTGTGAGCCAATTGCTGGCAACAGTCCGCTACCGCACCTCCTTCCTCCCTCCGTTTTTTTTCATGCACTGCCGTGTGATGGGCGAAGGAACCTACGCAGAAAGCGACTACAAGAAAGATGAACTCTTTGGCGAGATGCTAACTGCCCTGACACAGAAACTAAACAAAAAAACTCTTTACATCGAGGTCAGTAACCTCAGTCAGAAAATGTTCGGCTACCGCCACTTCCGGCGCAACGACTATTTCCCCGTACACTGGATGAGTATCCACAACTCCCTGCACAGCAAGACACCAGAGGAACGTATCACGGAAAAGATGATGCAGCGCATTGAGATGGCCTACTCGCGTGGCGTGACTTGTCAGACGGTGGAGAGCGAAGCCGACCTAAAGGCATTCAACAAAATACTTCGTCAGCACCATTGGTTTAAACCAAAGAGATATATACCTGACAGCCAATTTTTTATAAAACTAAGAGAAACCAATCGTAGTCAGTTGTTCGTTACCAAAATCCGCAACCACGTCATCGGTTGTTCAGCCTGTGTCTACAGCGACGAAGATGCCGACCTCTGGTACTCCGCCTTCCGCCGTAAGACCTACCTGCCGCTGCACCCTGATGCCGTCACCATCTGGCACGCTATCAAGTATGCACACGAGCATGGCTACCAGCACATCAACTTCCTTGATGTAGGACTGCCTTTCAGGAAGAACTCATTCCGTGAATTTATCTTACGTTTCGGGGGGAAACCCGTCAGCACCTACCGTTGGTTCCGTTGCTCCATCCGCTGGATCAACTCACTGTTGAGATGGATTTACCGCGACTAACGCGAACCAATATACAGGAACAACAAACCAAGTAGCACCAGTGCCAGGTCGAAGGCTTTTGCCTTCAGGTTCTTCTCGTGGAAGAACAATGCTCCGAACCCGAAACTCACTACCACACTGCCCCGTCGGATCATAGACACAATCGATATCATCGCTTCAGGCAGGCTCAAAGAATAGAAATAGAGGAAATCGGCTGCGGAAAGGAAAAGGCTTACACCAAGAATCGACCAGGACCAGTGGAACGGAGTGGTCTGTTCATGTTTCGGCCACCACAGCAGCCACAGCATCACACCCATCATCACACACTGGTAGATATTGTACCACGACTGTACCATCATACGGTCGAGTCCCACGCCACCACTCTCCACAGGAGCCATCAAATACTTGTCGTAAAGTCCGCTCACGGCACCAAGCATAGCAGCACCCACAATCATATAGATCCAGTGGTCATGTTTGAAGTCTATGCCCTCCTTCTTGCCACTGCGGCTCAGCAACAGAAAGGAGGCTACTGCCAGCAACACACCTATCCATTGCCAGACGTTCAGTCTTTCGCCAAACACCAACAGCGCACCCACCAGCACCATCACGGGCCGTGCGGCATTGATTGGGCCTACTATCGTCAGTGGCAGATGCTTCATGCCGAAGTAGCCGAGAATCCAACTCGACAAGACAATCAGCGCCTTCAGGACAATATATTTGTGCTGTTCCCAAGTCCAGTCGGGCAGACTCATCAGGATATAAGGCAGGAAGATGAGTGACATAAAGAGTGTGTTCAGAAACAGCACGGGAATGACTGCATTCCCCTTCAACGCCTGTTTCTTAAACGAGTCATAGCAGCCCAAAAGCGCTGCCGACATAAATGCCAAGATCAGCCACATAGTCTAATACTCTATTTTTTCGAGGAAGAGTGCATGGCCAGGCATACTCTCCCCAGCCTCTGTACGTTTCTTCCCCTCTATCACCTTACAGAACTCATCCAACGAGAGCCGTCCACGTCCCACATCAATCAGTGTGCCGACAACGGCTCGAACCATGTTACGCAGAAAACGGTTGGCGGTAATCTCGAAATACCATGTCGTAGGTGAGGTCTGCACCCACTCCGCCTTCGTCACCGTGCAGAGTGTTGTCTTCACATCAGCCCCGCTTTTACAAAAAGCCCCGAAGTCCTCATAACCCGTCAATAGCCGTCCTGCCTCGTTCATCTTTGCAAAATCCAACGGATAATGTAACTCACAGGAATAGGTTCTCAAGAACGGATCCTTGCTGGTATGTATATAATAACGGTATGTGCGCCACTTGGCCGAGAACCGGGCATGCATCTCGTTGTCTACCACCTCCACCTTCTGCACGGCAATGTCCTTGGGCAGAAGACGGTTCAGTTTATAGGCCAGTTGTTGACAGTCAAACTCCTGACTCCTGTCTCCAAATTCCTCCAAATCAAAGTGCGCCACCATCATCCTGGCATGTACCCCTGCATCCGTACGACCAGCCCCCGTCACGCTGATCTGCTCACGTAACAGGGTAGACAGGGCCCATTCCAGTTTCTCCTGTACCGACACCCCGTTGGGTTGTATCTGCCAACCGTGATACCGCCCTCCGTCGTAACTGAAAGTGATGAAATATCTCATAAACTGGCTGCAAAGGTACGAAAAATCCCTGAAAGTCGATGGGCTTATAGGGATTTTTTATAATTACAGTTCTTTAACAAAGAAAACGTAACAGATACCAAAAATAGTTCATACCTTTGCAAATAAAAAACGAACGATGAATATTACAGAGAAAGAAGGCATCACAGATGCCAGGAAACTGGGTATCCCCAAGTATGTTATTTTAGGAATCCAACATTTGTTTGCCATGTTCGGTGCTACCATATTAGTACCCGTTCTGACAGGTCTCTCCGTGTCGTCAACCTTGCTGTTTGCAGGTATCGGCACATTGGTTTTCCACCTAGTTAGCAAGTTGCAGGTGCCAGCCTTCCTCGGTTCCTCGTTTGCATTCTTAGGAGGCTATTTGTCTGTGAAATCCCTAGGAGTTGAGCAGGGCATGACAGAGACACTGGCCCTGGACTATGCCTGTATTGGTGTGTTCTGCGCAGGAATGTGCTATTTTGTGATGGCAGGCCTCATCAAATCATTCGGTATCGAGAAGATCCTGCGGTTCTTCCCACCAGTAGTCACGGGTCCCATGATTATTGCCATCGGTCTGGTGCTTTCAGGCAATGCCATTGACAACTGCACTAAGAACTGGCCACTGGCCTTAATTGCCCTTGTGACAGTTATCTTTTCCAGTATCTATGGTAAGGGCATCATCAAGATCGTTCCTATTTTGTTGGGTGTGATTGTCAGTTATTTACTGGCCGTCGTGATGGGTGAGGTGGACTTTTCAACATTAAATGATGCCGCATGGATAGGACTGCCTATCAGCCGTGAACAGACCGCACTAGCCGTCTTTGACAATATAGACACCAGTTTTCTCATCTCAACTATCATCGCCATCGTGCCAATAGCCATTGCCACTATTATGGAACATATCGGCGATATGTGTGCCATATCCTCCACTGTTGGAAAGGATTTCTTAAAGGAACCCGGTCTGCACCGCACACTGATGGGCGATGGACTGGCTACAGCGTTAGCCTCACTCTTCGGAGCCCCAGCCAACACCACATACGGTGAGAATACCGGTGTACTGAACCTCACTAAGGTTTTCGATCCTGCCGTTATCCGTCTGGCAGCCATCTTCGCCATTCTGCTATCTTTCTGTCCCAAGTTTGCCTGTCTCATCGGCTTGATGCCTCCTGCCACCATTGGCGGTGTCAGTCTGATTCTCTACGGCATGATATCTGCCGTTGGTGTGCGCAATTTGGTGGAAGACAGCGTGGACTTCAACTCTTCGCGCAATGTCTTCGTTGCTGCCCTGATATTGGTGATTGCCATTGGTGTGAAATATGGTGCCGACGATAATGTAAGCATTGGCCCCATCCATTTCTCAGGACTGGCACTCTCTGCCCTTGTGGGAGTCACGCTCAACGCTATTCTACCTAGGAAGTTGGGTATGAAAGTAAAAAGTGTTCATGGTAAGGAAAAGCAATAGTGCTCATAAGAACAATAGTAAAAAAGTGATTCTATGAAGAAATTATTAATGACAGCGATGATGTTCGTCGCAAGTGTAGGGCTGACGAATGCCCAGACAACTCAAAAGCAAATAGTAGAAGAAGGTGGTACAGGCCCGTTTAAGTCGGAAGTGGTGGGAGATGCTTCTTGTCCTGGCTTCACGGTATATCGTCCCCAGAATCTGAAAGAGGTGGTGGCGAAACAAGGTGCACTACCCGTCATTGTCTATGCCAACGGAGCCTGTTTTAACAACAATGTGGAGATGCGCCTGCTGTTGAGTGAAGTAGCCTCCTATGGTTATGTGGCAGCAGCCATCGGCCCCTACGACGAAGAAGATGTCATGAAACAATGGAAGGGTGTCTTGAGGTCGGCTTATCCCGAAACCAAGGGAGAGGTAATCATGGCAAACGGTGAGAAAATCCTGCCAATGACAGCCGAAGAGAAAAAGGCTCAACAGGAAGAGCAGGCCAAACAGCGCGAACAGGCTGCTAAAAATGCCAAGAAAGCCAAGAAAGCCAAGCAACCTGAAACCCCACCATTCCGTACATATCCGAAGATGCTGTTAGAGGTACTTGACTGGTTGATTGAGCAGAATACCACCCAGGGTTCGGAATACTACCATTGCCTCGACCTGGATCATGTGGCAGCCATGGGTCAGTCGTGCGGAGGAGCACAGGTATTGGGTGTGGCCCACGACCCCCGTATCAAGACTTGTGTGATGCTGAACACAGGTATCGGCGATATGGAGATGATGGGTTCGACAAAGGAATCGCTCAAGAACCTTCACACGCCGATGTTCTATATGATTGGCGGCCCTGCCGATATTGCCTACGCCAATGCCCAGAAGGATTATGAGCGCATTGCCGACAATATCCCCGTGGTGATGCTGAACTCAAAAGATGGTCACAGTGGCACCTATTACGAGAAGCATGGCGGCAACTACGCCAAGGCTGTCGTGAAATGGCTCGACTGGCAGTTGAAGGGTCAGGTAGGTCAGTCAGCCCTCTTCCTCGACGACGAATACCTGAAGATGAAATTCCCCGAATGGCAGGGCGTTAGAAAGAATTTCTAAGGTGTCCTACGGGCAAAATCTCCATGATTTTCTATTTCTCAGGAACAGGCAATACACGATGGGTGGCGAAGCAGATAGCGGAAGCCATCGGAGAGGAACTGCTGTTTATTCCTGATCTCATCCGAGAAGGACGGTATGACTTTACGTTAGCAGCCGACGAAAGAATCGGCTTCTGTTTTCCGACACACGGGTGGCAGCCACCAGGCATTGTAAGGGCATTTGTGAGACAGATGAGGATAAAGGGATTGGGAGATACTGAGGAATCCCCTCATTACTGCTGGGCACTGACAACCTGTGGCGACAATATGGGAGAGGCCATGACCATCTTCAACAAGGAACTCAAGCATATTGGTCTACAGGCAGAAACCGTATTCTCAGTGATCATGCCAGAGTCATACGTCTGTCTGCCATTCATGAAGACCGACCCTGAGGAAAAGGAACTGTGGAAGATTGAAAATGCCCAACGACAGATGCACCATATCATTGGCATTGTCAAAGACCGTAAACGCGGCATTGAGGAACTGGAGAAGGGAGCGACACCCCGACTCTACTCCTATGTGATTGGCGGTTACTTCAACAAGAAGATGATTACCGACAGGAAATTCACAGTAGATGCAACCGTTTGTATCCAGTGCGGAAAATGCAGTAAGGTATGTCCTGTGGACAATATCAAAGGTACACCTCCCATGTGGCTTCACAATGGAAGGTGTACCTGTTGTTTGGCTTGTTATCATTATTGCCCCGTACACGCCATCAACTATGGCAAGATCACGAGGAAACGGGGACAATATTATTTCAATAGACGCGAGGACCGAAGATAGCCGTACCGATACGTACCATCGTTGAACCGGTCTCTACGGCAATGGGATAGTCGTCACTCATTCCCCATGAACGTTCGCAGAAGGCAGGGTCGTCGGCAAAATAGCGGGCCTTCACCTCATCAAAGAAATCACGGGCTGTCTGCATCTCGCGACGAATCTGCTCCTTATCATCCACAAACGAAGCCATCATCATCAATCCGCAGATGCGGATGTGCTGCATCTGGCGCCACTCACCATCGTCCAACAACTGGCGACAGGCCTCTAAGGTCAGCCCATATTTCGTGCTTTCCTCGGCAATGTGCAGTTCAAGCAGCACATTGATGGTACGTCCGCACTTCTCTGCCTGTTTATTGATTTCACGCAGGAGTTTGATGGAGTCAACAGCCTCAACCATAGACACATAAGGTGCAATATATTTCACCTTGTTCGTCTGCAAGTGGCCGATGAAATGCCACTCAATATCTTTCGGCAACGACTCGTGCTTCTGGCGCAGTTCCTGTTCGTGACTCTCGCCAAAGACACGCTGTCCCTCTGCATAGGCAGCCTCGATATACTCATTGGGGTGGTACTTGGAAATAGCCACCAGACGCACCCCCTGTGGTAATGTGTCGAGCACTTGATGCAGATGACCTTTAACGTCGAACATAGTTACTTATTCACTTCAAAAACGTCCATCGTGGTGGTCTCATTCATAGAGGCAATGACATAGTCTATCATCGTACCCCCCATCACCTCGTCGATATTCTTCACAGCCCCGTTGAACGAGCCTGCATTGACAAGGTAATAGATATTTGAGCGACTCTCCTTGGCGGTCTTCTCGTCGATGGTGACAAACTGGAGTTTTGCCTTATACCACTTGTCGGCAGCGTCCTGATCGGCAAAGAAGATTTCCTTATAGTTGGCCTTCTTGATGTCTGTTACGTTGAATTCTCCACTGATATAAGACGACATTTCCTCAATGATACGCTTCTCAGCCTCGCTGAAACTGAGAGCATCCACTACATACGTCTCTGTCACTTTCTTCTGCAAGCCGTCTTCCATGACTTTCTCATAACGGATCTTGCACTCAAACCAATCTGCTGTTCTTGATCTCATCTGAATATTTTTCTTTTTGACTATTTACTATTTGACTATTTACTCCTGATTGTCGTTTTGGAATCCCAAGTTTGATTTCTTGGATAATTCGGCCTTTTTCTTCTCGGTGAGTTGTTCGATAATCTCCGAAGCGATACGCTGAGCAGTCTCATCGCTCAAGGCGGAATTGGCAGCCAACTCACGCTGTTTCTGCACCAGTTCCTTCATCACCTCCTCACTCGTTGCCTTGAAATTCTTCTCATTGTTGTTCATCCGCTCATTGTTGTAGATTTTCGAGAGGATGACGTCGGCAGCCTTGGTATACTGCTTACGGAATATCTGTTCGGCCTTGGCCTGAAATTCGCGCATCTTCTTCTCATCGACCCTGTCGGAGTCGTTCATCATATAGTCCTGAATAGCCTTCGCTATGGTGGCGGAGTCGGCATCAGGTCCCAGTTCCGTCAACGGGTCGAAGCCATCGTCCAACAGACTCTCCTCAACGGGTTCCTCCACGGGTTTCACAAACTCTACAGGCTCGGTATTAGGCAACATCTCGAAGAACAGACCCACCACGATGAGGGCAATGGCAAGAGCCACAGCGGCAATCGTACCCGTACGACGAATGTTACGACGGTTCTTCATGGCCTTGTACAGGTCCTGAACCGAGGCATAGCGATCTTCTGGATTCTCGGAAGTAGCCTTCTTGATGACTTGTTTCAGTTCAAAGGGCAGACCTGAGGAAGCATAGAGGTAATCGATGAACTTAGCCAATGAGTAGACATCACTCCTGTCATCAGCCTTACCCTCTGCCATCACTTCGGGAGCCACATAGTCTTCTACCCCGTCGAACATCTCCTCCTGCGACTTCAAAGGCAGGAAGAACGAACCGTGCAACAGCAGGCGAACCGTATTGTCACTCTTGCGCGCCAAAACATTGTTAGGTGAGAAACAGAGATACTGAATACCCTGTTGGTGGAGTTCTGTAGTGAGGTTCACCAGGTCGCTGACGACAGATTCCATGAAGTCACCCTTAGCCACAATGGCAGGCGAGTCGTTGAGCAGTTGCTCGATGGTGAGGTAGTTACCCGGCTCTACGGCTACGGCATAGATACCGTCGTCACCCTCGTTGGGAGTAAAGCGCAACTGGTACTTGTTCTTAATCTGACTCAGCGCCTCACACTGTTTACGGATACACTCGTTGAAGGCGATATTGTCGGACAACTCGTCGTGAAACTCCACGAAATTGCTGTATTTCCCGTCGATAAGCCTTTTGTAGAAGTAACCGTACGGCAGACGAACCTTATTGGTCTGACGCGCATCACGCGTCTCTAACAATTCTTCGTAATTCATCTTTTTATAGAAATTTCGGTGCAAAAGTACACAATTAAACTGAAAAAGGAATACGAATTAAAAAAAAAGTTGTACCTTTGCACCGTTTTTAATATATTAAAAGATGCCAGAGATATCAGTACGCGGCCTTGAGATGCCCGAGTCTCCTATTAGGAAACTTGCTCCACTTGCCGCCGCCGCTAAGAAAAGGGGTACGAAAGTGTACCACCTGAACATCGGTCAGCCCGACCTGCCAACACCCCAAGTAGGACTTGACGCTTTGAAGCAGATAGACCGCAACATCCTCGAATACTCACCCTCGCAGGGCTACTTGAGTTATCGGGAGAAACTCGTCGACTATTACGCGAAATACGATATCAACATCACTGCCGAGGACATTATCATCACCTCTGGCGGTTCGGAGGCGGTGCTCTTCGCCTTCCTCAGTTGTCTGAACCCAGGCGACGAGATCATCGTGCCTGAGCCAGCCTACGCCAACTATATGGCTTTCGCCATCAGTGCAGGAGCCAAGATACGTACCATCGCCACCACCATCGAGGAAGGTTTTTCATTGCCGAAGGTGGAGAAGTTTGAGGAACTGATCAACGAGCGCACCCGTGCCATCATGATCTGCAACCCCAACAACCCCACGGGTTATCTCTATACCCGCAGGGAGATGAACCAGATTCGCGACTTGGTGAAGAAATACGACCTGTATCTCTTCTCCGACGAAGTATATCGCGAGTATATCTATACCGGTTCGCCTTATATCTCCGCCTGCCATCTGGAAGGAATCCAGCAGAACGTTATCCTCATTGACTCCGTATCAAAGCGTTACTCGGAGTGCGGTATCCGTATCGGAGCCCTCATCACGAAGAATGCGGAAGTGAGGAAGGCTGTGATGAAGTTCTGTCAGGCTCGTCTCTCCCCGCCCCTGATCGGACAGATCGTAGCAGAAGCCTCATTAGACACCCCGGAGGAATACCTGCGCGAGGTGTACGACGAATATGTAGAGCGCCGTAAGTGTCTGATTGACGGCCTGAACCGCATCCCGGGTGTCTACTCCCCCATCCCCATGGGTGCCTTCTATACCGTAGCCAAACTACCTGTCGATGATGCAGAGAAGTTCTGCCGCTGGTGTCTGGCCGACTTCGAGTATGAGGGTGAGACGGTGATGATGGCTCCTGCCGCAGGCTTCTACACCACCCCAGGGGCCGGTATCAACCAGGTACGTATCGCCTACGTATTGAAGAAGAAAGACTTGGAACGGGCACTCTTCGTGTTGCGCAAAGCCCTCGAAGCCTATCCCGGACGCGTGGATGAAGAATGAATCTGCCGTTTTTCATAGCAAAGAGAATTTATAGTGACCAGGGCGACAAACGGAAAGTGAGTCGCCCTGCCATCCGTATTGCCACCCTCGGCGTAGGTATCGGACTGGCAGTGATGATCGTCACCGTGGCTGTGGTCTTGGGATTCCAGCACACCATCCGCGACAAGGTGGTAGGCTTCGGCAGTCATATCCAGGTGCAGAACATCTTGACCTTCAACTCCACCGACCGTTACCCCGTATGCTTCAACGACAGTATGATGCAGGTGCTCAAAGGACTGAAGGGCGTACGGCACGTAGAGCGCTATGCCATTACACAAGGCATTCTGAAAACCGACGAGGACTTTCTCGGTGTGTTGTTCAAGGGCGTAGGACCCGAATACGACATGACCTTCCTCAAACAGCACCTCGTGGAAGGTGAGATACCCGTGTTCAGCGACACCACCAGTACCAACAAACTACTGATCTCACGGATGATTGCCGACAAACTGCGTCTTAGCGTCGGCGACAAGGTCTTTGCCTACTTCATTGACGAGAGTGTACGCACCCGTCGCTACACCATCAGTGGTATCTACCAGACCAATATGACACGCTTCGACGAGACGCTCTGCATCACCGACCTTTATGCTGCCGTGAAGATCAACGGTTGGGAAAAAGACCAGGTGTCGGGAGCTGAACTGTTGGTAAATGATTTCGAACAACTGCAAGTGACGGAGGATGAAGTCATTGAGAAGGTGAACCGCAGCACCGACCCCTACGAACAGACGCTCTCCTCACAGACTATCTATGAAGCCTATCCCCAAGTGTTCACATGGCTCGAACTGCTCGACATCAACGTGTGGATCATCCTGGCGCTGATGGTCTGCGTAGCAGGCTTTACAATGATTAGCGGTCTGCTCATCATCATTCTGGAACGTACCCAGATGATTGGTGTACTGAAAGCCATCGGAGCCCGCAACAAGACCATCCGACACACCTTCCTCTGGTTTGCCGCCTTCATCATCGGACAGGGACTGCTGTTGGGAAACATCCTCGGAATCGGCATCATCCTGTTGCAAAGGACAACGGGACTCATTACCCTCGACCCGCAGACCTACTATGTCAGCGAGGTTCCGATGGAAATCAACATCCCCTTGTTTATCCTGCTCAATATCGCCACACTACTTATCAGCATTTTTGTTCTTATCGCACCGAGTTTTTTGATTTCGCATATCCACCCAGCGAAATCTATGCGGTATGAGTAAAATAACGTTAATTATTGCACATTTTTTTTGCGAATGTGCAGAAAACGCAGTATCTTTGCACAAAATTTTGAAATTTGTGCAATTTAATGGAAACTTTCAGTAGTTTTAACGCCTATATTCAACGCGCTATCGTAGATTACTGGGATCATGATGCCTTGACGGATTATCAGGGCATCACCCTTCAGTTTCACGATGTAGCCCGTAAAATCGAAAAACTGCATATCCTGTTCGAAAACAGCGACGTGAAGCAGGGCGACAAGATAGCCATCTGCGGCAGAAACTCCGCCCACTGGGCTGTGGCCTTCCTCGCCACACTGACCTACGGTGCGGTGGCCGTGCCCATCCTTCACGAGTTCAACGGCGAACAGATACAGAACATCGTCAACCACTCCGAGTCGAAACTCCTGTTCATTGGCGACTATGCCGTGAAGACCATCGACCCTGAGCAGATGCCTGGTCTTGAGGGCATCATCAACATCCCCGACTTCTCACTGATGATCTCCCGTTCGGAACGCCTCACGTATGCGCGCGAACATTTAAATCTTATGTTCGGCAGCAAATACCCGATGGTTTTCCGTAGAGAGCATGTCAACTACCATCAGGACGAAGCCGATGAACTGGCACTCATCAACTACACCAGTGGTACTACGGGCTTCTCGAAGGGTGTCATGCTGCCCTACCGCGCCATCTGGGGAAACATCGAGTTCATCATCAACCGTCTAGGCAAGAAGATACATCCGGGCGACAACCTGCTGAGTATCCTGCCGATGGCCCACATGTATGGTATGGCTGTAGAGTTCCTCTTCGCCTTCTGCCACGGGTGCCACCTGTTCTTCCTGACCCGTCTGCCGTCGCCTGCCATCATCGCACAGGCCTTTGCCGATGTGAAGCCGGCGCTCATCGTCACCGTACCCCTCATCATCGAGAAGATCATCCGCAAGAAGGTGTTCCCGAAGGTACAGGACAACCGCGTCAAATTGTTACTGTCCATGCCTGTGGTCAACAAGAAGGTGAAGGACCGTATCTGTCAGGAAGTCTATAATGCCTTTGGCGGCAACTTCTACGAGATCATCGTGGGCGGAGCCGCCCTGTCGAAAGAGGTGGAGGAGTTCCTGCTGGGCATCAACTTCCCCATCACCGTGGGTTACGGCACTACCGAGTGCGCCCCGCTCATCTCCTACTGCGACTATAAGGAGTTCGTGGCAGGCTGCTGCGGAAAGCCCGTTGACCGTATGGAGGTAAAAATCCTCTCCAACGACCCGTATAACATCCCTGGCGAGATTGTCACCAAGGGCTGCAACGTGATGCTGGGCTATTACAAGAACGAAGAGGCCACCCGTCAGGTCATCGACGAAGGAGGCTGGTACCATACCAGCGACCTCGGTACGATGGATGAAGAGAACCACCTGTTTATCCGCGGACGCATCAAAAACATGCTGCTTGCGGCCAACGGACAGAATGTCTATCCCGAGGAGATTGAAGACAAACTCAACTCTATGCCGATGGTGGCAGAGAGCATCGTCGTACAGCGTGGCGAGAAACTCGTCGCCCTGGTACATCCCGACAAGGACGAGGTGGTCAGTTTCACCCAGGAGGAACTGGAGCGTATCATGGAGCAGAACCGCAACACCCTGAACGGCCAACTGCCCGTCTATAGCCGTATCGCCGCCATCGAACTGCACGATGAGGAGTTCGCCAAGACCCCAAAGAAGAGTATTAAACGTTACCTGTATAACTAAATAAAGCCGATATGTATAACCAAGAAATACCGAGTTTCAATGCGCTGATCCAGAAGAGCATTATCGAGAATTGGGATCGCGACGCGCTGACCGACTTCAAGGGACAGACCCTACAGTTCCACGATGTGGCGCGAAAGATAGAGAAACTGCATATCCTGTTTGAGAACAGTGGTATCCAGAAGGGCGACAAGATAGCCCTCTGCGGACGCAACTCCAGCCAGTGGGCCGTGGCCTTCCTCGCCACGCTGACCTACGGTGCTGTGGCTGTGCCCATCCTCCACGAGTTCAATGCCGAGCAGATCCACAATATCGTCAACCACTCCGAGTCACGCCTGCTCTTCGTGGGCGACCATGTGGCCACGATCATTGATCCCCTGCAGATGCCGAAACTGGAGGGTATCATCAACAATCCCGACTACTCGCTGATGGTGAGCCGCACCGACAAACTCACCTACGCCCGTGAGCACCTGAACGAACTCTACGGCAAGAAGTTCCCCAAATACTTCCGCAAGGAACACGTCAACTACCACAAGGAAGAGAGTCCTGAGGAGTTGGCCCTCATCAACTATACCAGTGGCACCACAGGTTTCTCGAAGGGTGTCATGCTGCCCTACCGTGCCATCTGGTCGAACTACGACTTCGCGGAGCACGTGCTTGGCAAGACCATTCGCACCGGCGACCGTGTCATCTCCATGTTGCCGATGGCCCACATGTACGGTATGTCGTTTGAGTTCGTCTTCGAGTTCCTGCACGGCTGTCATGTGTATTACCTGAACCGTGTACCCTCTCCCGCCATCATCGCACAGGCCCTGGCAGAGATCAAGCCCGTCATTGTCATTGCCGTACCCCTCATCATCGAGAAGATCATCCGTAAGAAGGTGTTCCCGAAGATACAGAACAACCGCATGCGCCTGCTGTTGCAGATGCCCGTCATCTCGAAGAAGGTACGTGAGATGATCTGTCAGGAGGTGATCAAGGCCTTCGGCGGACAGTTGTACGAGGTGATTATCGGTGGTGCAGCCCTCAACCAGGAGGTGGAGCATTTCCTCAAGCGTATCGACTTCCCCTATACCGTCGGCTATGGTGCCACAGAGTGCGCCCCGATCATCGGCTATGAAGACTGGCACTATTTTGCCCCAGGCTCCTGCGGCAAGGCAGCCTACCACATGGAAGTGAAGATTGACTCCCGCGACCCGCAGCGCGTGCCTGGCGAGATTCTCACACGCGGCCTGAACGTGATGCTCGGCTACTTCAAGAATCCTGAGGCTACGGCAGAGGTCATAGACCGCGAGGGTTGGTATCACACCGGCGACCTGGGCACGATGGACGCAGAAGGCAATATCTTCATCAACGGACGCTCGAAGAATATGCTTCTCGGCCCCAGCGGACAGAACATCTATCCCGAGGAGATTGAAGACAAACTCAACTCCATGACCTTGGTGGTGGAGAGTCTCGTGGTACAGCGCGACAACAAACTCGTGGCTATCGTCTATCCCGACTATGAGGAGGCGAAGAACATGAAGTTCTCCAAGGACGACATCCGCAACGTGATGGAGCAGAACCGCAACGGCCTGAACGAGATGCTGCCCGCCTACGAGAAAATCACCGAGATTGAGATCCGCGAGGAAGAATTCGAAAAGACCCCCAAGCGCTCCATCAAGCGCTACCTCTACAAATAACAAAAGCCGCCCCGAAAAGGCGGCTTTCTTCTTGTTTCAGCGCATATCGAAGAGAATCTTGCGGCGGTTGTTGCTTGGCCGCACGGCGAAGTGGAGCCAGTAGGTTGAGCCACGCTTCTCGTGGATGAGTTCGTCAAAATCGCGACGGGTACCATCGGCAATGTCGAGCAAGATGCTTGAATACCTTATCAACTGCTCAGGCCCTGCACAACGGATATCTACGGCACAACCCGTCAGGTGGTTCGAACCTTTCGCCCCGCCACAGAGTCTGTTCACCTCCTCCGAGCGATAACCACTCGTTATCACCACAGGGATTTCTTCTGACTCCTCGTAACGACGATTGTACTCCTCTCTCAAATCCTCCAGCCACAAGCAGAGCCTTGTCAAATTCTCTATCGCCACGTGAGAAGGAATATTCCCGTCCAACGGGTGATAACTCGTCTTGCATAACTCCCCGAGCGTAAAGTGCTCGGAGAGTTTTGCTTGTTTGTTGATTTCTACTTCTTTCATTCTTTCTTCTTGAATTTCAAATTTTGGTAACTGCCATCTGCCATCTGTAAGATATAGTTCCGTTTCTTCCAGGTACTGATCATGTTGTTCTTGCGGTCTTCACCCAGTCCCAACATCCTTCGCACCCTGAGGGCATCATCCTTTGTAAAGAACTCCGGCAACTGCGAGAGCAAGCCCTGAGGCCCCGGATGGGTACCCGACTCCACCACCTGGTCGGCCGACAAGATGCCGTGGCCGAAGAACTCCATCTTACACCACATGTCGTATTGCAGCGACCAGCGTATAAACGCCTCAAAGGTGTCGTCCCACTGACAGCCATTGGCCACATAGAGCACACAGGCTTTCAGATAGGCAATCACATTGGCACGGAACGACAGGTTCTCGTACACGCGACTCTGCGAGAGAGCCGCCATCTCGGCGCATTCACGGTTCAACTGCTGCGCCAGTTCGAAAGCCTGACGGCACTCTATCTCCCCGTGCGCAGCGCACAGCCGTTCGATATAGGGTTTCAGTTCCTCGTCGAAAGCCTCGGTATACTCGCCGTAGACGGGTATCTCTGCGCCAATCTCCCGTTCGGGGATGGTACAGAAGTTGATGCGCGAGATGGGGCCGTCGGTCAACACCCGCTGGAAATACCGCTGACCTTTCTGAATCGTGGTACAGGCGTTCCAGTTGAAGCGTATCTGTACCCGTTCCGTCACGCTCTGCGTACCGATACGCGTCTGCCCGTAACGGTTGTTCGGGTCGAAGGCCAGACACATGATCTGAAACTGCGCTCCCTGCCGTCCGTTGCCTTTCAGCGCGTCGAACTGGTCAATCTCGTTCAGTTTCACGTAGAGGAAGTGCTCCTCCGCCTCGGCGGTTCGCATCACGAAGGCGGGATTGGTCATGTCCGCGTCTATCTCCTGTATGACCAGCCCCTCAGGACGTTTCTTCTTGTCCTTGTTGGCTCCCTTCGAACTCACCTCGTCCTTCCACTCCTTCTCGCGCCTTAGGTTTTCCGCGTCACGCTTCCGGATGTCGGCCATGATGTGGTCGATGGGCTCCGAGATACAGTCCTTGCCCGCTCCCGTCCCCGCCATCAACACGTTCATCAGCGTGGCCTCATGGCGTTTGTTGTCTATGTAGCGGAAGTACACCTTACAGAGGTGAACGGCGAGCGACGGAAACACGGCGTGCGCCACAGCAGGCTTGTAAATGTCGGGGGTGTTCGACACCAACAGTTCTATCAGTCTCGGCACCTTCTCCGGCATGGGTGGCGGGGAGTCATTGGAAGTGGTCACCCGAGTCTCTATGCCCAAGGCCCGCAGCACCTCACGCAGTGCCCGTGACTTTCCTTTCGGCTGTTCCTTACAGGCTGAGTCAACGACACCCCGCAGTTCCTGCTCCGACAGCCCGAACCTCGGCAGCACAGCCAACAACACATCCTTTCTGTTGTCGCAGATAGTCCTCAGGTTCACGGCCAACCTGTGCAGTTCAGTGTTGCGCTCACCTTCCGAAGGCTCTCCTCCGTTCTGCCGCCACCACTCCGCAATGATCCTCTCATACGGCACGTCCTTGAACAAAAGAGCCTCCCCCTGCCCTTGAGACTGACCACTCCCCTCCATTTTAGGGAGGGGCTGGGGGTAGGTCTTCTTTTCTTCCCATGGCCGATAGTGCTTGTTGGCCTTCTTCGCCTCCGGCGGCAGATCTTCCTCGCCACGACTCTCACGCTCCCTCAACCGCAGATACTCCTCCGCGCTCTCCGCGTCGCTCATCGGCTCGTCGAAGATGGCATCATCCAGATACGGCAAGTCCTCCTCCGAACCACTGGTCGAGAACACCACGCGTTGCAAGTCGTGCGCCGACGTGTCCATCTCCATCTTCAAGATACGCGCCACGCGCACCTGGTTCTCCAAGATGGTCTTGCCCCGTTCCCTGCGACATACCAGGTGCCACCCGCCGCTGGCAGAACGCTCCAGCATCAGCAGACCCAGTTCCTCTTTTTTCGAGAGTATCGTTTCCTTCATCTGCTCCGCCTGTTCGGGCTTGTAGCAGTCAATGTCGTGGAAGAAGGTAGAACTCACATGCTCACAGCCTGCCAGCAAGCCGTTCACGGGCCACGCATTGTAGGCCAGTTGCAGCAGTTTCATCTTCTCCTTCTTGTCGCCCTTTCTGAAGGCTTTCAGATGTCTCAGGTTCTCACGCGCGTTTCTCAGTCTCAACAGTTCCTTTCTGTTTTTGACGCGGCAGGCCACCTTGTGCCTGCTCGCGTCGTAAGTAATGTGGTAGATCATGGTGTATCAGATATTCTTTTTAAATTTCTTCTTATAAAACTCAGCAGCCTCAGTTGCCTCATCGACGAGAATTTGAGGCACGTCCTGATAGTAGGGGTTGAAGATCTTGATGGTCAGTTGCACTGCGCCGTCCTTCGTTTCCGACAGTGACCCGTGGGGCAGTTTCTTCAAGACATTGGCGTTGGAGCGGACACGCTTGCGGAAGGCCACGTCGTAGGCTCCCGACGAGAGCACGCTCACCCATGCCTCTCCGCGCATTGTTTTCACTACCTTGCCCTCCTTCTTCTCCGGGCAGAACTGGATGTAGGGCTGCTGGTTGTCACCCTCGGTAAATACCGTCTTTCCTTTTACTACTTCTAATGTCTTCATCGTATTCGTTTTTGTGTGTGTTTATAATTTGTGTGTCTTGTGTTGGTTAACATTCGGGGACTCTTACGCTTGGTCTGTGTCTATCTTCTCAAAGAGCCCGTACTTCTTGAATAGCGTCACCAGTCTGGTGTGTACCGGCAGACTGATCATGTCGTCGTCGATATACTCGCTGATCAGTTTCATGTGCCAGCGTTCCACCTCGCGGGGCAGTTTCCGTTGCTCGCCGAACATCAGGTAGGCCAGCAGGGCACTCATCAGCCTGATCTGGTCTGCGTTGCGATAAAACCTCAGCACCCGTTTCACGCGCTCCTGATTCTGTGGGGTGAGCCACATAAACAGGAACTCACGCATGCCCACCACAGCATCGGTGGCGTTCTTCTTCAACAGGGCGACCTGAGCCAGTGCGTCGGTCAGCCGTTGTTCAGCCTCCAAGCGTTGCATCCTTGCCTCAATCAGTTCCACACGTGTCCCACGCAGTTCGTTGCGTGTGTCTTCCAGATGGTCGAGCACCTCTTCCAGATTGCCCGTCATTACTTCAATCTCGTTGTTCATCATAAATAATAAATAATGTATTAATAAAACTTTGTTACTTGTGCAGCCGGTGCTTGTTGTCCGATTGCGAGTGCAAAGTTAGTACCGATTATGAGCAGATGCAAGTCCGATAATCGCAAAGAAAATCGCCCAGCAAACCATTGGTTTACAAGGCGATAGAAAGCCGTGCGATTCTGCCTCAGGTCAGAATCCGACGCGGTTGCTTAAAATCACTTAATGAGTCCGGCCAACGGGTTGTAGGGTTTCTCCATCAGTTCCTCTATCTTGGTGCTGGCGCAGGCATAGAGACTGCCGCTCCTCACCTCCTTCACCCCTTGCAGATAGCGCCTCACGGTGGTCTGTGGCAACCTGCCCATAGCAGGCATCAGGGCGGCGGTCATGTTCTTCGTGTCGGCCTCCGCACCATACACGCCCGTCAGACTGAGCACCAGTGCCATCTCACAGAGGTATTTCGAGCCCGACTTGCCGCAGAGTTTGTTTCTGGCCTCTTCCTTGATGGCCGAGTCGTAGAGCAGCCACGCCACGAACTCTCCCGGCACAGACTCCCTGACATCCTTATGCAGATAGGGTTTGAGCGGTTTGAGCGCCTTCTGGCACATCGTCACCAGACTGCTTGTAGACATCTGCCGTTCCTGTTGTCTTCTAAGTTGAGGACAGAGTCTCATCATCTCCTGTTGCATGAGCGTGTTCATGATACTGAAATGACAGATATTCTGGAAGTCCGCCTCCTGTAGTTCTGCAAAGTGGTCTATGATATGTTTCGTAATCTGGTATTTGTTCAGGATGAGCAGGCCGTTTTTCATCTTGGCAAAGCGTTCAAACTTCGCACATTCCACGGCCAGAGCCTCAGTCAGTTGTGTACCATGAGCCAGGGCATCATCAGAGATGACGATACTGCGCTTCTTCACATCTGCTCCAATGGGTTGGTTCAGATGTCGGCAGATGCCGGTGCTGAGCAGTTCCGCTATCAGTTGGAGTTGTAGGTTCTGGTATGTCTGAATACTGTCGTCAGGCACGTCCTCCGTAACCCGCTTCAATATGTATTCCACCCACTGCTTGTCGCAGAGTCCCTCCAGATGAGTAAAGAAGTCCTCACATTTCTGCTGGTCGGTGTTCCTGATCTTTTTTATTTTCAGTCCAATTTCCTTGAGCAGGCCCACATTCGCGTTTAAGAGACTGTTCAGTGTATATACGATTCCCAGTGCGTCCATCTCACCCAGTGGTTCAAAGAGACCGATACCCGTCATATTCACCAACTGCTCATTGTTGTCGTCATGGCCATACCATTCGGGGTCGAATATCGGGTTACCCCGCACCCAGTTCTTGGCGGTGGCCAGTAGTGGTATGTTCAGGCAGAGAGCCTCCAGCGTCAGTTCCCTGTCAAGTGTCTTGCTCACCCGTTTCAGTTCAATATGATGGTTCACCAGTTCTGACAGGAACATCATACTGATGATGCGTTTCTGTGCGGAGGAATAGAAATGGAGTTTCTGGTTGATTTGTGCGCCTCTCAGGGCATCAGACATTCGTTGGTTCAGCCTGTCTGGCGGTGGTGTGCTTTCTGTAGATTCGGGGGGTTCATCCAATTGGCAGTTTTCAAGGAAATCCTCAAGGTCGTACGCCTTAAAGACTTCCTTACCTCGGGTGCCGGTGAAAACTCCTTTCTTCTTGCCGTTTCTGGTCTGGCTGACGTGTGAAAACAATCTTTTCATTTGGTTTTTAATTAATTTTAATAAGATAAATGCACATTGTTGTTCAATACGTTCACAAAATTACAACAATCCCATGAAAACAAAGAAAGAAAAGTGGAGAAAACACACCCCACATCGACAGAAAGGCACTTTTTATCGACGAAAACCTAACTGCCATCTGCCAGAACTGCCATCTGCCAGATTTCAGGACTCAGGATTTCTCATTCTCCGACCCCGTGATTCCTATTATTGTTTCTCTATAGGCTCACTTGCATAACATGCCAAACGCTCTTCTGGCTCCCACTGTTCAAAATCAATCTCAAGATTGCGTTGATGATGGGGACTTGCAAGATATTTGGTAATGGCAGTGGCAACAAAAGTACCAAGATTAACAGGA
Organism: Prevotella sp.; assembly: GCA_017618275.1. Taxonomy (GTDB): domain Bacteria; phylum Bacteroidota; class Bacteroidia; order Bacteroidales; family Bacteroidaceae; genus Prevotella. Next base: position 25,509 of record JAFZUS010000032.1, read on the forward strand.
ACGGCATTGCCTATCATCTGTTCAACATCGGTTTTGCTTCCTATAAAACGGTACGAACGAGGGAATGTCTGAATGTAACTGCGTTCCAAAGTGGTAAGCGGACGAATACCCTCTTTTGACTTCACTGGGTCGTTGGCATGTATTTGATACCCCTCAGGCATAGGGCGATTGACACCACGAACCGTAGGACTGGGCTCATCAATACTAAATATACCCCGACGGACGTAACTTCTCGGATGGCGATAATAATACTCAATGCCAAGTGACTCGCCAAAATAATCACGCATGGTCATGGGCTTCGTTGAAAGACCACTATTAATAAAGGGCTCCATGAAACCATCCATCTCATTCATTTTCCCTATTAGGAAAAAACGCTTGCGCTTCTGTGGAACTCCACAATAACTGGCATCAAGAATATGTTGTGATAGTCCATATCCGGCTCTCTTGAAAATCTCTTTAGCATCAATTAGTTTTTGGGTTTTCTCAATCCGTGCCACGTTTTCCATAACAAACCACTTTGGTCGGACATTACTGACTATTTGAGCAAAGTTGATCGTCAGATCGCCCCTACCACCATCTTCATTTCGCTTCCCGGCTGATGAGAAATCCTGACATGGAGGCCCGCCAATAATCATGTCTGGCTTTTGCTGGTCTATAATTATTGAACTTAATTGAACATTACTAAGATCCATTTCCTTAGCAGGATGATCAAAATTTAGACGGTATACATTCAGTGCCGCCTCCCATTTATCATAAGCGGCAACAATATCATAACCTGCATTCTTGAAACCCTGGCTCAACCCACCACAGCCACAGAACAAATCAACAACTTGCATTACTCAAATAATTCTGGATGACTAACAATGAACGCATCAAATCTTCTTTCAGGGCTGAGCAGTTTTTGACCATCACCCAAGATGATGTTTTTAATTTCATATTTGCTAACTCTTGGTTTCGTCAGTTCTCGACACTTCATCAATGGATTTGTCAACTTTCCACTAATGGCAAATGCCTTGTCGGTCTTATAATTATAGGCCAAATCGTTCACGATATCAGTATAATTGAATTTCCCAAACTGAGTGTAGTCCCAGAGCATTTTGTAAAGCCATATAATGGTGCGCTGATTACGCGAAATGTCGTTATCAGCATTAGTCTCTCTTAAACACATTTGAATAACAGAAAGATTTGACCATACAAAAACATCAAGACAATCGTCGGCGAAATCTTTCAGTTTCTTGTCAGTCTTCCAAATAGGCTGTATTATAAGAGGTACCTGTTTATTTGTTATATCTGATGAAACGTCAAGAATTGCCTTGCGAATGGCATCATAGTGTGGCAAAACTTGTCTGATTTCACTCCAATTCTTAATCTCAGTACCAATGGTATTCAACGTGGCATGCAATTTACTTCTACCCCTTTCATTCTTGTAGCAAGCACATATACTACAAGCCAAAAATAAAATCGTTGGTGATCTCACAACAATCTCACTTCCATAATCACATTCTGGTAAATCCTTTGTCGTATTATCAGGGAGTGTTGTCAATTTCACTTCTAATCCGCTAACTGCTAACTCTGTGCAGCGATTTATCATCACAAGATCTATTTTCTCTTTCTTTGTAGCACTATAGAACTGCTCATAGGGATAATACTCGGCTTCATAATTGTAGTATGCATCTTCTCCTAAAGGATCAACGCCAAGAAGTGTCGTAGTATCAATCTCTTTGTGGATAATATCGTTTTTCTTATTGGTACATATATATATGGGATTTATTCCTATGCTTCCCATATATGCAACCAAGGAAGCAGGGAAAGAACTATTGAACTGATTCTTACCCCAAGAATCCTCATATCTGTAATCTCTGCTTGAATATTTCTGTCCGAACAATCCGGGCGAAACACCTTCAACGAGACTAATAATTTCTTTTGTTCTCTTTTTTGCCATAATTCATTTATTCTTCAAAATAATCTGAGTCAATACGCTTTACTTCATACACTTGCTTCGTGCTTACACCTACATTATACTCTATCATATAGCGGGCCAATTCCTGGCCATCAATGAGCACAATCTTCTTGTTAAGTTTCTCAACATATTGTTTTGCTTCCTTACTATAAGTACTGGTGGTGATAAAAACACCCTTCGTTGCTTTCTGCTCATCCAAAGCACCTGAGAACTGTTGGATCTGTGGTTTTCCTACCGTATTATCCAATTTATATCTCTTTGCTTGGATATAGATTTTGTCAAGTCCAAGTTTATCCTCATAGATAATTCCGTCGATGCCATCATCATGTACATATTGGGTAACTTGGGCAGAATTGGCAAACGAACCTCCATAGCCCATCTTCACCAACAGATCAACCACTAGATGCTCAAAGAAATAGGGAGATTGCTCCAATGTCTTTTGAAGCAGATCTGCAGCCAAATCATCATTAATGCTATGATATGCTTGCTCAAGTTGCTCTGTGGGGGTTAAATCTTCATTAACAACTTCCTTTGTGGAGATTGGAGTTTCTTGTACAGAACTTGATGCTGAGCCGGTAGTATAACTAGCGAACTCCGGGTACTGCATCAAGTCTTGCTTCCGTAAAGAATTGTGAGAGGCAAGATAGTCCCTGCCTCGCTGAGTAATACGATAGACTCCACGCTGGGGAAGTTCAATCATCAATGCACGACGAAGATATTGGCGCACCCAGTTCAGCCTGTCAACCATCTGTGTCGTATTTCCACTTTTTGTGCGAAGGTTACAATCCTCGTCCGTGATGTGGAAATAATCGACAATATATTGCCTCATTTCCGAGATTGTTATGTCCTTGCTGTTTGTCGCAACCAAGAACGGATATAAGAAATCTTCAAATTTTGGTAATGCCATGTATTTCGTTTTGTTGTTTCTAAGGTGCAAAGATACGAAATAATCTCGAAAACTTAAAGATTTTGCACAAAAAAGATTATTTTTTTGATAATGCGTCATCACGATACTAGTGGTGTTCTAAAATCAAAGGTCGCCGTTGAAGCAAATAGGATAATTATGCGTGCTTTCGTTGCTTATCGTCATTTAGCCGAACTACCTCTCGCTGCTACATACCTAGAAAAATGAGTGGAGAAAAACACCCCACATCGACAGAAAGGCACTTTTTATCGACGAAAACCTAACTGCCATCTGCCAGAACTGCCATCTGCCAGATTTCAGGAACAGCGGTACTCCTTTTTTATTCTTGTACGAGAATCTTGGTGAGGGCCACGATGTCGGCAATATCCACTTTACCGTCACCGTTGATGTCAGCATCCTCAACGGAATCATCACCCGTCAAACCGGCGATAATATTGGTGACATCCACTACGTCGTGGGAGTCAACCTCACCGTCCATATTGACATCACCCTGAACCTCCACATCATCTAAATGGCGGAACACACAGGAAATGCTCTCCTTTGCCTTGTCTTCCGAAGGCACCAGATAGGCTCGGCAAGCAACTACAGATGCTGACGGGTCGGCATCAGTAACGGGAATCCATTTCTTGTTGCTGTCCAGCATATAGGCTCCAATCTCAACTGCCTCATCATGACTAAGAGGCATGAGTGTACCCCGGAACTCGAATCCACTGATGCCACCATCGGTCATCTCTTCCGGCGTGACCTGCATCGTGACGTCAGTTGCACTGATGAAACTGACATCAGCAGTGGCTTCTACCAGATACGGTTCGTTGGCCTTCACGCTCGCCACTTCTTTAAACACGAGTTTACCACTGCTGTTCTCTGCCTTCAACGAATAGGCCCTGATATCAGCAGGAAGCGGACTGTCGTACGGCAAACAGAGCGTACTGAACTCCCCTGCGGACAGCGTACGGCTATAGGTCACGTTGTTGGCAGTAAACTCGCTTGGCACGTTAATGGCCTGTCCGTCAGTCAGTTTAACGTTAGATGCCACACCATCGACAACAATATTATCACCCGTAACATCCGACCCTGATGGCAAGTAGTACAGCACGTTATCCTCACCTGCACCCAAAGCCTCTGCCGTCACTGTTTCGTCAAGCGTAGCATTCGTCAGGTCGAAATAAGTGGCGGCACCATTGATGGCAGCACAAGCAGACCTCAACTCTGAAATGCTCGAAACACTCTGCACGCCACCCACTTCCTGGTCTGCCTCCTTGATGATGTCGGCGTGGCCAGACCATTTCGTCTTATAACTGTCACCACGTCCCTTAGGAACATAAATTGCTTTTATGGGTGAATTATATGATATGAGAGCGTTTGTTTGCGAGGAACCTGCATAAATTGCTGGTGGAAATTTTGTTTGTGAATACACATAGTTCACAAGAAAATAATCAAATGACGATGATTTCACACTTTCTATCCCTTTGTGTAAAGTCACAGAATTAAGAGACAGTGATGCTAAAGCATAATCACCCAACGCTGTGATATAATTAGGAATTACAATATCTTCTACTTTTTTCGCCATCAAACCATCAAACATTGGAACATTATTCTCATTAGGAATAGCCTCATTTCCACCTTTTACATACAAATTGACATGACCTCTCACAAGCGAATATCCAGACGTATAGAGTCCCAATCCATAATTCCTGAACCATTGTTCCAGATTGTCAATGTATACATTTACTTTTTCGTTCTTATTAATAAAGGATAAGAACGTAAAGGCGTGTTCTCCCATGTCTTCAACAGAATTGGGTATCATCACATCACGGATTTTTGTGTACCAGAATGCATGATCCTTGATAGTTTTCAAGGTACTTGGCAATTTGACTGACCTAATGCATGTACCACCCCAGAACGCACAACTTTCAATGGTTTCTACACCTTCAGGAATTACCAAGTCTGTTACCAATTCCTCATTTAAATATAAATTATGTGCAAAAATCAGTGGGTTGCTTGACTTGAGTTCATACCCCCATCCGCCTCCGTCTTGTTGGTTACCATATTTGATATTGCACCATGCAGACATGTCTTTAATATAAACACCTTGTAATGCCGAATTTTTAAACGCCTCAGTACCTATATACTCAACACTGGCAGGAATACCAATTCGTGTTAGGGCACCACAATCATAAAATGCCCAGTTGCCAATGGTTTTCAATGTTTCAGGAAGATCAACACTTGGCAGGCTTGTACAACCGTAAAACATATTGGAAGGTAGTTCGGTCAATCCTGCAGGGAGTTTGATATTTACCAAATTTGTACACTCTCTGAACGCTCCTGTTCCCAGCGATGTGACACAATCTGGAATGGTTACGTTTGTCAGGCTAATACATTTTGCGAATGAACCAGCCCCAATGGATTGCAAATTCACAGGCGATTTGAGGACAATATTGTCCAAATCGCCACAACTAGAGAATGCATAGTCACCAATCGTCGTAACAGAACTGGGAATCACCAATTTGTCGAATCGTTGACAATTGTTGAAAACATGGGGATTGATGGTAGTGATTCCATCAGGGATGATTAATTCGTTTAATTCCTTGCCGTTCAGATAGATTTTTTTTGCATAAGCCAAAGGATTATTGGTTTTTGTTCCTGCAGGTATCCCAGTATGACTAACATTTTCTCCACCAGGGAAAGTCAATACTGAGCACCAATTCGTCAAATCGCCTATGTCAACTTTTTCAAGAGCCGTACAGTTTGTAAAAGCCTGATTGTTAATCTCTTTAATATTTTTGCCAAACTTAATTTCTTTTAAAGATGTACAATCAACAAATGCATAATCTCCTATTGTTTCCAATATTTCAGGGAAATACACTTTTTCTAAAGATGTACAACCACGAAACGCATTGCTACCAATATATTTTATATTTTGAGGCAGAGTTACTGTCTTCATGTCTGTAAGACCTAAAAAACACGATGAGGGTAGTGTAGTTTCAATCGCGGGTATTTCGAAATCTGTCATTAAAACATTATTGACATAGAAATGAGGTATTGTAACTGTTGGATAATTAGCTCCCGTTTCATATGCGCCTTCACGATGGAAAGCATTTGTATATAATAGAGTCACGGCATCCATGGGATGGAGCACGTGAATATTCAGTTCTCCACAATTCTCGAAAATACAATTGCTAGTTTTGTCAACATTTAAGAAAGTCACTTGTCCATCATCTGATATGTCCACTTGTCTCAAATAACACAAAATATTTACAGTATTGAGAGCACTACATCCACTAAAAGCGCTTTTCCCTATCCATGTCACACTTTCTGGAATTGTTACATGTTCTATTAAACTACATTGATAGAATGAAGAAGATCCAATACTTTTCAGTTTATTCGGCAAGGTGATATTCTTCAAAGATTTACATTGATAAAAACAGTAATCTCCAATGGTTTCTAATCCAGCAGGAAGTTCAACCGTTTCAAGAGCCCAACAAGTACTAAATCCACCAACATATTTAACGTTCTCTGGTATTTTGATACTTTTTAAAGACATACAAACCTTGAACGCATCCCCTAAAACAGCCAATGAAGTAGGAAGTTCTATTTCACTTAAGCCTGTACGTTCAAACGCACAATCTCCAATTTCCGTGATTGTATTTGGAAGATGAACTGCAGTAAGTTCTTTACAATTATAAAACGCATACACATCGATTCTTGTTACAGGATAATCAGTATTTTCGTATGTTACAGATTCAGGAATAGTAACCTCACCAGAATATGCTGGATTCAAATCCATATACCGCTTATTGATATACTTATTGTTATTGTATGTGACCGCAACACTATTATGATCTGAATTAAATCTGTAATAGATGTTATCAACAACAAAGTCGTACTTAACAGAATAATCACTTCCATTAACCGCCCAACAACATATTTGAACAGTTATCATAACTAAAAAAGTTAGCAGTAATCTTCTCATCATTCTTTCTTTTTATGTCCCGTCAGCCCCTCGAAACGTGGACAGATTAATAGTACGTTGCTCTAGATGATTGGTATCTTCCTATACGAAAAGCGTGAGTTGCTGTACCTCTTCACCTGCTCCTTTTAAGAATCAGAGCGTCAAAGTAAACGCCAAATCGTATAACACCATCCTCTCCCTCTTTAATCCCTTTCAGGACATCACTTAATAGAAAGGACTTTGCAAAGATAAAGCATTTTCTTGAAACTACAAAATAAATAGGTATTTTTTTGCGTGTTTACCTACATATTAGTCATTCACAGATTTCAGGAGGACTTTTGCCCGTAAAATACCGCTGCACGATTGAGAGTATTATATTAAAAACTCTGAAATACTTGGTTTGTTCTGGCAGATGGCAGTTCTGGCAGATGGCAGTTAGGTTTTTGGAGGTGGTAAGAAAAAAAAGAGAAGTGTATAATTATATTATATATTATTATATATA
>JAFZUS010000206.1 GCA_017618275.1 Prevotella sp.
ACCACTCTCATTCGTTCAGCATCCGGAAGGCCAGCAAATTCCGCAATCATGGCATTGAACATCAGCAACACGTCGGCACGTTCCTTCTTCAGGTTCCGCAGCAGTTCCAGTTCTTCCTCGCTGAATGCCGCACGGGGGCGCTTGCCGCTCAGCAGACTGATACAGTACTGCGACAGACTCTGTCCGCATTTTTTCGCACCAGCGCGAAGTTCGTCCAGTAGCCTTTTCGTCACCTTCATGTGCAGCAGTTCTGTGGCAATCCACTTCCTGATGCACAGTCCCGACTTATTCCCGTGCAGCACCTTCTCTATCAGGTCTACACGATGGGTATCCAGCTTGTAGCCGACAAACAGGTTATAGCGTTGGCGGCTGATGGGCTGGTCCACCTGGAATCTGGTGCCGTCGGCCATCCGTACCATGAAGTGCATCTGGCACTTCCCGTCTGTCTCATCTGCCCACAGGTCACCGACCACCACAGGTTCCCAAGAGAACTTGCTGTGCCACTTGTCATCCCTCAATGAGAAGCACCGCTCCTTCGACTTGATGAAGAAGCCCTTTTCTGGTCTCGCCTCCTCTACGAGAAGCGAGCCTTGAAACTTGGTTGTTGTATCGTTGTTCTCTAACATAGTCTATGATTTATAAAAGGGTGTGAGCCAGCGAACGCCACCCCAATGAGAGCCTGCGAGCATTGCCAGTTCGGTTCGTCTGCCAAAAGAGCCTCAGCGATTTTGGTAGCACGAAACTCCAACTGGCATATCTTAGGGCAAGTTTCGGTTCTGACCGACGTTTCAGGTACCCGGAGAGGTCTCCAGAGTGCCGGGAATGTCCTACGGCGTCGCTCGTGGTTACAGGACTTCATCGATGCTCTTCTTGCGGTTAGTGACAGCGCCATGCTTCTGCTCGTAGCGGGCGATTCCGTCCCTGAGGAACTTCTCTATTACCTCGCGAATAGAGAAGCCCTCGATACGGGCGATGGCTTTTATCTTAACCACAATCTCCACGGCACAGATGACCGTGAACCGCTGCCAGACAGTTTTAATAGCACTGGCCTCCTTCGGCCTTTGCTCTTTTTGTGGCTTCTTCTGCTCCTTTAGCCTAGGCTGCTGGGTGATGCTCCTAACCTCACTTTCAAGGTCTGTCAGACCACTGGGATACGCTTGCTCACTCATACCCGTTACAATTTAATCTGTTCTAAAATGGCATCGAAGGCGTGTTCGACTGCGGCCTTCTGATATTTGTCAAGTGGGGAAATGGTCGAGTAACGCTTGATGACGACGCTCTGCTTGATCCTCGGCGTGACCTTGCCGATTCTGCCAAGAATTTTTACCGTCTCTTCGCGCTGCCTCATCTCGTCTGCGCGGTTCTCAGTAGAGTTGATGCGGTTGGGCAGGAAAACCAGCCTGATGTCCTTCATCTTCCTGACCACCTTGATGAAGAGACCCGTAGCGTCGATGGTGTCGAAATCGTAGGAGATGGGAACCACGGCCAGGTCTGCAACCTTGTACAGCAGGTCGAGGTTGACGGCATTCAGTGTTCCCGGCATGTCTATGAGGACGATGCCCTCCAGTTTCATGACTTCCTCAATGGAAGACATCAGGCTCTCGCGGTCTGCCGTGTCTATCGTACTCACTTCCCAGGGTACGGTCACATCAGGATTTGCCGCCAGTTCCCTCTCCCTGTGGCGGGACAGGGATGCCTGTATGTCTGCATCCAGGACTGTGACAGGATAACCACTCTCGTAAAGATACTGCGCAAAGAGCGCACAGGTGGAAGTCTTTCC
>JAFZUS010000207.1 GCA_017618275.1 Prevotella sp.
CTAAAAGTTACCGAATTACCAAATTATACTAAGTTAATCAAAGTTAAAGTCGATTTCAGCAAACCCCGATAACATCACAATTCCTACTTTTTGGTAACTATGTTACTTCAAAGTGCCTTCTTGTGGGAATGAAAAAATCACCGTACCTTTGCACCGCAATTCAGAACAAAACATGTATAACAAATATATAATCAAAGACATTATGAAACAGATTGAGACAATTTCAACAGGTAAGAACTACAGCGCAGTAAGCGTAGGTAAGGTAAACGAGATTATTGAGCACGAGCTGCCGATGGGTGCTGTGACCATTCAGGGTAAGGTGTTCGCAGGTCAGGCAGTTGGTGCTACAGGTAGCGAACTGTCGTTCCAGACGCTCGTTCCTGGTCAGGACAGCGGTTTCCTCCACACTCACAAGACCCACGAGGAGCTTTACATCATCCTGAAGGGTGAGGGTCAGTATCAGGTGGATGGCGAGATCTTCCCCGTCAGCGAGGGTACCATCATCCGCGTGGCTCCTGATGGCAAGCGTGCGCTGAAGAACACAGGTAGCGAGAACCTGACCATGCTCTGCATCCAGTACAAGGCCAACGCCTTCACCGAGGCCGACAGCCCCATGGCCGACGGCAACATCCTTCAGGAACCGCTTAACTGGTAAACGTCTATGTTGCAGACAGCGTTACAATTCCTAAGCGAGCATAACGAGATTGCCTTCGCCACGTGCGAGGGCAATTTCCCTAAAATCCGCATCTTCCAGATTATGAAGCAGGAAGGCACGGTACTCTACTTTGCTACTTCGACAGAGAAGGCTATCTGGAAGGAATTACAGGCAAACCCTAACGTAGAGGTGCTAGCTTATGCAGACAACATCTCCGTTCGTTGCTCAGGTATGGTGAACTTCGACGTGGAGGATGATGTCAAGCGATGGATCTATGACAACAACCCCGTTCTGCCCCGTCTATACAGCAGTTACGACCAACTGGTGTATTTCTGCCTGCCCATTGCAGAGTTGGACTATTACGATCTCACACCCACACCTCCCGTCTTCAAACATTACGACCTGATGGTTGGCGATGTTGGCGACGGTTTCGTCGGAGAGCGGTTCAAATCCTATAAATAATCATAAGAAATAATCCTACTTCACTCTGAAGTGGGATTTTATTCGTATCTTCGCAACCGATATGATCATCCCTACCCATAAAATCACAGACCATGCTGAGAGCGGTATCAGCATACGGAGGCTGACACCTGACATCGTGATGCCAGCTGACAGGCCGCTGCATCGTGATGACTACTTCGCATTCTGCCTGCTCACGAAGGGCGAAGTGAGCATCAATGTGGACTTCACGGAGCACACGCTGCTGGCAGGGCATATCGGCTCTATGTTGCCGGGGCAGGTACATCAGTATGCCAAGGTGCGCGAGCCGGAGGGCTGGATGATGTTTGTGGACGGCATCCATCTGGGCGAGGAGAACCTACGGGTGATGCAGCGGTTCGCCCTCTCGCGCCATCCGCTGTCGATAGACGAGCGCAGGACCGAGGAACTAAACCAACTGTTCCTGATGTTGCAGCAACGCACAGAGAGTCCGCAAGCCAAGGATTTTGCCCGTGCCATCATCGACATCTTTGCTGAAGTGATGAGTCGGAACGACGATACCAACAGCCTGAACCCACGACATCGCGAGGTGTTGTTGCGATTCGTTCAACTGGTAGATGAGCACGTAACCAGCCACCGCCAGCCATCGTTCTATGCCGACCGTCTGAACATCACCACGGGCTATCTGAACGAGATTCTCACAGCCACCATCGGCCATAGCACCAGCGAATACATCCAGCGCGCCATCGTGCTCAGGATGAAGCGCGAACTGGCCTATTCCACACAGAGCATACAGGAGATTTCCTGTCAGCTCGGCTTCGAGGATTACACCTATTTCTCGCGCCTTTTCTCCAAGACGACAGGGGTTAGTCCGTCGGCATTCAGAGCTAATTACCACGATTAGTCCATATCTTACCATTCTCTGTTCATACGGAGGTTCGCGAAATCGCCGTACCTTTGCAGCGTGAAATCAAACGTACGAACAAGTATGAGAAAAAAGAACAGAGTATTGGGAACGGCTTACATTACGGCTAACCCGCGAAACTGCAAGTCGTGCTGGGCCTGTCTGGAGGCTTGCCCCAAACAGGTATTCGGCAAGGTCAATGAGTTCTTTGGCCTTCACAAGCACATCGTGATCCAGAACCCTGAAGCCTGCATAGGCTGCAACAAATGTGTAAAAGCATGTCAGTACGGAGCCATCATCGCAGTCAATGCCTAACAGACTGGCTGCTGATACCCGTCAGCATCGCATCGGTCATAACGGGTATCGGTCTTCATGTATCGGGGAAGAATGCGCCCCATGAAGTATGGGAACAATGGGCAGCGGCACACGTTGTGGCATCCGTCCTGTTCCTCGTCCTCGGCATCCTTCATGTCCAGCACCATTGGGCATGGTACAAGAGCCTGTTTAGCAAAGGGCTTGGCAATAAGAGTCGCTTCACGCTTCTGCTCACCATCACTTTTCTGTTCCTCGTCGTCACAGGCATCGTACTCATCGTCGCCATCGACGGTCCCAATTCCACGGTAGGCCACCTACATTATCTCTTCGGACAACTGCTTACCCTCCTTTCCCTCTGGCACATCGTCAAGAGGAGGAAGATGTTAGTAAAATAAAAGATCAAAGGCCGCAGTCGATAGCAGTCTTTCTTCCTTTGGTATTTTTTGCCCCTTCCTATCGTCTTGCTACTGTCTTGCTATCGGCCAGCTATTCCTATCATATCCGCTCCATATCCATAGCATATCTGCACGATATCCCTACGCCTATGCAACTCCCTTCCTTGTCCCTTCCTTGCCCCTTCCATCTCCCTCGCAACGAAAGAACCTAAAGGACCACCTAAGGAGCACTAAAGGATGACTAAAGGAGCATCTCTTTCGCTAATAATCCTGAAATCTTTCGCCGTGTTCACCAAAGTATCGCAGTTTTTTCGTATCTTCGCAGCAGATTACATACAATATGGAGAAGACTGATTTTGAAAAGATGCGGAGTGAAGAGTTCTATGACTTCACAAGCGAAGAATGTCTGGCGAGTTATTTAAGAGCCAAGCATTTTTGTGCGAAACTGCAAACCATGACTGTAGAGGATGATGATTACAGGAAGACGATAGAAGACCTGATTCCTGGCATTCCTGAATCATCCACGATATCACCACCGTTTCATTGTGATCATGGACATGGCATAAAGTTGGGTGAGAACGTGTTTATCAACTACAACGGCACCATGCTCGACGGAGGTATTATCACCATCGGTTCCAACACGCAGATTGGCCCGAACTGCCAGTTCCTGACTCCGAATCATC
>JAFZUS010000208.1 GCA_017618275.1 Prevotella sp.
ACAACTATACAGAGGAGCAAATAAAGCAAATACAATACAAAATCAATGCAAGACCAAGAAAAAAACTCGGATTCATGGCACCTGTTCAGACTTTTTTCTTACCTTTGCAGACGTAGTTGCATTTTGGAGTTGAATCTTCCCTGATCATTTTAGAGAATAAAATTTGGTCGTTTAAGAATATGTTAGTATCTTTGCCGCAGCATAAAAAAACGATGATGAATACGAAACTGAAAACTTTGATGCAGCAGTTGCTGCAAAGCCCACGGCGCTTTCCTGTTGAGTTTGCCTTGGGAATAGTGTTCTTTGTCATAGCCGTATGGGACAGCGAGACATCTGCATGGAATGAAGTGACAAAACAATATGAGAGCGCTGTCAACGGTGACATCTTGTGGTTCTTCGTTCCGTTGATGGCATTGACATTCTGGCTCCATCGTGTCAACCGCTGGGCCTATATCGCCTCGTTCTTCCTCTTCCTGCCACTGATGGCACTCGATCTGAAACCGTTCCTATGGACATACGGTTTTGCGTTCACCTACGTTTTGGCTGCCATTCTGCTGGTTGTGGGCAATAGGAGAATGGATAACCGTCCGTTTGCGGCTCATGCCCTGCACGTGGTCACCCAGTTGTTTTTCGGACTGCTCATTACGGGCATCCTCAACTTGGCAGTGATGGCCATTGTGGCCTCGTTCTTCTACATCTTCGGCATCGAAGAACCCAAGCATCTCTATGAGTATATCATCCAGTTCATCTGGTTCGTGCTGGCTCCGCAGGTATGCTGCACCCTGATCCGTCAGAACGAGGACGAGGTTGCCGAACCCTTCAAGGTACTCAGGCTTATCCTCAACTTCATCCTCTCTCCAGCCGTTATTATCTACACCGTTATCCTCTACACCTATTTTATAAAGATTGTCTTCGAATGGGACTTGCCCAAAGGCGGGGTGGCATGGATGGTGATGGGCTTCATCACGGTGGCACTAGTAGGACGTGTGGCACAGTCTATTCTCAGTCAGCGTTACTTCGATTGGTTCTACAACCGTTTCACGCTGATAGCCATCCCTCCACTCATCATGTATTGGATCGGTTCTATCTACCGCATCCGTCTCTATAGCTTCACCGAGAGCCGTTTCTACCTGATGGTGGCCGGTGTGCTGATGACGCTTTTCGTGCTGATGCTATGGAAGAAACGTACACGTAAGTACCAACTGATGGCACTCATCTTCGGCGCTGCCATTATCCTCTTCACCTACATTCCTGGCATTTCAGCCAAGAGTATAGGACTGGGTTGCCAGAAGCAGCGACTCACCCAGCTTATCAGCGAAATGAAACTGACAGATCCTAAGACGGGCAAACTGAATGATGAGGTAGAAGACATGAGACGCATCAGGCAGGACAGTCTGTTGTGCGAGCAATACAAGGATGTCACTAGCGTTATAAACTATGTCCGCCACGAAATCGGAACCGACGAATTCAAAAAACAATATGGCGAATGGTCGCACTCGGAATATACCTTCAGTTACATTGAAGACTCTGTCAATATCAATGCAAGCGACAACTGGTATATCAGGAGAAAGCCTGTAGAATTGGGCGAATACACGATCATACTACCTCAAAAGGCCTACAAATGCAACTTCAATGACCAGACAGTCACGATTAGCCAAGGTGAGAATAACGTCGTTCTCAGTTATCCAATCCAAGAGGTAATCAGACAGGATACGATGCTCCTGCATCATCCTGAGCAACTGCTCACCTATCGCAACGACTCACTGATGCTGATACTTGAAGGTATTTGCTTTGAAGACACCGTCGTTACGGATGTCAGGTACAATGGTCTACAGTTGTTCAAGAAAAAACGATAAGAGTATGAAAAAGATTTTTGTTTATTTACTTCTTTGCTTTACGCCGCTGCCATTATGGAGCCAAGACATTTCAGCAACCCAAGAGGAAGCTGACAAATTGGACTCGCTGGTCCTCAAGTTAATGAAGTTCCAGCGCTATGACGATGCACTGACAGCCAAACAGCGCGAGGTAGATATACTGAAACAGCTTCGCGGCGAAAAAGATTCTCTATACCTTTGTAATAAAGCATTCCTTGGAAAGATATACTATCGTCTCGGAAAAGCAGAAGAAGCAGCCAAGATTACCACAGAGGCTGCTGAAGAATATGGCGAGTACGTCAGTAATAAGGATGAATACTATGCTTTCTTCCTCGACAACGCATCGATCTACTGGGCATCTATCAGCGTATTTTCCAAAGCCAAGGAATTAAGCAGACGGTCATTGACAGTATACGAGCAACTGGGAAGACAGGATTTCGACCTTGCCAACATCCTTATCCACATGGCAGAAAACTGTGACGGCAACGGGCAGCCACAGGAAGCCATCAAATACGACCTGCTGGCCCTAAACCTTCTGAAGAAGACCAGCGGGGAGCACTCTGACAACTATATCGAGGAACTTGGCTATCTGCAAAGATATTATGAACATGCAGGGGATACGAATAATGCCAAGAAAACGAAAGAACATGCAGAGCGTCTAGCTGAAGAAAAGGATCAGGGATATGTCGATTTGCCTGAGCCTATCCAGTTCAAAACGGCAGAGATATGTCGTGAGCATAATGACGATGCAATGACGTGTATAGTCTATTACCTCACACACAAGCTCAGCGCCCCCAATATGAACCAGGCAGTTCAGTACGTCATCAACTGGTCTGTTGCATCGGAGGATGTAAATATCGTTATAGGAGAAAAACTAAGCAAGTTAGCACTTTCGAAAGAATCTATGCCCTATATGACAGCATTTATTGCTGCCTCATCCTATTTTTGTCTGACAGAGCATGTGAAGCAATTAGACGAGCCTCTATTCGTGAAGGCTATCACGGCTTTGTTGCAGTTCTATGAACCCAACCGCAAACTAACAGGAAAAGTGGAAGTCTTGGAGGACTACCTCAAGCTACAGGAAAAAGGGAAATTAGAAAAGCAACTTCACAAGGATTTCCTTGCTGACCAAAAGCTACAGCAGGATAAGGACCAGAATCAATGAAATTCGAGGACTCTAATTTCTGAAAATATGAAAATAATATATTCTATTCTATTTCTCTCCCTATTTGCATGTTCTCGGAAAGGAAGCAATTTTTCTGCAGCCTCCTTTAAAGATACAAATGATTTTGTTTCAGAAATTGAAGATACAACTCAAAACGGTTTAAGTGTTATATTCAAGGATACTTCACAGATGGAACGCTATCAAACATTTGATGAGTGTACGATGACAGGGAAAGGCCGGGCTACATATTCTCCTTTTGTATATGTCAAAAAGCAGAATGATTCAATATATGTATTTAGTTCAAATACAAACGATTCCATTCGTTTATATACAAAACTATGTAATAATGTTTGGTATAGCCATATGGAGTATGATATGTGGAAAAAAAGGATTATATTCCATCTAAAGATAAACTCTCTAAGATAGCACGGATTTATGATAGGTTTTTCTATAATGACACCATTCTGGAAGTTATGACTGGCTATATTGCAGGAAAACAATATCATGAGTTGTTCGTAAAGTGTAAAAATATTCTATATAAAATTAGAAATATAGAGGAGTTAAACTATTCTAAAATTGAATACCTTCGAAGAATAGTTAATAATCTGATTCTTTCTAATGACAAACGTGTAAATAAATACACGTTAAGAGAAGAAAAAGAGCGATATGTTTATGAAGGAGATAATAAAAGTGACAGTTATTCATATGAGAGAAAAGCATATGGCCTTTGGGGAATACAACCAGGAATAGAAGAAAATAACCTTTATTGTGGTATAGACATTCGTGAGTATTCTGACAACTTGAGAAGGTACCAACAAAATAATTCAGATAAGATTTACGAATTAGCAGATGAGATGCCTCAATACCCTGGTGGAATTAATAAATTCAATGAATTCGTTAAAACTAACAGAAATGAATCTTTATTGTTTAATGATAGTAAACCACATAGGGTGATACTCGAAATCGTTATAGAAAAGGACGGTCGTATTTCAAATGCAAAAGTAGTAAACTCGATTGACCATGCGCATGATCATGATGCATTAAACATAATAAGAAAAAGTCCGAAATGGATTCCTGCAGAAATAAATGGCAATACCGTCCGATGCAAAATGCTTATCCCGATTTCTTACAAATAGTGCTCGGGAGAACGCTAGGGAAATCGTGTATCAGGGGTGTCCCCGTGATCCACAATAAATAGGACTCAAGAAAAATGGGAAACCCTGGTCATTCGGAATCTGAGTCTTTTTTTGAAAAAAGTCGCTAAAATATTTGGAGATGTCACTATAATTAGTTACATTTGCAACCAAATTCAGTTGCAATGAACAAAAGAAGTAAACTTATCCAACGATTCAGAACGCTGCCCAGAGACTTCACGTTCGACGAAATGGTAGCAGTTTTCAAGGGTTGTGGCTTCACGCTAAGTAATAAGGGAGCAACATCTGGATCTAGGATAGAATTCATCAATGAAAACGACGGCAACAACTATATCATGCACAAGCCGCATCCGTCGAACATCATCAAGGGATACGTCATGCGACAAGTATACAATTATTTAGAAGTAAACGGTTATTTTGATAAAACGGAGGATTAGTTATGGGATATTTAAAGTATAAAGGCTACACCGGTAGCGTAGAATATAGCGAAGAGGACAACTGCCTGTTTGGCAAGGTTCAGGGAATGAGCAAGGATGCCATTACCTACGAAGGTTCTAACATCGACGAACTTCGTCTGGATTTCGAAGGAGCCGTCGACGACTATCTGGCTCTATGTGAGGCTCGACACATTGAGCCACGCAAGCCATACAGCGGCACATTCAACGTTCGCGTATCACCTGAGATTCACAGTGCCATTGCCATGCTTGCCCAAGAGGCTGGCATCACCCTCAATGCATTTGTCCGCCAAGTGTTGGCAAAGGAAGTAAAGGTGGCAATATAAGAACCCGTGCTCTGCAATTATTTGGTTGTCACAGGCATATTGGCCTCTTTCCAAGCGATGATACCACCTTTCAAGTTCACCAGTTTGTAGCCTTCAGCCCCCAGTTTACCTGCAGCACCAGCAGAACGTCGTCCGCTTCGGCAATAGACGGCAATCTTTGTGTTAAGGGACAGCGTTGACTTCGCCTTTTCCACAAAGTCACTCTGATGATAGTCGATATTAATCGCCCTTTCAAGATGCCCTTCAGCAAATTCGTCAGCGGTTCTCACGTCAAGCACCACTACATTGGTATCGGCCACCAGTTCTGCGAATTCGTTGACATCCGCATTTTCAAAATCCCCTTGGCCACATGCCGAATTCAATCCCAATACAGCCAATAAGCAAGTCAGCAGTTTCTTCATATCCTTCATATTATACTTTGTGTTATTATTCCATCGGGAAGAGGCCATAGAGTTTGGCATCGATCATATCGGTGATTTGTTTCAGGTGATCGGGGTTGTCGCCAAACTTACAGGTGTCGCCATCGACAATTATCAACTGGCCCTTATAGGTGGCTATCCAGTCTTCGTAGCGCTTCTCCAGACCCTGTAGATAGTCGAGACGCATGGTCTGCTCGTATTCGCGGCCTCGCTTCTGGATCTGCTCTACCAGCGTAGGGATGCTGGCACGGATATAGATCATCAGGTCGGGTAGACGGACGAGCGACATCATGAGGTTGAAGAGGTCGGTATAGTTGTCGAAGTCGCGATCGCTCATCATGCCCTGTCCGTGCAGATTGGGCGCGAAGATGCAGGCATCCTCGAAGATGGTGCGATCCTGAATGATGGTGTCCTTCGACTTGGAGATCTCCACCACCTCCTTGAACCGCTTGTTGAGGAAGTAGATCTGGAGATTGAACGACCAACGGGGCATGTCGGCATAGAAATCTGCCAGATAGGGATTGTTGTCAACGGGTTCAAAACGTGGCGTCCAGCCATAGCAGTGGGCTAACAGACGTGTCAATGTAGTCTTGCCGCTGCCGATGTTTCCTGCTACTGCGATGTGCATAATTTTAAGGAGTTAGAGGGAGTTAGGAGAGAAAAGGCCGAAGAGGGTAGCATCGATGCGGTCAACGATCGACGCGAAGTCCTTTGGGTTGTTCTTAAAGTCAAACTGGTCCTTATCAACCACCATCACCCGTCCTGGGTATTTGTGGAAGATAAAGTCGTCGTAACGGTAATTGAGGTTCTGCAGGTATTCCAGTTGGATGGTTTGCTCGTAACTGCGGCCGCGCTTTTGGATATTGCCCACGAGATGGGGCACTGAGGCCTGCAGGTAGATCATCAGGTCGGGCACTTTCACCAGTCCCATCATCTGCTCGAAGAGTTCCATATAGGTATGATAGTCGCGCTCAGAGAGGTTGCCCATCTCATAGTTGTTGGTCATAAACACATAGACACCCTCATAGATAGTGCGGTCCTGGATGATGTCGTGGTCAGCCTCAGCAATGGCTATCAGGTCGCGGAACCGCTCTTTCAGGAAATAGACTTCTAGGTTGAACGACCAGCGATGGATGTCACGATAATAGTCCTCGAGATAAGGATTGTGTTCGACAGCCTCATAGCGTGCTTTCCATCCGTAGTGACAGGCAAGCAGTTCTGTCAGGGTTGACTTTCCGCTGCCGATATTTCCTGCTACCGCGATGTGCATATTACTTGATCTTCGACGTCATTGGGCTTCGAACGCCTGAGTAACTCCTGAGGAAAGCCTTGGCAGAGCCGAAACTGAGGAACAGATCCAGACGCACAGGGATATGGTTCTGGTCGTCGGTGATGTAGAAACGGATCAGTTCATGGCTCTTGCCGTCCTCACGCTCATAGAACGAGAAGACCAGACAACGGAACTTCTCCTTTGTGCCGTTCATCTTGAAGTTCTCCTTACCACGATACTCCAGCCAAGAGTTCGTCAGGTGACGTGCATCGCTGATGGGCATGGGGATGGTCTGGTGCTTCTTCATCTTCGAGGCATCAAAATTACGGGCACGGAGGAAAATCGACATCATATCGTAGATACAGTTCTTATAAGTACTGGTCTTCCAATGCTGTTCGCCATCGGCATCGATACGGTGCTTCTTCAACTGACAGTTACCATTAGGATAAGAATACCATATCTCGTCCACGTAATAACGGCTTCCCTCCCTAGCACCTTTTCGGAAATAAAGCGGCGAGAGATCTGGGTTGCAGTAACTTAATAAGGTATCACGCATCATGAAGTACTTGTCAAGTTTGTTGTTACCCCGTGTGATAAGGTACGACTTCCAGGCATCCTTTCCCTCAAACTTTGTAAAATTCGTATCCATCGAGGCTGAGCCCACCTTTACCCAGATGAACTGCCAATTAAAATAGAGGTCATAGTCAAGCGACTCACCCGATTTAAACGCAGTATTGTCTATGCCACACTGCGCTGAGGCTGTTAAAGGTAAAAAGGTAAAAAGATAAAAAGGTAAAAGACCTCTTACCATACCTACAACCATACTATATACTTTTTTCTTCATCCAGTTTCTGCTTTTATTGATTTACTATTATAGTCTGATTCCTTTTGTCTTAAGATACTCAATACCTAACTGTTTGGCACGCTCCACATTACGGTTCTTGAGTTGTTTGGCCTTATCAGGTTTCTGTTTTGTAATAGCCTGGGGCTTCTGTTGGAAACGGGGTTTGGAGGTCAGGTTCCAAGATTCCTTGACATCCCATTTCTCTTTACACTCTATCTCCCTGGGATAATAATAGACGGCCTCTGGCTGACAGTCGGCATCATAGTCGCCTGTATCCCATTTCCCATTGCCGTTAACATCAATATAGGCACGGAAATAGTATTTGCCAGGGATAACATAGTTCAATCTCGCCATTCCATCTTTGACTCTTGTCTCCTTGACTACCGCATCGGAACTATTCAGCATTTGTACGACGATGGTAGAGTCAGCCACATCCACACCACTGATATTAAATACCAGCGTACTATACTCTTCCAGAGTCTTTACCTTGATTCCCTGTTTAAAGGGTTTTGACACAAGACCGTAGATATCCACGAAGGCAGCAGAGTCAATCTCAAAACTATATTCCAATCCAGGCTTCCAATCTGCCATGATCTCGTACATACGGATGTTATTCTCCACAGGACGGAACTCACACTCTGCCTCATACCAGAGAGAATCTATCTGCGAGTAAAGGTGGACGGCAGAGGTGTCACAATGGGTAAGGGGAACAGGCATCTCAATGATGACCTTCTTATCAGGATCCATATGCGAAGGAATATTATACTTCGGTTCCAAAAACTTTACTGGATAGATAGAGTCATATTTCTCCTCGCGCTTTTTTTTCTTCTCCTGTTCCTTCTCCCACTTCTCATATTCCTTAGCCTGTTCCTTCATACGTTTCTCGTATGGCACTTTGGCCAATGCCTCAAGGGCTGAGTCGGTATGAAGCACAAGGTTTCCCAGAGTGTCTGTCATCCGATACGAAATGTCCATCATCAGGGTATCCATATTGACAAGCATCGTGTCACGCAGCCAATAATGGATCGTATCACGCTGTTCATTGGCCTCAATGACAAAGGCACTATCAGCATTGAAATTCAGACCTTTGATTTCCGGCAATAATGAATCGCCGTATGTGAAATACATTGAGAACTTGTTCGGTTCCAGACGTTCCGTCTTCAGCAGCGAACGATCTGTCTGCAAATGAGTAAAGGCAAGTAACGTGATGTCGTCGGGCAGGAAATGAGTATAAGGCACCTGCAACAAGGCATCAATATGAAGCGAATCGCGCCAGACCGTATCTGTACGGGTATCTGGCTTCGACGAAGGTTCAAAGGTCTCGTGGCTGAAGGCAATCATCTCGCTCCGCTGTGTAAAACGGAAGTCACCGTCATTTTCTTTCAAGGCATAGACCCGATAAGTGCCTGGAGCGACACCTTTCACCACAAAATGCCCACTGCCGTCAGTACGGGAAACACGCATCAGCGGCTTGGTCTTGAAGGCAGAGTCGGCCAAATCGTCATAGAGTCCGACAAGGATACCCTTTATAGGCTCCAGATTGCTGGCATCCAACACATATCCCGACACCTCAAAGGTATCAATCTGCTCACCCGTTGAGAAACTATAGGTGTAGTTACCCATCGGATTACCTTCGTTGTTGTCGCTGATGGCATCACTGAAGTCGACTGTATAGGTGGTGTTCTCCTTGAGCGTGTCTTTCAGTTCCACCACAATCTTTTTGCCGGCTGCCTTTATTTCAGGCATTTCCAACTGAGGGGGAGAAACAATCACCTTGTTCGTCGCATCCTCCAGTTTGATGTATTCATTGAAATAGATTGTCACCTTTTTCTGCTTGACATTTGTTGCCTGGTCTACTGGTGAGGCCCCCAATACCTGGGGTGGGTCATCATCATACCAACCACCATCGGGTGATCCCATCCTCGCACAGGAGATGATCACACAGGCGATGCAGAATATGTAGACAAGTTTTTTCATTGATTCAACTTCAAGAGTTGTTCGATATTGTCACGCGAATTGCTCAGACGCGGTACCTTATGCTGTCCGCCCAACTTACCACGCAGTTTCAACCAGTCATTGAAAAGGTTCTGACGTGCCTCGATGATCTCAAGGGGCTGTAGGGTGATATTCTTGTAACGTTTGGCCTCATAGTCGCTGTTGATTTCCTGCAGACGCTTGTCGAGCAACTCGGCAAACTGCTGCAGGTCGGCAGGACGCTTGGCAAACTCGATAAGCCACTGATGACGGCACTTCGCATTCGCATCCATAAAGACTGGGGCAGCCGTATATTCCGACACCTCAGCACCTGTCTGTTCACAGGCATAGGCCAGTCCCTTTTCGGCATTATCCACAATCAGTTCCTCGCCAAAGGCATTGATGAAATGCTTCGTACGACCCGTGATGATAAACTTATACGGATTGGTTGATGTAAACTGAATCGTGTCGCCAATCTCGTAGCGCCATAGTCCACAACAGGTGGAGATCACCATCGCGTAGTTCTTGCCTATTTCCACCGCCCAGAGAGGTACAGGGTCACCGCCATCCATCGGGATAAACTCATAGAACACATCATAGTCGAGCAACAGGAGCATCGACTTGTCTGTCGGATCATCCTGCAAACCGAAAAAACCCTCGCTGGCATTATAGGTTTCCATATAATGCATATTGGGCGAGGTTATCAGTTGCTCGTATTGCTTTCGGTAGGGCGTGAAGGCCACACCACCGTGGAAGAACATCTCAATATTCGGCCAGACCTCCTCCAAGTGTGTCTTACCCGTAATCTCCATCATCCGTGTCAGTACGGAGAGCATCCAGGATGGCACACCTGAGATGTTCGTCACATTCTTGTTCATCGCCTCACGGGCAATCTTGTCGCGCTTGATCTCGAAATCGGAAATCAAGGCGGTCTGTTTCTTCGGCACACGGACAAGGTTAGCCAACGGATTGATATTCTCAATGAGGATGGCACTGAGGTCACCCACCAACGAATCCTTCAGATTATAATTAGGTGCATGGCTACCACCGAGGATAAGGGCTCTTCCGTCGAAAAGCCTTGATTTCGGGTTGTTCCGCAAATACATCGCAACAGCGTCGAAACCACCTTGATAATGCATCCGCTTCAAGCCCTCCCGACTAACAGGAATGAATTTCGATTTGTCATTGGTGGTGCCGGATGATTTTGCATACCACCTGACACGACCTGGCCAAAGGATATCTGCCTCCCCATGCCGCATACGGTCAATAAAACCTTTCATTTCCTCGTAGGTATTGATGGGGATATGTTTCACAAAATCCTCATAGCCCTTTATGGCGGAAAAGGCGTGGTTCTGTCCGTATTCCGTGTCCTTAGCCTCAACAACCAGACGATTGAGCACATCCCTTTGCAGGGCCTCTCCCCCGTTCTGATGCTTCTCCAGTTCCCGCTGGCGAGCCTCAAACACTTTCCTGACTATTCCAGTTATACTCATAACGCGTGCAAAATTACGCAAATCCCACGTAACAGCAGAATAATTTACGATTTTTTTATATAATAAGGTATAAAGCGAAGTCCTTTCTCTTGATATATCTACAATTTTTTATACCTTTGCAGCCAAATTAACGATAGATGATACAAACCATGATACGACTGAGTCGCTGGCTCGCAGGAAATGCCTCGCTATTTATCATCGCTGTGGCGGTGATTACATTCTTCGTCCCTGATCTCTTTGTGTGGGTACGAGGCACCACGCAGACAGTCATCCTCGGCATCATCATGCTGACAATGGGACTCACGCTGACGACAGACGATTTCCGCATCCTGGCCCATCGTCCGTTAGATATCCTGATTGGAGCGTGCGCTCAGTTCTTCATCATGCCCTGCGTGGCTTATCTGTTGGTTCATGTGTTCAGACTGGAACCAGCGCTGGCATTAGGCATCCTATTGGTAGGTTGCTGTCCGGGAGGCGTATCGAGCAATATTATGTCATATCTCTGTCACGGCGATGTGGCTTTTTCTGTGGGAATGACTTGCGCCTCCACCCTACTCGCCCCAGTAATGACCCCACTACTGATGGAACTGACGGCTGGCGAAATCATCGAGATTAATGCTATCGGCATGTTCCTAAACATCCTCATTGTGACAATTATTCCCGTTGGAATCGGTTGTTTCCTCAATTATACCTATTCCAAGAACAAACATTTCCCCAAGATCCAGTCTCTGATGCCTGGATTAAGCGTCATCTGTCTGGCTTGTATCGTTGGTGGGGTAATATCTACTGTTCACGACGATCTGGTGGCTCGTGGCCTGATACTGTTCCTCTGGACGTTTGCCGTCGTGTTCTGCCATAACACTTTGGGATATATCCTTGGTTATACAGCAGGTCGCTTGGCAGGTTTCAACAAAGCCAAGAAGCGCACCATCTCTATCGAGGTGGGTATGCAGAACGCAGGTCTCGCCACCGTCCTCGCTGGCAACTTCTTCGCCGCCCAGCCCCTAGCCGTATTGCCCTGCGCCATCAGTTGCGCCTGGCACTCCATCAGCGGCACCATCCTTGCAGGACTATTCCTACACAGGGATAATTACTCCCAACACTCCAACTCACCTTCCAATTCGGGCAACTGACTGCGATGGAAGACGGGTTCTTTAATACCCTGACGCTTCTGCCCGTCACTATTTGGTAAACAGGTTCAGGTCAATACAACCACCCATCGTCTCATAACCCTCTCGTTGGTCAGTTTCAGACGCATCCGTTTACCGCCTATCGACACCTGCACAATCATTCTTCTCATCGTTACTAATTTAGAAAAAACAAACTAACGCCAAAAACAGAAATAACAGCACCAAGCACGGCTCGCCAAGTGATCTTCTCATGGAAAATCCAGTGAGACGGCAGAAGGATGATAATCGGCGTCATCGCCATCAGCGTCGAAGCGATGCCTGCAGCCGTATATTGAACAGCCATCAACGAGAAGCCGACACCCACAAAAGGACCGAAAATAGTAGTCGCCGTAGCAACGGTCAGGCCTTTCCTATCATGCATCGCCTCACGTAAAGGCGCCATTCCATCACGGAAATAAAGCAGGAGCAGAAAGCCGATAATGCCAGCGACACAACGATAGAAGTTGGCACTGAACGGTATCAGCCACTCAGGCATACCATCCTGAACCATCATCGAAGCATCATAATGGTCCATTCCTATCTTGCTTAATACAAGTCCGACACCCTGACAAACGGCTGCGCCGATAGCAAAGAGCACCCCGTTCAAGGGCAGTTTCAGCGACACCTTATGGTGCTCGCCTCGTCCCATTACGGAGATACTGATACCCAAAAGCGTCACCAGCATCGCCACAATGCTCATCGCCTTCATCTGCTGTCCCAACGTCACCCAAGCCATCAGGGCTGCTGCCAACGGCGCCAGCGTCATAAAGAGTTGTCCGTAGCGCGAACCTATTATTATATAGCATTGGAAAAGGCAGAAATCACCAATGACATAGCCCACGAGTCCTGACAACAGCATCCAGCCCATCGCCTCTGGCGAAGCACCAGGAGGCAGCACGTTGCCCGTCACCACGCCAAAGAGCACCAGCGAGAACACCAATGCCAGCGCCATGCGCAACACGTTCAGCGTCAGATTGCCCAAGCGCTTAGAGCCAAACTCGCTCAACAGTGCCGTTGCCGTCCATGAGAACGCTACGCCTATCGATATCAGTTCGCCAATATATGCCATCGTATGTTTAGTATGTGGGCACAAAGGTACAAATAAAAAACAAAACGCCCTACTTTATCTTCAGAAAAGTTCGTACCTTTGCAGCCAGAATGATGATAAAACAACATATACTCTATCATGCTGTGGCCTTCCTGGTGGTGGCCATTTGGGGCTCAACGTTCGTGTTTACAAAGTTGCTGCTTCTGGGTGGTTTCACGCCAGCACAGATCTTTACTCTACGCTTTATCATTGCCTACGTCATGCTACTCGTGTTTTGTCTCTGGCGAGGCATCCGATGGGTGGCCGACACTTGGAAGGACGAACTATTAATGGTGGGATTAGGCATATCGGGTGGTTCGCTGTATTTTCTCGCTGAAAACGGGGCGATGAACTACACGACAACAACTAATACCTCACTGATTGTATGCCTCTGTCCGCTATTCGCTTCGGCCCTGATAGGACTCTTTTATAAGTCGCAACGACTGAATCGCACACAGATAATAGGCACACTAATGGCTGCGGCAGGTGTCATCGTGGTAGTGATGAACGGCCACTTTGTGCTACATCTCTCTCCTATCGGCGACACACTGGCCTTCGTGGCTTGTCTCTGCTGGGCTGTCTATAGCCTGCTGATGATTCCTGCCAATGCTCGATATGATACCATCTTCGTTACACGAAAGGTGTTTTTCTATGGCCTGCTCTCCATGATACCCTATTTCTTGATTTATCCAGGCCTGAATACTCATTTGCTCGTCGGACAGCCTGCCATGCTGTGGAACCTACTGTTCTTAGGCTGTGTAGCCTCCACACTATGCTTCTTGGCGTGGAACTGGGCGATGAAAAAACTGGGGGCCGTCATTGTGACAAACTATGTCTATTTCAACCCCGTCACCACCATCCTCTTTGCCTGGCTCATCCTCTCAGAGCCCATCACCATCTACTTCCTCCTTGGCACCGTGCTTATCCTCATAGGCATGTATCTGAGCGACAAACATTCATAAATGAACGAGACGAAGAAGGGATTTATCCAGTTGCATCTGAGTGTGCTGCTTGCAGGCTTTACGGGTCTGTTTGGCAGGCTGATCACACTCAACGAGGTGAATATCGTGTGGTATCGCATGCTCTTTACTTCGTGTATCCTGTTGGTGTTTACTGGATTACCTCGCGTCGGCTGGCGGAAATTCCTGCAACTCTGTGGATGTGGAGCATTGTTAGGATTCCACTGGATCCTATTCTATGGCAGTATCAAGGCCTCAAACGTGTCTATAGGCGTCATCTGTTTCTCACTCATTGGATTCTTCACGGCTTTGTTTGAGCCGATGATATTCAAGAAGCGTTTCTCTGGATGGGAGTTTCTCTTTTCGCTGATTACAGTTGCTGGTGTACTTTGCATCTTTTCGCTCGACGCCCGCTATCGCTATGGCATCATGATTGGAGTGGCCTCGTCGGCTGTCTGTGCCCTCTATGCCATCTGCAACAAGAAAGTCAGCGTGGGCGTTCGCAGCCGCACGGTGCTGATGTATCAGATGTCTGGCGGCCTCATCGTCGTCTCGGCCATCATCCCCGTTTATCTGTGGTTCTTCCCCAGCCAACAGCCTGTCGTGGTGATTCCAGAAGGCTCGAACCTCTGGTTCATGCTCTGCCACGCGCTGTTCTGTACTGTAGGCATGTATCTACTCCAGATTCAAGCCCTGAAACGCCTATCGGCCTTCACCGTCAATCTGACGTATAACCTCGAACCCTGCTATATCATCATCCTCGCCTTCCTCATCTTTGGCGAGGGCCGCGAGATAAATATCTCTTTCTACCTCGGCATTACCCTCATCCTGCTCAGCGTCTGTCTCCAATCGCTGAAGGTTTGGAAGAAATAGGGAAACCATCCTTTATAAATAGGGTTTTTCCCACACGGATCAAAGATATTTCTAGTACCTTTGCAGCGTCAATTATAAAAACGTAGAAGCGTATGAAAGAGAATCGTATTATCGCATCGGCCCTCATTGCATTGGGCATCTTGTGTATGGGTTGGTTCATTAAGGCTGGTATCGACAACTTTGCCAACAAGGACCGTAAGGTAACAGTAAAGGGTCTGGCAGAGCGCGAGGTGCCTGCAGACAAGGTTACGTGGAGCATCGGCACCAAGGAAACGGGTAATGATTTGCCCTTTCTCTATGAGAGAATCAACATCCAGACGGATAAGATCAAACGGTTTTTGCAACAGAATGGTCTCGAAGAAAAGGAAATCACGGTGAATCCTCCCACGATCAGCGACCTGGAGGCTCGCGAATGGGGCGACAACAACAAGAGTTTCCGCTATATCGTATCAACGAACATTACTGTGGCAACGAACAAGGTGACAGAAGTGAACAAAGCCATCTTCAAGCAGGCAGAACTGTTAAAGCAGGGCGTAGCCATCGACAGCAGCAATCCTCAATACGAGTATGCCTCGTTCCAGCAGATGAAGCCTGAGATGATGGCTGAGGCTATTAAGAATGCTCAGAAGACGGCAGAGCAGTTTGCAGAGGCCAGCAAATCGGACTTAGGCCCTATTCAGACAGCAGGCCAAGGACAGTTCGAAATAGAGGATCGCGACCAGAACACGCCTTACATCAAGAAACTGCGTGTCGTGACCACCATCACCTACTCGCTGAAAGACTGAAATAAAGGATAAAAGTAAGTACGCGGGCGAAATCATCCAAAAATGTTTGGTATTTCACCCGCATTTTTGTATCTTTGCATCAAATTTAAATTGCAGGTCGTGCAATATAAATTGCAAGACGTGAAATATATATTGCAAGTCCTGAAATATAGATTGCAGGTCGTGAAACGAAAAAATATATTGGTAATATGGCAAATTATGTAATTAAGGAAATGCCCACAGGTATGGGCAACGGAAGTGAGGGAAAGGCATTCCCCAAGATGCAGGTCTATACGGAGTTCGACTACGACAAGGTCGTGGAACTTGTCCACACGAACTCACCAGCCTTCAGTCAGGCGACTATTCGAGGTGTGCTGGATACTTTAGCAATTGTCATGAAGTCGTATCTCCCTTTGGGACACACGATGAAAATCGACAATCTGGGTGTGTTCTCGCTTTCCCTGCAATTTGCTGACAATGAGGCTGAAACGGGTGGCAAACAGGATAAACAGGCATCAGGCTCAAAGACGAAATACCATCACGTCAAGGTGAAGGGTGTGAATTTCAAGGTTGACAAGAAACTGGTGGACGAAATCAACAAAGAGAATACCTTCGAGCGCACAACC
Organism: Prevotella sp.; assembly: GCA_017618275.1. Taxonomy (GTDB): domain Bacteria; phylum Bacteroidota; class Bacteroidia; order Bacteroidales; family Bacteroidaceae; genus Prevotella. Next base: position 16,453 of record JAFZUS010000208.1, read on the forward strand.
GTCAAGTCCGCCTCCCCCTCGCCCTACACCCCAGAGGAGCGTCTGCAACGAGCCTTGCACCATATCGACAAACACGGTTTCATCACCCTCCAAGAATACGCCAACCTCAACAAACTCAGTTATAGCACAGCCTCAAGGGAACTGGCCAAACTCGTCGCTGATTCCTCCTCAGGCATCAAAGCCAAAGGCTCCGCCTCCCACAAAGTCTGGGTCCGGAGTTGATAAAAGAGCAAAGAAAAAGTGATCAGAGGAACCGACCCTTAATAACCCAAATTATTATTAATTGCAAATTTTGCAGCAAATTTTGCAGCAAAATTTGCTATTATTGAATAAAATAACTATATTTGCACACGAATTATGGCAGAAAAGAAAACAATACTTATTAAAACCATACAATTATGAAACTGAGCAATGGAACAACGGAGGGACTCATTGAGCAGTATAATGAGATTATGGGTAACTCCGACAACCAGTTCTCACAGAAGGAAGAAACTGGTAATTTTGAGTTTTTTTCTATGTACGACAAATCGGATTATGAGACACGTACATATAGTAATCTAAACAACGTAAAATTATAGCACTATGCCTGGATGGAGTGAAATAATGGATACCGTTCAACAGCAAAAGCAGGAAATGATTCCTGCTTTTCTTCTGAATGAGTGTAAACATTATCTTAAGGATATTACAAACATTACCGGAAGAAATGTCATTGTATATTATTCTGGATGGTTGAAGAGCAACGTGATTGAAACCTCTATCAATGAGAATGACAAAAATGCATTCATGAATGCAGTATATGGGATGGATAAATCAAAAGGAGTTGATTTAATACTTCATACCCCAGGAGGAGATATTGCAGCAACAGAAAGCATTGTTAACTATCTGAAATCATTATTTGGCAGTAATATACGTGCTATTGTCCCACAAATCTCTATGTCTGCGGGCACGATGATAGCCATGTCATGTAAAGAAATCATTATGGGGCGTCAGTCATCTTTGGGTCCAATAGATCCACAAATGAATGGTGTCGCTTGTCAAATGGTTGTTGATGAATTTAATCGTGCGGTGGCAGAAGTTAGAACAAACCCAGCATCACTTGGTCTTTGGCAAACTATTATAGGAAAATATACGCCAACATTCCTGACCGCTTGTTCCGATGCCATAAAATGGTCTGAAGAACTTGCTGAACGATGGCTAACTGGAGTAAATCCACAAATTGATATGAACAAAGTCAAAGATGTGTTCATCAATCATAATCATAGTTATTCACATAGCCGTCATATTTCAAAAGATGATTGTAGGGCAGCAGGATTACCTATTACAGATCTTGAGGACAATCAGGATTTACAAGACGCTATACTTAGTTTACATCATTGTTATATGATTCTTATTGATGTAATTTCTGTGGTTAAAATTGTTATGAACCAAGACGGAAGAGCATTTTTACAAAACAAAAAGTAAAATATACGAATGAAGATTATAAGAATCTCGTTATTAGGATAACCTAAGACGAGATTCTTTTTTCATTTATAGGAATAACAAAAGAACCATCCTGCTGTTATCACAAACCTCACACCGTGCCTGTCCCCTCTGTGTTATTAGGTGTTGGGCTATTTCAGCAAAATTGGAACGATTCTCCTGATCTACATAAACAAGGAGAATCGTTCCAATTATTCATTTGACTTTTTCGTAGTCTCCATCAAACGGAAAATCCTTTGTCTTTAAGTTTGCATCACCATTGACATTGATAGACAGCGTATTGCTTCTAACATAAATCTCTGCTCTATAGGTTTTTCCATTGTAGGTAATATCTGCCCAATCATCACCCAGAGCACGCATTGTAGCATTGTATTTATTACCATCAGGCATCGTCCATGTCATATTGCCAGATGAAGTAATAAGAAGGATTGTTCCTTCTTTCACGATTGTACTTGTATGATAAGTTGCTGGTCTTGTGCAACTCCAAGTTCCTGAATATTCAGTTATTGCACTGTTGTTGTCATCATCATTACTACTACATGAAGTGAATCCCCCAAAAACGATTGAGACCATTATGACAGCCAAAACATGTATAAAATTCTTCTTGTTCATTTTATTAATTATAAAAGGCGGAACCATTCGATACTTATCTGAACTCAGGTTACCGCCAAGCGACCATTCATTACAACAAGTATGAATAGTCCACGCCCATAAAGCGTGAACCTTCATCTACTTGTTCTTGTAATGATGAATATTGGCGGTATTCGAGTCCAAAGAACAAGAGCAAAAGCTCAATATCTATATCAAAGTACGAACAGAAACGCTAATCTGTAAGTTAATAATTTTAAATAAATCTCTCTATGACCCTGTGAGGCTGAGCCTCATCCTAAAGGTCTGTAGCGTTTATTCGTTCTGTTTCTATGTCATCGGCAACTACGTTTTAAAGAGTTAGACATCATATATATTATATTTTTTTCGTGCAAATATACGAAATATTTCCGAATAAGTGAATAAAGTTACAGAAAAATTGTTAGTCAATATACGCCAATATAACTTTGACCGCATCTTCCTCCGTCTTGCCATCCATTTTGATGACCAGATCGTAGTTACGAGTGTCGTAGCGTGAGGTGTGGGCGTTGTTCTTAAGATACCCTTCTCGCAACTCGTCTACCTCCTTGATGGCTTTCTTTGCTTCCTTCTCGCTGATGCCACGCTTGTCCATGAGACGCTTCAAGCGAAACTCCAAAGAGGCCTGGATGAGTACGCTCAGACGATTGGGATAACCATTCAAAGCGAAGAAGGCAGAACGGCCAGCTATGACGCACGACTCCTCAATGGCGATTTCTTGTAAGATTTCCTTTTCGGCTTTCAGCACGGCCTCAGAGGTCACCAGTTTCTTATTGTCTTCGTCATAATACTCGAAAGAGTTTGCTGCTTCTTCTCCCAGAATCAACACTCGCTTAATGTCTTCCCACCAACTGCGATTATTACCTTTCAGACGCTCAATCTGCTCTGATGTCATATTAAACTTCTCTTCCAAAGGTTTAGCAAGCGCCTTGTCGTAATATGGTACGCCCAGTTTTTCGGCTAAGATGCGACCAACGGTGCGACCGCCGCTACCCAACTCACGATTAATAGTAATGACAAATCTCTCGTTCTTGTTCATAATATTTATAATTTTACATTCCTTATTATTATATAAAGGTAATGGGGGCATAATAGCCCCCACTACCAATAAACAGTCTTAGTCAGCCAACTTGGCCTTGATGAACTCGCGGTTCAGGCGAGCGATGTTGGCGATGGTCTCGTTCTTAGGACATACAGCCTCGCAGGCACGGGTGTTGGTGCAGTTGCCGAAGCCAGCCTCTTCCATAGCGAGCATCATAGCCTTAGCACGCTTGGCAGCCTCGATGCGACCCTGGGGAAGCAGGGCGAGCTGAGATACCTTAGACGATACGAACAGCATGGCAGAGCCGTTCTTACAAGCGGCAACGCAAGCGCCACAGCCGATGCAAGATGCGCAGTCCATAGCCTCGTCGGCATCCTCCTTGGGAATCAGGATTGCGTTGGCATCCTGAGCCTGACCCGTACGGATCGTGGTGTAACCACCTGCCTGGATAATCTTATCGAAGGCATTGCGGTCAACCATACAGTCCTTAATCACGGGGAAGGCTGCTGAGCGCCAAGGCTCAACGGTGATGACGTCACCATCGTTGAAACGACGCATATACAACTGACAGGTTGTAGCACCACGCTCGGTGAGACCGTGAGGCGTACCGTTGATGTAGAGTGAGCACATACCGCAGATACCCTCGCGGCAGTCGTGGTCGAACACGAAGGGCTCCTTGCCTTCGTTGATAAGTTCCTCGTTCAGGATGTCAAGCATCTCGAGAAACGAGGTGTCGTCGGGAATATCGTGCATCTCGTGGGTGTCGAAATGTCCCTGGTCCTTGGGGCCATTCTGGCGCCAGAACTTTATTGTAAAGCTTATATTTTTAGCCATAATTTAACTTTATTTGGGGGTGCTGTGACACAGCACCATACTAAACATTAGTTCTTGTAATTACGGGTTTGAACCTTAATAGCCTCGTACTCCAGCGGCTCCTTGATGAGCTCGGGCTCGTTGCCCTTGCCTTTGTACTCCCAGCAGCCTACGTAGAAGTAGTTCTCGTCGTCGCGCTTAGCCTCGCCTTCCTCGGTCTGATACTCCTCGCGGAAGTGACCACCGCAGGACTCGTTACGAGAGAGAG
>JAFZUS010000209.1 GCA_017618275.1 Prevotella sp.
AACGAGTCCACAATATGCCCGTCATGAACCATGACTACTCCTACGGAGCAGACACTCGACGGTTCCTGATTGGCCGTCTCGAAGTCGATGGCGATGAAGTCTCTAAGCATTGTCAGGTGGTTACTTTTGGTTAGCGTTGTAATCAATAGCTGCCCGATGTGCCTGTTTCATCTGCTGGTTTCGTGGGATATTGTACAGACGGCCATCCTTATGGAAGTGGGCACCTGTCTGCTTGAAGTGGAACGGCACGTTGGCAGCGATGCATTGCTCACGAAGACCAAGAACCCAAGCATAATCACAGACGCGGGCTTCAGAGCCTGACTCACCGCCGACCGTCACTTGCTCGCACCAAGAGCCAAGACCACCGTGGAAGTCTATGCTCTCCAGTAAAGGTTCACAGATGATAGACTTATGACGGATAGGCAGTTCGCGATATATCGGCAACCTCTCGTCCACTCGCCGTTGGTTTTCCATCGTGCAGCAGATGGTGACGTTTTCATAGCCGTCGCCCCAATCCTCCGGCAGGCATTGGAGAATCCGCTCAGGCCGTTTTGTGATCATGAAGAAATGCAGGTCACTGCGCCTGTGAATCATCAGCCAGGCATCTTCGCGCCATTGGTCAGCTTCCTCGATGAAAAAGTCAGACGTGAAGCAAGTCCACATTAGTGTGCCCGACGGCACTTTCCAGTTCCCGCTACGGTCACGACGGATGGGAAGATTAAAGCTGGAGGTTTTGGTCACGACGTTGGAGTCCTTCTCAAACTCCGCATCGCGCCGAAACACATAGCAGTGCTGGCAACCCTCGCTCTTCTTGTGGCATCCGTGCCACAGGTTCCACATCTCATCCATGCTTCTTGTATTTCGCCTTGACTATTTCGTATGACTTGCGAACCAATTCCTTCAAGTTCTCATCGGAGAAGTCCATATTTGGCTGTACGCTTATCCAATATCGCTTGTCGCCATTAAACGGTTCCCCAACAGCCTGATAGTGCTCCTTCAACTCTACCATCTCAGACGATTCACATTTAATGGTGATGTTTGAGAAGTCGTCAACATTGAAGTAACAGAACATGTGACTGTTGACGTAGAATACAAGAATGGTGAACTTTCCTTTCGAGAATTTCTCGAAAGGTGTCGCCTCGGTCACATCGGGCAACGACAGGCAGTATTCACGAAACTCTTCTACGTTCATATCTCTATTGATTCGCCCTCTCTGGTGATTTCCCAGAAAGGAATATTTTTTTCATCCGTGAATTCCTTAATTCGCCATGAGGACTCGAAGCCACTGGCTACGAAGTGCATGGGAACAAAAAGACCGACCTTGAATCGCTCTATGAACTGACGGCCTCCGAGGGTATAGCCGTTGCCGATGCGCCCGTCTATGGGGAACATCACCACGTCGAAGCTATCTGCTATCTTCCGGATGTCCTTCAGCTCGCCTAAGTACTGCTTCTCATGGGCTATGGGGTCTATTTCTTCATCAAACTCTTCGCTATAGATGGTTTTACCTGGCACGGCTTCAGGCAGGAATCTCGCATACCAGTTGTTCAAGTCACCGGCATGGAAGATTCGTTTGTTCTCGATCTCTACAATCCATGACACACCGCTATCCGTGCTGCCTAATGCCCAAACAGAGATAGTCCCGTCAGACCATGTGCCGCCCTTGGCTAGCCATACGTTAGCATCCTCCTTGTTGGCTCTCCGATGCTTATAGATGTCCTTAGAGAGGATGTATGTAATGTCGTCACGCTGCTTCCTCCACTCGAAGATGTCACTATTGAAGTGGTCTTCATGGAAGTGGCTGGAAAAGACATAGACGGGCTTATCCTTCTTCAGGAATGGTGGCACGACTCCATTCAAGTCCAGCCAATAGTCGAATATCAGGATGGACTTTCCCGTTTCCAGCACGAAACCACTATGGAAGATATAGGTCAGCGTCATTTTTCAAGCATTTCACAAAGTTTGTCTGAGTTTCTGATATGCAAGCCTCTCGTCACCTGAAGCTAGATAGATAATGCCGCAATAGGCGAAACCATGCTTCTCGATATTGTGCTGCATGATAGTGTTGTCTCGGTGAGTATCGATGCGGATGTTGGATTCACGGGCAAAGCAAAAGTTCATGATGCTGCTGAAGATACCATGTGCGTCAGGCAGACTGGCTATACGATGGATGACATGATAGGGCTTCCCGTCATCCAACCAATTGCCATCATGGATCTTCTGATAAGTAGGCTCAGGAGAGGGTAGAAAAGCGAAATAGCCGACAACATTCCCACCATCTTCTATGACAAAGCCACCGTCTTTCTCAATGTCAGACATGATGACAGCCTCCGACGGATAGCCCTCTCCCCATTGGTGCATGTTGCCAGACTGCCGCATAATCTTCTTTGCAGCATCCATGACCTGCATAATAGCGGCCATGTCAGTCGGCTTTGCTTCTCTGATTATCCTATTCACTCTTCAAGTATTCGTCATCACGTACAAGCACCTTCTCGATCTTTCCGACGTACATGGTATGGAAATCACGAAGTGGATAGCTTTCGTCGATGGTGTCCTGATAGAGGAAGCCACTTTCCTGTAACTCTGAGGCATATAGCTTCTTGCAGACCAGTACCAACTTGGCTTCCTGAAAATAAACGGAATTATCAGCATAGATGGGAGTAAGACCTGTCTTGGCTATCTTATCCTCGTCGCGTCCAGATACGCTGCCCAGATAGGCCATCTGCTTCTTAAACGACTTATCCATGACGCAGAGCGTGAAATACGGCTCTTCGTCCACGAACTTCTTGGTATATCTCGAAGGGCGCAGGTAAATCACCGCCGTCGGGTCATTGTGTCCCCACAGGCATCCGAGGTGTCCCCAAGAGGCTGTCATCGTATTACAACCCGACTGCTCGTTACCAGCAATCACTAGCATCCATTCACCACCAATGAGGTTGAACGGATTAAATTCCATTTCCTTATAGTTAATCTCTTTCATGTTTCTTATCTTTTGCTTTCCTTGCAAACTCGAATAATGACTCTGGCAGATGACAGTAGCCAGTAGGATTCTTATCAAGATAGTCCTGATGATACTCCTCGGCTGAATAGAAGTTCTGCAACGGCAGCTTTTCTACGGCCAGAGGCTGCTGATACTTCTTCTGCTCCTCGGCAAACACCTTTTCGATGACAGGCAAATCCTCGTCACTGGTATAATAGATGCCCGTGCGGTAGCGGGTTCCTTCATCATGCCCTTGCTTGTTGAGACTTGTAGGGTCGATGGCCTTGAAGAACATCTGCAGAAGGAATTCAAGGCTGACCACATCAGGATTGTACTTCACATGCACCGTCTCTGCATAACCCGTCGTGTCGGTATAGACCTCCTTGTAAGATGGATCCGCAGTATGACCGTTGGCAAAACCCACTTCCGTTTCCACCACACCCTCAATCTGTTTGAAGTAATGCTCTGTCCCCCAGAAACAGCCGCCAGCAAGAAAGATGTCCTTTCCTTTTTTTATCTCCAAGATCCCGTCCACCTCATGTTCAATAAAGGGACCTGCTTTGCACTCGAGCAAGACGGCGGGTGTAAGGCAGGCCAATCCATGCCAGACGTTCTTGGGGATGTCAACACCGTATGTTCCGCTCTCCTGACTGATGACGCAGGATGCGAGTATCTTTCCACTATCCTTATAGGTCGTCACTCTGACTTTGCCCTTTAGTATCACAAAGGTCTCGTCCTTGTCAGGATGGTGATGCACAGGGATAAATGTACCAGGTTCCAAAGCATTGAGGAAACGGTGGCACTTGTCCAGAAGGCTCTCGTGGAAGTTGTAGTTCATACGCAGACGAGGTGACTTCTTCGCCTGCTCCACCACACCACTAATCAGTTGTTCGTCTATTATCTTCATTATTACTTATTTTATCGGGTCTGCACAATATTCACGTCGGCCACAGTCCTTACAGAACTTGCCGATCCACACATTATCGAACTGCTCGATAGCAGCTTCAAGCATTTCTGGGTCATCAGTCAGGATGCCAGCCTCGAAATTCCGCTTCTTTGGGGACTTCATACCCATGCCGGCACCTGTAAGGTTCGCTGAGCCGACGTAGGCAATGGTACTATCGATGATGATAAGCTTGAAATGGACTCTCGGACATAGCACACGCTCCATACCGTCATAGAGGATGGGATGCTTCTCGTGATCCTCCCGCCATGCATTTCCTGGTTCTTTGGCATGAATCAGCCTTACCTCCACGCCTTTCTTCAGCAAAGAAGCAATCAGTGCAAGGAATGGCTTGTCATCTACATACAAATCCTTGATGTCTGCCGTTCCAATCCATACTGTCTGCTTGGCTTTACTTACTAAAGAAAGAACTTCCTTGTAGTGGTTCTCGTCTGCTATGTATTTTATGAAACTCATCTATTGTTTGTTCTGCTTCTTTCTTTGTTCACGGGTTTCTTCATTCTCCCAAAGGTCCACAGCAATGTCGGCTAATTCTTTAGGCATGACATTGCCACTTGTCTGGATATCTGCCCAAGAGCATAACTCGGCGTAGTTCTCATCAATTACCATATCCGTTGGTGGCCCGATGGGACTGTCTTCGCTGGAATAGAGGTGGCGACCAGAATGAATCAGTTCGTCAGCATCCACGTCAGGCTCACCGAGCTGATCCCATATTTCCGCATTTATCTCATAAAGATCATAATCGCCTCTCCACGATGTCTTTGCCGTGTAGAGGTTACGTTCTTCATCATAACAGGCTTTCCAACCCAATCCTTTTTTAAATTGCATACCCTTCATATTATTACCCATCGGATCCATCTGATTGTCCATACTCAATTAAAACAGTTTCTTCCAAAGCCACAACACAGTAACTGCACCGACAACGCAGAAGACGAAGTTGGTGAGATAGCCTTTACCAAGCAGTTCTATGTTCAGCAGATGGCTGATGAAAGTACCGGCATAACTACCAATGATGCCAATGATAAGATTCATGCAGCATCCTTTGCCCTCACCGCTCATGATGCGATTGGCAACATAACCAACAAGAATGCCAGTCAGGATAGGCCAGGCGGTAAAATCTGCAATATGCTCTAACATGCCCTATTTCAATTGTTTCCCGTCTGAGAACGCATTGCCAACTGTCTTACCCAATTGGATGTAGGTGTGGTGAACAGGGTCGAAGGTGATGAGTTCCATCTTCTCTACATCTGGTTTGCCATCTTCTGCAAGATATTTCTCGTCACA
>JAFZUS010000210.1 GCA_017618275.1 Prevotella sp.
ATATGACGAATTGTGCATTGGTGCCAGCAGAGACTCCAGGAGCCTCTCTGGAAGGAACGCTTGTGATCGAGCAGTTCCTCATGGCGAACTATCGTTTCCGTAGGAATATCCTGAATGGAAAGGTTGAGTTTGCGGTTCTGCCAAAGGCTGACAACAAGGCCGAAGGCAATACTGTCGAAGCATTCGGCAGTCTCTCGATCGCCTCAGAAAAAGAGGCTGAATTGGATTACCGTCCTCTGACGCAGGCGGCCCTCAACAGCATCGTGATTCGTGCCAAGCGCGAGGAAGTGCTCGAAAAGGGAAGCCCCAAGACGGAGATTACGGAGTATGTGACCTCAGAGGAGGTGCCTGAACACAATCCTGTGCAGGCCTTTCTCAAGAGCCTGCCTGAATGGGACGGCCAGAACCATATTGCCAAGGTTTTCGGACGTCTGCCTGGCATTACCTCCGAACAGCTGAACTATCTCACGATCTGGCTGCGCTCGTCTGTGGCTCACTGGCTACAGATGGACATGCTGCATGGTAACGAATGTGTCCCAACGTTCATCGGCAATCAGGGCTGTGGAAAGACCACCTTCGTGCGACGACTGCTGCCCTTGAACCTGCGTGAGTACTATCTGGACCACCTGAACCTGGCCAACAAGTTCGACAAGGAGATGGCGCTGACAAACAACCTCTTCGTGAACCTCGACGAGTTGGAGGCCATCCGCCCCTCCCAGCAGTCGTCGCTGAAGCAGACCTTGTCTGTGAGCAAGGTGAATGGTCGCCCGATCTTTGGCAAGACTCAGGAAGACCGTCCTCGATTCGCGTCGTTTGTGGCTACCACCAACAATCGTCATCCGCTGAAGGATGTCACAGGCTCGCGTCGCTACATCTGCATCCTGATTCCAGACGGGCAGATGATCGACAATTCTGGCGAGATCGACTATGGTCAGCTTTATGCGCAGGTCATATATGAACTGCAGGAGCAGAAGGCGCCCTACTGGTTCAACAATGATGAGGTGGCCCGTATCCAGCAGTTGAATCAGGACTTCATGGAGAAGAAGGACATTGGTGAGATGTTCATCGCCTGTTTCCGTCAGCCGAACGAAGGTGAAGTGGTGAAAACGATGAACTGCGACCAGATGATCGGCATGATGCAGAAGGAGTATCCAACGCTGCAGAATACGATTGGTAACAGGGTCAGGCTTGGTAGGGCAATCTCTGCTCTGGGATTCGAACACAAGGAGCACTCTCACGTGGCCTATTACAAAGTGGTTCCACTCAGGGCTGCATAAGTCGGACGGGAGGGATGACGGGAGAGAGATGGGAGGGATTGGAAACATCCCTCCCGTGCTCAAGCCCCTTTGTACAAAGTCGTTTCCGGAGATTTAGGGAGATATGAAAGTTTTTTCGAGACAGTTTTAAAAAAAACAGATATGGAAGAAAAAGTATTGAATCGTAAAGATATTCCAATGGGATATGCATTGTGCTTCAATGGTGAATGCACAAAGAAGGATTGTTGTATGCATTATCAGGCCAGGTTGCTGATGCCTGAAGATCGATATTCTGGACATGCTGTCTTTCCGACGGCCTGGCAGGGCGGAACGTGCAAGTGTTTCCGCGAGAAGCGACTGGTGCAGAAGGCTTGGGGCTTTACCCATCTCTATGACAATGTCCCACAGCGGGATAAGCCCGAGGCCCGCTATTGTGTGCGCTCATTCTTCAGTGGCGGCAACGGGCCGTATTACCGCTATCATCACGGCGAGAACCAGCTTTCGCCAGAGCAGCAGGACGAAATCATGAAAATCATCGCCCAATACGGCAGCACGGAAGGCATCAAGTTCGACCACTACGTAGAGGGCTGGGACTTCGACTGATCGCTTTTCGAATCACACAAAGGCGCGACTCAACAACGAGCCGCGCCTTTGAATTTGTTTTATTTCTTCAATTCAAAGTGCAATGGCTTGTCGAAGTGGCGGCGCGAGTAATAGGTGACAGACGGGTGCTTCAGGTCCATGACCATCGTCCAAGCCGTGCCTAAGAAGCCTTTTCTTTCTGGTTGTGATACAGCCTCGATGGCTTCGGTCAGTTGCGTTTCGTTCATCACACCTCCAGCCTGTTCATAGCGCTCGCAAAGTTGAGCATAACGATCATCGCCCTCAATATGGCCCACATTGAGTTTGGCTTCACACAGATAGTGGTTGGCGACAGCAGGCGACTCCACAACCACCATCTCGTTATCGACATATTCTACGACCACATGTTTGCCCGTTGCATCAGCCATCGCATAGTGATGGGCAGAACCGATGTCGGAATGCATGTCTATGCCACGAAGCAAATCGAGCGCCTCATCCACATTAGCCGCATTCTTTAAGAGGTAACTGATGGCTGCCGTTGTCGTCAGGTCGGGTTTGCTGGTGCGCTGGTGCGTCTGAATCGTGTCACCAGCCATCAGGTCGGCAATGGCGAGACCTTTCTCGTTGATGCCGTCGAGTGCAAGAAACAGTGCCGCAAGCGCCTGATATTGCTTGGTGAATCCCTCAGGTTTGTAATCCTCGCCAAATCCGAAGAAATTGACATTGAAGGTGGTGATGGTCTCGTAGCCACGATCGGGAATCGTATGCAGCACGACGCCTAAGGCCGACGGGAAATCGAAATTCCGTCCCATCAGTACACCGCCTTCAGGTGTCTTTACCGTCAGCGCAGAGCATCCGAAGTCGGTCTTCTGGGTGTGCACTTCTGGCTTGTAATGGCCTTTCGACAGGAATTCTTTAATATAACTGACCATCTGGTCGGCACTTTCAAAACCGCCTTGGGCTATTAGTTTGTCAAAGCCGTCATCACCCCGATACTCCATATAGTAGAGTCCGTCGTCCATCTTTTCAGCCGAAAGGGCTCCCTTTACCAATGGACCGAACTCCATCCACATGAACACACCAAAAACGACTAACAGTCCTAATACGCTCAGCAGCGCCACCTTAATTATTTTCTTCATCATGATTATAATTTAATGTTTGACGCTACAAAGGTATCATGAATTGCTGAATCCGCCAAATATGCCGGACAGACGACTAAAAAGGCTGACAGAAAACTAACCCGACAGACGAATGACTATTAAAAAGGACGAATGACTAACCTAAAAACGAACGCAGTTTGGGCACGTAGGTGCGTGAAACCGGTACCATTGTAGGGCTCTGGCCGAGCTTCAGTTGGTAGCCATTTGAATTGCCCTGGGCTGAGGTGATATTGTTCAGGTTTACTACAAACGAGCGGTGGCATTGGAAGATATTCTGATAGTCCTTCAGGTCGTCGAGCACAGCGGCTAAGGTGGTATGCAGTTCAGTGGTGGCCACCTTTCCATCCTTCACGTAACTGACGGCCACATTGTTCTTCTGAGCCTCGATAAAAAGAAGATCGTTGATGGGCAACTGAAGGTCATAGCCTCTTACAGTCGTATCGCGGATGGTAATAGTGATATCGGTTTGCTGGTCGGTGGTCTTATCGAGCAACGCCTCAAGTTGGTTACGAAGATATCGATAGTAGTTAAGGCCAACCGAGCAGACGGCGACAAACACGCTGACAATCAGCGTCCAGTAAAGGAACATCAGGAAGTTGTCGAGTATAATCGGATAATGGTATACAAAAGAGAAGACGAAGAAGTTACAGATGGCAATAAATAGTATTTGGATCAGTAACGACAGGGCTTCGTGCCATACCCGCCAAGGTGAAATACGCTGATGAAAAGGGCGCGCTGCCAGTCCGAATACCACACAGCCACCAAAGGTGACGGCTCCGAACAGCAGCGATACCAGCAACTTGTTACCTTGATACGTGTTGAACCCAAACGGTTGCAACAAGTACATAATCAGGAAAACAATGACACTATACAGGAGACAGTCTCTGAGCCAGTGACTGTCCGATGTAAATGGATATTTGCGCGTTAATATGGACATTTTGAAATGTGCTTACAGCTCTTCGTCGAAGGGGGCGGCGCTGACACAACGGAGATTCTTCTCCAGTTGTGCGACGCTACTGGCGCCTACAAGTACGGAAGTGACTCCTTTCTGGTGGAGGATCCAGGCGAGCGCCATCTCGGCGAGGGTCTCTCCTCGGCTCTCGGCCATCTCGTTATATCCGCATAGTTTCTCCAGAAGTGATGGTGTCAGCATTTCTTTCCTCAGGAACTTTTCTTTAGCCATCCTACTGTCTGTCGGAATGCCGTTCAGATAGCGGTCTGTCAGTAAGCCCTGTGCCAGAGGAGAGAAGGCAATGAATCCCACACCCTTCTCAGCACAGAAGTCGAGAATACCCTCGTCCTGTGGTTGGCGGTCAAGCATATTGAGGCGTCCCTGATAGATCAGCAGGGGTACATCGTGGGCTTTCAGATAGTCATAGCCGAACCGCAGCGGTTCAAGGGGCCAGTTGGAGATGCCGACATATAAGGCTTTGCCCTGACGGACGATGTCCACCAACGCCTGCAACGTTTCTTCCAACGGTGTGTTGGGGTCGTAACGGTGACTGTAGAAGAGGTCCACATAGTCTATTTTCATCCGCTTCAGACTCTGATCGAGTGAGGTCATCAGGTACTTACGACTGCCCCAGTCACCGTAGGGACCAGGCCACATGTCATAGCCCGCTTTTGTTGAGATGAAGAGTTCATCGCGGTAGGGACGGAAATCCTCGTCCATCAAGCGTCCCATCGTTTCCTCGGCAGAGCCATAGACAGGGCCGTAATTATTGGCCAAGTCGAAGTGGGTGATACCGTGGTCGAAGGCGAAGTGGGTAATCTCCCGACTCCGTTCGTAGGGGTCTACACTTCCGAAATTATGCCAGAAGCCGAGACTGACCTTAGGCAGTAATATACCTGAACGTCCGCAGCGCTCATATTCCATTCCATTTGTGTAGCGGTCTTTGTCCGCGAGATAATGTTCCTTCATATTGTTTGGTTTTTGCCTTTTGTCTGCAAAGATAAAAATAATCTGTGAGAATCTGTGAAATCTGTGGCTTTTTTTATAATTTTGCAGCCAAAACAGAAAAATGATGACAACAAAAGAGAAAATGCAGTCCTTCACCGATGCAGGGTTGTATGAGCAGGATCAATACATCGACTTTGAGCCTGAGGGACACATCTATACGTACAAAGGGCAACAGCGACTCTTATCCGTCAGTTCACTGATAGCCTATTTCTTTGAACGCTTCGATGCAGAGGCAGCCGCCCGACGACAATGGGAGCGCTATGGCATCCCCATCGAGGAAACATTGACCAAATGGGACAGGAACAGTAAGATGGCCTGCGAGGTGGGTACGTTCGTACATGAACAGACAGAGAATTATTTTCGTGATGGGACATTTGGGACCGACTGCGCCTTTGAGTATGCGGGAACCGTCGAACATATTAACGTAGAACGGGAAAGACAACATTTCCTTCGTTTTATTGAGGATTACCGGATTGCTCCCTACCGTCAGGAGTGGCCTGTCTTCGACACAGAACTGAACATCGCTGGTACCATCGATATGATCTGTAAGGAGGCCGACGGTGAGTTTACCATCTACGACTGGAAGCGCAGTGGTAAGGTCGTGAACACCCAAGGGGCTCCCATTGTCGAAGGGTTTGCTGGCAAGCGCGGCTTCAACGGTATCAGTCTGCCCGATACACCTTATTATCATTATTGTATGCAGCAGAACCTCTACCGCTATATGCTTGAGAAGAACTACGGCATTCGTGTCAAGGCGATGAACTTAGTGGTGCTCTGTCCTGACTACCCCACTTACTATGTGGCCTCCGTCCCCAAGATGGACGAGGTCATCGGACAAGTCATTGCCGCCTGCCACACCAATAACTTAGGCCACAGCCTATTGCCTAAATCATAATATAATCATCTGTGGTTTCAGATGTTCGGGGTGTCCCAGATCTTGGTCTGGCTACAGGCGGTGGGAACTGCCTGGTTGCCAACCTTCAGGACGAAGTCGCCCTCTTCGAGCGTCCAACGGCCATCAGCCCCTACGAAGGCGAGGTTCTTGGCAGGCAGACGGAAGGTGACGGTCTTCATTTCCCCTGGTTCCAATGATATCTTCGTGAAGTCACACAGACGTTTGTTGTCTGGCACGATGCTGGCGATGAGGTCGCTGCTGTAGAGCAGCACGGCTTCCTTACCTGCCCGGTTACCCGTATTCTTCACATTGACGGTGACGGTGAGGATATCGTCAGCGGTGAAGGCAGCCTTATCGACCTTCAGGTCGCTGTATTCGAAGGTGGTATAACTGAGACCGTAGCCGAAGGGCCACAGCAACGACACCTTCGCGTCGTAGTTATAGGCACCAGCCATCGTGCCCACTTCTTCGCTTACCTTATAATCATAGGTGTTCAACGAATTGATCTCACGGGGATAGGTGTAGGGCATCTTTCCGGAGAAGTTTGCATCGCCAGCGAGGAGGTTGGCGAGGGCATCACCACCGTAGTTGCCTGGGATGAGGATATCCACGACAGCCTTAGCCAACGGTTCGATGTCTGTGATGAGACGTGGACGACCCTCATTCAGCACGAGGATGATGGGCTTACCTGTCTTGGCCAGTTCCTTCACGAGGTCACGCTGGTTGTTGGAGAGCCAGAGGTCTGTGAGGTTGCCGGGGGTCTCGGTATACGAGTTCTCACCGATGCAGGCGATGATGACATCTGCCTGAGCCGCAGCGGCGACGGCCTTGTCAATCTCAGGCTTGTTCTCGTCATAGTAGGCACCATTCTCATTATAGGTCACACCCTGTTCCAGGATGATGTTCTCCTTACCATATTTATTGCAGAGTGCCTCGTAGATGGTGTTGTATTTCTCTGAGAGATCTTCTGCCCTCGAACCCTGCCAGGTGTAACTCCAACCACCGTGCAGACAACGCATCTGGTTGGCGTTAGGTCCAGTGAGAAGGATTCTCTTACCTTTAGCCAATGGCAGAATACCGTCGTTCTTCAGCAGTACCTCCGATTCCTCGGCGGCTTGGAGGGCAGCGGCAGCATGTTCGTCGGAACCGAACTTCTCATAGCCCTTGCCACCTGTGTTCGGCTGTTCAAAGAGTCCTAAACGGTATTTCACACGGAGGATTCGGCGTACGGCATCATCGATACGGGCCATAGAGACCTTACCCTCGTTGACAAGTTCCTTCAACAGGATGCAGAACTCAACACTATAAGGATCCATCGACATATCGATACCGGCATTGATGGCGATGCGGATGGCGTCTTTCTTATCCTTCGCCACCTTCTCGCGAGAGAAGAGATTATTGATGTCGGCCCAGTCGGTGACGAGCATACCGTCCCACTGCAAGTCTTCCTTCAACCACTTCGTCAGGTATTCATAACTGGCATGAACGGGCACACCGTTGATGGAGCCGGAGTTGACCATCATGGTCAGCGTACCAGCAAGGGCAGCAGCCTTGAAGGGCTCGAAGTATTTCTCACGTAGCATCAGCGGCGAGAGGTAGGATGGTGTACGGTCCTTACCCGTCCACGGAGCACCGTATGCAAAATAGTGCTTGGTGCTGGTGCCTACATGATACTGGTCGATGTGGTTGGGGTCATCCCCCTGATAACCCTTGATCTCTGCCTCTACCATACGGGCATTGACAATGGCATCCTCACCGAAACTCTCATAGACACGGGGCCAACGGGGGTCACGACTGAGGTCAACCACAGGGTTGTATACCCATGGGCAGTTGGCTGCCCGACTTTCATAGGCCGTAATCTCCGCACCTATGCGGGCCATTTCTGTATTAAAGGTGGCTCCGATATTGATGGGTTGTGGGAAGAGTGTACCACCTTGCGTGTAGGTGACACCGTGGTTATGGTCAAGACCATAGATATCAGGAATACCAAGATGTTTCATCGACTTCTCCTGAATCACGCGAATCCACTGTTGCCACTGATCCACACTGGGCGCACGGGTGCCTGGGGCATTCAGGATAGAACCTACCTTCCACTTGGAGATGAGCGTGTCGAGCATCACCTCGTTGAGTTTCCAGATGCGCTTGGTCTCTCCCTGATAGATATCCACAGGAAAAGAGCCTAACTGGTCGATGATCTGCTGGTCAGTCTTCTTCAGTGTGGCATCTATTTCCTGTGCCGACCGGCCATATTGCTGCAACACGGAACGGACCTTCTCACGATCCACCTTGGCATTCTCAACGGTCATCTTGCCTATGATGTCGAGATTCAGTTCGAGCATCTGGCCAACCTTCTCGTCGAGGGTCATCTTGGCGAGTGTCTTCTCAATCTTCGCCTCCAACTTCGCATCACGGGGGATGGCGGGTTTTTGGGCCGAAGTCGTTAAAGGTAAAAGGGTAAGAAGGTAAAAAGGTAAAATACCTTTTGCCAATCCCATTACCTTTGTTCTAAAAACATTGTTTGTCATAATCTTCTATTATTACTTTTTTACCTTTTTACTTTTATCTGATGGCATAGAGATAGGCGAGCAGGGCCATCTTGCCACGCATGGTCTCACGCGGGGTGAACTCACCGTTGACCCACATATACCGTTGGTTGAAATACGACTCCTGACGCGGCCATCCACTCCAAGCGGGATAGCAACGATCTAACAGGATACGGGCATCACCGCCATTATTTGGCGACCAAGTCTCAGTGCCGTTGAAGGGAGTCTGTCCGGGATGAGTGCCAGGCTCTCCGTCGTTGCGGCCCGTCGTATAGACATCGGTGATATGGCGCTCTCCCAAGCCTGTCATCTCTACGATATTACCAGGATTGCGCCCCAGAGCCCAGCCTGCCTCGGTGTACATGATTTGTTCCAACTGCTTCTTACGCGACTTGTCGGCGATGTAATGGGCCAGCATCACCAGTTGCAGGTTCTGCGAGGTCTGCCAACGGCTGTCGTTGGCTGCGCGACGTGAAGGTCGCTCGGCGACATGGCTGATATTATATGCCTCTGCCTGTGCATTGATGCTGGCCTTCAGGTTCTGGTAGAGGTCGGCATAGTGGCGCGGATGGGGACAGGTGATGTAGGCGGCAGCGGCCCAGAGTTGACAGAAGGGAATGGCTCTGGCATCAAATTGGTTGGTGACACCGACACCGAAGAAACCCTGTCTGCCCTTGTTGAAGAGCAACGACTGACCGTCTTTGATCATGCTGTCCTCTGCCATGATCTTCTCCCACTGCTCGTCGCCGGTGAGGTTATAGAGGAAGGCGGCAGCCAACTGACGGAAGTCGCGCCCCCGCATCTGCATGCTGCCGATGTCCTGCATATCGTCGAGTTGCTGGTTCTCCTGTCGACTAGCAAAGCGGAAGGCCTTGATGGCCTCGTCGGTATAGTACTGTCGCAGGGAGTCATTCTTCTGCAGACGGAATGCCTCACCCAGCACGGCACAGTTGGCAGCATTGGCCCAGGCCGCCATTGTGGTACAGCCTGCCTGGAACATCACGCTCCAGTCGGCGCAGGGGTTGGTGACACCCTGTGAATAAGCCTCGCCGTCGCGGATGCTGAGGAAGAAGTCCACCTCGTTGCGGGCCTCGTCGATGAGGTCGGGAATGCCGTTGCCGCTTTCTCGGATACCCAGAGCATCCTCCATCAGACGGCCGTTCGTGAGGATATATGGCAGGAGCATGTCGTAGATATTACTGACATGGGCCAGATGACGGTCCCAGTCGAAGGCATCAGAGTGACCGCCCTTCACCTCTGTGTTCACAGGATTGCCCGGCAGACGGTGCTGCCAGAAGATGGAAGCCTTCAGGGGCTTGAAGTGAGGCTCGTCCCAGACATCCGTGCGCAGTTCGCGCCAACCCGGACTCCAGGGATGGAAGTCGGTTTTATAGACAGTGAACCCCTTGGGGTCTGTCTCGGGAATAAACTGCGGTTGACGGGGTACGGGCCATACATGCTTGGGGTCGATGGGCTCGCCCAGACGCATGTAGTAGTAGCCCCTGACGGAGTAGCGGTAAGGCTCGTAATATACCTCACTACCGATCTCGAAGTCCATACTGCAGCCCACATCCTCTACCACCAGACGGTAGCAGCTGGGTGTGGTGCCCTTGAAGTCGATGTTCCACACATCGGTGCCCACGAGGTTCTTGCCGCCTGCCTCTTTCTCGGCAGCGGCGGCCTGTTTCCAGAACTTCACCGTACCCACGCTCTGCTTCTTCTTCGTGTTGACCTGATAGAGCCAGACCTTCCGGCCCTCCCACGACTTGTAGTCGCGCTGTCCGCCGTCGCCCAGCCACTGGTAGAGATCTGCGGCGTGCAGGGCCTCGGCGGGTGAATAGCCCATGATATTGACGTGGATGGCTTCCGACTGCGCATTCCAGATGTCGAAGCAGACGGTGGCCGTCTCCTTGTCGGAGCCGATACCCTTGGGGATGGTGACCGTATAGGTGCGTCCCTGCTTCATCGGCTGCGGCATCTGCAGGAAGAGCCAGTGGTCGAGTTCACTCTTCAGCGTATTGTCGGTGTTCATCGGCTTCGACTTGCGCCAGACGTTCAGCGGCTGTGTAGCCGTAAACGACTTGTCGTCGGAACTGATCCGCCAGAGATTGGCTTTCTGAGCCTCGCCCACCTTCAGGCGTTCGCCAAATACGAGGAGCGTGTCGTCGCCCTCGGCGAAGGAGTGGCCGAGGTAGGCGCTGGTCCCAGTGCCGCTGTCCCTGTAATGAACTTCACCGTCACGGAAGTGCACCATGAGGTAATCCTTGTCAATCACTTTGAGCCCGATGAGTTTGGTGGCCGTTGCGGGGGAGGCTGTCAGGAGTAGCAATCCTACCACGACAGCATGGATTCGTTTTATTGTCATAAGTTCCACTATAATTTTCCGCTACAAAAATACAAAATAAATGGTGCATTTGAAACTTTTTCGGTAATTATTTCGCTTTTTGTTGCAAGATTTAGTAATTTTGTCACGCAGAAATGAATAAAGGTACGTTATATTGTATCGGATTGGGTGCGCTGATGGTCGCTCTCTTCGTACTGAATCTCCTGATGGGTTCCATTCGGATTCCTGCATCCGATGTACTTGCCATCCTGATGGGCGATGAGGCGCAGAAAGCCTCCTGGCGGTTCATCATCCTCGAGTCGAGGCTCCCGCAGGCTATCACCGCCATGCTCTGCGGCGGTGCATTGGCCGTCAGCGGACTGATGTTGCAGACGGCCTTCCGCAATCCGTTGGCAGGTCCGAGCATCTTCGGTATTAACAGCGGTGCAGGTCTCGGCGTGGCCCTCGTGATGTTGCTTCTCGGGGGGAGTATCTCTGCCGGTTCCGTCAGTATCTCGGGCTTCGTGGCAATCCTCGTGGCGGCGTTTATCGGGGCCATGGCGGTGATGGCGGTCATCTTCTTCTTTTCCAGCGTTGTACGCAACAATGTCATGTTGCTCATTATCGGTATCATGATAGGCTATATCGCCAACTCAGCCATCTCGTTGCTGAATTTCTTCGCCACCGATGAGGGCGTGAAATCATATATGGTATGGGGTATGGGCTCCTTCGGCGGTGTGTCGATGAAGACCATGCCTGTCTTCGCCACCATCACCATTACTGGGCTTGTCGGGGCGCTCTTACTCATCAAGCCGCTGAACGCCCTGATGCTGGGTGACCGCTACGCGGAGAACCTGGGCATCAACATCTTGCGCACCCGCAACTGGCTACTTATTGTGACGGGCATCCTTACCGCTATCACTACCGCTTTCTGCGGACCCGTAGCCTTCATCGGACTGGCCGTGCCGCATATCGCCCGTCTGTTGCTGACCACCGACAACCATCGCGTGCTCTTGCCCGCCACCATCCTCTGCGGAGCGGTTGTAGCGCTGATATGCAACCTCATCTGTTTTCTCCCGGGCGAGAACGGTGTCATCCCCCTGAATGCCGTCACCCCCATCATGGGTGCCCCGGTCATCATCTATGTCATCATAAAAAAGAACTGAGATATGAAGCCAACAATGAAGTATCATCAACTGTTTTTGACCATAGTCCTCTGTCTGATAGGTAAGATGGTCAGTGCACAACCTTACGACTTTCAGAACACGAAACTGAAGGACGACAAACGTGTAGAACTCTTCTTGCAGCATCTGACGCTCGACGAGAAGATGCAGTGGCTTTCTCCGATGCTCGGTTCGCCGCGCTTAGGCATACCTATCACCAGTTGCTACGAGGGACTGCATGGTCTCGCTCTTGGCGGTCCGTCGCGCAACAATGGTGTGAAGACCGTTGATGGCAAGGAGGTACCTAACGACCTGCCGACAACGATTTTTCCACAGGCCTATGGTATGGGTTGTACGTGGGATCGCTCATTGATCCAGCGTATCGGCCAGATTGAGGCCGAGGAGGTGCGATGGTATGCTCAGGGCAATATTGCCCGCAGAAAAGGTCTTATCGTCTTTGCACCCAATGCCGACCTCGCCCGTGATCCGCGCTGGGGACGTACAGAGGAGAGTTACGGTGAGGATCCGTACCTCGTGGGACAACTCGCTGTGGCGATGGTAAAGGGTTTGCAGGGTGACGATGTGCGCTACTGGAAGACCGCTGCGCTGATGAAGCATTTCCTGGCTAACAGCAACGAGGACGGGCGCGACTCTACGTCGAGCAACTTTGACGAGCGCCTGTTCCGCGAGTACTACTCCTATCCGTTCTATAAAGGTATCACCGAGGGTGGCAGCCGTGCCTTCATGGCCTCATATAATAGTTGGAACGGCATTCCGATGGCTGTGCATCCCTGTCTGAACGAGATTACCCGCAACGAGTGGGGC
Organism: Prevotella sp.; assembly: GCA_017618275.1. Classification (GTDB taxonomy): domain Bacteria; phylum Bacteroidota; class Bacteroidia; order Bacteroidales; family Bacteroidaceae; genus Prevotella. The sequence goes on from JAFZUS010000210.1 coordinate 12,708, forward strand.
AACAACGGCATCATCTGTACCGACGGCGGTGCTTATGCGATGCTTGTCAACGCCCACCATTATTATCCAGACCTGCCATCGGCCGCTGCCGGTGTGGTGAAGGCAGGTACCAGCCAGTTCCTTGACCGCTACCAGCCTTATATGAAGGAGGCTGTCGAAAAGGGCATGGTGACGGAGGCGGATATCGATAAGGTCATCAAGGGCAATATCTACGTGGCCCTGAAGTTGGGCCTGCTCGACGATAAGTGTCCTTACACTGAGATAGGCAAGGACTCTACCGCTATGCCGCCTTACGAGCGTGAAGATGTCAAACAGTTCGTACGCGAGGTAACCGCCAAGAGCATCGTACTGCTGAAGAACGAGGGTCAGACGTTGCCTATTAGTAATAAGGTGAAGAAGATTGCCGTCGTGGGACCTTATGCTGATAAAATTGTGTATGACTGGTACAGCGGCACGGCACCTTACGAGAACACCATCCTGAAGGCTATGCAGGAGGCTGGTCGTGAGCGGGGTATCGAGATTCTGTATGCACCTGACAATCAGTTCGGTCGTGCTGAGGATCTCGCCAAGCAGGCCGATATGGTACTTGTCTGCACGGGTAATCATCCTTACGGCACTGACCGCACGTGGAAGGTCTGTCCTGTGCCCTCCGATGGTCGAGAGGCTAACGACCGCCACTCGCTGCAATTGCCCGACGAGGACGAGATCCGTCGCCTCTATAGCATCAATCCGAATACCGTGCTGGTGCTCGTCAGCAGTTTTCCATACGCCATCAACTGGAGCAACGCCAACCTGCCCGCTATCCTGCATGTCACTCATTGTTCGCAGGAACAAGGTCACGGTGTCGCCGATGTGCTCTTTGGTAAGGTGAACCCCGCTGGTCGCACCAATCAGACGTGGGTGCGCGACATTCTCGACCTGCCCCACATGATGGATTACGACATCCGCAACGGACGTACCTATATGTATTTCGAGGGTCAGCCGCTCTATCCCTTCGGCTACGGACTCAGTTACACCCGTTTCGAGTATGGTGAGGCGAAGATCATGAAGCAGGACAAGCAGAAGGTCTATGTCTCTGTGCCAGTGAAGAATGCCGGTAGTTGCGATGGCGACGAGGTTGTGCAACTTTACGTCAGTTATCCCGAGTCACAGGTGGAGCATCCGAAGCGCCAACTGAAGGCCTTCGAACGTGTGACGATTCCCGCTGGCGAGAACCTTGATGTCGTACTGGCTGTCGATAAGGCCGACCTTACCTATTGGAGTCCAGAGGCTCACGCCTTCATTCCCGAGATGGGCCGTATCCATTTTGAGATCGGTGCTTCCTCAGCCGACATCCGTACAGGAACGGACTATAAGTTACCGTCACTCAAATAAGCTTTTTTACTTGCCATCTGCCATCCGCCATTTTTTATGCTTTTCAGCATATTTCCGCTCTCTTGCTGAAAATTTTCCATAGGGCATGGCAGCCATTTTTAGTTAACAAACTGATTTACAACATTTTCTGCTTTGCATATTTTCCATAGGCAACCGATACAACTTATGGAAAAATATCGTATCTTTGCAGCAGAATTACAACAAATATGTATACGCGAACATTATACGTATTCATTTTAGGCGTTCTGCTGATGGCTTGCAGTCAACCAAAGCAGGGGGCAGATGCTCAGACAGCAGCAAGTTGTCTGGAGGAAGCGGAGACCGCCTTGGCCAACGATAGCATCCGTCTGGGTGAGACTTTGTTGCGTAAGACGATCCAACTGTCGGAAGGCTCTGAGGATTGGCACACCAATTACATCGCATACCAGCGACTGGCTGGAGCCTTGTCGCAGAGCAATCCAGAGGAGGCCTTGCGACTGATGAAGAAAGCCCTGACCATCTATGAACAGCATCCTGATGATGAGCGTAATCGTGTCATTCTGCTCGACTATGCAGGCACTTATGCCTCTCAAGTGGCATACACCACAGAGGGCCCCTTTGACGAAGCACTCGATTTCGTCCATCGTGCATACGACATAGCCAAGAAAAGTCAGATGACCGACCTCATGTGTCAGACGCTTACGAGTCTTGCAAATATCGCCTGGGCAAAGGAAGAATACCACGAGGCACTCGACTATGCGCATCAGGCAGAATCTGTGGCAACAGCCGACCTGAAACCTGGCACCTTACAGGTATTGGCTCGCAGTTATCTTGACCTTGATATGCTTGACTCTGCAGAAACCGTCTATCGTCAGATTGAGCCTGGCGATGATGTCCATCTGGCATATATCGTGCAGAGTAACCTCGCCAAGATAGCGCTTCGACGGATGGGAGCCAAACAGGTGGAGGACGATATTGATGATGCTTTCGAACAAGTGGAGGACTTTTATTACAAGGCACTCGAACAGAAAGATCAGTACTATCAGGAGTCGTTGCGTCAGGAAATGGAGAATCAACAACTCGAATACCGTTCTAAGATGTACGCACGTACACTACTTATTACCATTATTGCATCACTCATTGTTATCTTGGCAATTGTATTGGTGGTTAGGTACAGAATACAGGCACAACGTCAGGAGAAACGTCAACTCCAGCAGGAGGCAGAGCATCAGAGGGCCCAACTGCATCAGACAAGCGAAGTGGTAGCATTCCTGCAAGACTTCATCCTCGAACGAACAGAAGCAGTGAAGAAACTCAACCAGAGCGGCGATTCGCTCATCTATCTCAGTCCTCACGAATGGAACGAGGTAGAACGCACGCTCAACGCCATCGACAACAATCGCTTTGCCAACATCCGTGAGCAGTACCCCAATATGCAGGAAGACGACATCCGCCTGTGTCTGCTCACCCGACTCGGCATCAGCAACCGCACCATCGGCAACATCTACTGCATCACCGTCTCGGCCGTCCAGCATCGCAAACTCAAACTGAAGAAAGACGTGTTCGGAGAGACCAATCCCGACGTTACTCTGGAACAGATACTCAACAGTTAAGAATAATAACAAAAAAGACAAAATTATGAAGAAATTACTTTTATTACTTACACTGATGTTGCTGCCTTTGGCAGTTAGTGCAGTCAATCTCATTGATGGCATCTATTACAACCTAAATTCCGATACTAAAACAGCAGAAGTAGTAAAATACATTTCAAAGAAATATAGCGGAGATTTCGTCATACCGTCATCGGTAACTGTAGAAGGAATCAATTATAAAGTGACTAGCATAGCAGCAAGTGCATTCGCCGGATGCAGCGACTTGACATCCATAACCATCCCCAACAGCGTCACGACCATTGGAAAAAAAGCATTTTCTGGTTGCACTGCCCTAACTTCTGTAACAGTTCCAGACGGTGTGACGAGCATTGGAGATATGGCATTCTATTATTGCACTAGCCTAACCTCTATTACTATCGGTAAAAACGTGGAAACAATCTATCATGAGACATTCGGTTTTTGCAATCTAAAAAAGGTTGATATTAATAGCAGTGCGATAGTTTCAAAAGACTACCAACTTACTTCATTAAACTATTATTTTGGCTATCAAGTAGAGGAATACATTATTGGAGAAAGTATAAAAAGCATCGGAAACTATGCATTCTTTATGAACGAACAATTGACATCTATTTCTATCCCAAACAGTGTAACAAGTATTGGAGACTTTGCATTCCGTGCATGTTCAGCCCTAACTTCCATCACAATTCCAAACAGTGTGACGAGCATGGGAGAGGGAGTGTTTTTCTTATGCGAGAATCTATCTTCTATCAATTTGTCCACAAGTTTGACAATTATTGAAAAAGAGGCATTCTTTAAGTGTAAAGGTTTGACTTCAATTGATATTTCAAATAGTGTAACGGAGATTAGAGAAAGTGCGTTTGCAGAATGTGAAAAACTCTCCTCAATCACTATCCCCGATGGAGCGAGCATCGGATTAAAAGCGTTTGACGACACAGCGTGGTATACCAGTCAACCAAATGGAGTCGTGTATTTGGGAAATCATTTATATACATATAAAGATAGATATAACATGCCAGAAAATACGTCTATTGATATAAAGGAAGGTACATGCAGTATTGCAGAGTATGCATTTCAATATTGCCATAATATTGTCTCCATCACAATTCCCAATAGTATGAAGAGAATCGGAATGTGTGCATTCAATGGTTGCAAAAGCCTGACCTCCATTACCCTTCCCAATAGTATCAGTAGCATAGGGAGTTTTGCTTTTTTTGATTGCTCTGCCCTAATATCAATAGCCATACCTAACAATGTGACGACCATAGAAGGTCTGTTTCCTTTGTGCACAAGCCTTACCTCTGTCATTATTGGCAATGGTGTCACGAGCATACACGATGAAGCATTCATGAAATGCCAGAGTCTGAAAGATCTGTATTGTTATGCAGAGCAAGTCCCAGAAACTAACAATCCTTTGGTTTTTGATCGGTCAAACTATAGAAATGCTACGCTCCACGTGCCTGCTGGTTCTATGGAAGCATATAGAAATGCAGAGCAATGGAAGGATTTTGGTAGTATTGTTGCATTGAGCGATGAGGACCCCAAGCCAACAATGGATATCAATACACCCGCTGTTACACAAATGCCTGCTATTGTCGAGTGCTATTCTATTGATGGTAAACACATCAGTTCACCCCAGCGTGGCCTGAATATCATTCGCATGAGTGATGGTACAACAAAAAAGGTCGTTATTAAGTGAAAGTAACTACAAATAAAGGAGACACACCGTTCCAGTGTGTACACGTGATTCATACAATTAAAGATAATAACAAAAAGACAGATATGAAACATACATTATTATTTATTTTGTTACTCGTGTCTATAATGCCATTGGCAGTACATGCTGCCGCAAAATATGAAATTGACGGCATCTATTACTATTTAAAATATAGTACTAAAACAGCAGAAGTAACGTATAATAATCAAAATAAATATAGCGGAGATATCGTTATTCCGTCAACAGTAACACTTGACGATGTAGAATATAGTGTAACGGCAATTCTGGGACAGGTATTTGCAAAATGCCCTGATTTAACCTCAGTAACTATTCCCAGTAGTGTAACGAGTTTGGGGAAGTCTGTATTCGAGAATAGTGCCAATCTTACCACTATCATAATAGAAGAAGGGAATCCCGTGTATGATTCTCGTGAAAACTGTAATGCGGTTATTGAAACAGCCAGCAACAAACTGTTATTCGGATGTAAAGGTACGATGATTCCTAATAGTGTGACGACCATTGGGGAATCAGCATTCTATAATTGCTCAGGGCTGACTACTATCAATATTCCAAACAGTGTAACGAATATAGAAAAAGAATCTTTTAGGAATTGCTCTGGTCTTACTTATATTAAGGTAGGTAATGGCGTGACGACAATAGGGGAAGGGGCTTTCGCTGGTTGCAGTTACATGACAAAGGTTGAACTTAATTGTAATGAGATTATTTCAAAAGACTATGACCCTAATGAATATTATCGTCCTCCCTCTTATTTTGGCAGTCAAGTTAAAGAGTTTATTTTAGGAGAAGATGTGACGAGAATTGGTGAATATGCCTTTGCGAGGTGTGGTATAAACACCATGAACATTCCCAAAAATGTGACAAGCATCGGTGACTATGCTTTCAGTGATTGTTATTATCTGGTGGAGGTTGGCATATCCAGTAGTATATCAGAGATTCCGCAATGGACTTTTTATATGTGCCAAAAATTATCCAAAGTTGTAATAAACAGCAATGCATTAGTATCAAAAAATTACGAATCACGACCTTCCATATTCGGTTTTACTTGTAAGGATATAAGTGAGATTATTTTAGGAGAAGACGTGAAGGACCTTGGATCGCATGTATTTTGCAACTTGCCCAAACTGTCCTCTGTCACCATTTCTAATAGTCTTACAAGAATGTCTGCTGGTGCCTTCAAAGACTGCCCCAGTTTGACAGATATATATTGCTACGCAGAACAGGTGCCAACCATTTATGATTATTCTGTAGAAGAATTCAATTATACAAATGCAACGCTCCACGTGCCAGAAGGTTCTTTAGATGCCTATCGTAATACAGAACCATGGAAAGACTTCAAAGAAATCGTAGCATTGTCGCATCGTGAATATCACCCATTCATCGAAGAGAACAAAGTGTGGAAAGTAGGAGTCGATAGTAGATACAATCCTGTACAGTTAGTTGAGTATTACTATTTCGATGGTGAAACCATCATCGGCGGAAAGACCTGCAAGCAGATGATGCGCCAACGGTATGTCAACCCTGACTATCCGGAATACGATGCTGTTTCGCAACAACCCTCCTTAAGTTATGTAGGAGCATGGTACGAAGAGGATAAGAAAGTGTACTTTTACGACGCAAATAGCAAACAGATGAAGTTGATGTACGACTTCTCCCTCGATACTAATGAAACACTGGAGATTGATGATCAACAATACTTAATAGGTCCAGAGCTGACTGGGGCTATTAAAGGTTTCAAGGGCGTAAGTAGAGAAATTACGTTGTGTTCAGAAGGAATGCCGTTCATTTACGATACCACTTGGTTGGAAGGTGTCGGTGGTATTGGTGGCCCCACAGTAAATAACTTTTATGGTAATAGAGATAATCTGGCATTGTTCATGATGTCGTGTACCGTTGGCGATGAAGTCATCTACCTCAACGACGAATATGAGGACGGAGCAAGTCCTAGTATGGGAGCCAGGAAGCGCCGCATAGACTTCACCCATACTATCAAGATAAAGCCAAAGACACGGATTAAGAAAGAGAAGAACGATGCTGGCATCGATTCTTCCGAACGTGAGGTGGCTCGACCGAAGGTCAAGGGGCGTACAAGGGGCGAAACGGAAGAGTCGGTGTATGGCGAATACAATGACCAGCAGTTATGTATCAATCTTGACCCGCTCGATGATACCTATCTGGTAAGCATTACAAGCGAATCGGGTAAACCCGTCTATGAAAAAGAAATCAATGCAGGTAACATCGTAGGCCTCAACATCGACATTTCTTCCTATGTGGAAGGGCGTTACACCGTCATTGTGGAGAATAGTCGTGAGTCATTCAAGGGTGAATTCGGAGCACAGACGACGGGGATTAAGGAAGTCAGTAGGAAACAGGAAGCTCTAAAGGATCATATCTACAACTTCCAAGGTCAGCGACTCAATTCCTTGCAGAAAGGATTGAATATCGTTAATGGACAAAAGATTTATGTTAAGTAGAATCTGTTCCCCTGTGAGGTGAGGGCAAATGAAAAGATTATATGCCTGAAAAAACATCTCTCTGTTTGCTCGAAATAGAGCGGCAGAGAGATAAATAACACATATTATTTGGAGTGATGTGATATTTCATAAAAAAATACGCATATTATTTGGAAGTTAGTACCAAATTTAGTATCTTTGCGCCCAAAAGTAACAAATATGGGTTCAAAGGACAAATTAGTTGAACGATTCAAGAAGAGACCTAAGGACTTTACGTATGAAGAAACGCTGAGTCTTCTGGCACACTTCGGCTATCAAGAGCATACAAAAGGCTCTACTTCTGGTTCGCGTGTGAGATTCAAGAACGAGACTACGGGTGCCTATATTGACATTCATCGACCACATCCAGGAAGCATCATGAAGGAGTGGATGGTGAAGACGATCTATCAGCATTTAAAGAATAATGGTTTAATAAAATAGAAGGACGATAATGGATTATCTGGAATATAAAGGCTACAAGGGTAGCGTGGAGTACAGCAAGGAAGATAATTGCCTGTTTGGGAAGGTGCAGGGCATGAGTAAGGATCTGATTGCGTATGAGGGTCAGACACTCGATGAACTGCGCAAGGATTTTGAAGATGGTATCGACAGTTATCTTGAAGGTTGTGAGGCTGATGGTGTAGAACCTGCAAAGCCCTATAGCGGCAAACTGAATCTGCGGATGTCATCAGAACTTCATTCACGTGTGGCTGCTTTTGTGGCTTCGACAGGTACTACTATTAATGACTTCATCAACCGTGCCATCAAAAATGAGTTGAAAAAGGTGGCGGCATTGTAAAACATGGAGTTTGGAACTGCGTGGAATTACACAATAGTCCTTACCCGCTCATCCTACCTATCCCACACGTAAGATTTTTTACTTTTAGTGTGGGATGAGCGGGACAGGTGGGATAAAAAGTGGATATAATAAGTATACGCGCGTGGCGCGTGAAGACAGTACTATTTTTCGTTACGACACTACTATTTTTTCTATCGACAGTACTATTGGGGAACTGCAACGCTGCAAATGAAAGGTGTCTTTAGTGGGATTTCACCTCCTCACGGAATGCCTTGATGGCGGCGACGAGGGCATCGTTCTCCTCGGGTGTCTGAGAGGCCACACGGAAGCAGTGGTCGTCGAGGCTGTAGAAGTTGGAGGCGTCGCGGATCAGGATGCCGTGGTGCTCGATGAGCCAGTTCTTCAGTTGGAGACTAGTAGCCCAGTCGATGTTCACCAGCATGTAGTTCGTCTGCGTATCCATCACCATCAGTCCCTCGATGTCAGCCAGTTGCTGCTTAAGGCGCTGGGCCTCGTCGAGGTATTCCTTCAGGTTGGGCAGCACCTTCGGGTCGTGCTCCACCAGCCACTTGCCAGCCTCGATAGCCAATGTGTTCACTGTCCAGGGCTGTCGGATGTCGCGCAGGCGCTCGATAATAATAGGTGAAGCCGTCAGGTATCCGAGGCGCAGGCCTGGGACACAGTATTTCTTGGAGAGCGACTGGATAATCATCACGTTATAGCAGTCGAGCATCTCCTTTGGTACAAGCATCGGCTGGAGTGTGTAGTTGGCGTAACTCTGGTCGACGACGTGCAGGAAGCGCGGGTGCTTGCGGATGAGGTAGGTGACGAGCGACTTCAGCAGCACGTTACCCGTCGGGTTGTCAGGATTGCACATCCAGTAGATACGGTCCTCCGGCAAGATGTTGAGATCGTCATTACGCTCGTAGGAGATGGTATGGCCGAACATCCTGCAGGCGTCGGCATATTCTGTATAGGTGGGCTGCGGAATCACGGAGGCCCAGCCGCGATAGAGTTGCGCGATGAGGTAGATGGCCTCGTTGGCCCCATTGGTCACCATCACCATATCGGCAGGTATCTCCAGTTTCTCTGCTATCAGTGCTTCCAGTTGCCGAGGCTCCGGCTCTGGATAATTGCCTATCGCGTCGAGCCGCGTAGCAAGATATTGTTTCAGTTCCGTCAGGTCTGCCCGTTGGTAGACGTTGGAACTGAAGTTCATCTTTACTTGGTCGCCGTAGCGGTACGTGTCGTCTCCGTGTCCGTAAGTCATTTCTATTTCTATTTGACAATTTACAATTTATTATTCGACTCTGACAGAGAGAGTTTGGGGGTCGAAGTTGATGCCTGGGCGCTCCACATAGCGCGCCAGCGCCCCCGCGTCGGCCAGTTCGCGCGGGGTACCCACGCTGAAGCCCTGTGGTTCCATCAGCCAGAGGGTGTCGGCCACCTGCAGGGCCAGTTCGAAGTCGTGTGTCGAGAGGAAGATGGTCTTCTGCTGCTCCCTGGCCAGCCGCCGGAGCAGTTGCATCATCTCCACCTTACTGGGGAAGTCGAGGAAGGCCGTGGGCTCATCGAGGAAGATCACGGGTGTCTGCTGCGCCAGTGCCTTGGCAATCATTACCTTCTGGCGCTCGCCGTCGGAGAGGGTGTGGATCATCCGTGCCCGCAACGGTTCTATCCCCACGGCGCGGATGGCCTCGTCGACCACTTGCCAGTCGTCTTCATGCAGCGTGCCCCAGAACCCTGTGTAGGGCGATCGACCTAAAGCCACGAGTTCGCGCACCGACATATTCCTCACGTCGGGCTTCTCCGTCAGTACCACGCCAATCAGTCGACTCAGTTCTTTGTCGCTGAAGGATGCAATCTCACGCCCCTCAATCAGCACCTCGCCTTCCAACTTCGGCTGGAAGGCAGCGAGTGTGCGGAGCAGTGTAGACTTTCCCACACCGTTGGCACCCAACAGACAGGTCAGTTCCCCGCTTCTGATGGCCGTACAGATACCGTCCGCCACCACCCGCGTACCGTTCTTACCACGATACCCGATGCTCAGGTTACTCAGTCGGATGGTCTCGCTATTCATTTCTGTCGTTTGTTAAACTCGTCGAGTTGCTTGAAGCAGTGGCGGTTGATGATTTCCTCCAACTTGCGGTCGTGGTTGTAGTGGAGACCATAGAGGACGTCGCCAAAATCCATCACACAACCGTTCTCCTTGGTATAGGGTTCCCAAGCAGGTAATTTTTGTAAAACAGGAAAAGCCGGTGAATTGCGAATCTCAGGCGCATCGGGATTACCAGTGTGTGCGAAATGAGCCCAGACAGCACTCATTATAGTAGCCCAGGGCTTGTTGTATGTGATTTCTGCCACTGGTATTTGGTTGGCGTAGTGGTGAAGCACGTCGAAGCAGTACTTCAACTCGGCACCGTGGGCGGAGCCTTTCGAACCAGCGCCCCCCTCTTTTACCGTGTATATATATACATAGGTGTCGGCCTTGCGCTTGCCACCGATGGCATCAGCGGTGATGATGGTCTTGGGACGGAACAGCCAGTCGATGCTCAGCAGGTCCTGTGGCAACCGCTCGTAGGTTCCTAACGGATAGGCTTCCATAAACGCACTGATGTAGGCATCGGTCTCGTCGCCGAAGGTGCGTTCCAGTTCCTTGTGGGCTTGTTCGAAGGTGACCTTCTGTCCATACCTTACACGCTGCAACTCATTAAAGGTTGTACCAATCATCAGGGGGACATCGTCGCTGATGCTGGCGAAGGCGGGCTGGAAAGGCTGTTGCAGGAGCACCTCCCCATCGGGTGTGGGTCCGAAGCCCCACATCATCGGTGTGCCAGGACGACGGGTGCCGATGCTGGCTGCCATTGCCCGCTGACCAGCAGCGTAGAGATCCTTATATGACACCTTATTTATTTTATCTACATGCTTTTTGTCGATACCCAATTCCTTCAGAACGGCCTCGCCCAGTTCCTCCGTCATCGCCTTGGTATTGACGTTGAGGATGGTGCCGCTCATGATGATGGCCTTGTGGAAGAGTCCCTTGGCCTTGGGCATACACATCAGCGTACCCACCTTACCGCCTCCGCCCGACTCGCCAAAGATCGTGACGTTGTTGGGGTCGCCGCCGAAGTTGGCGATGTTGTCGCGTACCCACTCCAAGGCCTGCACGGCATCAAGCATACCCACATTGCCGGAGTACTTGTATTTCTTGGAAACAGTCGAAAGGTCAAGGAAACCGAGGATGTTCAGACGGTGGTTGATGCTGACGACCACGACATCCTTCTTCGCCAGACACATGCCAGGATCCCATTCCGAGGTGCCTGAGTCGAAGCCGCCACCGTGCAACCAGAACATGACGGGCTTCTTGGCCTTCGTGTCTGTTGTCCACACGTTGAGCACACAACAGTTCTCCGACATCTGCTCTTCCGTCATCGGACGGTTCTGCTGCTGCATGGTCATCGGGCCCCAGTGGTCGCAATTGCGTACGCCCTTCCACTTCTTTACGGGCTGGGGAGGCATAAACCGCTCCACCTTCGCATACGGGATGCCGAGATAGGCCATAGTGCCCTCCTGCATGATTCCGCTCACTTTTCCACAGGTGGTATTGACCACCGCCGTCTTACTCTCCTGAGCCATTGCCAACCCTGTGGCAAACAGCATACCGATTAGGCCTAAAGTTATTCTTTTCATTGTAGTCATTAAATTTTGTTGCAAAGATAATAAGAATATCTGAAAAAACTTCGTATCTTTGCACAAAAAGAATGAATGACGATGGAAAAGATTCAGTTTTATGTGGAACAACTGGTTGCCTCCTGGGGTTTGGAGGGTGATACAGTGGATATGATCGGTCATGGTGTCTTAGTGGTTATTGCCGTTCTGTTGGCAGCAGCGGTGGGTCTGCTTTGTAGGAAGGTACTCATGCCCGTTCTGGTGAAGTTGACGGAGAAGACGGAGGTGAAGTGGGACGATGTGATCTTCAGCCGTCGGGTACTGCTTTCTGCCTGTAGCATCGTGCCCGCCATCGTGATATGGCAGTTGCTGCCCTGGATCTTCTATGACTATCCGACGGCACGTGAGGTGCTGACGAGGCTCACGGCTATATACATTACTATTATGTCAGTGCGCACGTTGATGGTGTTCATCGACTCATTCAAGCAGTTGGAGGGCAGTCAGCGCACGGCCCGCCAGCAATACCTCTATTCTTTCTGTGGTGTGATGAAGATCATTATAATCTTCATAGCCATCATCGTCGTGGTAGCCATTGCCATCGACAAGGATCCTACCACGCTCTTCGCAGGACTGGGAGCAGTCTCGGCCATATTGATGTTGGCCTTTCAGGACACCATCAAGGGACTTGTGGCCGGCATCAGACTTACCACCAATGAGATGGTGCATATCGGTGACTGGATCACCGTGCCTTCAGCCGGAGCCAACGGTCGGGTAGAGGATATCACCCTCACGACGGTAAAAATCAGAAACTTCGACAACACCATTGTTACTGTCACCCCGCAGACACTGGTTGATGGTTCCTTCCAGAATTGGATCGGTATGGAGCAGAACGAAGGTCGTAAGCAGGTACGCAAGGTCTATTTCGATTTCCGTTCGCTGACGGTAGATGAGAATGGCGTGGCCAATATTACCAAGTTCCGCCACCATATAGAGCAGTGGCTCCGCGACAATCCGAAAGTGATAGCCGAGAAGAATCCGTTGGTGCGTCAGGCTGAGGCTGCTCAGGCTGGTTGCTGCGTGGAATTCATCTTCTGGCTCAGGGCTCAGGCGGCACTCGACTATGAGCACGACACCAGCGATATTATGGAGTATATCTATGCTTCCAGCGCGGATTACGGCCTGCGTATCTACCAGCAATTTCCAGAGCAATAAAAAAATTTTTCGTTGTTTTTTAAACCTTTTCTATTCTGTTGCGTCAAAGAGACAAAGAAACAAAAATCACGACAACAAAAAAGTCAGGATAACAGAATAAAAAACAGGATAACAAAAAAATAAAAAGAACAATGAAAAAGATTATTTTAACGGTAGTAGCCGCAATGACAATGACCTTCGGGTTCGCAGAGACTGAGAAAAATCAGGCAGTAGTAAATAACACAGAGCGTTACGACATGAGTTTCGACGTACGCAGACTGGCAGACAAACTGCAGTTGACCGCTGAACAAATGGAAGCCGTAGAGGCTATCAGCAGCAGCCTGAACACCGAACTGGCATCAGCCGCTCAAGCGAAAGGATTTGACAGAATGATCCAGTATGAGAAGGCAATCAGAAAGGATGTGCGCAACATGCGCCGTGTGCTGAACGACGAGCAGTATAACACCTATATGATGCTCTTCGGGGCTACCATCCAGAATCAGAGAATGAGGTAAAAGAGAAAGAAGTAAAAAGATTAAGGGTAACAAGAAACGGCCGTTGCAGGAATCTCCCGCAGCGGCCGCTTTTTTTGTGCCTCAAAAAACTATCTATAAATTTGGTGGCTTGGCTGTTTATTTGTATCTTTGCACCCAAATCAGAACAACAAACATGAAAATAAAACAAAAGTATCTTGCCTTAGCGATATGGCTGGTGGCATTGTTGGTAATAGCCGGTGCCTTGCTGATATTTGAGAGTGACCAACTCTGGAAGGTGCAGGAGAAGAATCTCTTCCTTTGTTCTATGCTCTACTTGAAGGAGCAGTTGGTGGTGCCTGGTGGGTTCCTGACTTGGTTGGGAACGTGGTTCACGCAGTTCCTGTATTATCCCTGGCTGGGTGTGCTGTTCCTCTGTGCCTGGTGGTTATTGCTTATGGCCATTACAAAACGTGCTTTCCGTATCACTGACCGTTGGGCCATCCTGATGCTAATCCCCGTTGCCATTCTGCTTTTGGCCAATATGAGCATAGGCTATTGGCTATATATGCTGAAACTGAGGGGTTATTTCTTCATATCGACCATTGGGACGACTGCCCTAGCGGCTCTGTTGTGGGGATTCCGCTGTATTCCCGACAAGAACTATCTGCGGGCCGTCTACATTTTCATCGCCTGTGCCTTGGGCTATCCGCTCATGGGTATCTACGGACTTGCAGCCGCTCTGATTATGGGCATCTGGTCGTGGCGATTGTCGGCTACCCGTATGGAAGCAATTGTCAATAGCGTGGTGGCTATCCTGAGTGTCGCTGTTGTACCATTGGTCTGCTACCGATACATCTATTACCAGATTAACTTAGACAACGCCCTATGGGCGGAATTGCCGCTCTTCTTCGTCACTGAGGAATACCATGCCTATTATATCCCTTACTATCTACTGGCCCTCTTCTTTGTGGTTCTGGCCGTTACCTACCGTGCCGACCGAGAGACAGGCAAGCCCATGAAGAAACTCTATTATCTGGTGTGCCAAGCCCTTGTAGCCATCCTGTTGGTGGGCAGTGTCTACCACTTCTGGATGAAAGACGAGAATTTCCACCACGAACTGACCATGCAGCATCGTATTGCTAATCTCGACTGGATGGGCGTATTAGAAGAGGCTGCTGACCAAAAGGACGAACCGACACGTGCTATTGTGATGATGCGCAACCTTGCCCTTTCGCGACTCGGCAAACAAGGTGACACCATGTTCCTTTATAAGAATGGTGCTAAAGCCTACGCCGCACCCTTTGGCATGCGTCTGATGCTGGTGGCAGGACCAATGATCTATTATCAATATGGTATGTTGAACTACTGTAATCGCCTGTGTATGGAGATGGGTGTGGAGTTCGGTTTCCGTACGGAGGATTATCAGTTGTTGGTGAATTGTATCCTTCTTGAGAATGATCAGCCTCTGGCTCGTAAGTATATTAACATCCTGAAACAGACCATCTTCTACAGCGACTGGGCTGAACAGGCAGAAGCCCTATTAGGTCATCCCGAACTGATTGCCAAGGATGCGGAACGCGAGCCTATTACCCACATGCTCCATTATGGCAACTATCTCGGGGGCGATGATGGTTACACGGAACGTTTCCTGATGAATCAGTTGGTGAGGAGCGCCTATACAGGCGATCCTATCTTCCAAGAGCAGACCTTACTGGCTTCCTTGTGGACTAAAGATATCAAACAGTTCTGGTATCATTTCTATGACTATGTCAGACTACACCCCAAAGGTCCTATACCACGTTACTATCAGGAAGCCGCCTATCTTTACGGTAAATTACAGGATAGGAAGGATTTGGAAAGGATGCCTTTCGATAAAGGCATTAAGGATACGTTCGAGCGTTTTATGACCTCAGCATCCAACTACGAAAATAAGAGGGTAGAGGAGGGGCGTCAGGGGCTATACCCCTTCTATGGCGAGACCTACTATTACGACTACTACATGATGAAGAATTTACCGGAATACTAAAGAAGTTATGATTAGAAAATTAGCATATATCGGTTTTTGTCTGGTAATGATAGGCTGTTCAGGTCCTTCCGTACCAGAGGTGTTTAATGACTCCAAGGCCTTGCCTAAGATTTATCCCGACTATACCAACGTGACTATCCCCATCAACATGGCTCCGCTTTCTTTCGAACTTGATGAGGAGGCAGACGATATGATTGCTCGCTATGCCTTTGGCGATGAGGAGATTGTCTGTGCCGGAAAGGCCCAGCCTGAGATAGACGAATGGCGCACACTGACAGAGAAGGCAAAAGGCAATGCCATCACTGTGGATGTCTATGCCCTCAAGTCAGACCAGTGGACCCACTACAAACCCTTCAGCATCTTTGTTTCGCCGGATAGTATCGACAGTTACTTGAGTTACCGTCTCATCTATCCCTCCTTTGTCAGTTATGAGGCTCTGACCATTAATCAACGTTGCTTGGAGAATTATGACGAGAGTGTCATCTACGACAATGTACTTTGCAGTTTCGAGAAAGATGGCCAGTGCATCAACTGTCACAACTACCAGCAGTATAATCCTGAGCGCATGCAGTTCCACGCTCGTCAGAACAACGGTGGTACTGTCATCACTTACGACGGACATATCAAGAAGGTGAACATGCGTAACGACTCTATCGTGTCGGCTGGTGTATATCCCGCCTGGCACCCTTGGCTGAAACTGATTGTATATTCCTCCAACAAAACCAACCAGAGTTTCCACACCACCCACCACAATAAGATTGAGGTCTACGACTCACAGAGCGACCTCATTGCCTACGACATCGATAAAGGTGAGATTACCAACCTTGAGAACGACACTACTGAACTGGAAGTGTTTCCTGCCTGGGCTCCCGATGGCAAGACCCTCTACTACTGTAGTGCTCATTATGTGAAACAGGATTCAACCCTTTCGAGACCCCGCGAAGTTGCAAAGCGTTCGCAGGAAATAAAATACAATATCTACAAGAAGAGTTTCGACCCAGAGACGATGGCGTTTGGTCCACGTGAACTGGTCTTTGCTGCCGATAGTCTCAACAAGAGTGCCACCCTGCCGCGTATCTCACCTGACGGACGCTATCTGATGTTTGCCCTTGCTGAGTACGGTGTGTTCCACATCTGGCACCATGATGCCGACCTTTGGTTGCTCGACCTTCAGACAGGTGAAGCGCGAGCCGCAGATGAGATCAACTCACCCGATACGGAGAGTTATCACTCTTGGTCGAGCAACGGCAAGTGGGTTGTCTTCAGCAGTCGCCGTGACGACGGAACTTATACCCGTCCTTTCTTTGCCCACATCGACAAGGATGGGCACGGTACTAAGCCCTTTGAGTTGCCGAGTGCCGACCCAAACTATCACCGTGAATTTATGAGGTGTTATAACATCCCGGAATTCATGTATGGGCCTGTCACAATCAAGCCGCAGACCTTTGCAGACATCCTCAAAGGTGACGGTGAACCCGTGAAATACGTGCAGAAACTGACGAAGTAGGAACTACATATAGACCTTGGCCTGGCGCTTGCCGCGAAGTACGGCAAGGGCATTGAGGGCCAAGGCTTCCATTTCATCCTCACCAGGGAAGCAGCGGACGGGTGCAAGGAACCCGATACGCTTGCGCAGACGACTGACCACATACTCGCTACGGGCCAGTCCGCCTGTGAGCAGGATGGCATCAATACTCCCACAGAGTACAGCCGACTCGGCTGCAATGTTCTTCGCCACATGATAGATCATCGCATCAAGGATCAGACGGGCATGCTCGTCACCATAGTCCTCGATACGCCGTATCACCTCCTTCACGTCGTTGGTGCCAAGATGGGCATTCAAACCGGCCTTGCCCGCAATACGCTTCAATAGTTGCTTCTCATTATATTTCCCACTAAAGCAAAGACGGATCAGGTCTGAGGCGGGTAGTGATCCTGCTCGCTCAGGAGAGAATGGCCCTTCGCCATCCAATGCATTATTGGCATCTACGGCCCGCCCGTGATCGTGGGCTGCCACAGAGATACCACCACCCATATGACAGATAATCAGGTTCAGGTCCTCATACTCCTTACCTATCTCAGCCGCATAGCGACGGGCTATGGCCCGCTGATTCAAGGCATGCCAGATACAGATGCGGTTCATCAGCGGGGAGCCAGAGATACGGGCATAATCGTTCAGTTCGTCGACAACACCAGGGTCGGCAATGAACGAACGGCAACGAGGGATGGAGGCTGCAATCTCATGGGCTATCAGACAACCGAGGTTGCAGGCATGGTTGTGGAGGGCAATACCGCTATGGGTGTCCTGAATCATTAGGTCGTTGATCTCATAGACGCCACCTTCGAGGGGTTTTACCAGTCCGCCACGTCCGATGACGGCATCAAACTCCACAGGGATATCGGCTTGGTGCAATTCATCGAGTACCAGTTGTTTGCGGAAGTCCTGCTGTTCTATCACATCGTCGAAGCCAGCCAGTTCCTCGGGGCTGTGAACGATATTACGCACCAGCACAGGGGTCTCATCCTCGAAGACAGCCATCTTCGTAGAGGTGGAGCCGGGATTGATCACGAGGATTCTCATATAGCGGCAAGGGCAAGGGAGTAGTATTTCGATTCAGGACTATCAGCACGGGAAGGCAGCACGCAGCAGCACTGGGTACCTTGTAGTACACCCGCCGTCTTGGCATAGCCGAAGAGGGTGAGTGTCTTGTAAAAGACATTACCCGCTACAATATCGGGGAAGATGAGTGCATCTGCCTGTCCGTCGATAACGGAGTGGATACCCTTCTCCCGCAGACTCACACTATCCAATGAGGTTTTCAGGTCGAGCGGTCCGTCGATGATGCAACGTCCGAACTTACCTGTCTGTGCCTCAGCAATAATCTCCAGATAGTCGACCGTATAGGGGAAGGTCTTGGCACTCACTTTCTCAGCACAATGGATTAGCGAGATGCGTGGTTCCTCAATGCCAAGTGCATGACAGACATAATTCATATAGTGAATCTGCTGACGGCGCTGGGCTTCCGTAGGCACAGGAATCACAGCCGCATCAGTAAAGAAGAGCAGTTTCTCGTATTTTGGAATCTCAGCCATTGCCACATGGGTCAGCACATGACCAGGACGGAGGATGCCATTCTCCTTATCTAATATCGCGCGCAGGATGACATCGGTATTGATGAGGCCCTTCATCAGGATATCTGCCTCACCGTTTTTACAAAGAGCCACTGCCCTGCGGGCACACTCGTCCTTGTCGTCACCATCCACGTAGATGGGTTCGATAAATCCCATCTCCTTGCCTTTCTCCACGGCATAACGGGTGCTTGCATCATTGGCACACACCACCGCCACACGCTTCTTGTCACCCCGCTGTTGGAGGAAAACAATCATGTCGTTCAATGTCCTGATAGACTGCATAACTTTATAATTTTTGGTTTTATGCTGCAAAGATACATTTTTTTTCGTATCTTTGCAAGCGAAAGCAACTAAAAATGATAATAATGAGGAAATATCTGCTTTTTACGGCTCTTATCACAAAGTGTCTGACACTTTGTGAGGCTCAGACAGCACAGGCACCGATGGTGCTGCAATACGATAAGCCTGCCACTTATTTCGAAGAGTCGCTCCCCATCGGCAACGGGAAGATGGGGGCTCTTGTCTATGGGGGTACCGACGATAATATCATCTATCTGAATGATATCACCCTGTGGACGGGTAAGCCAGTGGACAGGAACCTTGACAAGAATGCCCACCAGTGGATACCTGCCATTCGCGAGGCTCTCTTCGATGAAGACTATGCCCGGGCCGACTCGCTGCAACTGCATGTACAGGGTCCCAACTCACAATATTTCCAGCCATTAGGAACCTTGCATATCAAGGACCTGGGATTGGGAGAGGTCAGTGGTTATCACCGAAGCCTCAACCTCGATAGTGCCATTATTAGAGATAGGTACGTGCGCAATGGCAAATCCATTTCAAGAGAGTATTTTGCCTCGAACCCAGATAAATTTATTGCCATCCGTCTGCAAGGCGACATCAACTGTCGTATTGCCCTGACGGCCCAGGTGCCTCATAAGGTGAAAGCCATCCCCACACAACTCACCATGACGGGCCATGCTACTGGTAATCCACAGGAGAGCATCCATTTCTGCACCATGCTTAACGTGAAGACCGATGGTGAGGTGACAGCAGCAGATTCTTCCCTAACCATCACCCATGCCAAGGATGCCATCATCTATATCGTCAATGAGACCAGTTTCAACGGTTTTGACAAACATCCCGTGAAAGAGGCTGCGCCCTACTTAGAAAATGCCGCCAATGACCTCTGGCACACTCAGAACTTCAACTATGAGCAGTTTTATGAGCGCCATCTTGCTGACTATAAGGATATCTATGACCGAGTGAAGATCAGGCTGTCAGGAGATTCCGAAAATTCCGGTACATCCGGCTTTCAAGGTAATACCGATGACCTCCTCAAAGAATATACTGATGGCGGGGGTAACAGCCGATACCTCGAAGAACTCTATTTCCAGTTCGGACGTTATCTGCTGATTTCCTGTTCCCGTACATCCGGTGTACCCGCCAATCTGCAAGGTCTTTGGACACCCCACCTCTGGTCACCTTGGCGAGGCAACTATACCGTGAACATCAACCTCGAAGAGAACTATTGGCCTGCCTTTGTAGCGAATATGGCAGAGATGGCACAGCCGCTTGACGGTTTTGTTGAGGCTCTTGCCACCAATGGTCAATATACCGCCAAGAACTATTATCATATAGATGCAGGTTGGTGTTCCAGTCATAACTCCGACATCTGGGCCATGACTAATCCTGTTGGCGAGAAGCGTGAGAATCCGATGTGGGCCAACTGGAACATGGGCGGAGCCTGGTTGGTGAATACCCTCTGGGAACGGTACCAGTTTACACAGGATAAAGACTATCTGAAGACTGTCGCCTATCCATTGATGAAGGGAGCAGCCGACTTCTGTCTTCGCTGGCTCGTCGAGAACCCCAAGGCACCAGACGAATTGATTACAGCCCCCAGTACCTCACCGGAGAACGAATACATCACCGACAAGGGCTATCACGGTGTAACTTGTTATGGTGGTACGGCGGATCTGGCAATCATCCGTGAACTCTTCATCAACACCATAGCTGCAGGAAAGATTCTTGGAGTAAAGGATAAGGAGATGGAAAAGGCCCTCGTCCGTCTGCACCCCTATACTGTCGGACACATGGGTGACTTGAACGAATGGTACTACGACTGGGACGACAGGGACTTCAAACATCGTCACCAGAGTCATCTGATAGGGCTTTATCCAGGTAATCACCTGACAGATGCCGTCCTTCAGAAGGCGGCAGAAAAGTCACTGGAGATTAAAGGCGACGAGACCACTGGTTGGAGTACAGGCTGGCGCATTAACCTATGGGCACGACTGAAGAACGGAGAACAAGCCTATCATATATACCGCAAACTTCTGACTGCCGTAGCACCAGAGAGAAGCGGAATACCCAACTATAGCAAGGGAGGCGGTACCTATCCCAACCTCTTCGACGCTCATCCCCCCTTCCAGATTGATGGAAACTTTGGCGGTACGGCTGGTGTCTGCGAGATGCTGATGCAGAGTCAATGCACAATGCAAAATGCACAATACACAATTGAACTCCTGCCCGCTTGTCCTGATGCATGGAAGGACGGAAAGGTCAGTGGACTCTGTGCCCGTGGTGGCTATGAGGTCAGTTTCGAGTGGAAGGATGGTAAGGTGCGCGACTGTAGCATCAAGGCCAGGAAGAACGGAACCGTCACCTTATTATATAATGGACAGCAGAAGACGGTGAAGTTGAAGGCTGGACAAACACAGCCCATAAAGACTTGGTGACCCCTAACCTTATAGATACCCCTGCGCTTTCAACTCTTTTACGGTATCAAGCAACTCCTGATACCAGGCTTCGCCAAAGCGTCGGATGAGTGGATCTTTCAGAAACTGATAGAGGGGAAGGTTCAGTGCCTTCCCTTTTTCAATGGCTGCCTTGCAGACATCCCAACGGTTATAATTCAGACCGATGAGATTCTCGCCAATCTTCTTGGCGCGAATAGGATACAGTGCACAACTCACAGGCTTGCAGAACCGAGTCTTACCTGCCCTGTAAGCCTTCTCCAACGCACAAAGACAACAATCGGAAATTCCTCCAAGTTCACCATAGTAAGTAAAGACACAATCCTTACCACGGACAATACTCGTTACAAGGTCACCCTCCTGATCGGTATAAGCCACACCCTGTTTGTCGATTACGCTCTGAGCCGAAGCAGAGAGATCAGCCCATACGGCATCCAGACAATCCTCAATCTCTGCGATCTCTTCCATGGTTACAGGGGCACCTGCATCACCCTCCACACAGCACTGGCCCTTGCAGACGCTGAGGTCACAACAGAACTCCTCCGTCAGAATCTCTGACGAGAGCAGCACGTCGCCGACTTGGATGATGGGAGGAAGAGCGGGCATCATAATTAGTAATGAGTAATTAGTAATTAATAATTATGATTACCAAGATATTGGAGTCTGGCCGTTCGCCTCAAGATATTGATTGCAGCGCGAGAACTGATGCTGACCAAACCAGCCTCCACGATTCGCTGAGAGCGGAGAGGGATGCACGGACTCAAGCACCAGATTCTTTGACTTGTCAATCATATAGGCCTTCGAGCGGGCATAGCCACCCCAGAGCATATAGACGATATGTTCGCGATGAGCAGCCAGTGTCTGAATGGCGGCATCTGTAAATTTCTGCCAACCCAGTGCGGAATGGCTGTTGGCCTGATGGACACGCACCGTCAGTGAGGCATTCAGCAGCAGCACGCCCTGCTCAGCCCAACGTGTCAGATTACCTGATGTCGGAATCGGCGTACCGAGATCATCGTGTATCTCCTTGAAGATGTTTTGTAGCGATGGTGGGAACATCACCCCGTCCTGTACCGAGAAACTCAACCCGTGGGCCTGGCCTGGTTCGTGGTATGGGTCCTGTCCGATGATTACCACCTTCACCTTGTCGAACGGACAAAGGTTGAAGGCGTTGAATATCAGTTTGCCAGGAGGATAGCAGACGGTCTGCGTATACTCCTTCCGCACAGCCTCAGTCAACTGTGCAAAATAAGGCTTCTCGAACTCAGCGCCAAGGTGCGCCTTCCAAGTCTCTTCTATCTGTACATTCATCTACAAAAACTATTTTGGCTGCGAAGTTACTCATTTTATCCCGAATAACGTCACATTTTCCAAGAAAAGTTTTCTTGATAAAAATTTTGTGGTTTCGAGATAAAAATGTATCTTTGCCGTTGGAAATAACTAATGATTCCATCAAATGATGAAAAATAGCATAATACTGATTGCTGACAGTGGCAGTACAAAGACCGACTGGACACTTCTCAACCCATCCGACCGTGATGGTAACGGCGTCATCGCCACGTTTCACACCCAAGGTATCACACCTATCCATCAGACACCAGAACAGATCAGGCAGATCATCGGACAAGAACTGGTACAACAGTTATCGTCCTTCCCCCGAGCCCGTCTGATAGACTCCGGCGTCCTGGAGACACCATTGTTGTCGAACCTCAACATCGTGTTCTATGGCAGCGGATGTACACCGGTACATGCGCCCCACATGCGTCAGTTGCTGATGAGCGTCCTCTCAACACAGACTGTCGAGGTGTATAGCGACCTGATGGGTGCTGCCCGTGCCCTTTGCCAACAGGAGGAAGGTATTGCCTGTATCCTGGGAACAGGGGCCAACAGTTGCCTGTATGACGGACAAGCCATCGTGCAGAACACCCCAGCGCTAGGCTATATCCTGGGCGACGAGGGTAGCGGTTCTGTACTGGGACGAATGTTCATGAACGCTATATTCAAGAATCCTGACTTTGCCGATATCCGCGACGAGTATCTGGCTAAGGAAAAACTGACACAGGCTGATGTCATCCGTAAGGTATACCATGAGCCTATGGCCAACCGTTTCCTTGCTACCACGTCTTTATTTATTGGCGAACATCTGGACAACCCGTTGCTGCAACAGTTGGTGGTCGACAATTTCCGCAGTTTCTTCCAACGTAACATCAAACCCTACGGACGTCGCGACCTACCTGTCAGTTTTGTAGGCAGCATGGCCGAACATTATCCTGATCAGTTGGAAGCAGCAGCCCGTGCCGAAGGCTTTACCATCGGCCACGTTGCCAAGAGTCCGATGGAAGGACTGGTTGCATACCACAAGAAATAACAAATACTTATTAGATAATAACCCTGCCTTATTGAAAAATAACCCACCCTTATTGAGCGATAAGGGTGGGTTATTCAAATTGTACCTTTTATTATATATACAATCCGTTAATCGCAAATCAAATTCTCACCCGTCATGTCTGCAGGCTGCTCCAGGCCCATGATATGGAGGATGGAGGGAGCCACGTCTGCCAAACGTCCGTCCTTCACCGTTGCCGAGTTATTGTTCGTCACGTAGATGAACGGAACAGGATTCAGTGAGTGGGCGGTATTCGGCGTACCATCAGGGTTGATGGCATTATCAGCGTTACCGTGGTCGGCAATGATGATTGCCTCATAGTCGTTGGCCTTGGCAGCCTCGATAACATCTTTCACGCAGTTGTCGACAGCCCAGACGGCCTTGGCAATAGCGTTGTAGATACCCGTGTGGCCCACCATATCACCGTTGGCGAAGTTCACCACGATGAAGTCATACTTATTCTCGTTGATAGCAGCCACGAGCTTGTCCTTTACCTCGAAGGCGCTCATCTCGGGCTTCAGGTCGTAGGTAGCCACCTTTGGAGAAGGAACCAGAATACGGTCCTCACCCTCGTAAGGAGCCTCGCGACCACCATTGAAGAAGAAGGTCACGTGAGCGTACTTCTCAGTTTCAGCGGTGTGCAGCTGCTTCTTGCCCTGCTTGGAGAGATACTCGCCCAGGGTATCCTCTACGTTCTCCTTGGGGAAGAGAATGTGAACACCCTTGAAGTTGGCGTCGTACGGAGTCATGCAATAGTACTGCAGGCCAGGGATGGTCTTCATGCCCTGCTCAGGCATATCCTCCTGAGTCAAAGCGATGGTCATCTCCTTGGCACGGTCGTTACGGAAGTTGATGAAGATAACGACATCACCCTCCTCAATCGTGCCATTCACTGAAGAATTGTGGATAGGCTTGATGAACTCATCTGTCACACCCTCGTCGTATGATTCCTGCATAGCAGCAACCATATCAGTAGCCTGCTTACCAACGCCGTTGACAATCAGGTCGTAACCCTCTTTCACACGCTCCCAACGCTTGTCGCGGTCCATAGCGTAGAAACGACCAACGATTGAGGCGATAGCAGCATCATTCTCAGCACATACCTTCGATACCTGCTCGATGAAGCCCTTACCGCTCTTGGGGTCGGTGTCGCGTCCGTCCATATAGCAATGCACAAACACCTGATTCTTCAGGCCGTATGCCTTACCAATCTCAATGAGTTTAAAGAGGTGGTCGAGGCTTGAGTGAACGCCTCCGTCAGAGGTCAGACCCATCAGGTGGAGTTTCTTATTGTTCTCCTTGGCGTAGGTATAGGCAGCCTTTACCTGGGGATTCTCCATGATAGAACCATCCTTGCAGGCACGGTTGATCTTCACAAGGTCCTGATACACGATGCGTCCAGCACCAATATTGAGGTGACCCACCTCAGAGTTACCCATCTGTCCGTCAGGCAGACCAACGTCCTCACCAGAGGCCTGGAGTTGAGAGTGGGCTGATGTTGCTGTTAAAAGGTCGAGATACGGGGTCGGCGTATTGAAGATGACGTCACCCTTACCATGCTTACCGATTCCCCATCCGTCGAGAATCATCAAAAGTGCTTTCTTTGCCATAACTTATTACTATTTTACACGTACGTTTTATTTTGCGGGTGCAAAGGTACAAATTATTTTGGAATTACACAAAAGGGACGGTTCTTTTTGTGTAATTATTCACCGAAATCAAGACTCAACTGTCCGTCACCTAAGAGATTATAACTCTTGCGGTGGTAGGGCGTAATGCCGAACTGCTTGATAGCCTCACGGTGTTTTTTGGTAGGATAGCCCTTATTCGAGAACCAGTCGTATTGCGGATATTCCTTGGCAAGTTCGTTCATATAGTCGTCACGATAGGTCTTGGCAAGGATGGATGCAGCAGCGATGGAGAGATACTTCCCATCACCCTTTACAATGGTGGTGTGGGGTAAAAGCAATTGCTCTCCCCCTTCAGGGGGAGCAGGGAGGGGGGCTCTATAGGGCTTGAAGCGGTTGCCGTCTACGATGATAGCCTCAGGGCGCACTTTAAGCTGATCGAGGGCGCGATGCATGGCAAGAATGGAGGCATTCAGGATGTTGATCTTATCGATTTCCTCTGGGGTGACGATACCCACGGCCCAGGCTACAGCATCGCGCTGGATGATCTCACGAAGTTGGTAGCGACGCTTCTCCGTCAACTGCTTTGAGTCGTTGAGGAACTCGTTCTTATAGCCATCGGGCAGTATGACAGCAGCAGCATAGACGCTGCCTGCCAAGCAACCACGACCAGCTTCGTCGCAACCAGCCTCAATCTTGCCTTCGTAATAATGACTTAGAAGACCTTTTCCCAGCCCCTCCCTAATATGGAGGGGTGTAGATATTGCATCCTTTATTGTCTCTTTCTTCATTCTCTAAAACATTTGGGCGACGCGACGGATACCAGCCACAAGCGTATCAATCTCTTCCTTTGTATTGTAGAGGGCAAAGGAGGCACGGACGGTACCAGAGATACCCAGACGGTCCATCAGGGGCTGGGCGCAATGATGGCCTGTGCGTACAGCAATACCCAGACGATCCAAGAGGGTTCCCATATCCAAATGGTGGATATCACCCACGTTGAAAGAGACTACTGCGTCGCGCACACAGGGGACAGTCCCCCTGCAATTCGCTTCGCTGCTCACAGAGGGGACAGTCCCCATTGTGCCCTGAGAGCCGTAGATATTCATTCCTTCGATGCTCTGGAGTTGTTCCATGCAGTAGCGGGTGAGTTCCTGCTCATGCTGTTGGATGGTGTCAAAGCCGATAGACTCGATATACTCGATGGCTTTGGCGAGACCGTGGGTGGCTACATAGTCGGGAGTGCCAGCCTCAAACTTAAACGGTAGACGCTCGAAGGTGGTTTTCTCCCACGTCACCTTGTCGATCATCTCGCCTCCGCCCTGATAGGGAGGCAGTTTATCGAGCCATTCCTCTTTGCCATAGAGCACTCCGATACCCGTAGGTCCGTACATCTTGTGTCCACTGAAGGCGAAGAAATCACAATCCATTGCCTGCACATCCACCTTAAAGTGGGGTGCGCTCTGGGCTCCGTCCACCAAGACAGGGATACCGTGTGCATGGGCGATACGGATAATATCCTCTACAGGGTTGATGGTTCCCAGTACATTGCTGACGTGGGCCACACTGATGAGCTTAGTGCGCTCGGTTATGTATGTTGCGATGTCATCGCAACATACCAAACGGCCATCGTCCGTAATGGGAAGATGCTTGACGATAATCCCCCGTTTCATCGCCTGGAGTTGCCAACTGACGATGTTCGAGTGGTGCTCCATCTCCGTCACAATCACCTCATCGCCTGCCTGCATCTGACTTTCGCAGAACGACGAAGCGACCAGATTGATGGCCTCCGTCGTACCACGGGTAAAGACAATCTCCTCTGTCTTCGAGGCATTGATAAACTGACGTACCTTCTCTCGTGCCGCCTCATGCAGATCCGTCGCCTGCTGACTCAGGTAATGCACTCCACGATGCACATTGGCATTCACATTGAGGTACTCGTCTCGCATCGCATCAAGCACACACAGCGGCTTCTGCGTGGTTGCCGCATTGTCGAGATACACCAGCGGCTTGCCATACACCTCTCTGGATAATATCGGAAAATCCTCGCGTATTTGACTGATATCAAACATACCTATTCAATAATTGCGCGACAAAGGTACAAAATAAATATCAAAAGTTTGGTTACATTAAAAACTTTTTTGTATCTTTGCACCCAAACCTGACTTTTAAACTTATTGCGTATGAAACAACTTGTACTTTTAATGATTGTGGCGATGGGGCTGAGTACTACGGCCTTAGCACAAAAGAGAGTGAAGAACATTTACGCCAGTTCCCCTAAACTGGACATAGAGTTGATGCAGAACAGCGAGCAGACGATTCAGTTGAACCGCTATTTCTATGCAGGTTACAATACACTCTGCCTGCCCTTCTCCCTGACAGCCGAACAAGTGGCAGTTGCCGCCAAAGACCTGAAGGTGGAACGTCTGGCTGGCATTCAGCAGGAGGGAGCAACGCTGAACCTCTATTTTGTAGATTGTACTGACGAAGGCATTCAGGCTGGTGTACCTTATCTGATCTTCTCACCTACATCACAGTATCTGAGGGTGAAGAATACCGATGTCCTGAATTTCGACCAAGAACTCAAGTCCGTCCGTATGACTGACGACAAGGGAAACATCGTGACTTTTGGTAGCAGTTGGGAGAGTTTGGAGAAGGTGGGACGCTATGGCATCCCCGCCAAGCAGAACGTGGCACCACTGGAAAGTGTGCTTATAAAGACTGAGGGAGACAAGACCTTCTTGCCCACACGTTGTGGTTTCACCTGGGTGCAACAGGCTGCATCAGCCAACGACCTGAAGATTCAGCACGCAGCCAGCAAGGGTGAGGTAACAGCCATCTTAGGGGTTAAGTGGGACAAATCTTTTAGCAGCGATTCCTACGACCTGCAGGGCCACAAGACTTCCCAGAACGCCAAAGGTATCCGTATCCAAGACGGTAAGAAGACAATCGTTAGATAACAATCCACAGATTTCAGTCACAGGCAGGGAGTCCAAAAGATTTCCTGTCTTTTTCTTGTTTGTCTCAAAAATTATGTGACCATTTTCCGTCATATCTGACGTTTTTTCCAGAAACAGACAAATTTGGCTATTTTTATGTCTGTTTTTGTGTCTGTTTTTCTTCAGAAATGGTCAAATCTGACCTTTCTGTTATTAATCATAACACTTCATCATTTCTTTTATGATCTTCTTCATCTATGTACTGAAACGATTAATAGTTTTGGGTGTTAGTATTAATACTAGCAATTGCTAGATTTAATGCTAGCAATTTTTCCCAGGCTGGGAATTATTTTTCCCCAGGCTGGGAATATTTTTTCCCTAGGCAGGGAACAAATTTTATATAGTTATCGCGTAAAAATGGTTACACTCAACCCTGTTGGATGAAGTCCCCTATAAACACTGGCAATATGGTGGGGTGGGTGTTCAAGCAACACCCACCCCTTTGCAATGCATAGCTGGCAAAAGTCTCAACGGAATCTGGGGCATGAAATTCTTGCGTCCCGATGGTAGCAAGCGCCCCCAAGGGGTCGAGCGCCGACCTGGGGAAAACGTCAACCGAATCACGGGCTTGATTTCCCGCCTTATGAATGACGATATTGGATGGCGAGCATCGTCAGGTCATCACTCTGCTCAGCATCGCCCACAAAACGATGGACTGCCTCTTCCATCTGACTGACGATGGCGACAGGTTCAAGTGCTCCATCAACAATCTGCTTTTCTGCCACGCGGAGCATACGCTCTTCACCGAACTGGGCTTGTGCACTATCCTCGGCCTCGTTGAGGCCATCGGTATAAAGGAAGATGGTGGTCTGCGGTTCCAACTGTATCTCCTGAAGCGTAAACGCCCATCCGTCAAAGGCTCCGACAGGCAGGTTTGGGTCGCAATCCAAAGTCCTGACATCACGGCCAATCAGCAAGGGAGAGTTGTGTCCTGCATTGCAGTATTGGAGTACCCCCGTGTGCAGGTCGAGCACGCCCAGGAAGAGTGTCACGAACATATTTTGCTCATTCCCTTTGGCTATTGACTCGTTGAGAGCCTCCACAATCACATTCGGCTCTGACACATGTAGCGAGATATTTCGGAACAGCGAGCGCGTCACGGCCATCACCAAGGAGGCTGGAACACCCTTGCCAGATACATCACCAATACAGAAGAACAATTTCTCGTCGCGGATATTGAAGTCGAACAGATCACCGCCCACATCCTTCGCTGGGGTTAACTTACCGTAAATATCCACATCATCACGCTCCGGATAGGGCGGGAAGGTCTTGGGGAGCATCGACATCTGGATGTCGTGGGCCACCTTCAGTTCATTCTCGATAGCAGCCTTCGAGGCGGTGGTCATTTGCAGTTGGTCGATATATTGCGTCAACGATATCTGCATGTTCTCAAACGAGTCACGCAACTCACGGATCTCGTCTTGTGTCTTGATTGCAGGCAGTTCGGCATGAAAATCTCCCTTTGCCACTTCCGATGCTGAATGAGCCAGCGTCTTTAGTGGGAAGAGTTGTAAATGGATAACCCTTCTCAGCACAATACCGATTACCAATAGGAGAATAATGAGCAGGAACAGCATGCTATGTTGCAGACGATTAGGTTGTTCCATGATTTTCGATTCAGGAATGGTGAAACAGACAGACCATTGCACTCTGGACACAGGCGCATAGAACACCAGTGATGCCTCACTGTTCTTCTGGGTTGCACTTGAAGTGAATAGTGAGAGGTCGCTGACTGTATCGACACCCTTTCCTCCTCTTAGCATCTTGTTGGCCAGTATTGATGCTTCTTCGCTTTTCCTCTTCTCGAGTTGAGTGATGGCATTGTGTGTCTGAATCCATTGTATATCTGGATGGCATACGAACTGCGAGTCGCGTCCCAAGATAAAAACCTCTGAATAGTCGTAGGGCTTGGCACTCTCCACAATCTGCTGCACCCAGCGCAAGTCTACATCAGCACAAAGAATGGCATAGGTCTCACCTTTCTCGTCGTGCAACGGTACAGAGTATGACACCATAGCGCGCTTGGTGGACATAGAGTCGATGTAGGGCAGACACCAGTATCCTGCATCGAGTTTGTTGCTGTATACCCAGTTGCTGTCGGTCTCCAGATAGCAGAAATCGTTTTCAGGACCGCCTATCTCATCCTCCTCCAGCGCCCCTGTAATGGGGTCGCGCGAAATGGTTGGCGCGTAGTAGCGTCCATGATTGGGGAAATAGTCGGCTTTATACATCAGCGTCACAGCAGCAATGTCTTCGTTGGCTTCTATGAGTCGTTGCAACAGAGTGATCCCCAACACCTCGTGCGGTGCCATCATATAGGCATAACTGGCAGCCGTATTAACCGCAGTCTCTACATTCGACACGCGGTTGTCTAAGACCTTGATAGCACTCTCCATTGAACGGCTGGCCTGACGATGCGTCTCTTCCGTAACAATCTCACGCATATAGTTTATTTGCCATAATCCCGCTACAAGCATAATGACAGTAACGATACCCAACACCAGGATGGTGGTGCGTAGCGCAACAGATCTGTCCAGCAGTTTTGGTAGTCTCATTCTCTCCCTCTTAATCCGTTCCCCTTATTTCACATTCAGTTCAGCATATCCTTCTCCCATCAGCAAGAAGTCGTCATGATGCAAAAGAGTCACCTCGACACCCCGCTGGAAAATCAGCACGATGTCGGAACCGCCAAACTGGAAAAATCCCATCTCATCGCCCCGCTGTAGTTGCTGACCTACGTGCAGAGAGGGAATCCAGTTGACACTACATATCTGCGACATACCCACAGGCAACATCGCCACGAGTCCGTAGTCCTTCGTCTCTATGATGGCACAGGCACGCGTCTCCACCATCTGGAATCCTATGTTGTTCTGATAGTAGTACAACTTCTGTTCATTGTCCCAAAGGGTATATCCGCCACCAGCAGCAACACCGGGAATCTTACGTAACTCCACCAGTTTGCCATCCACAGGTGCATGGTAGCGATGGTAACAGTTGACATCCAGGAACGTATGTGTCAGTGTGCCTCCAGCAAAGGCTTCCTTATAGGCCGAATCATCACCGATGAGTTGAGAGATATCGCTGATCTTGGCGGTCTTGATTTGCAAGTCGTCATATACCAGTTGATTGTTGTCATCAATAGCCCATGTCTTCTTAGGCCAGGAGTCGGCGGGTGCTATCACGTCCACATCAGCAAGAGGGCGCATGTCAGGTGATGCCAGGCTACGGGCAAAAAACTCGTTGAATGTCTTCCATTGGTTCCCTTCCCCATACCAGCCTTCCGTCAGTCCCCAGTCTGGATCGGTAGCCACCATCTCATAGTAGTCATCATTCCAACTCTCTTCCGTATCCAGGAAGTCTCCCCATGACTGACTATAGGTGGTGAGCCAGGTAGCGAAGGGTTCCACAAACTCCACGGTGGGATAGTAGAAACCACGGTCCTTTAATGCCTCCAGTGGCTGGTCAACCACAAACCAGAAGTAGCCAATACCCTGATCCACTCTTCCGTAGAGCGACTGTCCATAGTCGTTAGGGGCTGGATAGAGCATCACATCCCAGGGCAGGCAACGGATGTTGCGGTCAACAAAGTCGTAGAACTCGTCCAGGTTTTGTGCTGGATTATACCGTCTGTCGGGATTGATTGTTGCAGCCTGACTGATAGCCTGTTCAAGCAACTGCCTTACTTCTATGTTTTCGTCACAGATGCGTATCAGTTCCTGAACCGCTTTGGTGTGCTGTTTCTGTGGTGGCACCACAGGACTGTCTTCCACACTACATGAGGCGTAGAAGAGGCAGAAAACCGTTGTGAAGGCAAATAGCCTGAGATGGTACTTATTCATAAGATTTATTTACAGAGACGACAGCCTGCGCACTTGTTGAGTTCACCACGGAAACGCTTCTCCACGAGGTAGTGGAGGCGGTCACGGAGAGGTTCGAGTGCCATATGGTCGATAACCTCATTGATGAAGGCATTCTGCAGGAGGAGTTTGGCTTCTTCGAGGGAGATACCTCTCTGGCGCATATAGAAGAGGGCAGCATCGTTGAGTTGACCAACAGTTGAGCCGTGGGCACACTTCACGTCATCAGCATAGATTTCCAACATCGGTTGGGTGTACATACGAGCCTCCTTTGTGGCAGTGAGGTTCTGGTTGGTCATCTGCGAGGCAGTCTTCTGAGCGCCATGTTCTACCAACACACGTCCTGCAAAGGCACCAGTGGCCTTGTCGTCGAGGACATATTTATATAGTTCGTTCGAGGTGCAATGTGGCACTTTGTGGGTAATCAGCGTGTTGTTATCCACATGCTGTTGCTTGTCGGCTATCACACAACCGTAACAGCCGCATTCTGCCCCTTCGCCAGAGAAGGTGATGTCGAGTTTGTTGCGGGTAATGCCATTGTGGAGGGTGATGACGTTGTGGTTCACACGACTGTTGCGATGCTGGTCGATATAGACATTGCTCACGCGGACATTCTTGGCGTGGGTTTCCTCCAGACAATACAGATCCAACGAGGCATTGTCACCTACATAGGCCTCGATGACCTGGGTAGCAAGGAAATTCCTGTCATCGGCAGCATGATCGCAGAAGAGCATCTTAATCTCTGCACCTTCTTCGAGGATGATGAGCACGCGACGGTTCACCATCAAGTCAGGCACAACACGCTGGGCATTGCTGGGTGTGGCCTTTAAGATATTAATGACCTGAATGGCACGATCGACCTTGACGTTCTTGGGTACATAAACCAGCATACCATCCTGCGCCAACATCGTATTCAGAGCCGTAATGGCATCTTCGTTGGTCTTGGCGAGTTTGGTATAGTATTTCGCTACAAGTTCAGGATAGTCGCGTATCGAGCCAACTATCACACCCTCAGGCAGATGGCCTTTTGGCTTATCATCGCGATAGAACATATCGTTCACCACGAAATAAAGACTCGTGGAGAGGTTTGGTACATCGCAACGAAAAGCCTGATAGGGATCGACAGGGATTTCAAGGCGATTTAGATTGACGCCATAATCAGGTGCGAAGAGTTTCTGAATATCAGTATATTTATAGCGTTCCACCTTTTTCATTGGAAAACCTTGCTTACGGAAGTCCTCAAAGGCTTGATCACGCACAGCATTCATTGCCTCAGGCGCATGACTGAAGATCATCTGCCGAGCCTGCTCATAAAGTTCTATATACTGTTGCTCACTTGAAGTAATCATAATTACTAATTAAAATTACTCTTCTCCAATTTCTTCCTTTATCCAGTCGTAGCCATGCTCCTGAATCTGTACAGCGAGTTCAGGACCGCCCGTCTTGACAATCCTACCTTTATATAATACGTGTACATACTGTGGACGGATCATCTCCAGCAGACGATCATAGTGGGTAATCACGATACAGGATGTCTCAGGTGTCTGTAACTTGTTCACACCCTCTGCCACAATGCGCATAGCATCCACATCAAGACCAGAGTCCGTCTCGTCGAGGATGCTCAGTTTCGGCTCCAGCATCGCCATCTGGAAAATCTCGTTGCGCTTCTTTTCACCACCGCTAAAACCTTCGTTCACGGAGCGGTTAGCCAATTTCGAGTCGAGTTCCACAATCTTACGCTTCTCGCGCTGCAACTTCAGGAACTCTGCCGCATTCATGGGTTCCAAGCCCTGATACTTGCGCTTCTCGTTGATGGCAGCCTTCATAAAATTGGTCATTGACACACCTGGAATCTCAACGGGGTATTGGAAACTCAGGAAGAGTCCCTCGTGAGCCCTGTCCTCAGGCTTCATCTCGAGCAGGTTTTTACCGTTGAAGTAGGCCTCACCCTCTGTGACCTCGTAGAGCGGATTGCCCACAAGCACAGCACTCAACGTAGACTTACCTGATCCGTTGGGGCCCATAATGGCATGTGTCTCACCATCGTTAATAGTCAGGTTGATTCCTTTCAGAATCTCCTTATCACCTATTCTTGCATGTAAGTTTCGAACTTCTAACATTTTCAAGCCCCCTAAGTTAGGGGGATGGGGGTCTGAACAAGCGTTTACCAGACCATTTATTGTTTCTACTGAGAGTCTGCGCCTGTTCAGACCCCCTACCCCCTAACTTAGGGGGTTCTATCATCCTACCGTACCCTCGAGGGAAACGGAGAGCAGTTTCTGAGCCTCAACAGCAAACTCCATGGGGAGTTTCTGGAGGACTTCCTTGGCATAGCCGTTGACTATAAGACCTACGGCCTGCTCGGTAGGGATTCCACGCTGGTTGCAATAGAACAACTGGTCTTCCGAGATCTTTGAGGTTGTGGCCTCATGTTCGAAGACGGCAGTGTCGTTATGTACATCCATATAGGGGAAGGTATGTGCACCACAATTAGAACCCAATAGCAGCGAGTCGCAACTGGAGTAGTTACGGGCATTATCTGCGGTAGATGCTGCACGCACCAGACCACGGTATGAGTTCTGCGAGTGACCTGCCGAGATACCCTTCGAGATGATGGTCGACTTGGTATTCTTGCCAATATGGATCATCTTCGTACCTGTATCAGCCTCCTGATAGTTGTTGGTCACAGCGACGGAATAGAACTCCGCCTGAGAGTTGTCACCTCGCAAGATGCAAGAGGGGTATTTCCAGGTAATGGCAGAACCTGTCTCCACTTGTGTCCATGAGAGTTTGGAGTCTGCACCACGTAGGTCGCCACGCTTCGTCACGAGGTTTAAGACCCCCCCCTTGCCGTTTTCATCGCCAGGGTACCAGTTCTGAACGGTAGAATACTTTACCTCTGCACGGTTCATCACGATAATCTCAACGATAGCCGCATGCAACTGGTTCTCGTCGCGCATAGGAGCGGTACAACCTTCAAGATAAGAGACATAGGCATCGTCATCTGCAATAATCAGCGTACGTTCAAACTGGCCTGTATTCCTGGCATTGATACGGAAATACGAACTGAGTTCCATGGGGCAGCGCACACCCTTGGGGATATACACAAACGAGCCATCGCTGAAGACAGCACTATTCAGGGCTGCAAAGAAATTATCCTTATAAGGCACCACAGTTCCCAGGTACTGACGCACCAGGTCGCCATGTTCCTTGATGGCCTCACCAATGGAGCAGAAAATGACCCCTTTTTCACGGAGTTTCTCTTTGAAGGTGGTCTTTACGCTCACAGAGTCCATGATAGCATCGACAGCGGTATTACCTGATAGTGCAAGACGTTCCTCAAGGGGAATACCCAGTTTATCGAAAGTCTTTTCGAGTTCGGGATCGATAGTAGCAGATTGTCCGGATTGTCCGGATTTTCCAGTTGTAGGGTCTGCATAATATGAGATCGCCTGATAGTCAATCTCGGGCACATGAACATGTCCCCACGTAGGTTCCGTCTGTTCTTTCCAATAACGAAACGCTTTCAAGCGGAAGTCAAGCATCCATTCCGGCTCCCCCTTTTTGGCTGAGATAAGTCGGACGACATCCTCGTTAAGACCTTTCTCAATAATATCTGTATGCACATCCGTCGTAAAGCCGAATTCGTATTTTTGTTCGGCAATACTGCGCACAAAGTCATTTCCATTCTTTGGTGCTGATCCAGTGTTTTGACGGTTGTTCTTTTTATCCATTTATTCTCATATATTTGATGGCGAGCATCGTCAGGTCATCACTCTGTTCAGCATCGTCAACGAAGCGATGGACAGCCTCTTCCATCTCACTAACAATCATGGCAGGCTCAACCGTTCCTTTAGTCATCTGTGACTCCGCCACACGGAGGATACGACCTTCGCCAAACTGGGCATGCAAACTGTCCTCTGCCTCGTTGAGACCATCGGTATAGAGGAAGATGGTGGTCTGCGAGTCCAGTTGTATCTCCTGACGCGTAAATGCCCAGTCGTCCATCACACCGATAGGCAAGTTAGAGTCGCAATCCAGCATTCTGACGTCTCTATCTATCAACAACGGTGAGTTGTGCCCTGCGTTGCAGTATTGGAGAATACCCGTGTGCAAGTCGAGTACTCCAAGGAAAAGTGTAACGAACATAAAAGTCTCATTCCCGTCAGACACAGCAGCATTGAGAGCCTTCACAATGACGTTCGGTTCTGCTACATGCAGGGAGATGTTACGGAAGAGTGAACGCGTCATAGCCATCACCAGAGAAGCAGGAACACCCTTACCTGAGACATCACCGATACAGAAGAACAGTTTCTCATCACGGATATAGAAATCGAACAAGTCGCCCCCCACATCCTTCGCAGGCATCAACTTACCGTAAATATCCACGTCATCACGCTCAGGATAGGGTGGGAAGGTCTTGGGCAGCATGGACATCTGGATGTCGTGGGCTACTTTCAGTTCATTCTCGATAGCGGCCTTTGAGGCAGTTGTCTCCTTGAGTTCCTTGATATATTCAGTCAGAGAATGCTGCATGCCCTCGAACGAGTTGCGCAACAGTCTGATCTCATCGTTATGCTTGATAGTCGGCAGGGGCGTATTGAAGTTGCCTTTTGCCACCTCGTCAGCAGTCTGAGCGAGTTTTCTCAGCGGCTTGGCAGCCCGTTTGATGGTGATACGTCCGGCAATACGAGTCACCAACATAGCGAGTCCGATCAATATCACCAAAACGAAAGCAATAGCAAAGGCAGTCCAGTCAATCGCGACCCTTGGTACAACTGAGGCGATACTCCATGTTGTCTTCCCAATTGGCTCATAGAACACATAGGCTTTAGACCCGAACTCTATATCGAAGAACTCTATAGAACTAGGAAGCGCCCACGAAGAAGATCTTATGCCAGCCACCATCTGATGTCCGACATGATCATCCAGTGTATCGGTAGTCAGTTTGGCATGATTGAAATAGTTCTCATTGATAACATAACTGCTGTCAGGATGAGCCAAGAACGTACCATCGCTGTCGATAATGAAATTGGTGGCTGCTAACCGCCATTTCTTATCCATAAAGTTTATGCCCATCGTGTTACTGTCTTCTGAGTTAGGATCAGAATTGTCATTGACATCAATGCGGGCTTCACCATGATAATTCATGCCAATGCCAGTTATCCTGCTCCCACTTAGCCAATGGAGCGAAAGATCGGCTCCGAGAATAGCAACAGTCTTGCCCTCTTTGTTGTGAATGGGAATCATGTAAGATATCAGCGGAGTGATGGAATCAGTAGAATCGAAGAAAGGTTTCGACCAGTAACTGCTGTCGGCTTTTAATGCCTCAGTGAACCACTCGGCCTTCAGGTAGTCATGATTTTTATCGCCAATGAAACGCTGTTCAATCTGCGTACTGTCATTCCTCACTGCATAGGGACAGTACCAACGTCCTTTCTGAGGATAGTAATCTGCCACGAAACTGATACCGCAACTGCGGATATGAGGATTCTGGGCGACAACCTCTTTCATGATGGCAATCATTTTGTCTGGCTCATTGATGTGTTCCTCAATCTCATTCACACGGTTCTCCGTACTGGCAGAGACCTCTTGTACTATCTGCTCCACATTGGCCTTAGCCGTCCATAGGTAACTCTTATAGAGGTCTGTTTCCTCTATTGTGAACATGAACTTGGCAAAAAGATAAATGAGCCAGGAGACCAATCCCATCACAACCATCTGCGAGAGAGCAATCCACCACGTCAGTCTTTTGGCAAATGAATGTATCTTAGGCTTCTTTTCCTTGGTTCCCATCAGACTTTAAATATTTAATAGCCAGCATCGTCAGGTCATCACTCTGCACAGCCTCACCTACAAAGTCACGGACAGCCTCTGTCATCCTTTCAATAATCTCTGCGGGCCTGTTCTTGTCTTCTGACAACAATTCCTCAGCGAGACTCATGACACGCTCGGTGCCAAACTGAACGTGTTTGATATCCTCGGCCTCGTTTAATCCGTCAGTATAGAGGAAGATAGTGGTCTGCGGTTCAAGTGTCAACTCCTGGAGAGAGTACTTGCTCCCTTGTATAGCACCAAGAGGAAGATTCGGATTACAAGGTACCAAAGAAACGTTCTGTCCTATGAGCAACGGTGCATCGTGACCAGCATTACAATAGCGCATATGTCCGCTGGTAAGATCAAGAATACCTACGAAGAGTGTTACGAACATATTCGTCTCGTTGCCGTCGGCCAGTGCCTCATTGAGGGCACTGACAATCTGATCAGGTTCTGACGTATGTGTTGCGACATTACGGAATAGCGAGCGTGTTACTGCCATTACCAACGACGCAGGCACCCCCTTTCCAGATACGTCGCCGATACAGAAGAAGAGGCTGTTGTCTATGATAAAGAAATCGAACAGATCGCCACCCACTTCCTTTGCTGGGGTTAGTGAGCCGTATATATCAACATCTTTACGTTCAGGGAATGGAGGGAAGATTTTCGGCAACATCGCCATTTGGATATCATGGGCAACCTTCAACTCGTTTTCGATAGCCGCTTTCGAGGCCGTTGTTGTCTGGAGTTCACTCACATATTTTGTCAGCGAATGCTGCATATCCTCGAATGAGTCGCGTAACAGACGAATCTCATCATTGTGCTTGATATTGGGAAGCAGCGTATCAAAATTTCCTTTAGCCACCTCATTTGCTGAGGAAGATAACTGCTTCAACGGCTTGGTGGTACGTTTAATGGAAATCCGAGTGACAAGCCATACTATGAGGACAGCAAGAAGAATGAAGAAGACAAGAATACCACCGATAACGTAGGCGATTAAGTCAAGTGCCATTTCTGGTGCGAACAAGACCATCGACCAACCAGTGTGTTTGATAGGCTTGTAGAACACATAACCATCACGGCCCTCGAAATCCTTGCAACTGTAGTTGTTGTCATTAATCAATTCAAAATTCTTACTGGCTTTCCCTTCCATAATACGTTGAACCATCACAGTAACGACAGTATCCTTGGAAGCCTTTGCAATAGAACCGATACTATCATGGATGATACGCTTTTCGTCAGGATGCACAATGAATGTTCCCTTTTTGCTGACAAGCATGCTATATGCCATCCATTCCTTAATCTCTTTTTCTCGTCTTTTCTCGGTCATTCCTGCCCACTGCTGGGTATACAGTTTCCAGTCCGCTTCTTTCATCTTTTCTCTCAGCCAGTCGAGAGAGATGTCAGCCCCAATCACTGCTACAGGACGTCCTTGCTTGTCACGGATAGGATGAAGGTAAGCAACCAAGGGTAGAGTGCTGTCATTTTTCTCAAAAAAAGGCTCCGACCAGTATCCTTCCTCTGCTTTCAAGGCATCTAGAAACCAGTCCTCACGAAAATAGTCTTCACACTTGGTTCCAATATCTGATACCTCGATACTGTTACTGTCTCGTCTGACGGCATAGGGCATATAGCAACGGCCCTTGTTAGGATAAAAGTCCTCAATGAAACTGATACCGCAACTACGTATGCGAGGATTCTGGGCAATGGTGCGCTCAACTAGTGTCATCATCCGATCAGGACGGTCAAGGCTCTCCTCTATCTCTGGTAACTGATTTCTCACTGCCACATAGACATCGGACACCACCCGGCAAATATTCTCTGTCGTTGCCTTAACCATTGCCTCATGACGAAAGATTTCTTCCTCTTGGGCAAAAGATGCTCCCAGGACAAAAAGCCAATAGGAGGTTAGCCCCATGATGATTAACAACACGAGTACTATCCTCCAGGTAAGCCTTCCTGCAAAGGTGCGCACCTTGCGTTTCTTCTTCATTCCTTACAGTTTCTGTTCTACCTCGATCTCTGTGAAAGTCTCGATGATATCACCTACCTGTATATCGTTGAAGTTGACCAATGAGATACCGCATTCTAAGCCAGTTGCCACTTCCTTGGCATCGTCCTTGTAGCGCTTCAGGGCATCAATCGGAGCGGTGTGAATCACGATACCATCGCGGATTACACGAGCCTTATCCTTGTTATGTACTTTACCATCGGTAACGAGACCACCGGCAACGGTACCCACCTTAGAAATCTTGAACACCTGCTTCACCTCGATCTCACCAGAGATTACCTCCTTCTTCACCTTGTCAAGCATACCCTGCATGGTCTGCTTCACATCATCGATGGCATCATAGATGATAGAATATGTGTTGATCTCGACACCTTCGCGCTCAGCAGCACGACGGGCATCAGCAGAAGGACGTACCTGGAAACCAATGATGATAGCCTGGGAAGCCGAAGCCAGCATGACATCGTTCTCTGATATCTGACCCACAGCCTTTGAGATTACATTCACCTGAACCTTCTCTGTAGAGAGTTTGATGAATGAGTCTGACAGAGCCTCGATAGAACCGTCGGTGTCACCTTTCACGATGATGTTCAGTTCATGGAACTCACCCAGAGCGATACGGTGTGACAGTTCATCAAGACCGAGTTTGGTAGTGGTACGCAAA
The DNA here is from genome assembly GCA_017618275.1 of Prevotella sp. Taxonomy (GTDB): domain Bacteria; phylum Bacteroidota; class Bacteroidia; order Bacteroidales; family Bacteroidaceae; genus Prevotella. Next base: position 53,330 of record JAFZUS010000210.1, read on the forward strand.
CTCTGCTCGCGTTGCAACTGGATACGTTTGTTGGCAATTTCGCGAGCCTCTTGCTCTGTCTCCATCACGTGGAATGAGTCACCAGCGGTAGGAGCACCGTTAAGACCCAGAATAATGGCGGGCTCGGCAGGACCAGCCTCCTCAATACGCTGATTTCGTTCATTGAACATGGCTTTCACCCTGCCCCATGCTGTTCCAGCAATGACTACATCACCAATCTTCAAGGTACCATTCGATACGAGAACCGTAGAAACATAACCACGACCCTTGTCAAGCGAAGACTCGATGATAGAACCAGTAGCCTTGCGGTTGGGGTTTGCCTTCAGGTCGAGCATCTCGGCCTCAAGCAACACCTTCTCCAACAGTTCATAGACACCAATACCCTTCTTAGCCGAGATTTCCTGGCATTGGTACTTTCCGCCCCAGTCTTCAACTAAGAGGTTCATGTTTGCTAAGTCTTCACGAATCTTATCAGGATTAGCACCTGGTTTATCAATCTTGTTGATGGCAAACACCATCGGTACATTAGCAGCCTGTGCATGGGCAATGGCCTCCTTGGTTGTAGGCATCACAGAGTCGTCGGCAGCGACGATGATGATGGCGATATCCGTCACCTGGGCACCACGGGCACGCATAGCGGTGAAGGCCTCGTGACCAGGGGTGTCGAGGAAGGTAATGCTATGACCGTCCTTCAACGTCACGTTGTAGGCGCCGATGTGCTGTGTGATACCACCGGCCTCACCGGCAATCACGTTAGTGTTACGGATATGGTCGAGTAGCGAAGTCTTACCATGATCAACATGACCCATTACGGTGACAATCGGCGCACGCGTCACGAGATCATTCTCGTCATCCTCTTCCTCAGTAATAGCATTCTGCACTTCAGCACTCACATACTCAGTCGTGAAGCCGAACTCCTCAGCCACGATGTTGATGGTCTCAGCATCTAAGCGCTGATTGATGGACACCATGATACCGATGCTCATGCAGGTACCGATGACCTGGTTCACACCTACGTTCATCATGGTGGCAAGTTCTGATACCGTCACAAACTCGGTCAGTTTCAGTACTTTGCTCTCTGCTGCCTCTGCTGCCATCTCTTCGTTCATGCGCTCAGCCACGGCGTCACGCTTCTCACGACGGTACTTGGCACCTTTCTTGTTCTGGTTCTTCGAGGTCAGACGGGCCAGTGTCTCCTTTACCTGACGGGCTACTGCTTCATCATCCACCTCAAGTGGCTTCACGGGACGGTTCTTCTTATTTTTCTTACCACCCTGCTGCTGATTACCGCTGTCTTGGAAGTTCTGGTTACCGCCCTTGGACTTGTTGTTCTTCTTATTGTTCTTGCCGTTGTCCTGATTGGCAGCAGCCTCAATATCCACACGTTCCTTGCCACCACGGATACGCTCACGCTTTCTTTTCTCGCCGTTGGTGCCATTGTGCAACTGAGCCTGTTTCTCTTCACGCTCCTTACGGCGCTCTTCCTTAGACTTTTTCTTCGGACGAGTACTCTGGTTGAGCGAGTCAAGATCGATCTTACCGACAACATTGAGGTTGGGTGCGGCCTTTTGTTCCGTCTTCAGTTTGAAAACCTTGACCTCTTCCGGTTCTTCCTGTTGTTCTTCCGTAGGCGTTGCCTTTTCTGGTCGTTCCTGAGTCGACACAGGTTCTGTAACAGGTTCCGGTTTGGTTTCTTTTGTTTCAACTTTCTGTGCAGGCTTAACCTCTTCCTTCACTTCTTCAACCTTCATGTTTTCCTTCACCGGGCTCTCGGCAGCAACCGCTTTTGGTGCAGGTTTCTCCTCCTTGGCAGGTTCCACTGCAGGCTTAACTGGAGCGGATTTCTTACCATTGAGGCTATCAAGGTCTATCTTTCCTAAGGGTGTGAACGTCTGGCGAGGCTCTTCTTTGGGCTTCACCTCTACTGTCACCGTCTCCTTGGGCTTCGGCTTTTCCTTCTTTTCCTTCTTGGGGAAGATCATATTGGCCTGAGTCTTCACGTCCTTGTCACCCTTGAACTCCTTGACGAGTGCTTCATACTGTTCATCGGAGATCTTGGTGTTGACATTGGCATCATCCTTTATCTCACCCAGACTTTTCTTATTTTTCAGGTAATCAACTGCCGTTTGAAGACCTATGTTCAGTTCTGTTAATACTTTATTTAATCTGACTCCCATCTAAATTTACAATTTGACAATTTACAATTTGACAATTTACTCAAACTCCGAACGGAGCACTTCCAGCAGATGATCTACCGTCTCCTCCTCCAGGTCGGCCTTCTCAATCAGCATCTCACGCGGTGCATTGAGCACAGCCTTGGCTGTATCCAGACCAATGGCCTTGATGGAGTCGATGACCCACTGGTCAATCTCGTCAGCGAACTCATCCAGATAGATATCCTCGTCGGCCTCGCTCTCGTTGACCACACGATAGACATCGATCGTATATTCCGTCAGCATCGAGGCTAGTTTGATGTTCATACCGCCACGACCGATGGCCAGCGATACCTCTTCGGGCTCCAGATAGACCTCAGCCTTGTGATTCTCCTGATCGATAGTGATGCTGGAAATCTTGGCGGGGCTCAGTGCACGGGTAATATACAACTGTATATTGCTCGAGTAGTTGATCACATCGATGTTCTCATTGCCAAGTTCACGCACGATGCCATGTACACGACTACCCTTCACACCTACACAGGCGCCTACTGGGTCGATGCGCTCATCATAACTTTCCACAGCCACCTTGGCACGGTCGCCTGGCATACGAGCCACCTTCTTGATGGTAATCAGACCATCGTTAATCTCAGGCACCTCGGCCTCCAGCAGACGCTCTAAGAACAATGAACTGGTACGTGACAAGATGATTCGTGGGTTGTTGTTCTCGTTCTGCACCTCCTTTACGATGGCACGAACGGTCTCACCCTTGTGATAGTTGTCGTTGGGAATCTGCTCACCCTTCGGCAGATGGAGTTCATTACCCTCATCGTCGATGAGCAGTACTTCGCGCTTCCAGATCTGATAGACCTCGCCACTGACAACCTGTCCCACACGATCCTTATATTTCTGATAAAGTGAGTCGTGTTCCAACTCGAGGATTTTTGAGGCCAGTGTCTGACGTAGGTTCAGGATGGCGCGACGGCCAAATTTCTGGAAGTTAACCTCTTCTGAAACTTCCTCACCGATCTCATAGTCAGGCTCAATCTCCTGAGCCTCACTCAGAGCGATTTCCTTGTTCTCATCCTCCACCTCACCGTCGGCTACCACCACACGGTTACGGTGAATCTCAAAGTCACCCTTGTCGGGATTGACAATCACGTCGAAATTCTCGTCTGATCCATAGATCTTGGCGATCACATTGCGGAAACTCTCTTCTAGGACACTCACCAGCGTGGTGCGGTCAATGTTCTTCGTCTCTTTAAATTCCTGAAAGGTCTCAATCATTGAGGGGCCTTTCGCATCTTTTTTTGTTGCCATTAATTATTATTTTTGTTTTACTTTTTTCTCATTACTTGAAAGCCAGCACATATTTGGCATATTTCACATTGTCCATGGAATAGGTCCTGTCCACATCCGTCAGAACGGGGCGCTTCTTGCCTTCTACGGTCTGCTTCTCCTTCACAGTCAGTACGAACTCACGTCCGTTGACCTCTTTCAGGATGCCCTGCACCTTCTTGCCGTCGCTACCAAGTACTTCCAGTTCGTCACCGATATGGTTTACGTATTGTTGCTCCACCTTGAACGGCTGTCCGATACCAGCACTGCCTACTTCCAATTCGAAGTCGCCTAATTCATCACCCAAGCGCTCCTGTAGGAAGCGGCTCAGTTCTGCACAGTCTTCAATCCATACGCCGTCGGCATGGTCAATCTCAATCACGATGCGATCGTCTGCACCAAACATGATGTCTACTAGAAAATAGTCGTTGCCCTGCAACCACTCTTCCACTAAAGTCTTAACTGTTTCCTTATTAATCATCGATAACTGTTTGTATTTATAATGAAAAAGAGAGGCCCTTGCGGGTCTCTCATTCCACTGAACGGGTGCAAAGGTACTACTTTTTCCCTATTCTACCAAATATTTAGCCATTTTTTTATGATAATGCACTAAAGATTTCCAAATTCTTTGGTTTCAGCGAGATGTTTTCAATTGGTTTTTGACCAATTTTGATCAGCGACGAGGTTTCTTTAGGTTTCTTTGGAGCCAGTATTTTTTTGTACTCCTCAGGATTCTTCAGCAGGCGTTCGGCCTCTTTCAGTTGACGGTCATAATTTAGCCCTGCCTCGATGGCACCAGCCTGATAATAGTAGGCTGCAATAATGTCACTCTCCAAAATCTGCAGGAGCACGGCCTTGTGCTTCTCCAGGTCGAAGGCGACATCATGGTTCAACTTCGACGCCAGATTATCAAAAGCAGCCTTCGCATCTTCGTAATATCCTTCGAACTGGGCTGTTTTCACCAACTGGTCAAATTGTTTCTTACTCACAGGGTCATAAGTAAAGCCACTCTTGATGACACGCGCCTTGAACTCTTCCCAGTCAGCATCGGTAAGATGGAATTCTGCGGGCTTGGCGATAACAGGGTGCTTGGCGATATAATCCACCACATAGTCGAACATCACCTCAGTAGAATCCTGACCTGTGGCAGAGAGATAAAAGGCGATATTGGGAATGGTGTCGGCCTTTATCTCTATATCGGGCTTAATTCCGCCTCCGTCACGCACCTCACGGCCTATAGCCGTATGGAACAATTTCGTCAGCGAGTCGGGGATATGTTCCAGATAGCCGCCGCTACTATGCTTGTAGTTGATGGCCTGTATGCATCGTCCGCTGGGGATATAATACTTCGAGGTGGTCACTTTCAGATTGGTATTATAGGGTAGGTCAATAGGAATCTGTACCAACCCCTTCCCGTACGTGCGTGTACCTAAAATTATTGCGCGATCCAAATCTTGTAAAGCACCACTGGTGATCTCACTGGCACTGGCTGACTCACCATTTACCAACACTACGATGGGCATTATTGTATCAACTGGCTCCAACAAGGTCTTATATGTACGAGATGCTTCTTTCAGTTTACCTCTGTTCTCTACGACAGTAACACCTTTAGGTATCCAGAGGTTTACGATGTTCACTGCCTCTGCCTCTGAGCCGCCGCCATTGTTGCGCAGGTCGAAGATCAACGAGGTGGCACCTTGCTTCTTCAGGTCGACAAAGGCACGGCGCACCTCCTTACTACTCTCCTGAGTGAACGAGTTGTAATTGATGTAGCCGATATTGCCTTCGCGCATGCCATAATAAGGCATTTCCGGTAGTTTGATATTCTTGCGGGTAATCTTGAAATTCATCTCTTTGGCCGTTGAGGGACGGAATACCTTCAACAAGAAACTTGTACCAGGTTCGCCCCGAAGATGGTTGCTGACATAGTTCACGGCCTTGTCTGTCATCAGCGAGTCATCTATGCTTAAGATAATATCCCCTTTTTTCAAACCTGCCTCAGCGGCTGGCATATTGGCATAAGGTTCATCTATAACCACACGATCCAGTTTCTGGTGCTTACGGATGAGTGCTCCTATACCTGCGTATTTACCCGTCAGCATCATCCGCAAGTCCTTGGTGTTCTCCTCTCCATAATACTCCGTATATGGGTCTAAACTGTTCAACATCGCATTGATGGCTGTACCGATAGTTTCCTTCGGATTGAGCGTGTCGACATAAAGCAGTTCAAGGTTCTTGTATATATTATTAAATATGTCAAGATGCTTGGCCACCTCGAAGTGATGGTCATTCTGAGTCTGTGCCGACAATGTGATTGGCACCACCAGAACCCATACTAAGAACCATTTCCTCATTTGTCTGCCTCCAATTTCTTACCCGACATCAGGAGTTCCACCAGAGGACGATCCTTGTAGGTATGGCGCTGCTGGTCCCAGAAACCGAAATCGGCATCATAGCACCACGTAGTCCAAGCAATGTTGAACTCATCGAACACCGTCAGCATATCCTTTGTCCAGTTATAAGCCAACTCGCGGTCAACGGGCTCATAAACACCCCACTCGCCACAGAACAACTGCAGATCGTATTTCTTGGCAGCCTCGATGGCATCCTTGAACTGTTCGCGAATCTTGTTGATATCCCACACCTCCTCAGTATATTGCTTCAGTTGGTCTTTGATGTCGGCAGGGGCAGCATCATAGTCTTCCTTAGATATCAACACACCGGGATAGTTCACCTTACCCTTATATTTTCCTAATGGTGTCCACCATGCCCCGTAGTGGGTCAGAATCATCGGGTTATAGTAATGGAAACTGAGAATGATGTTTTTGTCCCCCTCGGGCACCTTCAGGTATTTCATTGTCTCGTGGCCCTGCCAACGGTTTGAGCCGATAACCAGTGTACGCTGAGGCTCCCTTTCACGGAGGGCTTTATGTACTTTTGCCACGAGAGCATTCCACTGCTCGTGTTCATCGGCCACAGGCTCGTTCATAAACTCATAGGCCACCCAGTCACAACTGCGGTCTTTCAGGAAGTCAGACAATTGATACCAAAGGTTAATCAGTCCCTGTTGGGCCTCTTCGGAAGTGAAGAGTGTATTGGCTGACTGTCCCCCCTCATTTACAGCATTGAAATAGTGTGAGCGGATGATATGCAGATCAACGATGGCACGAAGATTGTGCTTGCGAGCCCAGTCGAGGGCATCCTTCAGCAGATTCCATGCCTCAGGCAGTTTGTTCCCCTGCTCATCCCAGAACTGTACCTCGTCAATGGGGATGCGTACGAAGTCGAAGCCCAACTCCTCCAATCGTGCGAAGTCATCCTCTTGGATGTGCAGCCGACGGGCCTCGCCACGCTGTTCCGATTGTGAAAGCCAGTGACTGACATTTGTACCGCGTTTGATGCGGAAGTTATTCACGTGTCCTGTCTGATTATCATTTTCACTTTTGCTTTTGTTCTGACAAGACGTAGTTACAAACAATGCCGCAAAAATGATGGTCAGGGTGAAGATACTTTTTCTCATAATCAAAGGGTATCTTTAAAAAATGCTTAACTATTTGACGCGCCAGACGTTCAGGACGATGCCTTGGAAACCTTGAGAGAAGGAGGGGGCGCATAGGAAGAGCGAGTTGTTCAGCCACGCATATTTACTATCGGCAGGTGCTTCAAACTGGGGAGCGCAGCGGAAATAGAATGAGGGGTTGCCCTGTGCATCCTTGCTGTTAGCGATGATACCGCGGTTGCGGATATGGATATAGACGCCATCATCAGTCTTGATGCTGTAGATGGCCTCTATTTCAGTGCGTCCTCCATTTGCCAACTGGTAGTCGGCACCACCATTGAGGATGGTTCCTTTGATATTCGGTCCTTCAAAGGTGCCGCCTGTGATGGGGATAACGGTACGACGACCATGCTGTGTCTCACCGCAAGAATAAGTTTCACCCAATGTGACCTTCAGTTGCATGACGAACTCCGCCTGCGGAGCCTCTGGAATATTATCCTGTGCGCTGACATTCAGTACGAATGCCAGCAGCACAGCGATCATTGTTATAGTCTTTTTCATTTGTTAATATATTTTTTACCGTTTCTGATGATGATACCCTTATAGTTGTTGTCTACCTTGCGGCCGAAGAGGTCGTAGGAATTCTGGTTGGTAACAGGAACGTCATAGAGCATGTCATGGATACCTGCAGTGAGACACTTCAACTCAACCTTATCGATGTTGCAGTTAGCACCTGTAATCGTGAAGCGGAGAATCTGTTCGCCAGCCTCCAGTTCTTTGCTGAACTCGCCTTCTACGGTAGTGTATGTGTCCCAGTTGTTGTTCCCTGTTTGCGGAACGTTTATTGTGGCGAGTATAGGAGTGGTTACTCTACCGTTTTTGACCAGATTGATTTTGAAGCCTGAACCAGTCGTGCCAGAAGAGACTGTTGCTATGTACGCATATTTGCCTGCCTCCTTGACATTGATGGTGTATTCCAACCATTCGTTGGCAGCAGTATAGCCGATACAGGTGCCACCATTACCCTTTACGAAGTCAATGCCTTCGCCATCAGTACGATAGTTGGTGTCGCCTTCTCTGTTGCTGTCGGAATCGTGGAAGGTCATGCCCTCTCCACCCTTGTCGAAGTTCTCGGCCTGAATGATACCTGGGATTTCAATGACACCCTTATAAGGCTCGCGTTTGCCATTGACCGTTAGTTTCTTCTTCGAAGAGATGTTCTCCTTGCCTTCTGTACTGGTGGCAATAGCCGTAATAACATAACTGCCTTTTGCGGTGGGTTCATATTCCATCGTATAAGGCGCCTCTTTCATGGTACCAATCAATAAGTCGTTGGCATAGACATTTACATGATCAATGGTGCTGGTGGAACTCTCAGCCTTCACCTCGATAATGGCCTTGTCGCCCAACTCAATGGTATTGGACCTGCTGGAGGGATTGAAATATGAAGAAGAGGGGATAGAGACTTTGATGTTCTTGTCCTGCTCGCAGCGGTTGAAGGTCATACTCTTAAGATAGAAGCCACCTTTATCGATGTTCACACATAATATGTGGCGACCAGCCGTCAGAGTGTCCTTCAACACGACATGCATGGTTTGGAAATCAGTGGTGCTGCCCGTCTTAGGAACTTCAATGAAATCGGTGAGATAGGTCAGATTGTCGAGCGAATACTCTGCCAGATGGAAGGTGCCGCCTGTTTGCGTGGAAGCAATTTCCACATCCATAGAATAGAGAGCTTTCTCTGCGACATCAACAGTGTATTCCATCCAAGCATTGGCCTTAGTGGCTGTGGTGGTGTTGCGTGATGCGTTACTATAGGATACGCCTGATGCACCATTATCATATTCTTCTGCCTTGATGGTACCGGGTAATGTCGGTACAGTCTCATTGTAGGGGGCACGTTTTGTTGTAGAACTAAGCACATTGAAGCGCCCATAACGTTCGTATGTAGAACCGTCGGTAGTTGTGACGACAGCCTTGAGGAACTTCCAACCATTTTTTGCATCAGTTGGCACGGCATATTCTGTCACATAAGGAGCCTCTGTAAGTGTGGTCATCAACTCCATGTTGTTTTCTTTTTCGCCAACGTACAGGTCAATCTTCTGAATGGTTTTTGTTGCCATACTAGCGCGTACCTTGATAGGGAGTACATCACCCTTGGCAACCTTCAAATCGCGAGGTCTTATATAAATGGAGGCCTCTTTCTTCATGCCGGGGAAGGGGCTCTTGGCGTTCTTGGCTGCATCGGTAGCCATGTATTCGCGCAGCCAGGTCATGGCAGGACGATCCTTGCCGTTCTTGATGATACCAGAGTTACCGTCGGTAGTCCAAGTGGCACCATAGATATAGCCCCACAGGGTAATACCGGCGCAATAGTCATTCTCCCACATATATGGAATCTGCTCCTTATAGCGCTTCAATTGAAGAGCGTCATCACTTGTACCGATATCATATTCTGTACTGTACATCGGCATTCTCAGGGCATCCTGGATTTTTTTGTCAGCGGTCTTGAATTTATTAACATCGCAGTCCGTCAGGTCGTGCGACTGGCAGCCGTATGCATCAATGGGTGCACCAGAATCGCGCAGATATCTTACAAGGTCGATGTACTCATCGGTGTTCCATTGGAATGTGTTATAGTCGTTGTAAATCAGGATAGCATCCGGCCAACGCTCATAGGCCAGTTCAAAAGCCTTAATGAGCCAGTCGTAACCAGTCTTGCCACCACCGCCTAAAGACTCCTTCATCATCGGGTTGCCTGGCTGGTGTGTTCCAACGGCCTCATTCACCACATCGATCATGGGTAGGGTCTTGTACTTTTTCTTCACAGCGTCGAACCATGTCGTAATAGCGTTGTAGCGGTCTTTGATAGACATACTGGTGCTAAACCAGTTAGGATACTGTGCACCCCATACCAATGCATGGAACTTATAGGTAAAATTATGGTTTTTGGCATAGTTGAAAGGTGTGTCGCAACCCCAGTTATAACTACCTTTCGTTCCTTCCACAGAGCCCCATTTCGACTCGTTCTCAGGGGTAACCTGATTCCAAAGTTCGTAATACTTCTGTACACCACCCCCGGCATCCATTTGATACCTTGTTGTAATGTTGCCCAGGAACTTGTCGGGATTAGATGATAACTGTGCTGAAGCCTGTGTGGTAATAAGGCCAGCACCAAACAAACAGATTAGTGTTTTTTTACAAAATTGATTCATATCGATTGCTGTTAGTTATTATTTTCGGATGCAAAGATATACATTATTTATGATTTCTGTTTTTATGCGACACTTAAAAAATGTTATTTTTTAATTAGAACTTGTAGTCAATACCCAAGCCAATGACATGGTTAGTGCGGCTATAGGTCTCTATGCCGTAGGAGGCCTGTTTCTTGTAATCGCTGTAGATACTACAAAAGTATCCTGCATTTAGGCGGACTTTCTCGTTGATGTTCCATGCTCCACCGAAGCCAACGCTGTAACTGTCACAGGCGAAAGAGGTGTTCTGTTGATAACCGTCGGAGAGTCCGTAGTCGGTACGCTGACCACCACAACTGATAGTGAACTTATCATTGATATCGTATTCGACACCAGCAAGAATCTCGTGGGTGCCGTGGGTCAGTTCCTTCTGGCGATCGTTGGCCATTTTGGCGTTCTTATCGTCAAAGAAATGGTACTCAAGGGTGGCACGGAGTTTTGGAGTGAACTCGTAACCGGCTGCTACTGAGAGTAGTGCGGGCATGTCGTAACGGGTGCGGGCACCATCCTGATAAGGAGCCGTGTAGGTAGCCAGACCGCTTTCTACTGTGGTTTCAATCTGCGTGGCCATTGCCATAGCCTGCTCTGTAGACAACTTTCCGGCAGCAACCAGTTGTGTCAACGGAGCGATAACCAGTTGGTTAGAGTTGAGTGAAGCCGCCAGGGAGTTGGTCTCATTCTTGGTGCTGATCTTAGTGCGGAACTCATAGCGGGCTGTCAGAGTGAGGGGACCCTGATGGAAGTTGACGCTTACCATCGGTGTAAAGCCCCATCCTTTCTGATCGACATCGAGCGAGAGGGCTGCGAGGTTACCCATCGTGGAGTGATTGGCATTGACATGTCCGCGATAGTAGCCGTCGTAATAGTTGGCACGAATACCTGCTGCTGCTGAGAGACAATCAAGGAGTTTATAAGTGAAATTGATTTGTCCCCCGTAAATATATTGCTTACCTTTCATCTCAGAATCGAACTGGTCAGGTGTTACGACGGGCGCGAAACCTTGTGTAGCCTGATTCAGACTCTGTGTCAGCGAGGTGATGGTGCTGCCTAACAATACGTTGAACATAGGGACACCCTGTTTATACTCTACGAAGCCACCACTACCCACTATACCAATCATCGATGAAATGGCCCATTTGTCTTTTTTGTAAGAAGCAAAGAGGGCTGGTACGATGGGGGCAGAGGCCTTACCTTCGTATTTGGTATCGCCCAGTTTGATATCACGGTATTGCCAGGGCTTCTGGAAGTTGAGCGAGAGTTGCCAGCCTTCGTGTCCCCAGGCAAGGCCAGCGGGGTTGGAGTAGGCTGCATCGATGTCGAACGTAGCACCTCGGGCCATCATTCGGTCGAAGGCGATGTGATAGTTGGTGTTGGTCATCAGTCCGCCTGCACGGACGTTGGCAGCAAATGCTATCGTCATGACTGCCAGGATCAGGGTCTTCTTTTTCATTTTCATCCTTTTTAATGTAATTATGGTTGTTTGGGTGCAAAGGTACAAAGAAAATTTGGAATAAAAGGAGAAATGCTGAAAAAAGTAACGTAAATAATAAATGTTCTATACGATGTTATTTCTATTTCAAACTTTGGGATGTAAGTTGCAAACTTTGCAATGTAAATCCCAAACTTTGAAATATACGTTGCAAACTTTGCAATAAAATCACCATAAGGATAAACAAAAGAAAAATAGCAGAAAGAGCGGGAATATTAGAAAAAAAGTGTAATTTTGCAGACGATATGAATCAGGCTACGAAAGATTTTATACGTGAACATGCTGAGGCGGATGTCCGTCAGTTGGCACTTCGGGGGACGAAAGACCCTGAAGTGGACTTGACGTTTGCCTTGGAGCAGATAGCGGGCAGGCAGATGGCGAGGACAAAGATTCCCTCATGGGCGGTTGTCGAGGACATTATCTATCCCCCACATCTGTCGATGGAGCAGTGTTCCAGTGAACAGACAGCCAGATATAAAGCAAGTATCGCAGGAGAAGGTGCTCTTGTCGTAGACCTGACAGCAGGTTTCGGTGTGGATATGGCTTTTATCTCACAGGGCTTTGAACGGGCTGTCCATGTAGAGCGCCAGCCATCATTATGTGCCATTTCATCGGAGAATTTTAAACGTTTAGGCCTTAAGCATATCGAGGTAGTTTGTGGTGATGGGGTTGAGTATCTTCATAGTTTGGATCATGCAGACCTGATTTTCGTTGACCCAGCCCGTCGCGATGAACATGGAGGCAGGACATACGGCATTGCTGATTGTACTCCCAATGTGCTGGAAATCCTCGATGAAATGGTGGAAAAGGCTGATTGTGTGATGTTGAAACTATCACCAATGCTTGACTGGCAGAAGGCCGTAGAGGATATTCAGCAGACAGGAGTGGGATATGTTTATGAGGTACATATCGTCTCGGTGGATAATGAGTGCAAGGAACTGCTGGTGAAGGTGAGAAAGGGAGAAGGTGAGAAGGTGAGAAAGCACAAAGTCTTTTGTGTCAATCTCTTACATGACAATACCCGAGAAACCTTCGAATTCGAAGCCCCTCTCACCCTCTCACCTCCTCACCTTCTGATCTTCCCACCTTCCTCTTCGAGCCCAATGCTTCCATCATGAAGGCTGGTTGCTTTGAACTGCTGGAACAACGTTTTGGAGCAGGGCAACTTGACAAAAACAGCCATTTGTATGTTTCTGAAACGGATATACCTGACTTTCCAGGTCGTCGTTTCGTTATAGAAAGGATAACTTCGTTGAACAAACGCGACCTAAAAACGGCTCTTATGGGTATCGACAAAGCCAATATTGCTGTTCGCAATTTCCCGATGTCCGTCGCAGAACTCCGCAAAAAACTGAAACTGAAAGACGGTGGCGATATATTTATCTTCGCTACAACGGTTGCAGGAAAAGGCCATCAATTGTTCATTTGCCGAAAAAAAACTTAATAATTTTGTTTTTCTGAGCCTTTTTCCTTATCTTTGCAACGATTTAAGGCTTAAAAGACAAAAATATGTCATCAGTAGTTATTAAGAAGGTAACGGACAAGAAGGGTCTGACTGCTTTCATCGACTTTCATTACGATTTATACGAGGGTAATCAGTACGATGCGCCCAACTTGTTTTCTGACGATATGCATACCTTGAGCAAGGACAAGAATGCTGCCTTTGAATTTTGTGAGGCTGAGTATTTCCTTGCCTATAAGGACGGAAAGGTCGTAGGACGTATTGCGGGTATCATCAATCGTAGGGCCAATGAGAAATGGGAGCGCAAGAGTGTGCGTTTCGGATGGGTCGATTTCATCGACGATATCGAGGTGAGTCGAGCCTTGTTTGATGCTGTAGAGACATGGGGACGAGAGAAAGGCATGACAGAGATTGTTGGTCCTTTGGGCTTTACAGATATGGACCCAGAAGGCATGCTGATAGAAGGCTTCGACCAAATGGGAACGATGGCTACCATCTATAACTATCCCTATTATCCCAAGCACCTGGAACAATTGGGTGGCTGGGAGAAGGACAACGACTATGTGGAGTTTAAACTCATTGTGCCGAAAAACGGCGAAATGCCCGAGAAATATAAGAAGATTGCGGAACTGGTGATGAAACGCTATAACCTGCACCCTATGCACCCCAAACGCAGTCAGGTATTCGGCAAAGAACAGTATGGTCGTAAGGTGCTCGATGTCGTCAACAAGTCGTTTGGCCATCTCTATGGCTATTCGCAGATGACGGAGGCACAGATTGACGAATACCTGAAGATGTACTTCCCCATGCTCGATATGGATTTGCTCTGTCTGATAGAGGATTGGAATACGCCCAATCATGATGTCATCGGTGTGGGTATCTCCATTACCTCGATGACCCGAGCCCTTCAGAAGTGCCGTAGGGGTCGTCTTTGGCCTTTTGGTTGGTGGCATTGTCTGAGGGCCTTGAAGATGCACAAGGCCGAATGTGTCGACTTGATGTTGGTGGGCATCCTGCCCGAATATCAGCAGAAGGGAGCCAACGCCTTGTTGTTCTACGATCTCATTCCCCGTTATCAGAAGTACGGCTTCAAGTGGGGTGAGACCAATGTCGAGATGGAAACCAACGAGAAGGTGCAGTCGCAGTGGCAGTATCTGGAGCAAATACAACATAAACGTAGAAGGTGTTTTAGAAAGGATCTATGAACGAAGAAATAAACCTGTCCCCCCAGGAACAAGTACAGTATGATGACGAGAACATCCGTCATCTGAGTGATATGGAGCATGTACGTACGCGTCCGGGTATGTATATCGGACGTTTGGGCGACGGCTCGTTGCCAGAGGATGGTATCTATGTCCTGCTGAAGGAGGTCATCGACAACTCCATCGATGAATTCAAGATGAAGGCAGGCGACCGTATCGAGGTGACTATCGAAGAAAACCTCCGTGTCTCCGTCCGTGACTATGGTCGAGGCATTCCGCAGGGAAAGATGATTGAAGCCGTTTCTGTGTTGAATACTGGTGGTAAGTACGACTCGAAGGCTTTTAAGAAGTCCGTAGGTCTGAATGGCGTTGGTGTCAAGGCCGTCAATGCCCTGAGCAGCCACTTTGAGGTGCGCAGTTATCGTGATGGCATGATGCGCAAGGCCACCTTCGAGAAAGGCGAGATGACCAGCGATAAGACTGAAAAGACGCAGGATGAGAACGGTACCTATATTTTCTTCGAGCCTGATGATACGCTCTTCCTCAACTATAAGTTCCAGGATGATATCGTGGAGAATATGCTCCGTAACTATACTTACCTGAATACAGGACTGGCTATCATGTATAACGGACGTCGTATCCTCTCCCGTCATGGGTTGGAGGATCTGTTGAATGACCGTATGACCAACGATGGCCTTTACCCCATTATCCATCTCAAGGGCGAGGATATCGAGATTGCCTTCACCCATGCCAACCAATACGGTGAGGAATATTATTCCTTTGTCAATGGTCAGCATACCACGCAGGGCGGTACGCACCAGAGTGCCTTCAAGGAGCATATCGCCCGTACCATCAAGGACTTTTATGGGAAATATGAGTATGGTGATATCCGTACGGGTATCGTTGCCGCTATCGCCATCAACGTCGAGGAACCTATGTTCGAGAGTCAGACTAAGATCAAACTCGGCTCCCTCACGATGGCTCCCGATGGGGTCAGCATCAACAAGTACGTGGGCGATTTCATCAAGCAGGAGGTGGACAACTACCTGCATATCCATGCTGATGTGGCGGAAGTGCTTGAAAATAAAATCAAGGAGAGCGAGCGCGAGCGCAAGGCGATGGCAGGTGTTACCAAACTGGCCCGTGAGCGAGCCAAGAAGGCCAACCTTCACAACCGCAAACTGCGCGACTGCCGCATCCATTTTTCAGATGTCAAGGATGCACGTAAGGAGGAGTCAAGCATTTTTATTACTGAGGGCGACTCTGCCAGCGGAAGCATCACCAAGAGCCGCGACGTGAACACACAGGCTGTCTTCTCGCTGCGAGGCAAGCCGCTCAACTGCTTCGGCCTCACCAAAAAGGTGGTCTATGAAAACGAGGAGTTCAATCTCCTACAGGCAGCCCTTGATATCGAGGAAGGTCTCGACACATTAAGATATAATAAGGTTATCGTGGCCACTGATGCCGATGTCGATGGTATGCACATCCGACTGCTCATCATCACCTTCTTCCTTCAGTTCTTCCCTGAACTCATCAAGAAAGGTCATGTCTATGTGCTCCAGACGCCACTCTTCCGTGTGCGCAACCGTCGTACGAAGATCAAGAGCAAGAAAGTGTTGGCAGAGGCTGAGGCGAAGGGAAAGGTCGATAAGAAAAGTGACTTCATCACTCGTTACTGCTACAGCGAGGAGGAACGATTGAAAGCCATCAGTGAACTCGGCCCTGATCCTGAGATTACCCGTTTCAAGGGCCTTGGTGAGATTTCTCCTGAAGAATTTGCCGGTTTCATCGGTCCAGACATCCGTTTGGAGCAGGTCACCCTCCACAAAAACGACCAGGTACAGAAACTTTTGGAATATTATATGGGCAAGAACACGATGGAGCGTCAGAACTTCATCATCGATAACCTCGTCATTGAGGAAGACCGCCCGGAAGAGGAATTGTAAAGGTGAGAAGGTGAGGAAGTGAGAAGGTGAGGAAGTGAGAAGGTGAGATGAAGAATCGAAATGTTATATCAGAATTAAGTATAAAGTTTGCTCTTAGGATAATTAAGTTGTATAAATATTTATGTGAGGAAAAGCATGAATATGATATGTCAAAGCAATTATATCGCAGTGGTACGAGTATAGGAGCAAATATTGCAGAAAGTAATAATGCTCAAAGTAAGGCAGATTATATTAACAAACTCAGTATTGCACTTAAAGAAGCAGATGAAACAGAGTATTGGCTAACACTATTGTTTTTATCTGATATAATTAGTGAGTCCGAACATGAATCTATTCAAGGAGATTTAGATAT
Organism: Prevotella sp.; assembly: GCA_017618275.1. Taxonomy (GTDB): domain Bacteria; phylum Bacteroidota; class Bacteroidia; order Bacteroidales; family Bacteroidaceae; genus Prevotella. The sequence goes on from JAFZUS010000210.1 coordinate 70,025, forward strand.
TATTATTGGAACATTAGTAAACATTATAAAGAAAGTAAAAGAACAATGAAAAAAATATTATTGATTATAGTTTTGGTGTTCTCACCTTCTCACTTTCTCACCTTCTCACCTTTATTCGCTCAATTTAGAATCAACAACAGCAGCGACTCCCCTATGCGTAAGTTGCAGTATGCTGAGATGGCAATCAGCAACCTCTATGTTGACAGCGTTGATGAACAGAAGTTGGTTGAGGATGCTATCCGTGGGATGCTCGACAAACTTGATCCCCATTCCACCTACTCCACACCTAAGGAAGTAAAGGATCTTAACGAACCTCTTAACGGCAATTTCGAAGGTATCGGCGTACAGTTCAATATGTTGCAGGATACGTTGATGGTGATCCAGCCCGTTACCAACGGTCCTTCGGAGAAGGTGGGCATCATTGCTGGCGACCGTATCGTCAGTGTCAACGATACTGCCATTGCGGGTGTCAACATGTCGAAGGAAGAGATCATGAAGCGCCTGCGTGGCCCGAAAGGGACGAAAGTAAACCTTGGTATCATCCGTACAGGCATTAAGGATAAGTTGTTTTTTACCGTTGTCCGTGATAAGATTCCCATGAAGTCTGTCGATGCCACCTATATGATTCGCCCAGGCATCGGCTATATCCGTATTGGCAACTTTGGGGCGCAGACCCATGAGGAGTTTGTGGAGAGTCTGGAGAAACTCCGCAACGAGGGCATGAAAGACCTGATACTCGACCTACAGGAGAATGGGGGAGGCTATCTGAAGGCTGCCGTTGATATTGCCGACGAGTTCCTGCGACAGGGCGACCTGATTGTCTATACAGAAGGTCGCAGCACCCAACGGTCAGAGTATCATGCCCACGGGAATGGCCGATTTACGACGGGCAAGGTGGTGGTCTTGGTAGACGGTTATACCGCCTCGGCTTCCGAGATTGTTACTGGAGCCATCCAGGATCAGGATCGTGGCCTCGTCGTGGGTCGTCGCACCTTTGGCAAGGGATTGGTACAGCGTCCCATCGATTTGCCAGACGGTTCGATGATCCGCCTTACTGTCTCTCATTACTATACGCCCTCAGGTCGATGTATCCAGAAGCCTTACACCAAGGGTGAGGGCAAGGATTATGCGATGGATATGGTAAACCGTCTGAAGAGTGGCGAACTGACCAATGTCGACAGTATCCACTTTGCCGACTCGCTGAAGTTCGAGACGCTCCGTGAGCATCGTACTGTCTATGGTGGCGGTGGTATCATGCCCGACTACTATGTGCCGCTCGATACCACCATTTATACCCGATTCCATCGTGAGTTGGCGGCCAAGAGCATTGTCATCCAGTCGAATCTTCGCTATGTCGACAAGAACAGAAAGAACCTGAAGAAGCGCTGGGAGTCGTTTGCCGACTTCAAGCAGAACTTTGAGGTGCCACAGAGTTTGGTGGATGAAATAATCGCTGAAGGTAAAAAGCAGAAGATTGAACCCCTGGACGAGGCAGAACTGGAGAAGACGCTGCCTTATCTCCGCCTTCAGTTGAAGGCTTTGATAGCGCGCGACCTCTGGGACATGAGTGAATATTTCTCCGTCTTCAACGAAAGCAGCGAGATTGTCAAAAAGGCTTTAGAGGTTATCAGTCAGTAGTCACTCTCATGGCGAGTGCCTTGTCTTCAGCGGCTTCCATCTGTTCACGTTCGCCTGGACCTTTGTCGTTGAGGCCGCAGAGGTGCAGGATACCATGGATGATCACACGGTGCAGTTCTTCGTCGTAGGGACGCCCGAATTTGTCTGCGTTAGTGAATACGGTGTCGAGTGATATCATCAGGTCGCCATTCAGCACCTTGCCTTCGCAATAGTCGAAGGTGATGATGTCCGTATAGTAGTCGTGTCCGAGAAACTGGTTGTTGGTCTCGAGTATCTTGTCATCGTTGACGAACAGATAGGCGATATCCCCCACCTTCTTGCCATAGGAGGCTGCCACCCGATGGATCCAGTTGGAGGTTTCGCGCTTTCCGATGTTGGGGAACTTCACCCCTTCTGCTTCGTATGTAATCATTGTTTGTCTTTTTTTGGTAAATAGGGGCTGATGTCAACGCCGAAGTGCTGCAGTTCGCGCAGGGCACTCGACGAGACACTGGCCAGTTTAGGCTCCGTATAGAGCAGGATGGTCTCGATGCCTCCCAGTCGACGGTTGAAGTCGGCCTGCCACTGTTCGTACTCGAAGTCACTCACTGACCTTACACCTTTTATTATATATTGTGCACCCTCGGCTTTGGCAAAATCCATCGCCAGTCCGTGATAGGGCTTCACCTCGATGCGAGGCTCATCGCTATAGAGTTGTCTGATGGCCTCCATCCGCTCTATAGCAGGTGGCATATCGGGCTTGTGCACATTGTCTCCCACCACGCCTATTACCAGTCGGTCGAACAACGGCAGGACCCGCCTGACAATCGAGTCGTGCCCGATAGTAAACGGATTGAAACTGCCTACAAATACGCCTGTCCTCATATCAGTCAAAGAGATTTGGTTCCATAATGTTGCCACCGTAGGGGTTGCGGCCGAAGTGCCTGTAGGCCAGTTCGGTGACCATGCGACCTCGGGGGGTACGCTTGATAAAACCTTCCATAATGAGGAAGGGCTCGTAGACCTCTTCGAGGGTGCCTGCGTCCTCGCCGACGGCGGTGGCGATGGTGGTGATGCCCACAGGGCCGCCCTTGAACTTGTCGATGATGGTGAGAAGGATCTTATTGTCGATCTCATCGAGACCATACTTGTCGATGTTAAGCGCTGTCAGGGCCACACGGGTAATCTTCGTGTCGATACGTCCGTCGCCCTTCACCTGGGCAAAGTCGCGCACACGGCGCAGCAGGGCGTTGGCGATACGTGGCGTGCCTCTGGAGCGGCCTGCAATCTCAAGGGCGGCATCTTCCGTGATGGGTACACCGAGGATGCCAGCCGAGCGCTCCACAATCTTCTGCAACGTCTCAGGGTCGTAGTACTCCAGGTGCATGTTGATGCCGAAACGGGCCCGGAGCGGGGCCGTCAGCAGACCGCTACGGGTGGTGGCGCCCACGAGGGTGAATGGGTTGAGGTCGATCTGTATCGAACGGGCCGAGGGGCCTTTGTCGATCATGATGTCAATACGATAGTCCTCCATCGCAGAATAGAGATACTCTTCTACGACGGGCGACAGACGATGGATCTCGTCGATGAACAGCACATCATTTTTGTCGAGTGAGGTGAGGATGCCTGCCAGGTCGCCGGGTTTGTCGAGCACGGGGCCTGAGGTGATCTTAAAGCCTACACCGAGTTCGTTGGCGATGATGTTCGACAGCGTGGTCTTACCCAGTCCTGGAGGACCGTGCAGCAGCGTGTGGTCGAGGGGCTCGCCGCGATACTTGGCTGCCTCGACAAACACCTCCAGGTTCTCCACAATCTTCTTCTGACCGCTGAAATCCTTGAAGGCCAGTGGTCGCAGCGCGTTCTCAAAGTCTTTTTCGCCCTGCGAGTACCGTTCTTCGCGTATGTCAAAATCCTCGTTCATCATATCTGCGTGCAAAATTACGAAATAATTTCCAATTATCCATCCTGAATCTTCATATTTTTTTGTACCTTTGCAGCAGTTATGAGGATAGGCGAGATAGAATTCGGCCCAAAGCCGGCGTTCCTGGCTCCGATGGAGGATGTGACCGACATTGGTTTCCGACTGCTCTGCAAGCGGTTCGGGGCATCGATGGTGTATACGGAATTCGTGAGTGCTGAAGCCTTGATACGCAATGTGAAGTCGACCATCTCGAAACTCACCATCAGCGACGAGGAACGACCCGTGGGCATCCAGATCTACGGGCGAGATATCGATGCGATGGTGGAAGCCGCAAAGATGGTGGAGCAGGCAGGGCCTGACCTCATCGACCTGAACTTCGGTTGTCCCGTGAAGAAGGTGGCTGGCAAGGGCGCAGGAGCCGGTATGCTGCAAAATATCCCCAAGATGCTGGAGATTACCCGTAAGGTGGTGGATGCCGTGAAACTGCCTGTGACGGTGAAGACCCGCCTGGGTTGGAACCACGAACAACTCATCATCACCGAACTGGCTGAGCAGTTGCAGGACTGTGGCATTCAGGCGCTGACCATTCATGGCAGGACGCGCTCGCAGATGTATACGGGCAATGCCAACTGGACCCTCATCGGCGAGGTGAAGCGCAATCCACGCATCCATATCCCCATCATCGGCAATGGCGACATCACCTCAGCCGAAGATGCCAAGAGAGCGTTTGAAGAGTATGGCGTGGATGCCATCATGATAGGTCGGGCCACCTTCGGACGACCATGGATATTCAAGGAAGTGAGAGATAGTTTGGACTCTCCAGATTCATCCGGTAATTCCGGGCTATCCTTTAATACAAAACTCGATATCCTCGAGGAACTGCTCCGTATCAATGTGGAACGTATCGACGAGAAGCGAGGCATCCTCCATACCAGAAGACACCTCGCTGCCACACCTATCTTTAAGAGTATTCCCAACTTCCGCCAGACGCGTATCGCCATGCTCCGTGCTGAGACGATGGACGAACTGTTGGGAATCCTCGAAGAAACCAGAAAACTGTTAGGTTAATACCAATTCATCAACTTGCGAAGGAAGGGCGTGAGTTCGTCTGCCATCTTCTCGTCCTGACGGATGTTGGGATGCCAGTCGTTGCCATAGAAAGCATCACTGTCGATGTGGGTCATATCGAAGCGGTAGACCTCCTTGTCGCCAGCTTTTTTGGCTTCTGCAGTTACCTCGTCGAGCAGTTGTTTCTGCAGCCTCTCTTCTTCGTTGTAGAGCATCGAACCCGTCAGGAACACAATTTTCGCCTTCGGGTTGTGCTGGCGTACCGTCTTCAGCAGCGTTTGGTAGTTCTGCTTAAGCAGGCTCAGGTCGAAGTTGGGGGTAGAGAGGTCGTTGGTACCCAGGTTGATGCAGATGAGGTCGGGCTGGTAACGGTTAAAATTCCATTTCTCCGACAGGAAGGTTGGCTCCTGTCGCAGTTCAGGTTTCCAGGCATAGCCTGTATACTCATACTGTGCCAGTATATTGGATTCAGGATTGCCCGTCTTGGGACCGTTGTAGTTGCGATAGGCTCCCATGCCGCTACGGGCCACCACCCAGTGCTGTGCCTCCAGGTTGCGTGCCGTGATGGCAGCGTAGGAGTAGTAGTGGTTCTCTGTCTCGTATTCGAAGCCTTGGAACTTGTCTATACCCTCGTTGCCATAGCCGCAGGTGATGGAATTGCCGATGAATTCGATCTTTCTTGTCGGTACTTCTGGGATATCCGGAAGCGAACGGCCCTCATCGAGCACAAATCCCCAGAACTCCGGATAGAACTCATAGCCCTCGATGATATACATCAGGCGCACGGTATGATGGGTGTCTGGCAGGGCTGTCGCCAGCGTCACCACCGAGTCGCGCTCCCCACGGAAAGCCACCTTGAAGGGTTCGGCTTCGTCGATCTGTGCCATGAAGTAACCGCTCTTGGGCTTCGCCATCATCCGTAGCGATGTGCCTTCGAAGGCCGTGATGATCTGCACACCAGGGTAGTTCCATGTAGGGCGTTTGGGATTGGTGAAACTGATACGACCCATATAGCGGATACGGGGATTGTCAGGGCTGAAGAAAGCACCTTTGATAGGGAAGGTCTTGTTAGCGGCAAAACCGCACTGGCAGGCTACTGCCATCAGGACGAGAATCAATAGTTTTTTCATATTTTTGTTGGTTCTATGTTTATTTTTATTCGTTTCTGCGTGCAAAAATACAAAAAAATATGAATGATACATTATATATTATGATTTATTTTGTATCTTTGTCCCCAAAGTATCATTAATTCGTAAAATTATGTTAGTAGTAATTCTTGTTTTGGCGGTTATCGTCATTGGTTATTTCATCATGACGCAGCGCTCGCTGGTCAATCTCGATGAATTGTGTAAGAACGCCCTGAGCCAGATCGAGGTTCAGTTGAATTCCCGTTTCGACGCTGTGATAGCCCTCGCCAAGACGGCTGCCCAGTATGCCAAGCATGAGTCGGAAACCATCATCCAGGCTGTTCAGGCCCGTGGTGCCAACATGGGTAACGGCAATGTGCCTGCCACACCGGAGAGCATCAATCAGCAGTCGGACCTGCTCACTCAGATGATGGGTCGTCTGAACGTGGTCTTCGAACGCTACCCGGAACTGAAAGCCAGCGACCTCTATAAAGAGGCCCAGGAAGGCATGAAGCAGTATGAGGAGAATGTGCGTATGTCGCGTATGGTCTACAACGACACTGCCACGAAGATGAACCGTATGGTGCGCCAGTGGCCTTCTTCGATTGTCGCTTCCATGCTCCATTTCGACCAGAAGGACTACCTGAAGGTTGACAGCGAGGAAAAGAAACAATATCCCAACCTCGATGAAGCGTTCAAGAAGTAAGATGGTCTTGTTGCTGATGCTGCTGGCATCAGCAACAAGCCTCTTTGCAAGGCCGACACTCACTCGCCTCGACATCCGCGTGGTGTTGAGCCGTAATGGCGATGCCCGTATCACTGAGACCCGTCAGATGAATATCGATTCTGAGGGGACGGAGTGCTATATCGGTATGGGAACACCCGAAGGGAGCGAGATACGCGACCTGAGTGTATCTGACGAGACCGGCTACGTGTTTGAGAACATCGGCAGTTGGGACATCGACCGCAGCCGCAGTTGGAAGGCAGGCAAGTGTGGTATCGTCATGAAGCACGGAGGCTGCGAACTCTGCTGGGGCTTGGGCGACAGTGGTGAGCGTACCTACATCACCAGTTATACCTATACCAACCTCGTCCATGCCCATAGCGACTATGATGCTCTTCGCCATGTGTTCCTCGATGAGGGTGTCTCTCCCAAGCCCGACGAGGCCCGCCTCACCATCGAATACGACTCCCTGTTCACTGAGGACAACTGCGCCATCTGGGGCTTCCGCTTTGGTGGCGAGATTGCTTTCACCTCCGACGGCAAGATCGAGTCGTGGAACACCGAACCCTTTGGTCGCAACGGTGCCATGTATATCATGGTGCGCTTCAACAAGGGCCTTTTCGAGCCCTCCGTGCAGGAGGCAGAGACCTTCGAGCAGAAGCGGGAACAGGCTTTTGAAGGCAGCGACTACTATTACACCGATAATGATGGCGACGGTTCGTCGTCCGAGGATTTCTTCATCGGGCTCCTCTTCTTCCTGAGTATGTTTGTCACGCCTATTTTGGGCGGCATCTGGTATTTCATCTATGTCTGGCGCGCCCGGAAGAAAGTAAACAAGAACCTGCTCTGGTTCCGCGACATCCCCCTGAAGGGTAATCTCCAGGCAGCCAACGACATGCTCAATGCCTATAAGTACTTTGGAGCCGACTACAACAACCTCCTTTCCGCCTGTATCCTGAAACTCATCAACATGGGTTCCATCAGCATCGAGTCACATCTCAACAGCAAGGGCAAGACGGAGCAGAACTTCGTCATCCACGACCTGCCCGACACTGCCGACCAACCTATTCTGCTGCGCAAGGTACACAACATCTTCAAGTTGGCAGCAGGCAGCGACACCATCCTCGAACCCAAGGAGTTGAAGTCGTTTATGCATAGCAGGAAGAATGAGAGCATCACCGACTCGTTCATCAGCACCCTCCACACCAAGACGGGTATCTCCGCCTATAAGGACCGTCTCGACGAGGTGCGCCAGTTGTTCGGACTGAAAAAATTCCTGAAGGAGTTCACCCTGCTTGACGAGCGTGGTGTGAATGAGGTCAAGTTGTGGAAGGACTATATGATCTACGCCACCCTCTTCGGCATTGCCGACCAGGTGATAGCAGACATGAAGAAGATCAACCCCGAATACTTCAACATGGATCAGGTGGCCGACCAGATGGCCAACAACATGACGTTGCCGATGATTCGTTCCACCCTGTTGAACAGCACCTCCCGTGCCGTTGCCAACAAGGCGGCCCGCGAGGCACAGGCTCGTCGCATCTCGGGCGGTGGCGGCCACACCTCCTGGGGAGGCGGTGGCGGCGGCTTCTCCGGTGGTGGCTTCGGTGGCGGTGTCAGATAGGGACCATCCTACAGATACGGTGCGAAGGCGCGGTCGTAGTCCTCGCTTTCAGCCAGTCGTCCGTTCACGATGCATACCAGTTCGGCATGCGCCCTGAAACAGAGTTTATCATCTTCCGCCCGACAGATGTCGTGGTGGAAGATGTATTTTACGCCCTCCTTTGTCAGTCCGAGTCGTGATACGAACTCATCGTCTGGTCTCAGGGGTATCTTAAACTGCATCTGCATGCGTGCCAGCACGGCATCTACGCCTTTTGCGTGCATATCAGCAAAACTCAGTCCGCACTGCTGTAGGAACAGGTGTCGTGTGTGTTCACAATAGTGTAGGTAGTTGGCATTGTTCACGATGCCCTCTATGTCACACTCATAGTCGCGCACCTGCATCCGCGTCTCAAAAATAAACTTTGTTCTCATAACTGGTTGCAAAGGTAATGCAATGAAAGCGAAATGCAAAACAAATCGCGATCTTTTTTACATCAACAGGTGATACATCCCGCCAGCCATGGGCCTGACCACGCCCTTCATTTCCAGTTGGAAGAGAATAGCCGTGAGCGGACCGATGGCTACGCCTGTCTTCACGCTGAGGATGTTCAGTTGCAGGTCGTTGGTCTGTTGCAATAAACGGACCACCTTACTCTCTTCCGGAGACAGGTTAGGAAATAGATTTCGCTCGATTCCATCGGTAAAAGCCTTCTGTCTCAGGGCTTCATCCTGCCACCCCATCGCCTTCACAAAGTCACATGCATTGGAGATGAGTCCTGCCACGTTGTCGCGTATCAGGTTGTTGCAGCCTTCCGAATAGGTCATGCTGACAGCACCAGGAAAGGCGAACACGGCACGATCGTAACTCTGGGCTATCTCTGCCGTGATGAGTCCACCGCCCTTAGATGCGCTTTCTACGACAATGCAACTGTCCGACATACCCGCCACGATACGGTTGCGTCGCACGAAGTTGGGCTTGTCGGCATTCGTCTGCGTCATAAACTCCGTCAGCAACCCACCGTGACTGAGCATCTGGGTTGCCGTCTCCTTGTGGCGATAGGGGTAGATCTGGTCCAGACCATGAGCCAATACTGCCACCGTCGGGAAACCGTTTGTCAGTGCCTCACGATGAGCGTGGATGTCCACGCCGTATGCCAGACCGCTGACAATCAGCACTTGCGGACACAGTTGACGTAAGTCCCTGACAAAGCAACGTATCAAGTCCTGTCCATAGGCAGTCATCTGACGGGTACCCACAATTGCTACAATCTTTGCCTGGTTCAGGTCGGCATTACCTTTATAATATAATACAATCGGGGCATCAGCACACTCATGGAGCCGCTGGGGGTAGTCGTCGTCGTTGGGTGTTAGTCCTCGGATACCGTGCTCTTGCATGTATCGGAGTTCCAATTCCGCCCGTTTCATCGGCTCATTCCAGTCTTTTAGGGCCTCCATCAGACGGGGAGAACAAACCTCGACGATGTCTCCTATATCCATCCGGTGCTCATAGATCTTCTGGGCACAGCCTACTGCCCTGTACAGTTCCAGCGCCTGTTGGAAGTTAAAGTTCGTTAGACGCGTCAGCGCCATCGCATAAAATAGTTCTTGTTCGTTCATGTCTTTTACCTTTCTATCTTTTCAAATACTCGTATCCAAACCGACAGCGCAGGCAGTCCTTCTTGTCGCAATATTCTTTTTTCAGTTGGATGAGGGCCTGTGAGTCGCCTGCCGTCTTCACAGGGAGTCCCACTTGTTGCCACATCCGGATAATGTGGTTGTTCTCCGCCTTCAACTGTTCCAGGAAGTCGAAGGCCCTGTCGCAGAGAACTTCTTTTCCTCTATGCCGTCCCACGGCGAAGAGCACGGGGATGGCTGTATTGATGATTAGCAGATTGAGTGAACCGTAGGAGAGATGTTTCTCATTTTTACTACTGGTGGAACCGAAGGTGTAGTGTGTTTCCCAGTAAGGTGTGACATGCGAACTGAGCAATGTCTTTAACTGCTCGATGGTCTCGCACTCGATGAGTTGGCTCAGGCTGGCTTTACGTTGGAAATAGAGGCTGGCCAACTGGGAGATGCGGATGTGCGGGAAGTTCTGCGGACGGAGCCTGAGAAAGCGCCACATCTTAAAATCTATCGGTTTCATCGAGAATTTATGCGCCAAATAGAGATATTCGTTGCGCATTTTTGCAAAGTATCCTTCGTTAAGGGCCTCCTGCTGATAGTAGTCAGGTATGGCCTCCAGTTCCAGCAACCCGGCTTGTCCCATGAAGATGGCTTCTATCTGAAACAGGTCGTCGCGGTGGTGGGCCACGGCACTGAGTGGAATGTTTTGCGCCCAGGTCTCGAACACATCGCCGTTGATGCCGAAACCGTAGTTGCGGGCCAGTGTCACAAAGTAGGCATCTTCCCACGACCCGTTACACTGTTCCACCCTGTGACGTATGGCCTCCGTCTTCTGTTCCAATCGCTCTGTCTGCAGGGCCGCCATCCAGGCGTGTACCATCAGGGGTGTCAGGTTGGGGATTACTCTGTAGCATGGCGGGTAACTGTCTGTCGCCAACAGTTCCTCATAGTGTTCCTTTACTTTTTGGGGCACATCTAATTGCAACTGTGGTAGATACTCGCCCTTCGAGTTCTTCACATCCGTGTCGATGACGGTCGCCACGTGGAGTATCACATTGTCGTAGCGTGAGTCCATGTCGTGACCGTGCAGATACCAGTCGCTCGACTTGTCGTGTATCTCCACATTACCTACCCATAGTGTACTGCCGATCTTTACCTTGGCATTGAAGAAGTCCGGACCCGCATGGTGGTTGTGCAGGCCGGTGTCTATCACTTCGACATACTTGCCGTCGGTTGTTTCCTGCTCCCTCAACGGGAACATTTTATGTTTCCACACATAATGAAGTAATTGCTCCATAGCATTCTATTTATTGGTTTGACGCTGCAAAGATAGTTATTTTTCCGATAACTACCAAATTTATCTGCCTTTTTCTTGTAGTTATCGCATCATCAGTAAAGGTGTCAAAAAAAAAGCCCGCCAATTGGCGGGCTCGATCGTTAGGTCTTGCCGACATCAGAGCGGGCAAGTTCCCAACCTTGCATCATCGCGAAGTAATCCATTGATTCCATTCCATTCTCTTGAATCGCCATTGCAGCACCCACCATCATCCAGCGCGAGGGCTTTTCCGACGGGATGCCGAGGGGCTCGTCGGGGTTGATGCCGGTGAGTTTCGACACGTTGGCGATATATGCCTCCGTGTTGTTCTCGTTCGACGGTGCCCACCTCGACACGATGCTCCGAATGGTATAGAGCCGGTACTTGTGGTAGTAGGTACGGGTGAGCAGGTAAAACGCTGCCCGCCAGCCGTACACTAATGATTTGAACTGGCAAAAAGCCCTGTCTGTCTGCATGTCTGCAAGACCTTTCCACACATCCTTCGCCGTGCGACGGATATTCAGTGGGTTGTGATTTCTAATTCCTCTTGGTAACATAATTTAAAAATTTAAAACTTTGAATTTCATTCGAGATTTTCCTCGCCACGGCAAAGTCCAAGCAAACTTGGCTTTGCTCATGGCTTACGGAAAACCTTCCTGTCATAATTGAATATTTGAATATTTGAATATTTCGCTTAAGCGAGAGCAGAGTGAAACTTGTTTCAACACTGTCGAGCGGGAGAAATATCGACGAAGTCAATACTTTAAGGCAATTCCTGCAAAATCTTTTTGTAGGAGCCGTGGGAAACTCGCTCAACGATTCCATCCTGAACAAATCGTAAAATAGTACGAGAAGCCGTAGGCTGAGAACAATTGAATGTATCCATCATCTGCTGTGTCTTGAATTCATCAGGCAACTTGCGGTAGCATTCATCGTAGCGGGTGGTACGTCGCCGTACCACAAACTCCTTGTTCTGATCGGCGAAATAGTTGAAAGCCATCTCGCCAAAGAAGAACTGTTGGCACTTGTACTGGATTTCCATTGCCAGACGGCAGAGCCGCTTGTCTATGTCATCCATTGTCAGTGTCTTAGACTCCTGCCACTCGTCCCAATGACGCATCATGATATATGGTAGGCTTACGCCAATGCCGTAGTAAGGGATTCGTTTCAGGAGTGTCCTATCCGCCTTGTCGTGATTAAACTCTGCAATCTCCATGCGGGAGGATTGCCAGTCGTAAGTCTCATCATTCAAAGGCTCGATGGGGATTTCTCCCTCCACTCTGTCCAGACGATAAGCCCATGTGCGGAGTGTCTCATTGGCATTGGGATCCACCTGTGGGTGTCGCTGTGCCGATCCCTTATCGGGTAATGGGATGACAGCCAAACGGGTGCTCATACCAGTACCGAAGTTCCTTTGGTTCACCTTTCTATGCAAGGCATAGGGAGTTCCCGTGTAGATGAAGTTCCAAAATACGTTGAACATTCCCGTCATACTATCCTGATTGGCATACATCTGACCATCCTGTTCGTTATGGAATGCCTTTAACTCCAAGATTTCCCTGTCCTTCCAATCGCCGCCCTTATTATTTTTGGTGACATTATCCAATTCCGAATCGAAACTGAACATGTGGAGATTCAGGTTTCTTCCTTGAATATTCTCTACTGCCGCCTGCATGTGGCGAATGAATTCACCTGTAGCCGTTCTGGCTGGATGAACACGAATACCCACAACAGGCCGCTTTAAGGCATCAGCCTTTTGGGCCTTGGAGGATGTAGACCTCTCGGTACGCCCCTCTTTGTAGCGGTTTACCGCATCAATCAGTCCTTGATCGGCTTGAATCATCGGGTCTGCAATCTTAAAGTAAAACTTTTCAATCACATTTTTTCCTGCACCGGGATCACCGATGATAAAGATGCAGTAGTTCAGACGGCGAATGATTTCGGGGTCATACCAGAAATGGTAATAGGCCCGGGTCATCAGCGTACCAAACAAAGCCGCACTACTAAACAGAATGGCAGGGAGTTTATGCGGATGTGCATTCAAGAAGAGTTCCTTCATACAAGGATAGACCTTTGCCATCTCCTGCAACTCGTCAGCCCACTTGTCAAGAGGGAGTTGGGCATAAATATCATCTTCTGCGTTAGCAGACTCTGATGTTTTTTGCTGGCATGCCCCTACTTTCTGCAAGGCTTCTTTCATCTGTTTAGGCATGTGTTCATTATACCTAAATGAGATGACAGAAGATACTGTAGAAGATACATTTTCACCCTCTGCAGCCAAATCCTGCACCCATTTCAGTTGCATCACCACCTCTTCTATCTTCTTGGCATTCTTACCAATCAAATATCTGAGGTGACTGGCTAATTCCACAAGGGTATTATGTCGGTTGTTTTCAAGGTTCACCCCTTCCATCCAAGCCTCAATGATCTTGGTGTAAGGAACGCCGTTGTAGGTCAGAAACTCAGCATTCCGCACGTTCTCTCCATCACTTCCTGATACAGGTTGTTGGTTTTCTCCAGTACCTTGTACGGCAGATAAACGAGTGTTATCATCGTTACTCTCAGCAAAGTTAAGAGTAGGCTGAGACTTACCAGCATGATACAGGTCATTATACTTTTTACCAAAGTCTTCATTTTCATAAGTAAATAATTTTTCGTTTAGAATAATAATGTCTTGTCGCGTAGTTAAGAATGCACCTCGGGATGCATCCTTACAGGCCTCATCGGGATTCAATCCCAACTTGGCAGAGAAAGCCTTTTGGTTGTCAATGAGGTTGCCAACGGCAACATCAGCCATAAAGACTACTTTCAGACCATGACCGGAGGGTGTGACATACACCAGAAGAATACGTCTTTTATCCTCGTCGGATAATCTGTCGTATGCCTGCTGCCAAATCTCACGTAGAGTGCGACTGCCCCCCTCCTTCTTAGGGAGGGGCTGGGGGAAGGTCTCCTCATCCACATGGTCAAAATCTATCACACACAACCCGTTAAGTCTGCAAGCCGCCTGCTTTCTCCAACACCCTAACTTACCACTTGCAGAAGCGGTTTCAACATAGGTTGCAATAAAGATCACAAATGGCAGCGACTTTTTCAGGTTGTCACAATAGGTCTGCAACTTTTTTTCAAGAGACAACTCTTTAAAGGCTTCGCCCTTAGTCTTGCCTCCGGCTGCTTTCTTTCTACTTGCTTCCTGCCCTTGGCAGAACTTTACAAAATTTTCTTCTTGCGCCCACTTTTGCAGAAGTTCAGAGTCCCCTTGCAAAATGGCGGGCAGCGCCTCCCGCAACTTTCTGTGCTCGGTTGTGAGCCAGCGAGTTTGTGCACTGTCCACCAGATTATTGAAAATAGACTCAGTTACGATTGTTGTGGGCAAATCGAATCTTGATTGATTACAAAACATTTATCGATTTCGCTTGTCAGACTGTACAACTCTCTCCTTATTTCCAACAATCCTTTCGTCTCAAATGTGAGCCAGACCACGACCTTCGCACATGGGGACTTCGCACATGGGGACTGACCCAACTGTGTGGCGCTTGCGGCACACTGGGGGTCTGTCCCCTGTGTGCGAACGACCTTCACCTTCAGGTTCTCCTTATTCAGTAGGAACTCACCTTCTGGCATTTCTGGTTCCTTGATCTGTATGTCTTTCGTCAGTTTCGCCAACTCCTTTTGGAAGTAGGCTGCCTTGTCAGGCACATCCTCGGGACATTTCAGTTCAAGACAAGTCAACGGGGTTTTCCCGTTGGTGGTGTAACGTTTACTTCGTCCCACCCTTTTGACATCAATCTGCGAGGGCTCGCCCTTTTCCTGGGGTGTCACCTCAATAGAATTGTCGTCAAAGACGCGGGTGTTCGACTTAAAACTCTTCACACACTTTTTCCGTGCATTATGCATTGTGCATTGTGAATTATGCATTGTGCATTGTGAATTGTTCTTCTCTTCCATAAGTTCAAGAAATTCTAATGTCATTAATCTGTAAAATCTGTGGCTTAGTTTAAATTGATTTTGTCCACATAGATCGTCGTGGCTTGCATGGCCTCGCCGGTCTGTTGTGAGTTCCATTCACGTACCACCATCGAACACTGCACCCGGTATAGGCGGGTCGGATCGAACTTCGGGCAGTTGACAGCCCTTTCGCCTGTGATCTCACCTAAAAAGGTGTCAAGGCCATCCGTCAATTTCAGGGCTACAGAGTTAATGATCTTCTGGTCACCCGTTTTCTTGTCAACATACTGACGTGTCATCAGTGCAGACTGATTCAAAATTCTAACTGTTTTTTCCATAAATAAATCAGTTTATAGAATGTGGCTCTTCCTTTCTTCTTTTTCCTTATTCATTATTAATAGTTTTACAATTTTACCTTATAATAAGTTCTGATACCCTTGTCGCAATTCTTCAGATAATCCATCAGTTTCCTGTAAACATCAGCCCTGAGTGCTTCTGCGAAAGCCTCATAGTTTTCAATTTCGATTTTCATTCGCTTGGCTTTCATTACCAGCAGGAAGGCATCCGATAGCAGATCAATCAGTTCATCAGGTCTTGGCATCGTGAAACGCATCCAGCAGTTCAACCAAGAAGCGATAGATACCACAAGGGTATCATAATTCAATTCTGGATAAAGACCTATTTTTTTCTTCTTATCGGCCTCTGCTACAATTATCTCGGCATAGACCATAGCATTGAATAGGTCACCTTTTTTCATTATGCTCATATTTCTGTGATATTAATGTTTTCGTAAATATTTTCAAGCCAAGCCATCATATAGCTCTCTTGGATAGTCCATTCTTTATCGATGGGGAAACTAACCTCATGTTTGTCACAGATAATCTTGATTTCCTTCATCACCATACGCTGCCATTTCAGACGGCTCTCTTTGTCTTTCTTTGCTTTCTTCGGTGTCATCTTCTCAACGACATCCTTTACTTCCCGTGCGCAAAGTACCAGATGATCAGGATAGTCGTTGTAGATGCTTCCCCAAAGCATGTCAGCGATAATGGCTATCTCAAAATTCCGAGCCAAACCTTTCTTAATGGCAAGTTGTCCATGCTCAAAGGCCTGGGTAAGTCCTTTATGTAGTTTGTTGAGATAATCAAGGCATTCTTTTACATCCCAGCCTTCAAAAGGCACCTCAGCCCAAGTACACTCTGCAAGATGATCCTGCATTGGCATATAGTCACCGGCAACCTTTTCAATCTCTTTGTTTCGGACTACTTCCAGCATCATGCACTGGCTGATCAGCCCCATTCTCATTGTTTTTAATGCTTCGTATAAATACATAATCGTTAATTTGTAATTTTCAACATTTCCATAATAGTTCTTTGTCCTTTTGTCGTCCAGACTGGATAAATAATTTCTTTCAGGATTCCCGCTTTGTTATATCGGAAGGTACTACGATATTTCTCAAAGCCCCGCTCCTGATATTTAAGGGTAAGCCTCAACTCACCCCCCCTCCGGCAAAGCACCTTCTTGTCTATCAAGAACCGGTGCAAGTCAGACACAGAGATGCCGATTTCCTGTGCCAGTTCAGTGGATGTAATGCAGTCTTCTGTTCCCGCATTACGTTGCTTCAACATGTTGCAGACAAACTCCTGAGTCGCCTGCACCTTCATTTTTTCTTTTGCATTCATTTTTTATTCCTTTCTATTAAATTATTATTAATGTACGTGCGTGTGTGCGTTTGTACGGTGTAAAAGAAAAACTGCCGTGTCATCACGACAGGGCAGAGCCTGGCAGTCCACTAACCGCCTCATCCTTTTTAATCTGAGTCGAAGTGAGCCATCTCTGACCCTCCTCATCTCGCAAAAATCAAATCATTATGAAAAAAAACATCGTATCAAGTGTATCAACATTTCAAAGACCGCATCAGCGAGAGAAAAGCCAAACTTGTTTGAGCTATTCCGAGCGCCAAAGGTTTTCGAGGCGAAGCCTCAAAGACATCGAAAAAACTTCCTCCCGTGGAGAATTTTCATTCTTCCTCTCTTGGAAGATTTTCTGGTGCAAAAGTAGAGTTCAACTATTCAACTGAAAAATTATTTTTTAGTTGAACTTTCAGTTGAACGCATCAAACAGACTTACAAAGCCTTTGTTTATCGGTGATGCAAAAAAATAAAAAAAAATAACTGGCCCTCTGAATTGAGAGCCAGTTGAATGCCAGTTGAACTTTCAGTTGAATTTTAGTGGTTTTTTACATAGTTACAAAACCATTCGCAATATGTTTTTTTCTTGCCTCGACCTATATAAACAGCAAAGGATTTATCATCAAAATCTTCATCTTTTACTATTTCCGAAGCAATACTCAGGTCACTACTGCTGATGATTCCTGCTTCTTTCATACAGCCAATGATGCAGCCTTTAACAAATAGGGGTTTGTTTTTCCATTCATCTGCAATCTCATCCCGCCATTTCGATCTCAGTAGGTCATTCAGGAACTGGTCTATCCATTGCAGATTAAATTTCTTATCACTGCGGAACTCCTTGAACCAAGGCTTTTCGAACATCTTCAGCAGATTGATGTAGATGGAAAAATATCTGGATCCTTCAATCCCTTCGTCATTACTTATTCCCAGATATTTTCCCAACTCCGGCTTCATTCTCACCATATCCTTGTGAATCAGTTCAAGGCTCTTGATGACTTTGAAGAGGGCTATTTTCTGTTCAGGCCTAAAATTATATTGGTGTAGTGCTATATATTTTCCATAACTTCCGTAATCAGGGATGATGAGATTCTCTTTCCGATTGGCATAATGCATGAATTTGGCGTATGAATTCTTATATTCATCACTATCTTTAAATTTGCATGACAGGAAGCCCCTGTGATATTGGTAATCCACGCTCTCAAGAAACTGTGACGAGGGTTCATCTGCATAGTGCATGATATCCAACTCCAGTACTTTCTGTAGTTCTTGTTCCTGCTTTTCCTGTAGCCATTCCATCGTCACCCGATTCCTGTTCTTCTCTTTCTGGTACTCCATTTCCAACTCCGTCCAGTCGTGGCAGTTCATCAGTTTAAAGAAGTTATCTTCAAAGATGGCTGGGTCAGCCTCTTCAATGGCATTGTGGATTTTGATGATCAGTTCTATCAGTATTTTTGTCTTTTCAACATCAATATTGTAGAGGTCTTCCATCGTAATATCCCAGATAGGCTTGAATAATTTGTAAAGGACTTCCCCGACCTTATCGCCATCCTTCGCGAGTTCCTTCATGTCGTGTTTCATCTTACCGGTCCTTTCGTAGTTTTTGAAGTCCGTCACCTCTTTGGTGTTATAGTCAGGAATCTCACGGAGTTTTCCTTTCTTCAAGTCCTCATACATCTCTTCCCCCTGTTGGATGGAGCCTGTGACAGCAAGATCATTGCACAAACAGAAAAGTGCATAAACACCAGGAAAGTCATCGTTGAGACTTTCATATATTTCCTTACTCAAATAATACTTCTTTACTCGATCACTGAATTTCATTTCGTTTATAAGTTAATTATTAGATTCATAAAATTAAGTTTGTTAGTTTTTCATAATACTTATTGAAGACATAAATACGTGGAGCAGTGATTAACAGCACAGGGTCTAGCCACCCCTTACAAACGCGAAAACCACTGCACCCACGTAAACTACGTGAGTCAGTGGCCATCCGTCGCGTTTTATAACTGTTACTTACTTGGCTAGAGTTCGTGCTGTTCGAACGACATGGCTCTGATTCAATAAATATCTTGGATGCAAAGATAGTCTAAATCTTCCACAAATCCAAATTTATCCCTGTTTTTTATTGCTTCATTGGCATTCCTCCATAATTTATTATACCATTACTGGCGGTTTATAACTTGATTATTGCTTTTCACACGTGCATTTTCATATGGTGTGTTTTGCAAACGGACACGAAGGTACAACATTTCTTTGAAACGACCAAATACCCCCAAATTTACCGTTTCCCTTGTTTTCAGCACTTTTCACGACAAAACTCTGCTTTTTATCGACAAACCATTTTTCGCCCTTAAAACTTTTATTTTTCTTTAAGATTTATGAGAAAAAAAGTGGGAATAAAGGTTTCGCAGTGATGCAGACTCCTTTTCAATAAAAAAGATTTTTAGATTATCATAGTATGTGGGGGGATTCGTAGTGATGCGAGTTCCCTCATTTTTTTATATTATAATAAGGTGAAAATGGAGGATGCGGAATGAAGGCACCCTCATGTTATGCTATTATTCTCCCATAATAATATTTACCAACTCTACCACGTCGGCGGCATCCACCTTGCCATCGTTGTTTAAGTCCCCACGAAGATTACTAATTGGATCCATCTCTACTATATTTTGAAATTCTCGCCAGCCTTCATAATCAACATACAATCCTTGGGTTCCTGTAGGTATATAGAGTGTACCTTGCATATAAGTCTCTGTAGGAAACACACTGCTATGGATGGAATATGGCTTAGTGATGTTTGAAGTAACAGACATCAAATTCGGACATCCAGCGAAAGCTTCAATGCCAATAGATGTAACGCTTTGGGGAATAGCAATCGAAGAAAGGTCTGTACAACTGGCGAATATTTTAAATGTTGATAATCAACAACTTACATCTTAAACGGTAGAAAAGTGGCCTTGAGGATTCTTGGATGATTCCAAAGCATGTAGATTTAACGTATTTAACGTTCTTAAACTGCCTGCGAATTCAAATTGAAAGTGCAATAGATCTTTTATCTGCCGCTATTCATATCCATATACCAACCCGTACTTCTCATGGAGCTGTCGGAGGCTACCGTCGGCCTTCATTTTGGCGATGACGGCGTTGACAAGGGCGAGGAGATCATCCTGACCCTTGGGCATCAGCACACCAATCTCCCCGTGGGTAAAAGGTGTGTTTAGGAGCGGTGCAGCGAGGCGCGGGTCATTCTGCACGTACCACGGAGCCTCAGTAATTTCAGTAATCATCACGTCGGCATTACCCTCTGCCACCTGATTGGGGATTTCCTCGTTCTTCTGCCAGACGATGATGGTGGCATGAGTGAGATTCTGGTTGGCAAATTTCTCGTTAAGTCCTCCTGGGTTCACCATCACAAGCACCTCGGGCTTGTCGATGTCGGCCAGTGACTGGTAGCGGTCGGCCTCAGTAGCACGGCAAAGGATGGTCTTGCCATTGGCCAGATAACCCTCGCTCATCAACATAGTTTCCTTACGGGCATCTGTAATCGTGATGCCGCCTATGGCAAGGTCAAACATCTGGGGTTCTGCCTGAACATCAGCAGCCAGCGTTGGCCACGAGGTATGTACGAATTCAATGCCTACACCGATACGCTCGGCTATCTTTTCTGCCATCTCAATGCCGAAGCCCCAATAGTTACCGTCGGCCTCGAGGTACGAGAGAGGTCGATAGTCGCCCGTGGTGCCTACCAGCAACTTGCCACGCTCTTGGATGCTTTGAACGGTAGGCTGCGCTGCCGATGGATTATCATCGTTCGCCGCGCAAGATGCAAATGCCGCTGAGCCGCAGAAGGTAAGGATGGCGGCCAGCATCCAAAGATTCGTTTGCTTCATGGTTTTCATTTGCTTATTACCATTGTCTCTTACTGTTTATAACTTGATACACATCATGGTCAGGTCGTCGTTGGGTTCGGCTCCGTCGCGGTGCTTTTCCACTTCGATCTCTATGGCCTCAATGACCTGGCGGGCATTTTCGTAATGGATGGCACGTAGAATCTCCAACAGACGGTCGTCACCGAACTGCTCCTGCTGCCGGTTCTCGGCTTCGTTCAGACCGTCGGTATAGATAAACAGCTGCCGTCC
>JAFZUS010000211.1 GCA_017618275.1 Prevotella sp.
CCAACAACGTTGTCGTTTCCTGGCACATACAAGGGGAAAGACAGATTGGTATAGGTCTTGCCTTCTGCCTGAGCTTCTTTGGTGGCAAGTATGAAATGGGCACTGAAAGCTTTCTGTGTATCAAGGTTGATGCCTCTGGTCACAAAAAACGGATAGAACTTCTTGATGCTGTCAAAGTCATACTTGCGGAATGCATGGATGCTGTATTCATTGAGATTAAAAGGCTTTGCTTCTTTCTGAAACCCAACAATGACTCCTCGATGCTCGTTGGGCACATTCAGCAACGTACGGCATACTTCATTCACCAGATGGTCTGGATTGGTGCAACGGACGTGTTCCGGGAACATACTTGGAAAGGTCTTGATGAGACTGATGAGATTATAGGTTTTCTGTTCTGGAGGACGGAAGCAACTGGTGCCGTGATTGGTCACGATAAACTTGTCACCATGAATGCGACGGCCATTGCTGTCGTGACGGACATACGAGGGATAACGCAGTCCGTCACGACGGTTCAAGGTGTAACCTGCGTGAACAAGGACATCCTGAATGTTTATCCTGTCAAGATAGTCCTGATAGGTAAGGTCGTTGTCACTCATTGGCTTCACTCCATTTTGTTATCTTCCCATTCCGTGTCCGTAGAGACCTTGGTTAAGTCCTGCTTCAAAAGCTCGGGAAGCGATGTCTTGAGGAGAGTCCACACCTGGCTTGACGAGGATCCGGCCAGTGCCATGCACCTCATGGTACACATCAGGTGCAAAGTGTGGATGTTTGATATGCTCTACATTATGGGCAATGTCAGCACCAATGTAGGTGGCATCACGGGCAGCCGTGAGACCAGCGGCCAGGAAGGCACCGAGGTTGAAGCCCTGACGCATCTCAGGACGGGTCTTCATATCGACCTCTTTGAACACCTTCGACATCATACGCATCCGCTGGTAGTCATCGACAGCCATAAACTTGTCATACTGTTTCTGGCTGATTTCATGGGAGATGACCTGACCATTGATAACGGCACTCATGCGATAGGTTACATCGTTTTTCCTGTTCTCTTCCGGGCTTTGACTATCTCCTTCCGTTTTCTGCGGCAGCACTTTCTCCACCCAGATGTCTCCGACCTCCACGGCTCGCCCGTGTTTGCCCTCTCGATACCAGCCCTTACGCTCGTCTTCCTCATCAAGGTCTGCTCCGTTGACATAGCCTTGTTCCGGGTTCATGGTGGGGGCAAAATGTTGTTGTTCCTGCAAGGGATCTGGAATGGCCTCAAACTGCTGGCTCATCTCCTGCTGTTGCTGTATGAACGACTGTTCCACTTCCGGCTTCAGAGTGATGGCAATATGGTCAGTGCTGTTAAGCATGTCCTTGGTGATGGAATCTTTGAAGTCACCGCTAATGACATGATTTAGGATGTCAAGGCGTGACTGCAAGGATGCCTTCTTCAAGGAGTTATCAGTGAGTTTCTTGACTTCATCCTCCGTCAGGTCATAGGCGAAATCTTGTTGGGCACCAGAAGACTGGATGGTAAGAAGCTTCTTGTCCGCATCGATGATGATACCATGGGATGCCAGGACTTCCTGCCATTTCTCATTGGAGAAGTACACATCGGAAGTGATGAGTTCCTTGTAAGGCTTGGCAGGTTCAGCTGGACGGGGACGGGTCAGCACAGGTGGGAAGTACGTCTGTAAGTCCTTCAGCGGATCTGATACCTGTTGGGCGGATTGCTGACCGCCTTTGTAATAATAGCCATAACCGCCACTTTTCATCTCGCCAGGCCTCTGACGACCGTCAGCATGTTCAATAACCATCGGCACATCACCATATCGGCGAATATGGAAGCCTGGCTGGTGACGAGGTGCCCATCCGAGAAAGCCTGGGCCAAAAGCATGGGGAGGCATGGGAAACGGCCTGCCATATTCCTCGGCTCCGGCTCTATAACCATGCAAACCCATGACGACACGGCCATTGACATTACGGGCAGCGACAAACGATGACGGCAAATCAAAGTCTTTACCGATGATGCCATTGAATACATTATAGGCTTTCTTATTGGCGTAGTTGGTGCCGCCTTCACCCAGGGCACGGAACTGCTGCTCACTGATGTCATAGCTCAGCAACGGTGAGTCATGTCCCTGGACAAGGAGCTTGTACTTCCCGTCTTCAACGGCAAGCTGTGCGTTCATGCCATTCCTGCGCAACAGGTCTTCCAACTGACGGGAAAGTCGGCCTCGGTACGGAAGCGATTCTGAACGGATGCTCATAGCACTTGTTACTTGTGAGATAACACTAGTTGGAGAGGCTCTCTTCAAAGAGTTCGTCACGGTAGGCCATGAAAGCCTGTGCTGA
>JAFZUS010000212.1 GCA_017618275.1 Prevotella sp.
AACCCTTTAGCATACTCCTGTGCCTCAATGTCTATATGCTTTGCACCGAAATGCTCTTTTGCAGCATCAATGGCATGAAGCATTATCTGCTTGCCATACCCTTTGCCTCGCTCAGTGGTGATAACCCTGCCGATGGATATTTCCTTCATGTGAGTACCGGCAGGACAGACGCGAGCCAAGGCTACAACTTTATCGGCAACGGTGAGCCACAGATGGAGGGACTTCTAACCGGACAAACACCGCACAAGTACTGCACATGTACCAGACAAGAACTATGGCAAGTTGCTGCCTGCTTCTTGGCTGGTAGCTACCCGCTCGCGTTCGACTCTGTCGCTTGGCTTGTCCAAGAACTTGTTCGCTTGCCAAAGCAAGAATAGCCGCACTAATCGGTTGCAAATATACGAAAAAACTCCCATATCAGTGTGATACGGGAGAAACTTTTATGGATTGTTTGCGATTACTTATCAATGCGGACTACTCGGAAACCGACGTTGGCGTAGCCTTTTGAGCCGTCGTAGGCGGTGTCGGAATATTCGCTGCGACACTCGTCGCGACTGGTGTCCCAAGCTCCGCCTTTGACGATGTACTGGCCACCAGCGGTTTGTGTCGATGTCCACTCCCAGCAGTTGCCCCAGAAGTCGATGCCACCGCAGGCTCCTGTGGTTTGTTTGTATGCATCAACTGCCGTCAAGCCTTTCTCAACATGGTCACTATTCATGCTAACATCCTTTGGCATGTGGCCTGCACCAAGTATCCAGTCTTCTTCTGATGGCAGACGATAAAGATGTTGGCTGTCTGATGTTCCAAGCCATTCACAGTAGGCTACGGCATCGGTATAGGGTATATTTACCACAGGGTAGTTGTCTTGCCCTGATGCATAGTTGAAGTCGGACTTAAACGCTTTGTATTCGGCATTGGTAACGGGTGCATAGCCAATATAGGGATTGTTGCCTGTGGCTCCACGAAGCACGCACCACGCATCGTTGGGATTATCGTCGTTGCGAGGGTCGATGAGTCGCAAGAACTGTTGTTCCAGACGTATCTCACGATTTTCTACCATCTCGTCGACAATGTCCTGCATCTCGTCAACCAGCGACTGGTGCTTTGCCTCACGCTCCAGTTCGCGAAGTTTGGCCTTCTTACGGGCTACCACCTTGTCGTAGCGGATGCCCATCTGTTCCAGCAGAGCATGTTTGTTCTCCTCCGTTGGATTCTTTTGGTAGGCCACAAGTGCCGACTTCGTTTGTGCATTCAGTCCCGGACGCTCTTCTTCCACCAATGGCGCGTCAGGGTCACCAAACTCCAGTTCGCTCTCGTCGAGGTCGAGGGGTGTGATAACCTTTCCTGCCTCCGTCACCTGATGTACGCCGAAGTAGTGGGCCACTTGTCCGTCTTTGTATATCGACAGGCGATAACCGCCGTAGAGGTCGCAGGGAAAGGTCGCGATAACGTAGTCTTTTCCTGTCTGCAGCGTTGAACCCTCAGGAGCACGATAGGTGATGATAGACTGTCCTTCTGAAATATCTGCGATGACAGTCTCGCCATTAGCCATCGTCAGGTTGCCTGTGCCTGCTATGTGATATTTGTCTACACTCTCCAGCACCACCTGCGTAATGC
>JAFZUS010000033.1 GCA_017618275.1 Prevotella sp.
TCTGCCTTACAAGCAGAGGGTCGGGGGTTCGACTCCCTCATCTCCCACCACTCGTAAAAAAGTGAAAATGTGAAACTCAAACGCTCCTGCACCAGATTGTAGGGGCGTTTTTGTTTGCTTTCCCCCTTTGGCATACTTTGGCACTATTTGGAACTTTGAGGGAGTTTTCAGTATCTTTGAGCAGAAAAAACCGCAGAAAAACCGCATCACATTATGAAGACCAAGTTCTACCTTGACAGGAGGACGCAGCCGAAAGCACTCGTTCCTGACACCGCCGACATAGAGCCTTCCTTCCCCGTCAAGGTCGCAATCCATCACGGAGGCAGTGCTTCGTACATCTCCACGGGCGTATCCGTTCCTGCCTCCCAATGGCTTTCCAAACCCTCGCCCGGTCAGGTAGTCGGACACCCTCGCAAGGAAGCACTCAATATCAAGTTGTCGGAAAAGAAGTTGGAAGTTGACAAGGCGTTGGAGGAACTGCGTCTCGCAGGGGAGTTGAAAGGTCTCTCCGTGTCGGAAATCAAGGCGAAGGTGGAACGGAGGCTTGAATGGAAGGCGTGGGGGACTGACGGGAAGGAGTGCCCCGTGCTTGTTTGCTTTGAGAGATTCATCGCCACCAAGTCCCGTGCAGGCACAGTCAAGGTGTATCGTGAAACAGTGAAGAAGTTACAGGCGTATGAAGGATTCAGGGACGGGATGACTTTCTTTTCCATCACTCCCTCTTGGCTCTCCGCCTTTGACCGTTGGCTCTCCCTTACCTCTCCGAGTGCCAACGCAAGGGGCGTCTATCTGCGTTGCATACGGGCTGTGTTCAACTATGCCCTGTCGGAAGAACTGACGGAAGCCCCTTACCCTTTCAAGAAATTCAAAATCAAGACAGACTTGACGAAGGACAGGAGCCTTACGCCGGAAGAGATACGGGCATTGAGGGAAGCCCCGTGCAACCCTGCTAACGAGAAGTACAGAGACCTGTTCCTCCTTTCTTTCTGCCTATGTGGGATGAACTTAGAAGATATCTTGGATGCCGTCCCGCCGAAAGGGGGAAGGATTGAGAAGCGGAGGATAAAGACGGGACAGCCCCTCTCCATAAGGATAGAGCCGGAAGCACAGGCAATCATAGACAAGTACAAGGGCAAGGACAGACTTGTAGATGTTCTCGGAAAGTGCGCCAACTACGACAACTTCAAGCACAGGGAGAACAACGCCCTCAAAAAGATAGGGAGCACCTACAATGAAAGCACACGGGAGTGGGAGGGCGACCCTCTCTTCCCTGACCTCTCCTTCTACTATGCCCGTTACGCTTGGGCTACCATAGCCGCAGGGCTTGACATACCGGAAAGGACTATCGGTATGGCGATGGGGCACGGGACGGCACGGAGCGTCACTTCTATCTACATGAGGGTTGATATGAGGCGAAAGATAGACGAGGCGAACAGGAAAGTCCTTGACAAATGTTTCAAAAATTTGTAAAAGAAAAATTAATGACTACCTTTGTAACGGCGTGAGCCAAAATGTGATGTATAAATAGCGAGGTCTCCCTACATTTGGAGCCTCGCTTCTTTATTTATCCGTTATAACTGATTGACTGTTAAGAGGTAACGGGGGAAAGTAAAAATAAGCATATTTTAACCACCTTATTTTTTTCTCAAAAATCAGTGGTTGAAATAGCCCCACGCCTTCTCGTTTCCGAAGGGGTTGTCAGGGTCGTCAAGCCAGTTGACAGTCATCTCTACCATCTTCGCATCCCTCTCTTCGTCATCCATTTCTGGAAACCACTTGTTCAGGAGGCACCAGTTGTCCGATGCCACCATGTTAAGTGCTACATAGAAGTCCCAGCAGTTGTAGTTCGGTATCTTGTTCTTCACATCCTCGTAGATGTTCAGAATGGTGTCCGTATCCCAGAAAGGGGCTCGGTGTTCGTTCCCTGCCTTGTCTATGTAATACATTCCGTCCACTGTCTCCATGGCGAACTCCTTTTCATAGTGTCCGCCTGAGAGCATGGCGTAGATTTTCTTTTTGAGCCTGTCCCTCTCTTCGGGAGGCATACCTGATTCTACGGACTGGGAAACGACTGAGACTGTCTTCCACATCATGGTTTCGCCTTTCCCGTCTCCGTACTTCTTGAATAAGTCGTAAAGTGTCATAGTCTTTCTATCTGCATTTAGGGCAACGCATCAGGGGTATCGGCTTCGCTACGCTGTTTATCGGAACGGGTGTCGGAGCCTTCGGCTTCTGCGGTGCTTTGGTTTCTTGTGATTTTTTCATATATCCAGTTGTATAACAGGGTGAGTATGTCAAGGGCGAGAGCCGCCCACAGGGCGATGTATGCCGTGATGAAGGAGACGGCTATGGAACGGATGACACCCTGCCCCGTAATCAGGTTGTAAGCCAGAACGGACCAGAATGTAAGACACTTGGGACAGGTAAGGATACGCAACCTGAACGGAATGTAGTCCTGTATCGCCTGTGCAAGTCCCATGCTCACGAAGAGTATGCAACTGAGTGCCACCATCGCCATTTCCATAGCCTTCTCCCCCTTTTCTCCTTTTATGCCGTCGCCAGATTGCAAGAGCAGACGAGGGACATGGCGTTAGTTACCGAGCAGCAGTCGCTCATCCCCGTAGGACTTGCAAGGACAGTCCCCGCCGTGAGGGTAGGAACGGTAGCACTTGCCACGGGAACGCTCACTATCGCCCAGACATTCTCGGTGACGGGGCAGTTGCAACCGCCTCCGCACTGATTCTGCCCGTATTTATACGGGAGATAGGTGACTGTTCCTGATATGAGGATGTCGCATACATAGGAGTCGTTGCCTACGGCTCTGGGGGCGTTATATACCTGAAAGCCGAGGGAAGAAGTGAGGGGGAACGCACCGTTTGCACATATCTTCCTGTTGCCACAGGTGTAGTGCGTGAGGTCGATGACATAGGTAGCATCCGTGGCGGTAGCACCGGGCACGGGGATGACGGTGTTCACATAAGTCCGTCCGTTGATTGAATTACAAGCCATAATTTAAAGTATTTGAGATTCTGGCTCCCTGTTGTCTGCACCGGAGCCTTTCTGTGCTTCCGTTTTGAGTTTGATTATCG
The DNA here is from genome assembly GCA_017618275.1 of Prevotella sp. Taxonomy (GTDB): domain Bacteria; phylum Bacteroidota; class Bacteroidia; order Bacteroidales; family Bacteroidaceae; genus Prevotella. The sequence continues at coordinate 3,090 of JAFZUS010000033.1, forward strand.
GCTCTTCCGTATTGAAAGCCGAGAGGCGTGATTCAATGACTTCAAGCCTTGCGACTATCGCCTCCTGATTCTTCATCAGCCCGTAGGTCCTCTGCGCCGAGCAATAGACCTGTTGCTGGAACGAGCATTTCAGGCAGTCGCCCGTACATCTTTGTCCTTCCATAATATCATTTCAAGTAGTTGTTCACCATGTAACTGTCCTTCCACCTTTCAACGGCTCTGAATATCTTGTCAGCCGTGACAGCCACGCCTTGCCTCGCCTTCCCGTCCACGAAGGAACGGAGTGCGTGTGAGGCCCTGTCTGCCTCTTCCTGCGTCTCCGCATAGACATTGAAACGGATTTCAAAACCTTTCATAAGGCGGTCATTCGTTTATGGGAGGAAGGGGAGAGGTAGCAGAAGCCCCCTTGCGGTTTATCAGCCCCTTAATCAAGTCCACTCCCTGTCCGAGCATATCCTGATTGTCCCTGAACCATCCGAGGACACCGCTTGCCTGTTCTCCGAAGTTCTGGATGAAAGGCTTGGCGGCAGGCTCCACATCTGGTATGCCTTCCATGTCCCTTATGAGGAAGTCGTACATCTTCTCCGCCTTCGCTACATCAAGGTTGCACAGGTACAGGCACTCCCGTTTGAGTTCCGATTTGCTTGTCGGCTTTATCATACTGACGAGTTCTTTGAGCCGTTGTCGGCGTTTCTTTCCATAGAGCATATCCGAAAGGAAAAGGCAGGGAGAGGTAAGCCCCCGCCCTGCCGTGAACGGGATTTAGCCGTTGCATCCGCATCCCGGGCAGTTGCACGGCTGGGGAGCCGAATAGATTTGCACGGGAGTGGCATTGAGTGAGGAACGCCCTGTGATTGCATCGGAGAAGGTCTGTTGCATCACGGAGTTAACAGCGCTCAGTTCGGAAGCCTGCTGTGCTGTGAGAGTGCCCTGCTGGGAACCGCTAACTGTGTCGGTTACAGTCTGTGTCAAGGTTACTCCCTGAGCCACCCTTTCCGCCCTCTCGGCACCGAGAAGGTTAGCGAGAGTTGCTAACTGTGCGTTGTTAGCATCGTAACGGGCATTAGCGAGGTCACGCACTCCGTTTGCCTTTCCGTTAGCGAAGATAGGTGCGAAAATCCAAGAGCCCACGGCGAGGGCTGTGCCGACGGCACCGAGGACGATTCCTGTCACTGCCGAGCCGTTGGGACGGCGAGACGAAATCTCGTTCAGTTTCATTGACTCATAAGGAGAAAGCCCCCAATGAGACATCATTTCAGAATCTGCCATAATGTGAAGAAGATTGTTAGTTGTTTCTGACAATATCGTCATCACTAACAAAGTTCCCCACTTAGAAAGAAACGGAACAATGTATGACAAAAAAGAGAGTAAGAAAGTGCTAATCCTTTGTCCCAGTGCGTCTTATGTGCCATCGTTTTGGCACGAAACGGCAGAAGGAAAGGAAGTCGTAATAGACCTTTCGGACAGGCTTCGGCATCATGTTCCTGTGGATTATGTGCCTTATGTTATCCTCCGTCTGTCCGTAGAAGCGTGACAGTTCGCGGACTGTCGCCTTGGGAGAACTGCACTCGGAGAACAGACGCATCACCGAATCCATTTCTTCAAGCGTCATCGCTCCGTTGCGTACTTTGTATGCCAGAAAGTCAAACATTTCCGAGAGGGCTTCCCTTGCCACTTGTTCAAATTTCTCACTCATAATTTTCTCAGGTGTACCATGTTTTGAAACAGAAAAGCCCTATATTTGTTCTACCCCTATCTACATATAGAAAAACAGAGTACCGTAAAGGGCTTTCGCCCTCGGAAGCGGTAACTCTGTTGTCGTTTTAGTATGTAGGTAGGGGTACTTTACATATTGAATCCGGGGGCTTTTTCTATGCCCCCTCTACCTCCGTCAGAGAGGCGGTTTCCTGCGATTGAAAGTATAGAGGTTATAAGACACTCCGACACCGATGTAAGGCGTCAGACCTTTCGTTGAAACGCCGTATCCAGCACTCACAGACAACGCCCACGGGCTTGGCTTGATAACCCTCTCGGTCTGGATAGTTACGATTCTCTCTTTTTGATATATCTCCAATTCTTCAAGGCGGGGATTGAAGCCTGAAACAACAGCCCGGTAAGAGGTGTCCCTGTACTCCACTTCCTCTCTCGGAAGATTGACGAAGGCCGTGTCATGGACTACCTTGTAATCCACTACTTCAACCGTCATCGTATCCACTACCCGTTTCTCTATGATTTTAGGCGTTTCTACGCGGATTGTGTCATATCGGTATAAGGTATCAATCTGGACTTTGACAATGGTCTCTGGCTCTCTTTTGGCGGTTAAATTGCCTGTTATGAGCCCAGCTAAAAAAAGAACGATTGCAACAAGCAACCAAGTAATAATTTTGTTCATCGGCAGTATATCTTCATGTAATCAGTTATTCCTTGAACATGGACATCAATACAGGCACCAAGCCCCTTGTCGGATTTGAGATAAGCGACATCATCCTTGTTGTCCTGAAAGAAGTTCTCGGTCAGGACGGCGGGGCAGTAGGTGTTCTTCAAGACATACAGAGGCTCTTCAAAGTCCCTTCCGACCTTCTTCTCCTGCGTGTACTTCCGTACTTTCAGGGGGGCTTTGAAAGTGGCTTCTGCGGCGTCATAGAGATACGATGCGAGGTAGTCCGACTTCGTCACTCCGACAGTAGTGTAAGCCGCCCAGCCCCGTGCCGTCAGCCACCGACTTCCGTCCCCTGCGGCGTTGTTGTGAACGGAGACCAACAGGACATTGTTCTTGCCATACTTGCGACAGTAGGCGTTAACCCTCTCCACACGCTCTTTCAGCGACACATCCCAGTCCTCCTTGACAAGAAGGAAGGCTGTCTCGCCGAGGGACTGCAACACATCGACTATGCCTCTTGCACACTGCCTCGTCCAGTCGTACTCCCTGAAATAGTAAGGCGAGTGCCATAGATTCTTCATAGCGTCAGGGCTTCGCTTTCCCGCCGTGTCGCTCCCGTGCCCGTTGTCAATCAGAACGACAGGCAACTTGATTCTCTTGTCAACTGATAACTGGTAATACATAGTATTAGAATGTTTCTTCTAAGTTCTTCCAAGAAGTACCTCCATTATTCGTTTTCTTTATGCCTGATGAATTTACTCTCAGAGCATAACTTCCTGACTGAATAAGGAACTCTATGTTGTTCCCCGTCTTGACTGCTTGGAACATATCACTTGAAGTGAACATCACCCTGAATCCGTTAGCACCAATCTCTGTCTTCTGTTCTGTGTAAGCCACATTCCAAGTATTGGAGTTAGAAGGGCAGTTGACTGTTACGGAAGCAGAATCTCCTGAAACCCTGCCACTACTTGCGATAGTTACAGTAGTAACGATACTTAGGATGTGCTGGGTGTTGGGAGAGAGAGAGCCGGAGTAACTCGGCAGGGTGAGTGTCTTTGAACTCATCCCGTTAGAGATGTCCACTCTCGCCGAAGAGACAGGAGTTCCGTCTATTGCGTAGGCCACCTCTACTATACCTGTTGCCTCCCCTGCGGTGAAGTTGCCACCACAGTTCACTTCGATATTAGGCAGAGCAGGAAGGGTAAAGAGGTTGGATGCCGAGGCGATAGAGTGACTGCCACTTGCAGGGAAGGTGTAACAAGTCACCGTGTTAGAGGCAGAGTATCCGCTGTTCAACTGACCTCCAGAAATGCTTGACCAACTTCCTGAGAGAAAACCGCCTGAGAATACCACCGCACTGTCGTTCGTTCCGACTGCTCCGAGGTTGTCTGCCGAGATAGTCAGAAGGGCGTTCCCAGAAGCGTCGCACATCTTCAACCAGTTGTTCTCGGCTTGAATATATCCGTGGTTTACATTGTTACTGTCAATGGAAGTAGTTTGTAGCCTTCGTATGACCGCCCTTTCAAATGTTCCCTCGACGGCTGCGATGAAGCCAGTCGCTATGCTGTCGTAGGACGCACCGAATCTCGCCCAATACTGAGTGTCAGCACTTGCATTAGGCGTAGCACCGCTTCCACTGAATGGGTTTCCGGCATCAGTCTGTGCTATGAAGTATTGATTGCCATAGTGAACGATATCCGTCCTCTTGGCAGTACCATAGTAACTGGCACTGCTACTCCACTCGCCTCTGAACGGGCTGTAAGGTGCATCGCTTCCCGATGTGCCATTATCACCTCTTCTCGCTACCGTGTAACTTACATCGGGAGAGCCTTCGGTGTAGTTTATCGTCATCCTTGTCCAGAGATAATACTGTGTATTACCCGGCGTAGGGAAGTGGTCTATATCGTACCAAGTTCCTGTGGGGACAGTCGTACCACTTGTTGAATACTGATAAACAGTATCTATTCCTGTAATTCCTATTCCGTCTGTTCCGTTAGTTCCATTAGTTCCGTTCTTTCCCTGTGCCAATATCTGCCAGTAGGAAGTGTTGGAAGGTGCGTGTCCCTTGTCTCTGTTTGCATTGATGTAAGCGTATGTAGCCGTCACTCCATCATTTGTCCAACACACTTCATCGCCCAGCGAATAGTATCTGTCCGAGTCATAGACGCCACAGAATACATTGAGCGGTTCTGTCCCTGCTCCCGACTGTACTAAGGTGCCATTCAGCACAAGCCCGTTAGACGGGTCAAACGAAAGATAGTTTCCAAGTCTGAACGCCTCGTTCACCATATCCCAGTAAGACTGACCGCTTGAAGAAACAATCTTCTCGGTGGTAATTCTGCCCGGCAGTATCTCCGTGAAGCCGTAGAGCGTTACAAAACTCCTGTCATCTTCGTTCTCTGAATTGAGTATACCGAGAAGCAAGTGATAGTAGCCTGACACGCTGTTCATAGGGATTGATGTCTCGCTCAGAACGAACTCTCCTGTCTGGTAGCCAGTCTGTCCAGATGTAGCCTTGGACACCTTCGCATACACATAGTAACTCTTTGAAGGGTCTGCGAGAGTTCCACTGTCGTATGCAGGTATCGCCCACCGCAGATAGTCGTTGTAGTCACCACTTGGAGGGGCGATGTTATTCTCCCTGCCGAGCGTGTAATGTCTGATATAACTTGTCGCAGATGAAGTGAGTTTCTTTGTCGTAGGGTTGTAAGTCAAGGGGCAGTCCACGACAGTCATATTCGTCAGCGAAGTAACGAACTCGTATTGCAAACTCTCGTCTCCGACAAGGGCTTGCATCGTCTGGACTGTGATAGGGCTTATGGCACTTGAAAAGTTCGTGAGGGCGGCGTCAACGAGCATCTGTGCCGTCTCTTTCGCATCCCTGAATCCTCTCTTCGCATACCTTCCAGCCGACTTGATGGCACTTTCAAGCGTTGCCTCGTTGTTGTGCAAGGTCTGGATATGGCTTGACATCCCCACGCTTACCAGTTCGTTGCTTATCTCAACCTCCGGCGATTCTGGGTTGTTGACATACTGCCTTATTCCTGTTATTCGTGCGGCTATCGGTGCAGGCTGTACCTGAGTATGAGAGAAAGAGATGTAAGAGCCCGGAATCAGCCTCGTCCCCAAGACGCTCCAGTTCCTCTTCGCATACAGTCCGTCTATCGCACCCTTGTATGTCCTCTTTATATCCTTGTTCTCATACAGGAAAGTACAAGCCTCACGCATCGCATCCCACTCCGCTCCGCTGTGTGTCGTGTCATCCCTGATATACGCATCTGGCATATAACAGTTATAGATGATATATTTGTCATTGGAGGCAGGGAGATAGTTCTTCGTAGGCATATCCACGCCGTCTATGTTGGTCTTGGACAACTCAAACCTGTTCGCAGGTTTCGTCACGGTCTGCGTCTGCCCTTCTACTGTCCTCGTCAGCGTCTCGCTCTCCTTTATGAAGGTAGCCTCAAACTCCCTTCCTGTCATATTTCCAGACTGGAAAGTGAGAGTGAGCGGCTGTCCCGTGTCAAGTTTGCAATCGTCATAGTTCAGAGCGTTCGGTATCGTAGAATCAAAGATGTCCACCTGTACCGAAAGCCAGTCGTCATCTGTAAGGCTCGGATATGCCGTATTCAGTTCGTCATAGGTGTAGTACCAACCAGCATAGGCAAAGCGGAGACCGCTAACTACTCCAACCCTCTTGGGGTAGATTGTAGAGAGGTCAAGGCTTCCTTCCGTTGCGTTTGACGGGGCGTTGTGCAATTTAACCGAGTAGCCCTGTGCGTCAGTATCTACTGTTATTGCGTTCCCAGAGGAATACCCTGACTCTCCTTGGAACTTCTTGTTTACTCCGTCAAAACTGACTGTTATCCCTGCGTTCTCTCCTACGGGAAGGTGTAGCACGGAGGCTCCGTACTCTTTCAGCGATATGTTCCTTTCGCCTCCCTGTATCCACACCTTCTGAATGGCACCAGAGGAAGACACCCTCTCCACGCCGGGCACGAATCCCTGATTCCTGCCATAGCCGAGTGCGATAGGATTCGCCCTGTTGTATTCCACCTTCTTCAAGTTTATCAGGAAGGTGGATGCGCTCGGTCTGGTTATCTCCCACTCCGTGTTGCAGGCATCCGCCAACTGGCTCAACGCATCCAAGCAGTAGGTATGATTATATCCTAAGTTGACCTGTTCCCCTGTTACATACTCGTTCACGGCCCACACTCCGCTTCCATCCCTTTCATTAAGGTTGTCCACTATCAGTTGTAAGTGTTCGTGGGGGTAGGCCACAAGGGAGAAATTCAGCCTCTTGTCCACGGGATTGTGAATGACATAGTTCTTTGCCCTCTCCATCGGCCCGTGGAAGGTAACGACATACTCATAGTCCCTGTTATGGACTATACGCACATTACTCTCATAGAGCAGGTCGTACCTCACTCCCTGAAATGTTATGTAACTGCCTATCGGTATCTCCGTGTGCTGTGTCAGGGCGAACTCCAAACGCACCTCGTCAGAAACCATAATGGAACGATAGGCATAAGAGGTGTCGTCCACCGTTATGTCGAGGTACGGAGTTCCATCTGATAAATATATAATCATACTCTTTTACGCTTGTTAAAACGGCTATTTTTCGGCTTTGTCGGCGTTCTTCTTCGCCTTCTTCTCAGGGATTTTCTCTACGGTCACTTCCGATGTGTCTATCCCTGCCTTCTCGCCTACTATCTTGAAGATGTTAAGCCCCTGAATCTTGTATCCGTGAATCTCAAAGTAGTTAGTGATAATGGAGAGCAATTCGTTCCCCATTACTATTCCGAGGACAATCCACTCTATCAACTGCGTGTTAAACGCAACGGACAGGGTGCTTGCCAGAATCACCCAGCAGACATACTCCACCGCCTTTCCTACTGTCCTTCTCAGTGCCCTTGAAGGTCTTATGCTTTCGCCACGCTTCTTAGCCGCCTTGATGCCGAAGTACAGGTCAACGATGATAAGTATTACGGCGATGAACAGGAAAGGTATCATATTCAGGATGGCTTCTTGCAGGAATATAACAGCAGTCGTAGCCACTCCGCCTTCGAGAATAATCTCCTTGGCACTGATGCTGTCACTGAAACTCATAGTTCTGTCCTCCTTCCGCTATTTGTCCTTTGGTGGAACGAGTATCTTCCAAGCCTCCTTGAATACAGGGAAGGCCATCACGCCGAGAGCCAACACTGACACTAACAGGGCGTACTGTTTCAGATAGATAGACCAGCCGATGCCAGCCACTACTCCGAAGATGTAAAGAATGAATGCCAAAAATGCAGTAAATCCGTTTTTCATAGTTCGTTTGTTTTTATTGGTTAAACATAAAGTGATTCAAAACAAAGCCCTCCCACTCTATATGGCTAAACCCGAATTTTAACACTGATACTACTTAATAAATCTAATCCACGGGGAGGGCTGTCTTTCAAAGTATCGCTATCACGATTCCGAGAGCCACGCCGAGAGCGTCTGCCAAGAGGTCTCCCTTGTCAATCACTCCGTCAAACAGTTCCTTCGCCACGCCAATCAGGAGGGCGGTTGCCGCTGCAATCGCAGGATGAATGAAATGTCCGAGGGCAAGGGCGAGGAAGGCACTTGCGAAGAAGTGTGCGAACTTGTCAATCCCAATCTTGGCGATGAGCCTCTGAATCCATTTCATACCCTTTCCTCCTTGTAAACGGGCTCAGGGTCTGTGAAACGGAAGAAGTCGCCTACGCTGTACTCCACATTCGCTGTCTCCATCTCATACTTGCCGCCCCTCTTAACGAAGCGGTCAAAGACAATCTTCTTCTTCTGGATGTCCTTGACTACGGCTATGGCGTGTCCGTCTCCGCTCTCAGGAGTGAGCATCATCCAACGCACCTGTCCCTTGCGGAGCATTTTCTTCTGGTCTCTCCAATAAAGGGGATTCTCCTTGTAGTTAAGCCATCCTACGACGGCGAATGCGAGGAACACCACTACGGGTGCCAAGCATATAAACCAAATAAGTCCTGTACTCATATTCTTAAAATTTTTAAGTTATTGTGTCTATTCACTGTTTCCCGTCCATAGCCTTACACTTGTCCCATTGTGATAGTAAACAGGATGTCTGTATGAGAGTTCAAACTTCGTAGCCTCGGTCACTATTCCAAGATAGATGTAAATCTTCCCGTCGGCACTTGAAGGGAGCGAGAACACTATCGGCGTGTCGCTGTCCATTATCGCACTCCCGTTTGACTGAGGGGCACATTTGAGATACACGGGATTCGGTGCCGTCATAGCCCACGCCGCACCCGTCCTGTTGAACGAGTAACCGAGAGTGATACCACCATACTGCTCCCACAGATAGGAAGCAGAAGCACACGCATCTGCGGCGATAGCCGTAGTCGTACTGTAATAGAGTATCAGACCAAACGGGTCGATAGGGTCTTGGTTGACATCTCTCTTAGCCGTTGCGTTCGTGCTCGTTGAAGTGTTGGAAGGTATGAGTTTCTTCCCGTCAGGGCTTTGGAACATAAGCCTGTACCTGTATGTCTTCGCCTTGAAGGGCAACAGAGCCGATGCCGTTATCCTTAACTGGTATCCTATCGAGTTTGAATATGTGTAGTAGCCGTAGTACATATCCCAGCAACCGCCTTCAATCCTTTCGGCGTTGTACACAAAGAGCATCGCATAGTTGATGTTGAAGGTAGTTGTTATTGCCGAAGCCGCAGCCATTGAGTTGTACACAGGCTTCGCTCCCGTGCCGTTTACATCCAGCGTCCATCCACTCGCAGAAGTGACTACTCCGTTTCTTATGAAGGCACACACTCCGCTTGACAGGACGCTTGGGAAGTTGTCAACGGTGGCAGTCATCACCGTACTCGTTGAAGTGCCATCCACCGTTCCGAAAGGAATAGCAACTGCCTTGTTAGCGAAGCCTCCCTCTGTCGGAGAGCCAGCATACTGTGTCGGTATGGTAGGAGTGTTGTCTATCAGAGAATAGTCCAACTTGTGCTCTTCGTCTATGGTGTCCTGTTTGCCTGAGAGCGTCTGTGCGAGATTCTGTAACAATGTCTCTATGATGCCTCCGACTTCCTCTTTCGTGTAGGTGTCCTCTTTCAGATAGTAGTTCGTCAGGTCGTCAACAGTCTTCGTTATGAACTCCGACACATCCACCATCCCTGCTATCTGGCTCGGTGTTACATACTCGTTCTCGGAAACGACTATCTTCTCGCTTCCCAGTATTTCCTGTTTCTGACTGAGTTCGCTTATGTCCTTGTATGTAATGTCTGCCATATCCCTTAATCAGTATCCATAAATGCTATCACAATGCCGTTGTAGGCAATCCCGTATCCGTTCAGGCTTACTATCGTCATAGGAGGGTAAGGCTCAGGCAGTCCGCAGACGAAGGATGAAGAAACAAGCAGTCTCCCTTCCTTCTCGCTCCGTGTCGTCATCTTCCCTTCCCTCACTGATTCCAACCCTATCAAGCCTTCTCTCACAGAAGAAAGAACTATCTTGCTCTCCCTCTCTGCCCCTGCCTCAATCTGCCCTTCTTTTTCTGACGCAAGTCCTATCTTCCCGTCCCTGTCGGAAGATATTTCTATCTCGCCGTTCTTTGCCGACTTTAAGGCGATTTCTCCGTCCTTGACCGATTCGATATATAATTTATCATCTATCGCAGATACGACTGAGATACGCCCTTTCTTGTCGGAGGAAAGACCTATGGCGTTACGCTTCTCGCTTGATATGAGTATGCACCTTGACATCCCTTCCTATACTATCACGACATTCGTAAGGCACTCGTCTATCTCAGTTCTCACGCCCGTCTCAGGGACATCATCGTCTGGTATCTCCGCTTCTACCCTCAGTTTCATCTGCCCCTTTCCGACAAGTGAAGTGTCAACTATCGCAAACCACTCCACCGTGGTCTTCTGCCCGACAGTGGTCTCCCTGCGTATGAGGTCAGACTTCATCAGCACGACCCCCTCCGTCTTGGAGATGGGGGAGAAGTAGGTCAGTTTTGCATAGTCGAGGTCATCAAGGGTAGTGCTTGTCCCCTGATAGGCGAAGTTCACCGCCATCTTGATTTGTGAGCCTAAAAGCACGGGCTCTGTTGCGTATGTTGCCATATCCTATACTGTTTGTTCTTGTTAAATTTCTTCCCATCCAGCAGGGTACTGGTCTGGATTCCATACATTGTAGTCTATGAGTGAGATGTAATGCTTGCCCTTCCAAGTACCCTTCTGCCCTTTCATCCAAGCACTCTCTGCCGTGATGACCTCTGGTATCTCTGACCACTCTTCCAATGATACCTTCACGAACAATGCAGGCACCTTGTCGGGTGTCCAGTCCTCCTGCGAGGTGTGGGATTGCAAGGCTTGATACAACTTCCCTCCGAACTGATACCTCCTGTCCTTCACTATGAGGATGAAGGGCATCCACTTCGGAAAGAGGTCGATGCTTTCAAGTGCCTGCTCGTCACCCTGCGTCATAGCCGCCTGCTCTATCTTCTGGCGATATTTCAGTGCCTCACTCCGTTTCATTGTTCCTGTCCAGTTATTATCCTCAAAGCCTCGTCATCTGGTATGTCCTCTTCCTCTGGCTCTGGGATGGTTTCCTCTTCTGGCTCTGGCTCGTCAATCTCGTCAAAGTCAGCCTGAGTGTCCAAGTGCGGAGGGTTTTGTAACACCCCTCCTATGTAGTATGAGTAGCCGAGCCACAGTTCCTTGCCGATAATCTCCCCAGACGCTATCCTGCGGAGTACCTTGCCCTCGTCTGCGGTCAAGACCGTCACATTCCTTATTCCGTTGTTTCTCTGTTCTACTATCATATCCTATTCTGTCGGTATTGCTGAGATGATACTTGCGTAGGTACTCCAACCAGAAGCGGTTTTGTAAGCATTCACGCTGTCCGCAGGGACATAGATGTTTGACAGACTGCTTGCCCCGCTGAAAGCCGAAGAATCAAGAGTAGGCGGAGTAGCGGCGAGCACCGCCAAGGTTTCCAATGAGGTGCTATCCTTAAACATATTCTCTCCGATAGCCGTAATTCCTGCTGTCAGGTAACAGCCCTTCAATGCAGTTACTCCCCTGAATGTCCCACTCAAAGATGAGCCAGAAGGGGAGAAACGCAACAAGTGACTTCCAGCCGAAGCGAACAGATAGGAAGTTGCTGTTGTCTCGGAGGTGGCATCTACAAGCATAGTCTCTTCCAGCCCCGTGGTCTGATAAAGCACTGCCGTGGCGTTCTCTATATCTGTTACATCATAGAGGGCGTTTACATAGCCGTTGTCGTAATCTGGAATGGGTTTGACCTTGCTTGCGTAAGTAATCCATCCTGTCGCCTCCTTATACAAGCCCACGGACCACAGAGGGACAAGGATGTCTGTGAGAGCATTATCGCCAGTGAACACATTTGTACCGCTTAACGCAGGAGGGAGGTCGGCGTAGCATTTCAGCACCTCCATAGCAGAGTTGTTCCTGAACGCCTGCCCTCCGATTGAGGTGAGCGTCTTCGGCAGATAGGCGAACTTGCTACGGGAGCATCCGTAGAAGGTGGCGTAGGTCTGGGAGGTGTTTCCGTTAATCGTGGTAAGTTTAGTCTCACTCAGGTCGATGCCCTCTATGTATGCACAGTTCTGGAATGCCTGATTGCTAATGGAAGTAAGGGCACTCCTTAATTTCAGCACTCCCTTCAAAGGGCAGGCATAAAAGGCGAATCCACTTATGGAGGTCAAGTTTACCAAATCCTCAAAATTCACCCGTTCAACAGCACTGCCTCTGAACTCTTCCGTGCCTGTTATGCTGGTAAGGGTTGCGGGCAACTTGATTCTTCGCAAAGAAGTACAACTCCTGAAACTTCCATATCCACCAGAGCCAGTAGTAGTTATGCTCGTGTTCTCAAAGTTTACGACACGCAGAGAAGAGGCGGAGCCACATATCTGCGTACCTGAGCCCCCTCCATAACTGGATGAGAAGTAGATGTGGGTAAGGTTAGTGGCAGACCTGAAAGTGCTTCCGTCTGCTCCCGTGATAGTAGAATTGAGATAGATTCGCTTGACAGCCGTTATGCCTTGCCAATAACCCCTCACCCTTCCTCTTCTCTTGAACTTCACCAAGTGTTCCCCCGTTGTAGCGAAGGTATAGGTAGTCGCCCTTGCGACTTCCTCTCCGTCTATCAGCATATTGCCACTGACATCATTGGTAAAGTAGCCAGCGAACAGAGTAGTTGCAGATTCCGTTGTGGTTATGTTGTAGAAGCACCATACATAGCCATCATCCACAAAGTTGTCACTTGACGGGTAGAGCGAGTCCACATCGTAGAGAATCGGAAGCCTCGTGCCGAAGGTGCTTATCCACATCCTGTGAATGTAAGTACTTACTGTCTCGTCAAGGGAAACCGTAAGGGATGAAGGGAAAAACACAGCACCAAGGCTCTCCGAACAGTCAATGCCTCCCTCTATGTACGGAGTGCCGTCCACATTCCCGAAAGCCCCGTTCTCGTATGTAACCTTTCCGTCAAGGGCGGTCATCATAGCGAGAGAGTCAAAGACTGTCATCTCGGCAGGGAAGTAGCCCTCCCAGATTGCCGTTGCGTATTGGAGAGAATAGTTCTCCGTCCTGATGATAGCCTCCAAGATTGTGAAGGCGTTTATCCGTTTGCAGTTGCTTATGTACACCTGCTCTATCCCTGCGAGGTCTGGGAGCGTCAGACCGCTGTTCTCCAACAACGGAAGGGAAATGAGGGAGAGGATGAGTGCCCCGCTTGGGAAGGATACCTCAGTAACCTTTGCTCCCACGGGCAGATACATACCAGTAGCACCGCTTCCCCCGAACAGAACTTTCCTCAATCGGGTACACTTACGCAAGTCCACTATGTTGCGGACAGTAGCCGTGTTCCTTGCGTCTATCTCCGTGATGGAGGGGGAGGTGATGGCAAGGTTGTCTGCGTTGAAGTCCACATTGTTCGCATCAGCATCCCCGACTTTCAGTTTCAGCAGTCTGGCACACTTGACGGAGAAGTTCTTGCTTCCACCGCCTCGTGCCGAGAGTGCCATATCGCAGAGGTCTCCGAGGTCTGCCAGCCAGTCACCGCCCTTGATGTAGTTGGTCGTCTCGCCGTCTCCCAGAACGGAGATGGGGTCTGATTCCTGCCCTGCCTCTGTCCTGCCCGAGTAACTGGTAGTAGAGCCAGACGAGGCGGCGGGGTATAGGTCAATGGCTGGAATGAAGGTAAAGGTGTATGATGAAGCGAGAGTGAAGGCTATCTCGTTGTAGCCCTCGGTAGCCCCATCAAATGCCCCTATGTGGTACTTGGAGAAGATGTATGCAATCCTCCTTTCCATCCACAGGCGTTCTCCCTGATACTGGTCGCCGAGTGCCTGAGTGAGAGGGAACACGCCGTTGTAGGTCTGCTCTGGATTGAGCAACCACGGCTCTATGTAAGCCCAACGCTTGTCGCTCTCATAGAGTGTCTGTGCGAAGTATTTGGCTGAGTGCTCCCAGCAGTAGTAGGAGGTCAGGTTGAACAGCGAGCCGTGCAACCCGTTTCCCGCTATTCCGAGGGAGGTGGCTTTGCTTGCGGCGGCGTTGGCTATGGACAGCATCATATCACGGATTTCAGTCTGGTAGTTGTCGTGAATGAGCCTCCAAAACGATGAATTGTAGCCTTGGAATATCTGTACCCCCTCGTCAGTGGTGTCGCTTGGCTCTACTGAATATTTCTTCGTGTTGTTACCATTGTTGTCTGTCATCAAGGCAGTGTCCATATCATCCTCTCGCCAGCCCCACCGCTTGCAGTATGTGCTTTCCCCCTCTGCCAGAGTCTCGGCGTAAGCCCTGAACTTGAAGGGGTATGTGTTCTTTGCGAAGTTGTCGGAGATTCCGAACAACTCGCAGAAGCAATAGTGATACAGACTCTGGTCTATGTCCCAGTAGGAGGGTGCGTCTGTCTTGAACTTGGCGGCTCTGGCTGTTATTATCTGTGCCGTAGTGGGCGTTCCTGTCAGTTCAAGGTAGGTCAGTATGTTATGAGAACTACTGCCTTCCACTGTTGTAAGATTCTCAAAGGCTTCGTTCTTCGTTCTGTAAAACCAGACATCATAATTGGCATCGTAGAAGGACAGGAGGTTGTTTGGGACACCGCCTGTGCTCTTTCGGAAAAAGTTTGTGATGTCAGCGTTCACGGCGGCTATGTCGGCGTATCCTCCTTCGGTCAGGGCATCGGAAAGACTTGCTATGTAAGGGGAACAGTGGTAAGCCAACTCGTATGCAGGCTTCCACTCGCTTGTGTACAGTGCAAGGATGGCATCCCAGTCCGCCTGAGTGCCCTTCGTGCTTGTCTCATACTTGACATAGTCGCAGTCCCAGCCTTCCTCGCCTCCGAAGCAAAGCGTCTCATCGTTGGGGCTGTATGTCACATCCACCCACGGATGGAGGAAACGAGTGCCCCTCGGAGTGTGATTCGGCCCTTCTATTGACAGAAGATTGGGGTAGTCATCCTTGCTGTAACCGAAAGTGACCTTCGAGCCCTTGTCTGGTCCGGCGGTATAGATGCCTATGTACTCATAGTCTCCGTTGGAGTAGTAGCGGAAGCCCACGAAGGGGAACTGATAGACGGCTACCTGATAGGATGAACTTGGGATATGACTGCCAAGCCCGCACTGCTTGAAGAGGTCGTTGTACAAGCCCGTGAAGCCCATCTTGTGACCTTGCATAGAGGATGCGTAGTTCTTCTTTGCGGTTATCCTGTCTACCTTGATATAGGAAGAATCATTGATGACACGACCTTTCTTTCCTGTATCGGAAGTGCCATCCCCGTAAGTCCAAGTGGTACTGTCGCCTGTCTTGGCACGGAGATTCCAACGATAGTATTTCTTTGATGTCGTGCCCTGTCCGTCAAGCGAAACATTCTCGACAGTCACATTCTTGGATGGTGTGCCAGCGTACTCAAAACGCAGGGAGCATCCGTCAAATGAAGCCTGATTCGTAAAGGAAGGGATGGCGTGGGCGTCATCATCCATAATGACGACCATAGTGTTGTATCCAGCCTGCTTGACAAGTTCATAGTTAATGTCACTTCCTGACAGGAGGTTGTTCCTCGCCGCCTCGGTGCTACGGGTAAACTCCACTCCGTCAATGATGCAGTTCAGGAAGTTGTTGAATACCGCCTGACTGTCAAGGGCTGTTCCGTACACTCTCATCTTATACAGATAGACATCCGTGTCCATCTGACCGAGGACAAGGGAGGCGGCTCCAAACGAGCCAGCGAAGGAGAAGTTGGAATTGCTGATGCCGTTCACATAGATGCTCACCAGATTCATACCGCTGTTGCCCTCATAGCCCTTGACAAAGGACACTACAAGATGCGTAATCTGATTCTCGCAGATGTTCACGCTCTGTGCAATCTCATCCTGCTCCGTAGAGCCTATCACTACTATCTTGGTAGGATAGATGACAATACCTCTATTCGGATTCGCTTCCGTATCAAAGAGGGAGAGCACTGGCGTATCGTAGTCGGCAGGGTACTGGCTTCTCATCATTACCTCTATCGTCATACCCTCTGGGTAAGAGTTGAACACCGAGAGGGGATGGAAGTCCGCCACGGCAAGGGTGCATCCAGCAGGGATGACAAGTGCCCTGTGCCCTTCTGGGTCAGCATCCCAGCCGTCACCATCCCAACTGAAATTAGTCCACTCGGCTGAATAGGTGGCAGGGAAATTTGCACTCGCCCCCATCTCGTTCACTATGGTCTCTCTGTTGGACTGGCTATTCGCTCTTGTGGAAGCGTTCAGATAGAAAAGAGCCCCCGGAGTGGCGAGGTAGGAGTAGGTGTTGTCAAAGACTGTGCTGGCGGTGTCACTCTCGCCCGTTGTTGCCCCATAATAAGCCGTTCCTGACACATTAAGCGTTCCTGTGGTAGAACTATTTGCTCCCGTGTCAACCTCCATAGAATAGGCAAATTCGTACTGAGTATTAGGAACAAGGTCTGTGGCTTCCACTCCCGTTGCGACTGTGTAGGTCTGTCCTCCGAGAGATGCCGTCAGGTCAAAGGAAGCCTTGTCAGCACCATAGACGGCGTAGCCGAATATCTTTCCAGAAGTCCAGTTGTAGGCTGTGGGCACTATCTCGTTTATGGCTATCAGAGGGGTGCTGTCTCCCGTTGCCACACAAAGGATGTTGAAGACTGACTCTGGGGTGCTCACTCCCTGAGCCGTCATCCAGAGTTTCACCCCGTAGGCATCGCTCCCGCTTCCTGCTGGGAACGCAGACGAAGGTATCGTGTAGGTAGTTGAAGTGGTGGAATAGTTCTGACTTGCCGAGTAGTCCACATAGCCTACTTCGTCCCATTCAGAGCCGTCCCATACGGCTATGTGAAGCCTCTTGGCAAGGTTGCCAGAGAAGCGTATGCCGTTTATCACATAGTCCTCGCCCTCGTTCCAAGCGGTCTGCCAAGCGTGGCTGACTGTAAGCCAGAGATTCGTAAGATTCGCCGAATAGACAATAGAAGAAACCTGTCCTGAGAGTTGTCCTGTGACTGTCACTCTGATATAGTTGTCGCCCTGACTGAGCCATCCCCTCACATCAAAGGAGACGCTGTCTCCTGCGGCGTGAGTGTAGTCGTCTATCTTCATCACATAACCGCTTCCCGTATTCACGGAAATCTGGTAGTGGTATGTCTCTGGGTAAGGCGTTGAAGTAGACGAGCCGA
Source organism: Prevotella sp. (assembly GCA_017618275.1). GTDB lineage: Bacteria > Bacteroidota > Bacteroidia > Bacteroidales > Bacteroidaceae > Prevotella. Next base: position 20,158 of record JAFZUS010000033.1, read on the forward strand.
ACTGACTGACAGTAGTGGAAGGGGTGATAGTCATCACCTTGCTTGTCTCGTTGCCGAGGACATAGAACGCCTGTGGCAGATTGCAGGCTACGGTGATGTTGTACACATCGCCACTCAGGGAGATTGAACTGATTACATTACCTCCCTGCTCGTCATAGAATTTAAGAGTCGAGCCGTCAAGGGCTACATATCCTACCTTTCCTCCAAGGGAGGTAAGCATACCGCTTAACTGACTCTTCAACCAAGTCTCGACCTCCAAGCCAGTATGACCAGCCCAAGCCTCTGTTATGTCTGTTATAGCACTCATTGTCTATCTGTTGTTTTTCCATTTGTCGTCATCCAGCCACGGCTTGTTCGGTAGCCATACTCCCGTGCCATAGCAGGAACTAATCCTTTTCCAAATAAGGTCTGCCCCGTTTTCCGTGCCTACATACACCGCAAGGAGGGAACGCATCTCGTCTCCTACTATGGTGTATATGTCCAAGGTCTCCGACCTCGTGCCCGGCTTGTATATCATATCTATTCTTCCTCTTCCTCATAGGTGCAATACAACTTCCCAAGGTCAAATGTCGTCAGTGCGTCAAACTCTTCCTGTGTCAAGAACACGAACTTGTCCTCTATCATTTCCTTCAAGACCTTTCCCTGCTCGGCTGACAGAGCCTTGTCCCTGCCTCCGTCTTCAAGGTTGTCCACTACCTCAAAGGCTATTGCCGTGCTTCCGAGAGCAAACCACACCCTCGTATTGGAGGGGCTGAGACCAGACACATATCGGTCATAGTTGTTCCCGTTCTTTATCATATAGGTTATGCCGTCAGTGGAAGCACTGGGTGGCATAGTGCCTATGTACTGTGTCCCGTTGTATGTCACGACCACGCCAGCAGGGATTCTGGAAACTACTGGGGTGGAAGCACCGTCCCAAGCAACTATGGCGGTCTTGCCTGACAGGGCGGCGAGTTTTGCTTCAAGGGTCACGCCCTCAGAGTCACGCACATTCCTTTCGTGTGTGACTGGCAGAAGGTAGTTGCCGAACTTGTCTTGAAATATTCTGCTGATTATTGACATTCTCTTCCTTAGTTAGTCCATAGTTTCTGAGCCACGCAAGCGGTCAGCATCCCTCCCCAAGAGTAGGAACTGCTACGCCCTCTCACATATACTGTTATCACATCGCCTGCTTCTACCGCTATGTCTTGGGAGTTGGTCTGGATGTAGGTGCTTGTCCACGAAGAGTTCTCCGTTCCTATTGCTGTCGTACTGCCACTCCTTGTACGATAGAGCCTTGAACTCCAAGTGTAGGAAGTGGAGTTGTTTCGTCTGAAAGCACACCACTTGAAGCGATATGTCCCAGACACTGGTATCGTTACTGATATGTTAGTAGAAGTGAGGTTGCTTCCTCCACCTCCGAGACCTCCGTTTCCAACGACAGGGTAGTCTCCAGCCGTAGGCGTGAGGGTAGAGCCCCCACCACCGCTTCCCTCATAAGTTCCCGTAACTCCGAGTATGGTTACATCCTTCTTGATGTTCCCTGCCGTGATATTGGCATCAATGGCATTGGTGACAGCATTCACTGTTACCTGTGTGAGATACTTCCCGCTTGTCGGCGTGACTGTCTGCTGAGAGGTTGACGGAGTAGCCGATTTGGTTTCCGTCTGTATGGCATCAACCGTAACCTGTGTAAGATACTTGCCACTGGTAGGCGTTATCGTCTGTTGGGAGGTGGAAGGGGTTGCTGTCTTTGTTTCTGTCTGAATAGCACTGACGGTTACTTTTGACAGGAAACTTCCAGAGGTAGGAGTGATTTCCTGCTGGCTTGTTGAAGGCGTGGCGGTCTTTGTCTCGGTAGGAACGGCACTTACTGTTACCTGTGTCAAGTATTTCCCAGAGGACGGAGTGATAGTTTGCTGACTTGCCGAGGGCGTGGCTGATTTCGTTTCAGTTTGAATCGCTCCAACGGTAATGGAACTAAGGCCATCATAGCCGCTGTCAGGGGACACGGTCTGCTGACTTGTGGTAGGGCTTACGCTCTTTGATTGCAAAGAAGGCGTAATGCCACTGACAAGACTTGCGTAACCGTCCAACTTAGTGCTGGAAGGAACTGTTACGCCTTTGCCTTCGAGGGCGGTCTTGATAGCCGCCTTCGCATTGGTAAGTCTCGTTATCTCGCTTGATACACTCATTGTCCTATATCGCCGCTAAAAGGGTTTCAATGTTTCCGCATATATTATCCACATAGGTCTTGACTGCCTTCGGAGAGGCCGTCTTTGTGTCGGAGGTAGCGTCTGTGCTTATGTCCGTTGAAATCGTGGGGACAGTAGGTATCACTCCGCTCTCCAAATCCGATGCGGGAATGCCAGTGGAAGGCTTTGAATACTTCCCGTTCCAAGTGCTTTTCTCCGTGTCAGTAACGACCCTGTGGGTGGTATCTTCAATCAGGTCAGCGAGAGTTCCTGTCTTCGCTACCTTGTGCAACTTCACATTACCACTCAATGCCTCACTTGCGTTTGTGGTCTGTGCCGTCGTAGCCGTAGTGTCAAGCGTTCCAGCACCCCCTCCTGCCTCTTGCAAGGCATCATACACGCACTTGGCACTTGGGTACTGGGTGTCCGTACTGTTCTCGTCTATCTCCGTTACCTTGTTAGTTGTCTCTTCGTAAGGAGGGATAGGGATGCTCAACGGCCCTTCATCTATTCCTATGTAAACGAGGTTGTCAAGGTCATCGGCAGAGTCTCCCTTCTCGCCTTTCAAGTGGTGGAAGGTAAGCGTCAGGGTGTCGTTGCTGATGGACGCTTCGGCTGTCGGAGTGCCCGGCGTATTATCTTCAAGGAGGACTACCACTTGGCTGAATCCAGCACCTCCGCCTCCTTGTCCTATCTCCGACACGGCTTCATTGATAGCCGCCACGATTGAGGACTTGTCGGAAGTAGTGAGAGCCGAGAGGTCTCCTATCTGGCTGAGGATGTACAGGGGGACTTTCACGGAGTTCAAAGAGTTGTCCGTGCCAATCGTATAGAGATTGACATACGAGCCGACTAATGGCAGTTGCGATATTTTTATTCTCTCGTCACTCATCGTATTCTGTATCCTTGTCCTATCAGTATCAGTTCTCCTGTCTCAGTGATGACAAACCCGTTGTCCTCACTCGCCAATACTAAAAAAAACCTTCGCCGTCCTCCGAAAACAGCGTGAGAGTTAGGTCAAACTTAATCCAAACCGTAGTGCCGTCCGTCGTGAAGTCCGTCACCGTCTGCCCCTTGTAGAAACCCTTGAAAGAGTCGTTCAAGGGAGCAATCGTTATAGTCCTTGCCCCTGCGAGGGTGCTGTCCTCCGCTTCATCGTCTATCTTCGTGAGGTCATAGAGCAGGGCATCGTAGTTTCTCCACACGGCTGATGCCGTGCCCTCCATCTGGCATTTCAGGGTTATGTCCCTCGCCCTTACAGTTACCTCCGTATTGCTCTGCGTCTGGCTCCAATCCCCGTTTGAGTAAATTTTGGGATTCTCGTCATAGGTAGCACCATTCTCCGTTGATATGTTCCTTACAAGAAGAGGCTTCACATCAGCACCCCTTGACACTCCGGCGACAGTGCCTTTCAGCACCCTCACTCCGTAGGCTGAAATCGCCGTCCCGTCTATCTTGTAGTTGTTGTTCGCAGGAAGCGAACTTGACGGAGCAAGGTATTCGTAGTTCTCCAAAGGGGAGTCTGCGGCGAATCTCACCACTATCTCGTTGAAAGCAAGTGCGTGGGAAAGGGAAGGCATAGACACAACCCTTAGAGTGAGGCTTCTCCCTATGTCGGAGAAAGAGTATGACATCTTCGGCTTTGACAACAGGAAGAAGTAGAAAGCCCTCATACTCTCCACGCTTCCCTTGCATACGAACTTTATGTCCAAGTCCCTTGTGTCAAGGTGTATCTCCGACAGGTCAGGCTCATACCCGTCCATCTCCTGCCAGTCGTTCCCCTGTATCTGTTTGAGAGACGGCCACTGAACGAGGTCGTTGTATCCGCCCCGTGACACGAAGGTCTGGTAGGTGTTCCAGATGTTCGTTCCGTCAACTGTTACCGTCCCGTTTCTCATAGCATATTCACTCCCTTGTCCACTATCGTGCTTATGTCGCTCTTCATACGGACTGTGAGTTCGTTCGTACTCCTTGAAGAGCCTTCAATCTGCTGTGTGCTCTGTGCCACCGCAAGCATTCCGCTTTGCAAGTCTTCCAGCGTAGCCCCTATGGTGGCGAACTGAACTTCCGCCCTTGCGAGGGCGTTCCGTATCTCTGCTATGTCCTGTGAATAGTCCAAGCCGATACCTGCCGAATAAGCCCCGTTTGAGGCCGTTCCCGCCCCCATGAGCATCGCTTGGGTAAGTTTCCTTACATTCTCGTTTATTTCGTAAGTATGGCCCTGTATTGCGGTCAGCCTTCCGTTGCTTTCGTCTATGCTCTCCTGACTTGCTCCGAGGGAGGAACGGGTAGCGGCCTGCCTCTGGCTCTTGTTATTGAGGATGTCGTACCCTGCTGACCTCATATACTCCCTTGCGGCGGTCATCTGCTCGTCATACGCCTGTATTCCTTCCTGCCAGATGTCCGTGAAGGCCATGAGGTCGTCAACGAGATTCTGGTCGCCACCTGCTCCGAAGGAAGCCTCAAAACTCTTTTGCAAATCGTCGAACATATCTCCGAACACGGCGCTGAATACCATCTGCTCAATGAGGCTTTCAATGGTGTCGGAGACCTTGTCGTGGAAGGAGTCAATCGCAGAGTTCAGCTTCCCGTTCTTGAAGGCTTCCGCAAGTGAATCGGAGAGGGAAGTGCCGAGGTCTCCCGCTATCTGCGAGAAGGTGTCCTTCATCGCCTGCTCCGCTTCAAGAGCCTTGTCCTTTATCTCTTCCCAGTTGTCAACTATCTGCTTGGTCTCGTCATCCAGCTTGTCATAGTTGGCAAGGAGTTCGTCGGAGAGGTTGTACTGGTCATCCCAGAGTTTTCCGTACTTGCTTGTCAGGTCCTCAAAGACAGGAACGACCTTCGTGGAGAGAAGTCCTGCGACAGCTCCCACAGCCGCACCAATCCCAGCCGTAGCCCAAGACAGGACACCGCCTCCGAGGGCGACTCCTGCCGCCGCACCTGCGGCTGCTCCCTTGCCGACATTTCCCCAGTCAATCGCCTTGCGAGTGCCCGTCTGCACCTTGCCCCCTGCGAGTTTGGCTTGCATCTTCTGGAGTTCGGACATCGCGGAGGAATATTGCAACGCCCCGTCAATGGCCTTCTTGTAAGGATTCTCCACGCCGAAGATGTTTCTCTGCTTGTAGTCAAGGGCTTCAAGTTTCAGCATACGCATCTTCTGCTCCGATGCCTCTATGCTCTTGTTCCAAGCGTCCTGTGCCTTCTTGTTATTTATGATAGCACTTGCTATCATTGACACGAGGGACAAGGCACCTGATATTCCCGCTGAAATCTTGTCGCTCTCCGTTGCCGTCTTTGAGAAAATCGTCTGGAGGTTTCCTGCTTCACTTGCTATGGAACTGAACAAGGAGCCGATGTTGGCTATCTCGTCCCCTATTCCGTCAAACATCCCCTCGAACTGCCCCATGATGCTTCCGAGTTGGGAGAAGGCGGATGCGATTTCAGAAATGGAATCGGTTATGCCCCTTTCAAGGTCTTCCCTTAACTGACGAGCATCCTCACGGTACTTCTGTATCTCTTCCCTAAACTCTTCCTCTCCTTGCTCTGCGAGGTTGTCCGCTTCCAAGTCCCACAGGTCTGCGAGTTTCCTCTTTCCAAGGCTGTCGATAAGCCCCGAGAAGCCCCATTTGCGGGACCTGTCGCTCTGTACGGATAACTGGTTACGGAGACGGTTATACAATTCAGATAACGCCTCTATGTTGCCATCGCTGGCGGCCTTGTCAATGGCTTCCTGTGTAAGTTCTATGGCACGGGAGAGTTGGGTGTCGGTCAGGCTCTTCGCATCTGCGAATATGAAGGAGAAAGCGTCGCTGTACTGCCTTTGCAACTCATACAACGCCTGTTCCTTCTCCTTGCCGAGCGTTTTCTTAGCGAACTCGTCCTCTTCATCCTCTATTGCCTTGTCATACTTCTCCGTGATTGCAAGTTCCTTCTCCCTGTAATCGCCGTACTTCTCCAAGTAAGCCCACCTGTTGGCGTTGCGGGAGTCAAGAATCTGCTTCTCCAGTTTGGCTGTCTCGTTCTCGTACCTCAGTTGCTCGTTCTCCGTAGCGGCGTTGTGCAGGTCATTGGCTTTCAGCACAAGCTCATCCTGCGTGTTGAACACGAAACCTGCGGTGGAGCCTCCGTGTGTAGCCTTGTATTGTTTCTTCTGGAAATCTTCAAGCTGTTCAAGCCTGTCCCTGTACTGCCTTTCAATCTCTGCCGACCTGACTTCGTGCTCATGTCGCATCTCGGCTCTTTCCTTTGCGAAGCCGTCCTTCATGGAACTCAGTTTCAACGCCTGCCTCTCGGCTTCAAGGTCTGCTTCGGAGTCGGCAAAACTCTTCTCCAAGTCCTGCCTCTTCTCTTCAAACTCCAACGCCTGTTCCGACATACGGAGTGCGGCCTGATTGGAAGAGTTCTCAACACGGAGAGCCATACGCTTCGCACTCTCCCTCTGTGCCTCTATCTCAAGCACCTGCTTTTCAAGGTGTGCCTGTGCCTCCAACTGTTCAAGGGAAGAATCGGTGAGACCGTTGGAGGCTTCCATTATCTTGTATTCTTCCTTGGCGAACTCAATCTGCTTGTCGTACTTCTGATTGATGAGTTCCATCATCTTGGCACTCGCAGCATTTCTCTCTGCCTGAGTGCCTACATAGAGTTTGTTCCTCTGCTCGGCTATCTGCTTGTCAAGTTCGCCTTCCTCCTTCTCCCACGCCATCCTCTCTCGGCGTAGTTTGTCCCTGCGGACATTGAGGTCGGATTCTGCCTTGCCTATGGCGTGTATTCCCTCGACGGTATCTTCGACCTTGTCCAGAATAGAGCCTTCCTTGAACTCATCAAACGCCTGTCCGAAGAGTTCGCCTGCACCCTTGAAGTCCAACTTAACAAGAGCCCCAAGAGCCTGAGTGAGCGTCTTGGAAGCCTGAATGATAGACTTGAAGCGGTCTATCACGAATTGCTTGATGGAGTTGCCAAAGTTCTTCAACGCCTCTAAGGGATTGGTGAACGCATTATAGAGGGCTTTCCCTACATTGAACACGACCTGTTGCAACCCTGCCATCAATCCAGAAAGGTAACCTGTTATCTTTGCCAGTTTTTCCTGCCCTTCTGAGGTCTTTGAGAGCCAAGTGGTAATGGCCTTATAAGCGAGTATCAATGCGGCTAAAATCGCCCCTAATGGCGTTGCAATGAAGGCTTTGGCCGCACCTGTCATCTGATTCAGCCCCGTTACGGCGTTTTTAAGAGGACCGGGCAGTCCTGCTATTATCTTCTTGTAGTTTTCCGTGCCTCCAAGGAGTTTTATCATTACGCCCTCGCCCTTCTCTTCCTCTGCCGTCAACTCCGCAAGGTGTCCTCTCAACTGCTCCGTCTCGGTACTCACATCCTTTATCTGCTCTGCGAGGGCACTCATCTGGTCGCCGTATTCCTTGACTTTCTCCACATCCCCTGCGGCGGCGGCTTCCTCCTGCTTCTGTGCGAGTTCTGTTAGTTGGTCGGAGTAGCCTTTCAGCACTTCCTCGTTCCCTTCTATGGCTTTGTTAAGGGCTTTCACCGCCTCTTCCGTGTCGGAGAAGTCAAAGGACTGGGACAGGTTGTGCATATCGCCAGCCATCTGTTCCATCCGTGCCGTCGTATCCTGAATCACGGACACGATGTTGCTGTTGTCTCCCGTTATGTCAATGTGTATTCCTCCTGCCATGTCCTCTTACCTCCATTTCTGCGTTTTGATGAAGTCCTTGAATGAATCCTTACCGCTTACTTTCACGACCACATTATCGTTTGGAATGCGTGCCTGCTTCCGTTCCTCGTCAGTCAGGAACACCGTCCTCACTTGGTCGGTCAGCATGAGCATAAGGTTGGAGTAACTGATGCCCCAAAGGACATACTGATAAGACCACCCGTAGCGCTCACAGGCAGAGTCTATCAGTGAGCCCCAAATGGTCTTGCCTCCGAAGGTGAGGGAGTTCCTTGAATCCTTCTCCTTCACCTTCATTATCTTGTTCATTTTCTCTGTTTCCTTGTTGATACCGAAATGCCTCATTATGTCATCAGTCCTGTCAAGCCTGAAAATCATAATGAGGATGGTAGCGATGTCTTCCGTCTCAAAGTCCTTGAACTCCTTTATACGCTTCGTAACCTTGCTCTCGTCAAGGCACTCGTCAGACGGAAGGGTGGCATAGGCAACAAGACGGACGCACTCGTCCCTCTTCCCCTGTGCCGTCACATAACTGAAATAGTAAATGTCATCCGTCGGCTTGAAGTCGTTGAATCCAATCGTCTCCAACAGACGGGACATAAGCTGAATCTTCCCCAGCGAGGGGCGGTACACTGCGTAATGCCTGCCCTTGATGGAGAAACTGATTGGCCGCTCTATCAAAACATCGGATATGTCTGCCTTACTGATAATTTCTTTCTCCATGCCTCACCGGGGAAGAGTTCAAATGTCAAACAACTATCGTTAAAAAAAGCCCGTGAATTTCCCCTCACGGGCGGAAGGGGTGACCAGATGAAAAAAGCATTTTTGACTACTGACCGCTGCCAGAGCCAGAGCCGTGTGTCCAAGCAATCTGATTGCCACTTGCGGGCATGATGCTTTCAAAAGTGTAAATACGGCGTGCTCCGTCGTCAGCCGAGAACTCGTCCTCATAACGGGCTGAAGCCTCATTGATTGTCATGGTTGGCGCTCCGGTTTCCTCGGAAGTGACAACTATCTTGTAAGTGCCCGTAATTACGCCATCTGCGGACTTGTCTTCCAGAGGCATAGTCCTGTTCTTTGCGAAACGGACGGCGAAAGTGAAGGTAAACGAGTTCTTGTCGTAACGGATAGCCTCGTAACCGCCTCCCTCGATATCAGCAGTGTGCTTGTCGCCAGACTCGGTAGAGAGCTGGGTGCTGTCAGCCACGGGTGTAGGGACAGTCAGGTTTGCACTTGAACCCGAAACGTTAGTGATTGTGATAGTGGGCTTACCCCAAAGTATGATTGCCATAGTCTAAGTCGGTTTTATTCGTTGTTGTACCTTATTGAAATCTGATTGTTGATGATGTGCCAGTCGGCTCCATAGACCTTCATCACTTCCTGCGAGTCAAGTTCATAGATGGCGTCGCCGTCATGCTTGTAAGCGAAGAGGGAAGCGGCCTCGGTACAGAGTGCCCTCAGCCGTGCCGTATCCTCTATCGCCTCCCTGCCCCTTCTCTTGTCTGCCACATAGATGTTCACATTGGCCGTTGCCTGTTGCATCTGTGCTCCCGCCGTCCTCGCTATGACCGCTATGACTATGTCCTCCGCTTCGGAGTTCAGGGGGCGCTGGTCCTTATAGACACTGCCCGTAACCATAGTGGCGAGGTTGGATTGTGAAACCCAAGTCCAAAGTTCATCCTTTATGTCTATGTCCGTGTGTATCATAATCCTTTGGCGTTTTCGTACTTCTGTATCATTTCGGCTACCAACTGCTGTGCTACAAGTTTGGCTTGTGCGAGAACGGTCTTGTTCTCCTTCTTCTCCACATAGGCGGCGTACTCCATTCCTGCTACCACGATAAGGGCGATTCCTTTCGGATAGAGCGACACGAGGGATTGGGCGTAGGATTTACCCATCTCGCTTCCATTCGGGTCTTCTGGCGTCCTTTTCGGCCCGTCAACGCGGGGGAAGGAACTCATCTCTATCGGCTCTCCGTCAAGCGATATGATATACCCTATGGAAGAACGGAGGTTGCCCGTCTGGTCGTCCCAGTTGCTTATGAGGCTGTCCCTGATTTGGTTTACCACATCAAGGCCGACTTCATGAAGCATGGCGATTACCCTGTGAAGGTGCTTTTCCGATTCCTTCATGAGGTAGTCCCTGATGGCCTTTATGTCCATCTGGACCTCTACACCCATACCTTCATGTCAAGCTGTCCCCTGTGGAAACCCATCACGGAGAACTCGCCCCTCACTATGCCGTCCTGCGAAGTCAACTCAATCACATCCCCGTAACGGAGAAGGAGGTTGGGATTGACATTGAGATAGACCGTGAAGGAATACTTGTAAACAGTCCCGTCAGGGAGGGTTATCGTCTGTGCCGAGCCGTTGGGCTCATAGCGACAGGGGATGTAGTCGGAATAGGTCGCCTGACCTTCCACCCAGTCCCCGTTCCCGTCGTAAGAGCCTTCGCCCTTGCGGACAATCCTCATTCTGTGCGGTCTGAACGATACAAGCATCTCTCCTTACAGGTTTTCTCCCTTGTAGCCGTAGGTCGCTCCCGGTACGAGCCCGTCTTCCCCTGCGAGGTGTGCGAATCTCTTGGCGAGTGCAAGAAAAGCCTTCTTGTCCTCTGCGGTAAAAGATATGCTCACGCCTCCCTCGGATATGTTGGGCTGTGTCGCAAGACCGAAGTACAGCCTCGCCTTCAAGCGATTGAGGGTGGTAACATCAACGGTGCTTACATCAACGGCCTTGTCCGTCCCTACCTCCAGAGAGATAGAGTCAAGGAATGTATCCGCTACGGGGTAGGGGGACAGACCAGTGAGAAGTTCGCTAATTGTCATCGCCAATCAGTATTGTCAAAGATTTAGGCTGCTTGCTCGATGTCAACGGTAGCGGTGTTGCCCTCGCTGTCGGTGATAGTCAGAACGGTAGTCCTCTTAACTGCTCCAGAGCCGTTGTTGGCAGATACCTTTACGGTAATCTCGTTGCCAGCGGTAGTGATAGTGCACCAAGAGTCAGCCACAGGAACAGCGGCTGTCCAAGGAAGGTCAGCGTGAACGACTTTCACTTTCTTGCCAGTAGTATTGGCGGCGGCTGTGAATGTAACCTTGTCAACATCGGTGTCGATTACGCCTGTTCCGCTTGCGTGGAGTACATAGATGTGCTCTCCGTCGTCAATCACGGGCATAACGAGTGCCTGTGCAGCGGTGAACTCTTCAAGGCTCGGCTCATTGTGGCTATACTCTGATACGAGGATGAAGCCTGAGTTCTGGTAAGATACACCAGCAACCCTGTTCATGTCCTCTGCGAGTGTGCCATAGACCAGACGGCCTACGGTAGCGGAAGGAACTCCTACTACATTACCCTGCTCCCAAGGCTTGACAGGAGTCTGTGTGCCGTTCTTCGCCTCTACCATGTATGAGTTGTTCACGATATGGAAGGTAGCACCGAACTCGTCTCCGAGGGCTTCAAGTGTTTTCTGGCGGTTAGGCATAGGAAGGGTGGCGGCGCTGATGATTACCTGATTGTTTGCGGTAGCAACGAGTTCCTTCACATCCTGACATTTACGAGCGTAGTTGAAGTAGGCCTCTGACAGATAGACATCGCTGATTGAGTCGGAGTTAGCGTCTGCGGCGTCAAACAACTGGCGAATGTCGTCCAGAGGGAGAGCGTGCTCGCTGTCGCTCCAAGCGGCGGCGATTGCGTGGAACTTGTTAGCGTCCTTGTAGCCGAAGTCAACACGGATGCCGAGGCCTTCCATATTGTCGTCAGCAATGAGAATCTGACCGGATGAAAGAGCCTGCTCGAACATAATCTCAACCCTTGTCTGGATTCCTCCGATGACCTTCGGAACATTGTTGAGAATACGCCTTGCGATGTCAGCCTCCTGCTGTCCCTTTGACTCCATTACCATGATGTCGGAGATTTCCTTCTCCTTGAGGGACTTCTTGATGCCGAGTTTAGCAACTTCGCCTGATGCACGGGAGAGAGTGCCACGCCTCTTGAGAGGAAGCGGGGAGTCCATCGCCACTACATCGGCGGCTACGATGCTGTTGTTGAGTGAGGTTGAGTTCCAAGTCAGGTCGGGGGTGTACTCTTCCCTGAGCATGGTAGGATAGAGGTAGGTCGGCTGCTGTTTCTTGCCGTTCCAGTATTCGGTGAATCTGCCAACAAAGCCCTTGAAGAACTTATCGACATAAGCGGCGAAAATTGAAGTATTCTGTGCCATAGTTTAAGTAAGTTTTTAAGGGTTTATTAATAGAGGAACTTGATAGCCGGAAGACCAGCCTTGATGGTGTCGGTAACGGCGTAGGGAGAAGCGGCGGCGTTGATTTCGCCGATAGTCAGAACGCCTGCGAAGGGCTTGTCCTTCAGGATGGAGGCGATGAGTACTCCTGCGTATTCCTCATTTCCTTCGAGGGATGCGTAGGTGTCGTTGTTACTGCCAGTTATTCCGAGAGGGGCGTATACACCAGTGCTGGTGTTGTGCTTGATGATGTGTCCTGCCTTGATGACATCAGGTGTCCAGCCGGTCATGTCAAGTGTGACGCCTCCGGGAATGGCAGCGAGGTTACGGATGACGACCTTTCCGTCATTTCCGTTGTCAACGAGATATGAATCTCTGTTAAGTGATGCGCTGATTGCCATAGTTTAAGTTGGTTTGTTTAAGTCTTGGTCAAGTAGCGAGTTAATTCATGTCAAACTTACCCATCAGATTGTCCAGTTCTTCCTTGGTAGCCTCCTTCACAGGACCGGAAGGTATGTGCCTTCCTCCGAGTGCCGGACTTACCACTGCCCCAGACGCTCTGTTCTCCGCTACGATGTCATTGACTTCTTCTTTCACTTCGGCGAGGAAGTTGTCAAATTCATCATCGGACATCTTTTCCACTTGGATACGGCCATAAGGCCTTTTCTGGTAGTCTTTCAAGTCTTTCAGAAGTCCGTTGAGCTGTGCCTTGCGGTTTTCTGCGATTCTGCCGTTCCTCAAAGAGGCGAGGCCGTCGCTCAATTCCTTCATCTGCCTTGCAAACTCCTTTTGTTGTTCAGCAAGCGCTCCCTTGATAGCATCCATGAATTCTGCTGTCTTGTCGCCGCTTTCTCCGCCCTGCTGTGGTGCAGGCTTCACCTGTGGCTCTGCGGGTTTGTTGCTGTTGTCATCCTTCTCAGGAGATTTCTTTCTCTCTCCCTTTTCCAAGTTGTACTTCTCTTCGTACCTCTTGACTGCTTCATCAGCACTGAAATCGCTAACACTCTTCAAAACATCAGACCAAGCAATCGCCTCCACTGCGGCAGCCACTTCGTCATCATTTGTTATTGCCTCGGACTTGGCGATTGCTCGCTCCGCAAGGCGTTTCGCGGTGTTATCATCAATGCCGACAAACTTAGCCTTAATGGCCTCGATAAGTTTTTTCTTCATACTTGACGATAATTATTAAAAAAGTTTTGATAAAAGTATAACAATAATTAAAGGTATCAAGTTCGTTCAAATCAATTAGTTTGAACGGAATTTGAACAAGGAAAATTATGAAAACTTTAATTTTTCTTAAAAAAGGTATATTTTTTATGAAATTTTTATTAATTTTACCTCCGAAAACCAAAACATCACATTTTATTATGAAACGATTTATCAAATCTCTTGTGGCGATGCTCCTGTTAGGGTTCGCCTCCGTTTGCCTCTTTGAGGCTTCACCAGACCTCTCAGAAATGCTCGGTATCAACCACATCTGGCTTGACGCTGTGGCAGTCGCTCTCTTTATCGCTTCGGCTTGTTCCTCTATCTTTTTCGAAGAATCCATAAAGGAGTTGAGAAATGACAAGGTACGCTGAATCGGACATCCCCGCCTATGTTCCTGAATACGACAAGGAACTCATACGCAAGGCTAACAACCAGTGCTGGGAAGACATTGAGCCGGATGACGCAATCTCCGAGCAGGGCAGAATAATCCTCCATGACATAGCCGTCTCCAAGTATCACAGGGACGAGTGTAGTTGTGGAATGGAATAGACATACACAGTCGGCCGATATTAAACAGTGTCAAATATGTGTGTTATTCGGGGCAGAAAGAGGTCCTAAACGGCCGGGGGCCTCTCCCCGTTAAACCTTTAATCAGTAAGAAAAATGAATTATATACAATCAATGCCAAAGGAAGAGGTGAGGGCTCTCATAGAAAGCGGAGTGCCTTGCTTCCACAAGTACGGGGCGTGGGAAACGCCTTACTTCAACGGAGAGATAAGCGCCCCCGGACAGATTTCAAAAGAGAAAGCTCTTGAACTGTTGCCTCATTACAGATTCGGAGGAATGTGGGCTATCATCATCCCCGAAGACAAGTCGTACATAAAATTCGTCGAACCCTCCCTCTCAGATTTAGATTAATGAAAGCAATAATTATTTGGCTCCTTATTTCAACTACGACGACTGCAACCGTTTACAACGCCGTTCCTGAGCAATGTAATAGTAATCCTACCATCACGGCTTCGGGTCGCAAAATTGACCTAAAAACGATAAAAGAAGACCGAATCCTTGCTATGGAAAGAACGATGATGTATCGGTACGGCATCCACTACGGAGACACGGTGCTGGTTAAGGGTGCTGGCATCTACGATGGCGAGTGGGTAGTGGAGGACACGATGCACCCACGATACGCAGGGCAGGACAAGGTAGACTTCCTCGTGCCATCTGATGTTAAGTTAGGGAAATGGGAAGGAGTGGAGATTTATAAAAAGAGATAGTATGAAACATTTTGAACTTAACTACGACTCCCTTGCGGAGTGCTACGCACATTTGAGGGCAAGGCTTACGATAAGCGACCTCGGCAGGAAAGCCAGAGTGGTCGTGGACATAGACGAAACATCGCCCTTTGATGGAACTTGGATAGAAGTGCCAGAGTCGGAGGAAAGGGCGGATGGTAAGGTCGTAAAACTGGAGAAAGAGATATGAACGCACTAATGATTCACCCCGACTACTGGATGAACAGCCAGTTGTCAATAGCCAGATTCTATGGGGGCTGTAACATTCAAGGGAGGTATTACTTCATCAACAAGGAGAGCAACTACTTGATAAGAGACGACCTCCGTATGTATGTGAATGACCTCGGATTCAAGACTGTTGAGAAAGCGGTAAAGAGGCACGCAGACGAGAAAGAAGTCAAGGCAATATTAAGGAGACTGAGAAGCATTATTAAGGCTCGGAAACGGGCGGAAAAGAGGCAAGAAACCAAATTGTTTGAATAGTTATGAACAAGAACGACAAACAAACCATCATAGCCGAGATAGAGAGGCTCATAAGCAACCCGCCTTTGGATGAGGAATACAACCCTGCGTATCAGTACGGACTGAGAACTATTCGCAACTTCATCTCCTCCCTCCCCACCGAGGACTACCCTATGCCGGAGGATACCGTGATATTCCAGAAAGGTGTCGCAGAGGGCAGAAGACTGGAGAGAGAGGAGCAGAAGCCTGATACAAGAACTACGGATGACTTGCAACTTCTTGGTTTCATCTATGATTTACTTGTAAGTCTTGAATGGCGTGAGGACTATGCGATGAGCAAAGATGAATGTTTACGAAGGCTAAATGACTATCGCCCACAGAAGCCCGCAGAGTGGAGCGAGGAGGATATTAAGAGACTTTATTCTATTGGGACTCAGATAGGATTCTTGAAAGGTAAATATTCAGAATACCAAAAAGATATTGATTGGCTTTATGCACTTGCAGATAAAATGGGATTCCACAAATGCAAAATAGGAGAGGTTGTTACAGAGTGGAAGAAAGAAGATATAGATGACAAAATGTTATCCAAACCAAAGGAAGAATGGAGTGAAGATGATGAGGATATAAGACAGAGTATTATCAAAGACATCAAATGGGAAAGAGCCAATACGCCAGTTACAGTAGACAAAGATATTCGGAAGTATGACAAGCAAATCAACTGGCTCAAATCCCTCCGCCCTTCTTGGAAGCCCAGTGAGGAGCAGATGAAGGCACTTCAAAATGCAGTAGCACTAACGGCTTGCGACAAGGAATTGGTAAGGCTTTACAATCAATTAAAGAAACTATAAACCATAGGGTGCATATTACACAAGGAGGTATGATGCTTTTATTGATGCTCCTGTATGCACCCTTTTTTAACTTGATTAAGATATGACACAGGAAGAAAAACAATTACTATTGAAAGACCTTTGTGCAAGATTGCCGTATGGAGTTAAATGTGTATTTCATAGTAATAGAGGTGAAGTTGCATCTACTATTGTTAAAATTGATATAGACAATGAGACAGTATCACATAGACCCGATGGACAATCACTTATCTATTTTCATTTTATTGTTTCAGGAGAAATTAAACCTTATCTCCGTCCAATATCAAGTATGACGGAAGAGGAAAAGGAGGATTTTGGCGTCCCATTTACCTCGGAGGGACTTGTTACGCTTGCTGACACTGTTGAGTGTATTGATTGGCTTAACAAACATCATTTTGACTATCGTGGTTTAATTGAAAAAGGACTTGCTCTTGAAGCACCTGAAGGAATATATAAAACTGAATAGAATATGAAATACATTGACGCAGACCGCTTGAAAGCGGAGATTAAACGAATAATGAGCAGAGCGATGAATGAAGAAGGCCAGGATGTCTGCAATTATATCCTCTCCATTATAGATTCTTCCCAGAAATATAGCCTACCAGAATGGAAGGAACATCCGGAAGCCACCAATAATATTGCAATGGTATGGAACGCTGCTGTTACTCCCTGGCTGGATTGGCGAGGCCATAGAATAAGTGTTCGTAGTCTTGAAAAGTTACCTGGATTTGACTCTCTCCAGCAGGAGCAATTCTCCGAGGACTTGGAGGAAGAGAAATGAGTAGCTGGGGTAAAACTTTTACGGCAATGGTATCTATCGCCATCTTAGGATTTGCAGCCTGGATATTCAAGGTTGACTTCCAACTAATGCTTCTATTCAGCATAGCATACGATTTAACTTACTTGAGAATTGATAAAGACAATGAGCAACATTGATAAGATACGCAAAGAGATTGAAAGGTTAAAAGAGGCCTTACCAAGAGAGATTGGCAGAGGTGCTGGAACTATAACTACACAAGGTTATGGTATGTTACTCGCCTATGATAACATCCTCGCCTTCCTTGACACCCTTGAACAGCCCCAACCCCCCTCCGATGTGGAAGAGGCGGCAATGGAATATATCCGCCCAAAACTCAGCAAGGACTATGTTGAGTATGGCGAGAGAAAGCAGATGCAACTCACTCGCTTTGACGGATATGATATTCTTGAAGCCATAGAGTTCGGAGCAGAGTGGCAGAAAGAGCAGATGATGACAAACGAGGAAATGAAGTGTGCTCTGCGAATGGAATATGAGAAAGGTGTTTTTGATACAAAGCAGCAGATGCTCAAGGATGCGGTGAAAGGCACGGTGTGTAAGGACAAGAAGTGTGTATGGATAGAGCTTATTCCTAATGCTCTGCCTGATTACGAGGACATAGAACCAGTTAAATGCGTTGTGATGAAGGAGGACAAGGAATGAAACTAAGAACAGTCAAGAAAGCCATCAAGGAATGCCTTATCAAAGGCAGGAAATCACCTCTCGCCAAGAAAGTGAGGCTGGACAACATCTCTGACTTTATGTATTTGAAAGATAAAAAAAATATAAGATATGACGCTTAACGACCTACTACGAAAAGCCAACGATGTGGCTAAGATGTTCAACAGCGGAGAAATCAAACTGATGCACGGAGACCAAGAGGTATGGTTTGACTTGGATGTTAAAGCACCAAGAAGCATCACTGACAACTGGACTGTCAAGATAGTTAATTACAGGGAGGGAAGAGAATGATAGAGATTTCAAGGGCGTTAGCGTGGGTTTTAGGGTTATTCTCGGCGGTTGGACTACTATCTAATATAATTATAATCCTCATACTTATAATCGTCAGAAACGGCGGTTTTTTCGCCATAGGATACAAGGAAGAGGAAGAGGAAACAGAATAGACGCATAGGCAGGGGGACTATGTCGTGAGACATAAGTGGGTTTCATAATAAATACGGTTGTAATCTTATCTGTTCTGGTTTGTATTCACCCCCTGCCTTTTCTTTACAGGCCGCCTCGCAAGGGCGGTCTTTTCCGTTGTTTTTCGCCAAAATGTTAACTTTTATTAAATTTTCATTAAATTTTCCGTAAAATATTTTTAAGTTTCATTTCTTTTTATTAGATTTGCCTTGTAATTAATTAAACAACATTTCAATTATGACACATTTTACCTATAACCCAGCTGAACTCACAACGGAGCAACTTCAAGCCATAGAGTCAGCAAAGGCTCACTACAAAGAGACCATCGCCAACCTGAACAAGCAGGAAGACCAGAGGATGGAGAACTACTACAACTGTGTGGACGACTACTCTTGGGGAGGTCTTTGCACACAGGCGAACATTCAGGCAAGGCACAGGGCTGAAAGAGACCTCAATGAGAGAATAGAAGAGATAGTCAGGGGAGGCTTCCTTGTACGCACCAGACGATTGAATATACTCAGGGACATAGCCTCTGGGGAGGTTGCCGCCTGCGGGACAAGAGAGGGACAGTATGGGCGTTATTTCCATACCTACGAGGCTTTTGGAGACAAGTTCATCTCTTGCGCCAAGAAGGTTTCCACCTACGAGAAGAAGGGCTTCCGCCCCTACATACAAGAGGTGACAGAGAAGGTGAAGAGGGTAGGACATTGGAGGAATGGAGACACACGCTATGAGTTTATTGACTACATCTCCATCACAGAGACGCTTTCAACTGAAATCTGCTATTAACTCTTTAACACATCACATCATGGCAAAAACAAGCAACAGTTTTAACAACAACACTCCCGTAATAGACAGGGCCGCATATAAGGCTGGGGAGTTGAGAGTACTCTGCGAACTCTGGAATGACCGTCATCACGAGGAACACTGGGTAGTAACGGTGGACGAAGGAGATAAATGGGTTCATGTAGTAGAAACACATTTCGCTAAATGGATAGACGGCGATTTTCTCTCACAAATAGCCAATCTCGCACAGATATACAAATGGTCTTGGTCACTTCGCCAGACAGACTTCGGAATTGAAATTGATTTCTAACCATTACATCACATCATGAAATACTTAGGACTTATAGAACTCACGACAGGCAGGGTTACCATTTCAGACCCCTGCTATGAGCCGGGAATCTGGTGCGCCAAATCCATCTCGGTAATGCCCGGCTCCTACCTTTGCTTCGCAGAGGAAAGGAACGGAAGAATTGAATCAATCCAAATCAGACACGCAGGGCACACGGAGATAGAGCCTGCAACGAGCATCGGAGCCGTAGCCGTTGACAGCGGTCAGTGTGGCTTCTTTGACGAGGCGTTCTACAACAAGAATCAGGGAGGCGAGTTTGACAACCTCAATTCCTTCTACGGGAAGGCCTGCCACATCACCCTTTCTGACGAACAGGCTGGCATCATTGACGGAAAAGGCTTCGTTTCTTCAAGCGGCTGGGGCGACGGAATGTATCAGGTGTTCGTAGGGGAGTGCAACTTCTTGGAGCATGAAGACCAGATAACAAGCGTCATGTTAGTATTCTTATAGTAGAGAAATATACTTACTAAGATGAAATTCGTTACACTCGCAGACCTCGCACATACAATAAGGTCTAATTTCCATAAAATTCCTCACGACATAGACTTCGTTATGGGTATTCCCCGTAGCGGAGTCCTTGCGGCGAGTATCATAGCGGAGTTCCTGAATGCGCCCCTCATAGACCTTAACAGTTTCGTAGCAGGGGCAAATCCTTCGGGCGGGAACAGAGTACGCTTCCACAGAGGAACGGGATTGGCTAAACAAAGGGTGCTTATAGTGGATGACACTATTTTCCACGGAAGGAGCATGAGGGGGGCAAGGGAGAAATTGCAACCCTTCGCCAATAGGTTTGACTTTTTCTATATGGTCGTATATCAGGAAGGGCCTTGTATGGACATTGACCTTTCGCTGGAAGACTTGCGGGGATATACGGAGAGTTTTTCTTCCTTCGTCATATATGAGTGGAACATATTCCACCACATACCTGCATTTATGGACAAGTGCATCTGGGACATAGACGGCGTTATGTGCGTTGAGCCTCCCGATGAAAGGACAGGACAGCCATACATAGACTATATCAGTCAGGCAACGCCTCTTTTTACGCCTACTGTACGGGTGGGGGAGATAGTAACTTATCGCCTGTCCATTTACAGGAAGCAGACGGAGAAGTGGCTGAAAGAGCAGGGGATAGAATACAATGTCCTGACGATGTTCCACGCTGAGAGTTGGGAAGAGAGGGCGAAGTGGGAGTTGGAGCCTGCAAGATACAAGGCAAACATTTACAGCGATGCAACTTGGGCTAAACTTTTCGTGGAGTCGAGCGACAGGCAGGCGAGAGAGATATACAGAATAACCGGGAAACCCGTATACAGCGTGGAAGGCAATATATTATGCAGCAAATGAATATGATGATGAAGAATGTGGCGATAGTCCATTATAATACTCCCGAACTGACGGTAGCAGGAATAAAGAGCCTTCGGAAGCATACGCCCGATGTTTGCATAACTGTCTTTGACAACTCAGACAGACGGCCTTTTCCTGAAATGGAAGGGGTTGAGATACTGAACAACACCAGAGGGGGGCTGATAAACTTCTGTGATATGCTTGACGCATACCCTCGGAAGATACCGACCGCCTGTAACTGGGGAAGCGAGAAGCATATCGCAAGCGTGGACTACCTCTTTGACGAAATCCCCGAAGGGTTTGTCCTCATGGACAGCGATGTGCTGATAAAGAAAGACATCAGCCCGTTCTTTGACGAGGCGGTTGCATGGGTCGGCTCAGTAGAGTACAAGCCTAAGTTCTGGTTTCAGGCGCAAAGGTGCTACCCTTTTCTCCTTTGGATAAATGTACCAATGTGTAGGAAGAATGGCATTCGCTTCTTCCATGAGGGGATGGTGTATAAAATGAGCCACAATGGGCCACCTTACTATGATACGGGCGGCTCTTTATACAAGGATTGCAATGACAAGGGGCTTCCTTACAAGGAAGTTGACATAAAGGAATACTCCGAACACTTAGGAGGGGCGAGTTGCTATCTTACAAAGTGGGAGGACTGGCTTGAACAACACAAATCATTATACTTATGAAAAAGAACGAATATCTGGTAGTGATACCATACCTTGCACGGGCGGCGCAGGGGAAAGAACTTGACTATGCCATAGCCGGTTGGCGTAGGCATTTCAAAGAGCAATTCCATATTGTAGTTATAGGCGAAGGTCTGCCCTCAATCACGGGAGGGGATGTGGACTTCATAGACTCTCCGAGGGTGCCTGAATCGGCCGGAAACTACCGCCAGCACCTTGACTATGTAAACTGCTTCAAGAGGGTGCATGAACTGTACCCTGAAACGGAAGGATTCATCTTCGTTGCTGACGACTGTTACGCCGTGAATGACTTTGACATAAGCGATGTGAAGTTTATTAAAATGCTCGCTCCTGACTTCAACTGCGAGGCCGACACTCCCAATATGTGGAAGCAGGACAAACTGAAAACCAAGAGGGTGCTCACCGTAGGAGGGTGGCCGACAAGGAACTTCACCACGCACCTCCCTATATGGTTTGAGTGGGACAAGATAGAGGACTTATGGGAAGCCTATGGAATGGCTCACAACAGCTTTGTAATAGAGGACCTGTATTTTAATATCTACTATCCGAAGAGGGTGCCTTTTCAATTAAATCAGGCGACCGACAACTTGAAGATGGGAGTTTATACCACTCGGCCAGATGTGTCGGAGATTCGCCGTGCTTTCAAGGAAAAGATTTGGATAACGAACAGCCCTGACGGGTGGGTGCCTGCATTGTATCAGGAGTTGGAAGAATACTACAACAAGCCGTGAAACTTCAACGGAAAGCGATAAATCTTAACTATTTGTTAAATTTTCGTTAAAAATATTTTTATTTTTGAGAGGAAATGTGTATATTTGCACTGTAATTATTAAACAACGCAATTATGACACAGATTAAATTCGCAAGCCTCACACCTGAGCAGACCAGATTTATCCGCACCTATTCGCCGGAGAATCGCCATTTCACATCAAAAGAAGAAATGGACACTATCGCAGACCGCCTCTGTCTTGCTACCCTCTCAAAAATTGAACTTCAAGCCCTCCGTAATTCAGTAGTCAAGGACTACAACGACTTCTGCGGGGACGACAGGGATGCCCGTTGGTATCGCTCCGAGGCTATGATGTCCATCACCGCCGTTATTGACCATTACATTTACTCATAACACATCACATTATGGCACGTTATACCTACACAACCGTTCAGGAGATGACCGACGAGGTCAATCAACTCTATAACCTTCTGGCAGAGGCCAAGAAAATCTCCCTCAGCATCATCACGCAGAATTACCAGAACTGGTCTGCCATCCAAGGGAAGGCAGAAGAAGCCCTCGCAGAGAAACGCCCTCTCAGCATGGAAGAGAGGAAAGAAGAGGCCAAGAAATATATTGAAGTCTTCCATAACCTCGTGGACTTAGTGGGAGAGGCTGAAAAGCTTATTGGAGACAACTATTAATACTACGCACTATGACACGCAAGGAAGTTACTTCATTACAGAAGGCGATAGCGAGGTTGAACGCCGACCTCGCCGCCTTCGCCAAAGAGACCGAAGACTTTCAGGCAGTCCTGTATGAGGATGCCAATAGCCGTTTCTCTGTGGCTGAAATAGAACTCAGCTATTCAGGACGGGTACTCTCATACCTCTACGACTACCTTGACGGGCATGGATTCGTAACCGAGAGGGAGCGAATCATAGACGCAGACGAGGTGAGGGAATACATCAAGTATTGGAAGTCTTGCCTCCGCAGGGCAAAGAGGTATTGGTCAATGGACACCGAGACTCTGGATGCCATACAGGACGGCGAAAGGGACGATATAGACGATGAAGATTAGTTATTAACATATTCATATTACATCACATTATGGAACACATCAACAAAGTAGAATTACAGGGGATTGTCGGAAATGCGAAGGCATACCCTATGGCTGGCGGACTCAATGTAGTCCGCTTCAGCCTTGCGACTGACTACTGCTATCGCTCAAAAGACGGAATGGCAGTGATAGACACCACTTGGCACAGCATCTCAATGTTGGAGACAAAACCTAACGAATTGGACTGGATTCAGAAGGGAACTGCACTTCATCTGACGGGACGACTCCGTTGTGTCAAGTTCTGCGACAGCAACGGGATTGATAGGTCTGTCACCGAGGTAGTGGCAGAGGACATTCACTCAATAAAGGCATAGGGCTATGGAAAGGAGTGCTATCTACAACAAGTACCCTGAGTACTTAGTCAAACTGGCTTTCGAGAAATATCCCGTAGAAACCGAGATAGTCCTATGCGGGTACGCGGCTTGCTTGGACCACACGGGAGAATGTATGGATGACTACATGATAGACATTAACGAGAGCCCTCGCATCGCCTTTATGGAAGGCTTCTCGGAAGGTATGGGAAGGGCATTGGAAACAGCAAGGAACATTCACCATGAAAGCAACCGATAGATTCAAGGAAACAATCAAGGCCTACCTTGACCGTAAGGCAGAGACGGATGAATACTTCGCCCTCAGTTACGAACAGCCCAACAAGTCGCTTGAAGAGTGCATCGACTACATACTCACCACCGTCCAGAAGTCAGGTGCGGCAGGATTCGCCGATGAAGAGATTTACGGAATGGCAGTACACTACTATCAGGAGGACAACCCCGGCGAAATCAAGACACATCACGGAGGCACGGTAGTAGTCAACCACGCCGTTGAACTCACGGAAGAGGAAAAGGCACAGGCAAAGCAGAAGGCCATTGATGAAATAGTCGCCAAAGAGAAACAGAAGATAGCGGAGCAAGAGAAGAAGGCGAGGGAGGCTGCCAAGGCGAAAGCGGAGGAAGCCAAGAAGAGAAACGAAGCCGAAGGGCTGTTGTCATTGTTTGGGGAGGACTGAACATGAAAGGTTTTTTACTCATAACAGACACCTCTGGGGAAGACCACCTCATCAACATTTCCTATGTTACAAGGATATATACAAGGAAAAATTATAGCCCGGCAGACAAGCAGTTCCTTCCCCGATTCAGCATAGATGTCGCAGGGGCTTGTTCCGAAGGGCTATCAAGTGGCGTTCGGATTGATATTACTGAACAGCAACTCAATTTACTGAAAGAGCAACTGCTAAACATAGGGGAGGACTGAGTATGTGGAGAAGCATTGACAGACGGCCTACGGAACAGGGCATATATGTAGTCGCAAGGTTTGAGGGCGACAAGATGGTTTCCTATGACACCAACTGGGCTCTCGCGGACGGCTATTTCGGCCCGAACAACATCGGTTGGCAGGAAAGGATAGAGGCCACTCATTGGATGCCTGTATCAGAATATAGGAAACTCCTTGAAAACGCCCCAAAAGAGGCGTTTTCTAAGGCGTAAAGGCAAGACTTAATAACTTATATTATGAAGCCGAGAAACGCCAGAGAAAAGGAAGTTTTCGCCCTCTATCGGCGGCTTCCAGAATTGTCAGACACGCAAGTCCTGTGGCTGAAGCAGGAGGTCATGGAGAGACGCATCTACACAAGCGGGAAGAAGTGCTGGTGTACCTATTGCGGAGGCGAGTGGGAAGAGAAGATTGAGAAGGAGGAGGGCGTGGCCCAACTCGCCGAATGTCCTCACTGCGGACACAAGGCAGTCGTTCATTGGGGGAGGAACAAGACCTTCCACGAGTTCGCCTATGCACAGTTCCTGCAAGTGTTCAAAGGGTGGCAGGTCATACGCTATGTGATGTTCGGATGGTGGTGCAAGGAAGGGCGTGAGCCTGAACTGAAAATCAAGGATGTCATACAGAAGTGGTGTCAGCCGGGCAGACCGATGATAACGCTCAGTTGCTACATAGGGATGTGCTCCTACTATCGGAGTTCTCCCTATTCGTGGTATGACGAAGAACTGTCTGTCAAGCCTAACCACGGGCACTGGTACAGCGAGTGGATGAAGGTCAGCACCTATCCGAGAATGAGCATCCTACCTGTTTACAAGAAGCACATAGGCAGTCATCCCAACTTTGACGACCTTGACCTTTTCGCTCCCACCCTTCTCGGAGATGTCTTTGGCTGCCCCTACCTTGAAAGCCTGTGGAAAGAAGGGAAGTGGGGAGAGTTACAGGAGATGTGGCACTACACGGACGAGTTGAACAAATACTGGCCGAGCATAAAGATAGCATTGAGGCACGGATTCAAGCCTGCACACTGGATTAGTTACTTTGACTACCTGAAGGCATTGAAGTTCCTCCATTATGATATGCACAGCCCCCGTTATGTCGCCCCTCCTGACTGGCTTCAAATCCACGACCTCGTCATGAGGCAGTACAGGAACAGGATAGAGAAGATGGAGAGCAGGAGGAACGAGGCACAGAGACTACGCTGGGCCATGGAAGAGGAAGAGAGGGCGAGGCAGAGGCAGGAAGATGCGAAGAAAAGTGCTACCGCTTTCTTGGAAAGAATCGCAAAATTCGTAGATTTGCGTATTGAGAGTGCTGACATAGAGATAATCCCTTTGAAGTCCGTGGAAGAGTTCTGGGCCGAAGGCGAGGCGATGCACCACTGCGTGTTCAACATGGGCTACTACAAGAAGCCGGAGAGCCTGATACTGAGTGCAAGGAATAAGGAGGACGGAGAGAGGGTGGAGACGATAGAGGTTGACCTGCAACAATGGGCCGTGAGGCAGTCGCAAGGCAAGTACAATGTTCCCTCGGAGAAGCACGAAGAGATAGTGAGCCTCGTCAAAGGGGCTATGCCAGAGATAAAGCGGTTGTCGGCGAGCCGTTCTTGAAGTCGCCGAGTTGTTTAATAATTACAACGCCCCTGAGACGGTTGAGAAATCCTCTTCGGGGCATTTTTATATCTCCCCCATTAAACGGACTTAAACTTTTTTCAATTTTGTGTTAACTTTTTATTAAAAATATTTTCAGATATCAAAAAATATTGTTAGTTTTGTATCGTAATCATTAAACAACCGTTTATTATGACACACAAACACATTTCTTTCGGTGAACTTTGCAAGGCATTCTATCACCACAACGAGCAAAACAACATTACAAGTCAGTTTGAAGACAAGAACGCACTCGTAGGAGTGGCAGTGTTCAAGCAGGAGTCTTGGCCGAAGGCCACTGTCCAGTATTCTCTGGAGTCCCGTAGTTATAGATTTACCAGCGACAACAAGTACTTTATCTCAGGGATGGGAGGAAACAGTATTTTCGCTTCATCGCTTGACAAGAGCGACAGGGGCGTAAGGCTTGACTGGTATTTAGGTGAGTGGGAGTTGGACTACTGCTACATTGAAAATGAATAATTAATCACGGGGCGGGCAACCGCCCCATTAAAAAGACATCACATTATGGCACAGAACAATATTTATCAAATGGTCACCGACCGAATCATAGAACAGATGGAAAAGGGCATCATTCCTTGGCAGAAGCCTTGGGTGGGCGGAACAGGAATGGCAATCTCCTACACTTCCCGTAAGCCCTATTCACTTCTCAATCAGTTCCTTCTCGGAAGGCCGGGCGAATGGCTCACTTGGAAGCAGATATATGGCATGGGCGGCAAGGTCAAGAAGGGAGCCAAGTCCCGTTTCGTGGTATTCTACTCTTGGATAGATGAAAAGGACGAGCAGGGCAATCCAATCGCAGACGAGAACGGACGCATCAAGCAATACCCTATCCTCCGTTGGTATCAGGTTTTCCACCTTTCCGATACGGAAGGCATTGATTCAAAGTTGGAGACGGTAGTTCCCAACCCGGACATCCAACCCATTGAGGTAGCTGACAAGGTCATCACCGATTATGTAGAAAGGGAAGGGAAGGCAACGGGCTTCCGCTTCTGTAACGACACCGAATCAGGCGAGGCTTACTATTCCCCTTCGGAGGACAAGGTAGTAGTTCCGATGCTCACCCAGTATGAGATACCCGAAGAATACTACTCAACCACCTTCCACGAACTCACCCACTCCACGATGCACGAGAAGAGGTGCGACAGAAAGGCCGAAAGCAAGACCTTCTCTTCAAGGGGTGAAAGTTACTCCCGTGAGGAACTGGTCGCCGAACTGGGAGCCGCTATGATATGCAACAGAATCGGGATTGAGGCAGAAAAGGCCTTCAAGAACTCAGCCGCTTACATCCAGCACTGGATGAAAGCATTGAAGAATGACACTAAGATGATAGTTTGGGCTTCGGGCAAGGCCGAGAAGGCAGCGAAATACATCCTTAACGAATCTGATAGTAACGAAACCAATTAATCATATAATTTATGCTACTCACAAAACTTAATCCAGAAAACGCCGAGAAATTGGCAAAGACCTTATCTCCTATTTCCTCCGACGCATCCATCTCCGGCTACCTCGTCGGGCTTGTCCAAGACACGAAGAGGTGCGTGGAAGTAAACCTCAAAGACCGCCCGGACAATGACGGGGGCGATGTCAGGCTCATCAATGAAATCCTCAATCAGTTGGATTTGGCAGAAGCCAACCTCTCCGTCATCCTCACCACGGACATCAGAAGAGGGACAGACAAGAAGTAAGTTTAACAAGGGGCAGGGCTTCCTGCCCCGCAAAATACATCACATTATGGCAAACGCAATTAAGAACAACGCACAGGTCGGAGACACAATCCGCATCATCTCGCTTGATGACACCTACGACAACTCCTATAACGGGCGTGAGGGTGTCATTGAACACATTGACTCAATCGGTCAGTTACATGGAACTTGGGGAGGCCTCGCCATCATCCCCGAGGTTGACAGGTTCATCATTATTAGACGCAGGGAGGCGTAATGAGTATGGAACAAATAATACAATACCCCAAATACTTGGACGCCGTCAGATACGCCATAGACACCCATTACGGGGTGCTTGAAGGCAGGGGCAAGGTCACAGGCAAGAGATTCGCCAAGCTCATAAGGGAGAGGTACGACATGGCCAACCCCATCAACCAGAACGCCGCCGAACTCGCGGAGGCATACATTGACAACATTGAAGTAACGGAAGGAGGGACCACAAGATGGCAATTCAGATAGTAAAATGGAACATTGAGGAAGAGACGGGCTATAAGCCTATCACTACTTTCTGGCAGGATTTCAGCATCGCCGACAAGTTCGGTCTCCCTGCAATCCGTGACACCTTCGACAGAGCCTTCGCTGAGTGGAAGGGCAACTACAAGTACCTCACGGAACTCGTCATGGTGCTTAACCACAAGATTTGGCAGTTCTACAACATGAGCAAAAAGGCTCAGGAAGAGGGCAACGAAACTCTTGCGAAGAAGTACGAATCCTTCTCTCGCCTGTATGACGAACTCTGGAGAAGGGCAGATGGATATGCCTGTTATTACCTCAAAGGAGAGGAAGCGGTTTATTATTTCAATGTAACGGACTGAGACCTATGGCAACGAACGACACCAACAAACTCTGGACGGCAGTAGATGTCCTTTCGGAAAACCTCTTTGAATACTCTATCGTGGAAGCATTGAAACAGATTACTGAAAGCCCCCACTTTGACGATGACGATGTGGAGCATTTCATCAGATATGCCATTGATTGCAACGACAGAGGGGAGATACCCACCTTCCACGACTGGTTTTCAATCATAGCCCCTGAAAAGACGGGGGCTCCAAGTCCTAACAGAAATCACAAACTTTAATTATATCTCACATTATGACAAACGCAACACAAAACATCAGGTCAAGGGTTGAACATATCACCCCTGAGATGGCAAGGGAGTACCTTACCAGAAACAACCGAAACCGCCCAATCAACAAGACTACGGTGGAAGACTACGCCCGGCAGATAGAGCAAGGGCTTTGGAAACTCAACGGCGAGGCAATCATCATTTCCTCTAAGGGGAATGTCCTTGACGGACAGCACAGGCTCAAAGCCTGTTGCATGGCAGACCAGCCCATTGACAGCGTCATCATTGAAGGCGTTGACGAGGAACTTTTCTCAACCATCGACACGGGCAGGGCAAGGACCGCAGGGGACATCTTCGCCATAGACGGGATTAACAACCCCACGAGGAAGTCATCGGTCATCACCGCCTACTTCAACCTCCGAAGGAACGAGGCTACATACGCCCCATCCGAGAGCATAAGGAAGGTCAAGGTCTCCAAGCAGGAGATTCTGGACTTCTACCGGGAGAACGAGGAACTGGTTACACAGGTCACCTCGTATGCTTCCAGCAGTTACGACCATGTCCGACTCCTTACCATTTCCACGATGGGGGCTTATATCCTCTATTTGATTCACGACAGGCACCACCCAGAACAGAAGGTGTACGATTTCTTCTGCGAACTCACGGGGGCTTCGGAGATAACCAACCAGACAGTCTCCCTCCTGCGTGACGCCCTCCTTCGGAACATAACCAAGCAGAGGGTGCTCACCATCTCCCAAAGAAACGCCTATATCATAAAGGCGTGGAACGCTTATATAACGGGCAAGGAGTTGAAGAACTTGTCATACAACAAATCACAAGAAGGACAGTTAAAAATGATATGATATGGATACTTACGGATACATCTCACATTCAAGTCAGGACAAGCAGGATGGTTACGGCGCTTACGACCTCCCGAGAGTATGGAAGGCGTTGGAACTGGTCTATGACCTCTGTGGCACTAAACTTTTTCGCGGGGCGATGAGCCATTACGGAAATCTTACTTCCTATGTGGCAACGGCATTGAGAAAAAGGGGCATTGTTACCTACAATGGTAAGGCTTCGCATCCGGAATGGGCTTGGGTTGCCAATTCCAAGCCGACCAAGGAACTCGCACGGAATGTACTCATAGACATCAGGGAGATGCTGGAAACCGCCCGTCTGAAAAAGAAGGAGAAGAAGGAGCGGATGCGGAACTCTCCTGAGAACATGGATGCCATGAGGGAGGCCATCAACAAACTCCCTCCTATCCCCGTTGAAGATTCTACTAAGTACTTCGAGCCTGCCTCTTCATGCGACACGGAAGTAGAGGTAGGACTTACTAAATCAGATACGAAACTGCCTACCGAGATAGTCAAGAAACTTGGGGACAGGTTCTTAGTTCAAGTCCTTCGGAACAGGGGGTACAATGTCATTTGCACCAAGACGATAGAACTGTAATGGTTACTATTTCCAACGAGGACTACAAGAAGGCCGTAAGCCTGCTCACCCGCTTCTCCAACACCCCCTCAAGCACAACGAGGGGGAAGGAGTTGCGGAGGCAGGCGAAGGTCTTGCTACGGAAGTGGGAAAGGGCCGAGAAACGGCGTATTTCACGCCTTGACAGAGAAGATGATAAATTATACCGCTAACAGGTTAAGGCGGCTAAAAACGGCTAAAAACTATATTTCTAAGACTGAGAGATTATTCTTATATTTGCCTCATGGAGAAAATCATACAAGACTATATCAAGAAAACGGGAGCGAAGGGAGCCACGCTTCTTTCGGTCTCTGAAAAATACGGAGAGGTGTATGACCTGCAATACGGTGGCGAGGGTGATGACGGATTGCTCCTGCCTACGGGCCTCCCCGTCCTTGTTTATGTGAAAGGTGGGAAAGTGACGGTCCTCCCGGAAAAGGAAGCCTTCGCCTTATTGTCCCTTCTTGATGATGCGGCCTGACACATCAGGGTTTATCTTCTTGTCATCTATACGGATGATGCTGATTTTACTCTTCTCTATAATATCCATAGGGAATACTCTTATCTTTCCCGTCTGAGGGTCAAAGTACCCGATTGTTCCGTCACTGCCAGCCTCGGCAAGGAAAACATGGGCGGTTTTACTTCCAGACCATTTGACATATATTTCATAGCGACCGGCACCGTTTATCTTCTCCGCTATGTACTCCTTCACCCTCTTCTCCGTCATGTTCTTGTACCCCTTGTCACGCATCCAAGCGTCAGGGTACTGGTGCTTCTCATAAGAGCCGTCCTCTCGGATATACCTCTTCTGCCAATCAAACTTCTTGAAGTAATCGGCATCGAAAGGTTCCGCTTCCACATCAAAGCCCCTGCGTCTCAGTTCGTGGACAACCGTACAGGTCTGGCAGTTGTTGTTGTATCCGTCATTCACTCCACTCTGCCAATGAGGATTCTCCTTGCCCGTATTGGCATCCTCCCAACTCATAGGAGCACCCTTCTTCACTCCGAGCGCTTTCTCTATGTCGGAGTCAATATCTTCCTTGTTCACAATATCCTCCCAAGTGTCCCTGTTGTCTTTCAGGAAGTAAGGAAGCGTGCCCCGTTCCTCGGCGGCCTGTATCCTGTCGGCGTTCCTCTCTACCCAGTCCGTGTAGTTCGGGGGCATTTCCGTTATCTTGCCACTTAACTCATAGGAAGACTCCCCGTTCTCGTCCATGTTGACGAGGTACTTGGCAAACTCGTCCTTGTCAGGGAGTATGGTAGTCACATAGCATCGGCAGTTAGGGTGCCATCCCGTGAACTTGAAATCCTTTGGATAGTCCCCTTGGAGTTCATCGCAGATGTCAAAGAAAGGCACTGGCTCTCCCTTTGAATTGAGGCAAGTGTGATTCTTTGAGAGGTTGATGCGTATTCCGAGGATGAAGTCAAGTTGCTGGTTGCGTTGGTAGTCGGCACTACGGTAAGCCATGTTCGTCTCCGTGGATGCAAGACGCTTGGCATTCTTGTAAGAGGAACGGTACACGCCCTGTCCGGGGTGGTAGTTGGATGCGCTCTTGGAGAGGCGAAGCACCCCTTTCTCATCCCTCACCCGCCTGTATAACCTGTCCGGCTCACGGAGGTAGCCACGCACCTGACGGGAGAGTTTGTCAGCACTCAGTCCCTCACCGAGCCCCAAGTCAAGTGCCAGTTCAAGGTCGCCCTTCATCCCTTTGGTGTAATCCCACACCTTGCTTGAAAGGCTCATTCCTCCTATCCTCCTGTCCTCAAAGGCTTCAAGTGCGGGGAGATTCTTCTGATTCCACCTTGCAATGGCTTCCGAAGGCACACGGCCTGCACCTATGCTCCTGACGAGGCGTGAGACCATGTCGTCATTCTTCATATTGGATAAATCCCAAGACCATTCGATACCTGTCACTATGTTTCCGAACAGGGAGTTAGAAAGCCCTGCCAGAATCCCGTCCACCGCATTTGAGAGGGCTGGATAATTTTTGAAGAAGAAGTCTTCCTGTGCATTGAGATTGGAAACGGAGGAAAGGAGAAGGGTACGGCGGACTATCTGCCCGACGGAAGTGTCAATAAGTTTGTCTATTGATTGCATCTGCCGGGCGAGATAAGCCGTAAGTCGCCGCTCGTATGGCTTGGGATTGTATCTCATATATCAGATTCGCTATTCTGCCATGGCTCCCGCAAGGAGGTCTTGCATACCCTCGGCCTGAATCTTCTGTAACTCGTCGTCCACATCGTCCACCATTCCGAGTTTCTGGATAGCGGTGCTCTGGGACATCAGTTGCTTGCCTCCTGTGGCGTTTATGTAGATATTGAGGTCTTCCGCGTCGCTCTTGACGGTGTACGGGGTGATGACCTGCTCAACGGGGAGTGCGTCAATGTCGCTGGCGTAGTCCGAAGGGAGCATTATCTTCAAGTAGGCCTTGATGACATTGGTCTCCCTCTCAAAGAACTCAATCCACCTTCCGCTCTCATCCTTCACTTTCAGGTGGCAGTCTATGAAGAGTTGCTTCCTCGCCTCACCGCTCATGGGCGTGGTCTTCATGTTCTCATAGGACATATCTGGCAACTGTAACTGTGTGAAGAACATCTGACGGAGTTCGTTCACATAGTATTTGAGGTTGTCTATCGCCTGATTCCAAGTGACATACTGGAGCGAGGAGCCCTGCGGGTACTGTACCACATCCCTGAACGCCTTGTCGGTGGAAGGAGACTTGCCGAAAGCCATTTCCTCGTTCACGAAAGCGGCGAGGATAGGACGGCTGTTCTTGCGAAGGTAGTTTCCGTTCCTGCTGACCGCCCATTCCATTTCATACACAAGGCTTGAAGTGTTCTCCCATATAGGGACGGGGCGGTATATGTACACGGCTGGTATCTTGCCTATCTCAATGTCCTCGTCAAGGTCGAGCGTCATTGAAACGCTTTCCTCGTTGCTCCAACGGAGGTGCTTGTTGGAGGTGTAGGTGTCAAAGAAGGTCACATCCTTCTCTTCTACCTTGCGGGTGTACTTGACTGACAGGGCAACGAGGTCTCCGAGTTCGTCGAAGAGGGGATAGAGGGAGTCGCCCTGCATAGGGGAGTAGGTGACACAGCGGAGTTTCAGTTTGCTGTTGAAGCCGTACACGCTGTTCTCTTCCGGGATGGCATACCATAGCGTCATGGTCTCACAGGAAGCGAAAAGTTTGCGTCCCCTGTCGTTGTTTACGGTATCAATGTGGTTACGCTGGTATATCTTTTCAATATACTGTGCAATCTCCTTCTGTCGGTCGTTCTCCGGCGAATAAATCCTCTTGACGGGGATTCCGAAGCACAGTTCGGTAGTCCTCTTGACAGCGAGGTCCTGTAAGGCGTAGGTCACGCGGCTCACTTTCTCCACGCCTGTCGCTACCTTCGTGATGACTGGCTCTCCGAACTCGTTTTTCATCGATTCCGATTCCCTCTCTTCATAGACCGTGATGTCGGGGTATTCGCTCTTGTCCATCACGGGGTGCAACATAGGGTCGTACTGCTTCACCAAGTCGCCCCAAGGGGGTACGGTGATGGACTTCTGCTGTAACTGTCCTATCACATTCTCCCCGTTCTCTGCTTTGCTGATAATTTCCTGAATATCCATAGTCGTAAGTTTAGTTTAAGGTCGTATCATTTTTAAAGATGCAACTAGTCGCATTTTTAGTATGCTATGTTTGAAAGTCTTGTCAGGTCCACTGGCTTCGGTCTGCCCCCGAGTATCTTCATGAGCACGACATAACGGACGGCGTCGATGCAATTATGCACGACTATCCCGTTTGCTATGTACTCATGCTTTCCTTTTACGGTAAGGTCAAAGACCTCCGCATCAGGCATCTCCGTTGCGGCTATGTCTAATAGCACAGCTTCTTGAACAATGCCTCGTCCGTGAATACTTGTTGACGACAAACTCCTTTCCGCACCATTCGCATATCCTCGTTTCGTTGTCAATTCCTGAATTTGCTCTTGCCCTTGACTTGCATTTATTGGAACAGAACTTGGCATCCGGTTTTTTTGACCAGAATTCCGTTCCGCAATATTGGCAGATAAGTTTCTTTGGTTGAAGGTTTCTTGCGACCTCTTTCCCGTGTTCAGAATGCCATTTCCTTCCTTCTTCGCTTCCATGCCAGGCACTTGCTTTCTCTCGGACTCGTTTAAGATGGGCGATTTGCTCAGGACTGCTTGCCCTTGCTGATGTTCTTTCGTGGTGTCTCGCTTTGTGCTCTTTTTGAGTAAGGCACTCAAGGTTTGAAATGTCGTTGTTAAGGCTGTTGAAATCCTTGTGATGAATCTCATACCCTTGTGGGACTGGACCGTTGTAGTATTCCCACACGACGATGTGGAGCCGTTTATTCCCTTTTGAATAATACCTTTCTCCTTTATGCTTGAAGTATGTCTCTCCGTTGAATTCAACCCTGTCTTGGCACTTTGATTTCCGGGTAGGATATACAGTATGTCTCCCGGTTGTAGGTTTCTTATTTCCTTCCATCCTTCCTTTGTTTTTATTTTATGGTCCGGCGTACACCTAACCTCGGTGATAAAATTATTAAAAAGAAGTCGGAACTTAAAATTTTTCTTTATGCCATTGTTGTGATTTTCAAGCACTTGCCTATAACCAACGGAAGTCAGCACAAGGTCGCCCCGCTTGACATTCTTGATGAATTTCCTCCCTCTATCAGTAACAACCTTTGTATTCCCTACAAAACAGTGATTAAACGCATCTATAGGTTGATTCATCCACTTGCCTTCCTTGTCCTGAGCCCAAGTGTAATTCTTGAACTCCTTGATGCAGTTCGCACTCCGCTTTGTTATCCGTATCTTGTATTCAAGCATCTTCGTGATGCCCGCCATCACCGAGCCGCCGTACTTCACCACGGGCTTCACATTGCACCCGCCCCTGTATATTTCCTGTATCAGTCGTGGGTCAGCCGATTCCGTTATGGTCTCTATCGTCCCGTCATTCTCTTTGAGGACCTTAATGATGTCGGTTGAGAGCATGGCAGTGCTGTAACATATCTCTTCAAGATAGAGGGTACCGTCGTGAAAGTACACGTCCACTATGGCCGTTGGGTCGGCCGAATAGCCGAAGTCCATCCCACGCCAATGGTGCTTCTTGGCGTAGGGAGGTATCTCGTCTATGATTTCCACATTCGTGAAGATGAGCCCTTCGATGACCGCCTGCAATCCGAGGCCGTACACCTGCCACAAAGTATTGTTCTTGTACCGCAGGCTTTCAATCTCGTCTATGATTGTCTGCTCCAAGAAGGGATTGTCCTTGTAGGTGGTTATGAAGTGGTAGGTGCGGGGGTCGTGGTTTACGCTACAAAGCCAGTGGTCATCCGAGAAGGAAGGGTTGTAGTCTGCTATCGTGAACATCGTGGTACGCATCTTTAACTGCTGCCATTCAAGGGCTGACAATTCGTTCGCCTCGTTCACATAGCAGATGTCCCTCTTTCGTCCGCGTAGTTTCTGTTCATCGTCGGTAGAGAAGAACTCTATCCAACTCCCGTTCGGAAATTCAAATGTGAACTCCGACTTGTTGAACGCCCTGTTTTTCCAGTTCCACAGATTCATCTTGACGAGGACTTCCTTGAAGTCTATGAGTACCGAGCCCCTGAGTGCCGTCAGCGTCTTCCTCACCACCGACAACCTTATGTCAGGGTGATTCATCAGATAGACACATAGCCAGATGACCGTGTTCCTTGTCTTTCCGCTACGGGAAGAGCCTTGTTCAGATATGGTGGTATATCCTGACCTGACGGCGTTGTCAAGTTCATAATATACTTTCGTAGTCTGAATCTTAGGCATCCTCTCTTTCCCCCTTTATTTCACCGCATCGACGGCTATGACTCCCGTAAGGTGTACCTTTCCGTCTGCGTCCTTAGTCGTCTGAATGACCTTCTTATGGTCCAAGAAAAGCCTCATGGCGATAGACTCTATCACCGCCTTCTCAGCCTCGGTCACTGTCACTGTCTTGTGGCACACCCTGTTCTTCATTATGCCTTTCCCTGCGTAGGCGCAATGTATGTCCACCGTGTCAGTGAGCCTTGAATCTCCCTTGTCGTAAGTGCAGGTTATCCCTATGGGCTTCGCCCTGAAATTGAACTTGCTCATATCGTTCTTCTTTTATGATGACATTCCGGCTTCTTCTTGCTTGCTTGAATAGGCGTTCAGGTACGCTCCGTAAATAGAATCGTACATATCGGCGAAGTTCCTGTCAACCTTACGGAAATCCTTTGCCCTCGCAAGGGCGTGGTACACCGTTATCCTGTCCCAGTCAAAGTCTATCCCTACCTGCTTGAAGGGCAGGTCCGCCTCCGTCTGGTAGATAGACCAGATTATTGAACGGAGGTCACTGTATATCCTCTGTCTGCTCTTTTTGCTGACTACCTCGTCATAGTTGTAGCCGCAGTAGTTCAAAGCACCCCGCAGGGCGTCGATGATTTTTCTTTTCCTTTCTGTCATCATGCTTTTTTCGGTTTATGGTTTTACTGTTGTTCCTCTTCCTGTGCCTTCTCCACTTTATCCCTGTTGTCAATGACTTCCACTATCACGGGGTCAGGCTTGATACTCTCGCCCTTGCTCGTTATGTCAATAGCCTCTCCGTAGCCCTCTTTTCTGCCGAGGGTGCTGATGAAGTAGCGTAGCATGGAGCCGTCAGGAGGGGACACCCAGCCTTTCTTCAAGTCATTCGCATCCTTTGGTATTCCGAGGGCAAGTACCCTGCCGCTTCTCAAGCACTCGTCAAGGAACTTTCCCTTGTAGTTCTCCACCACGGCGTTGAAGCGTGGGTCTTTCGCACACCAGTTGTAAACGGTGCATCTGTCAACACCGAATGCTTCGGCCATCTTGCTTATTGTGCCCTTTGTCGCTTCCGCCACGGCCGTGAAATCTTCCAATGTCGGTTTCTTACCTCTTTTCATAGTCTCTTTTGTAGTTTAGGTCAGTTTTTCAAGTAGTTCCTTCACCATCTCCTTTGCCTTGACTATGGTGTCGTCCATGTCAAGGTACTGGAATAGTCCGAGCCGTCCCCCGAAATGCAGTGTCGCATCCTCCTTCGCCAACTCTTTGTATGACTCATAAAGTGCGGCGTTCCTCTCGTCCACGATGGGGTAGTATGGCTCGTTCCCGTCCTTGTAGGGTATGGGATATTCAAGGGTGATGACGGAAGACTCGTATTTCTTCCCCGTCCTGTCAAAGTGCATGTGCTCTATGGAACGGGTGTAACGGATGTTCCTGTCGGTCCAGTTCATCACGGCGCAACCCTGATGGTCTCCACGGAAGTACAGCGTCTCGAAGCGGAGCGACCTGTATTCAAGCCTTCCGAGCTTATAGCCGAAGAACTCGTCTATCGGTCCCGTGTATATGGTGTGCTTCGCCACCTCCGCGTATTTCTCCCTTTCTTTGAGGTAGTCCACTCCGAGGCGCACTTCAACCCCTTCAAGGAGTCTTTCAAAGAGGGGAGTCCATCCGCATGCAGGTATTCCTATGAATCGGTCGTTGTAGTAGGTGTTGTCATAGGTGAATCGCACGGGAAGGCGCTTTATGATTTCAGGGGGGAGTTCCGAGCATTTCTTCCCCCACTGCTTCTCCGTGTAGCCCTTTATGAGCCTTTCGAAGACCGTAGTCCCCACGAGGCTTATGGCCTGCTCTTCAAGGTTTCTCGGTGTCCCCTTGACTGCCTTCCTCTCGGCCTCTATCCTCTCCTTCGCCTCCGTAGGGGAGAATATCTTAAACAGTTGTGCGAAGGTGTTCATGTTGAAGGGGAGGTTGAAGGCCTCTCCTTGGCTGACCGCTATCGGAGTATAGTCCGGAGCCGGCTGGATTTGCACCTTTTCAGCCACATAGCGCCACACATCCTCGTCGTCTGTATGGAATATATGGGGGCCGTACTTATGGACCACCACGCCGTTCTCTTCGCCCGTGTAGCAGTTGCCCCCTATGGTGTCCCTCCTGTCTATGACGAGCACTCCAAATCCAGCGTCAGCGAGTTCCCTCGCACAGACAGCCCCATAGAGCCCTGCCCCTACTATCAAAAAGTCGTATGTCTTCTTGCTTTCCATCATCTTTGGTATTTTTCGTGAACAATCTTAGCCGCAGGGTATGACATCCTTATATGTGGCTTCCTCTTCTCGTCAAAGCCCACCTTGCAACAGGCAGGCCCCACGAGGTTTATGTACCCCGCCTTCCTGATATATCCCTCGGCGTTGTATAGGTCTGTGTTCCCTCCGCTTGCAGTCGCAGACTGAGCGTATGCGTAGCCAAACCACTTCACGGACAACTGTATGCCCCTTGAAGTCCTCTCGGTGTCTATCGCCTGTACGAGGTCGTCAGCCATCCTTCCCCTCCAAGGGATGAAGGTGTCGTCGGAAGGGAGGTTATGGCATACGAAGACCTGCCTCGTTACCTTCCTCGCTTCCTCTCCGTTTAACCAAGTCGCTCCATCCACTCCTATGTCAGAGAAGCCGCATTCAAGACCGAATCTGGCCACTCTTTCCATAAGCCGATATAACTTATTGCCATCCTCTATCTTTACCTTCTTGCCGATGGAATCGTCCATTTCGTAGAAGGTGTAGATGTCATCGTCA
>JAFZUS010000213.1 GCA_017618275.1 Prevotella sp.
CGTCGTGTTCAAGGACATGTCCAACGGCGATATGTTCCTCTCGAAGTCCACAGCAAAGACGAATGACACAGTGGAATTCGAAGGCGAAACTTACCCAGTGGTAAAAGTCGAAATCTCTAGCACCTCTCACCCGTTCTATACAGGTAAGAGCAAACTCGTTGACACCGCAGGTCGTGTCGATAAGTTCATGAGCCGCTACGGTAAGGCTGCGAAGAAGTGAGAATAAACGAAAGCCTGATTTCACACAGGAATTATAAAAAATGCGTCAAAGGTAGTTGCATATGCCTTTGGCGCACTTTTTTTTGTTATTTATTTGGCAGAGCCAAATAAAATTCTTATCTTTGTACCCACGAAACTACACATTTATTAAAATAGCAAATGAAAACCATTTATGATTTCTCTGTCAAGGACAGAAAAGGCAAAGACGTTTCCCTGAAGGAATACGCCAATGAAGTGTTGCTCATCGTGAATACCGCCACCAAATGCGGCTTCACTCCCCAGTACGACGAACTGGAGGCTCTCTACAAGAAGTATCACGCTGAGGGTTTTGAGATCCTCGACTTCCCCTGCAACCAGTTCGGACAACAGGCTCCCGGCACTGACGAGAGCATCCATGAGTTCTGCAAACTGAACTTCGGCACGGAATTCCCCCGTTTCAAGAAGGTCAAAGTCAACGGCGAGGATGCCGACCCCCTGTTCAAGTTCCTTCAGAACGAGAAAGGCTTTGCCGGCTGGGATATGGAGCACCCGATTGCACACATCCTCGACGATATGCTGTCGAAGGCCGATCCCGACTACAAGCAG
Organism: Prevotella sp.; assembly: GCA_017618275.1. GTDB lineage: Bacteria > Bacteroidota > Bacteroidia > Bacteroidales > Bacteroidaceae > Prevotella. The sequence goes on from JAFZUS010000213.1 coordinate 805, forward strand.
AAGCCCGATATCAAATGGAACTTCACCAAGTTCCTGATCAACAAGAAAGGTCAGGTCGTAGCCCGTTTCGAGCCCACTGAGAAAATAGAGAACATTGCAAAGCAGATTGAAGAACTCTTATCATAATGGAAAGAACCAAATGCTTGATCATCGGTAGCGGACCTGCGGGATATACTGCAGCCATCTATGCCTCAAGGGCTAACCTCAGTCCTATAGAATATAGTGGTATGCAACCAGGTGGACAGTTGACACAAACCACCGAGGTGGAGAATTTCCCTGGCTATCCGCAGGGTGTCGACGGCAACCAGATGATGATGGACCTCAGGGAACAAGCCGAGCGCTTCGGCACGGACATCCGCGATGGCGAGATCGTGAAGGTAGACTTCTCAAAGGCCCCCTATCTCTGCACGGCAGAGGACGGCACGGAGATTGCCGCCGACACCGTCATCATCGCCACTGGTGCCTCTGCCAAATACCTCGGACTTGACGATGAGCGCAAATACAACGGACAGGGTGTCAGTGCCTGTGCCACCTGCGACGGATTCTTCTACCGCAAGAAGACCGTAGCCGTCGTTGGAGGCGGTGACACCGCCTGCGAGGATGCCCTATACCTGTCTGGACTTGCCAAGAAGGTCTATCTGATTGTGCGCAAACCTTTCCTCCGTGCCTCCCAGGTGATGCAACAGCGGGTGAAGGAGGCAGAGAACATCGAGATTCTCTTCGAGCACAACACCATCGGACTCTTCGGCGAGAACGGTGTGGAAGGTGCCCACCTCGTGAAACGTAAGGGAGAACCCGACGAAGCGCTGGTAGATATCGCCATCGACGGTTTCTTCCTGGCCATCGGCCATAAGCCCAACACGGATATCTTCAAGGAATGGCTCGACACCGATGAGACAGGTTACCTGAAGAAAATCGACGGCACACCCAAGACAAAGATTCCCGGTGTGTTCGTGGCAGGCGACTGTGCCGACCCCGTCTACCGCCAGGCGATATCAGCAGCCGGTTCCGGTTGTCAAGCAGCCATCGAGGCAGAACGGTTCCTATTAAACAGATAGCATGTTTTTGCAGAATGAATAGAATTGAAAAAGGCTCGTTTCACAACGAGCCTTTTCCTTTGTTAACTTTAAAAAACTAAATTAATCAACCATAAACCTTAACCATTAAAAATCTTTTCTGATGCAAAAGTAATATATAAAATAGAAAAGCAGGTCGACTTATTGTTATTAAAGGTAGAAAATGCGTTAATTCACGGAAATTCGACCCAAATTCACGGATTTTCATCATTTTTATCGCCAAAAACGCATTTTTCGTCGGTAAAATATCGCATTTTCGAGTTTTTTTCTTATTTTTGCACCAAGAAAACGAATCAACATGGACCTGCAGATTATACTGTCGATCATCATCTTTGCGATTGGAGTGGCTGCTTTCTTCTTAGGAAGAGAGTTGCACCGCCGCAACACCAAGGTCAGGCAACGTCTGCAGATGGGACAGATTTTCACCAATATCACCCACGAACTGCTCACGCCGCTCACCGTCATCTCCGCATCGGTGGATCATCTGAGGGAAGAAGCCCCCGATTACGAGCACGACTACGACGTGATGCAGATGAACATACAGCGCATGGTACACCTGTTGCAGTTGATCCTCGAGACCAGTAAGTCGCAGGCGGGAGAACTAAAGTTGAAGGTGGCACATGGCGACGTGATGCAGTATATCCACAACACAGCCCTGTGTCTGGAACCGCTGATGGTCAAGAAAGGCCTCACGTTCACCATCGACTGCGAGCCAAGGAGCATGATGGGATGGATCGACACCGACAAACTCGACAAGGTCATCTACAACCTCCTCTCCAACGCCGCCAAATACACCGACGCTGGCAGCGTCTCGATCAGTGTGCGCACCAGTCGTAACTACGACTATATATATATTAAGGTGAGCGACACAGGCAGCGGCATCCCGCAAGAGAAGCGGAAAGACCTCTTCAAACGGTTCTACGACGGCGAGTACCGCCGCCACAAGACGATCGGTACAGGTCTCGGCCTCGCACTGACGCGCGACCTGGTCTTTCTGCACAACGGCACCATCGACTATGAGAGCGAGGAGGGCAAGGGTACCACCTTCACCATCCACCTGCCCATCACCAAGGAAGCCTTCCTGCCGGAACAGGTCGACGAGTCGCACCTGATTGACATCAGCGTTCCCCAACACGCCATCATCGACATCAACACCGTCACGCCCAACATCAACCAAGACACCGCGACGGCAGATACCGAAGAAGACAACTACAAGGTGCTGATTGTCGAAGACAACCCCGACCTGTTGATGCTGATGCGCCACGTGCTGATGTCCCACTACCGAGTGTTTGTGGCCCAAAACGGCCGTGAAGCCCTTGACATCATCCACAAGACCGACCTCGACCTCATCGTTTCCGACGTGATGATGCCGGAGATGGACGGTCTTGAACTGACCCGCTCCATCAAGGAAGACGACAACTACAAGCACCTGCCCATCATCCTCCTCACGGCGAAAACACAGGCGGAAGACCAGCAGGAAGCCCTCCGTATCGGTGCCGACGAATACCTGACGAAGCCCTTCCGCCTGAGCGACCTCAAACTGCGCATCGACAACATCATCGAGAACCGCAAGCGTGCCCAACAGGAGTTCACCCAGCGACCCAACGAGGACATCGTGGAGGAAAGCGCCCCCACCCCCGAACAGGAATTCCTGAAGAGAGCCATGAACTGCGTACACGCCCATCTGGACAATGCCGACTACGACCGCGACACCTTTGCCGCCGACATGGGAGCCAGTCCTTCAACCCTCTACAACAAACTCCGCGCCATCACCGGCATGAACGTCAGCACCTTCATCCGCGACATCCGCATGAAGGAGGCCTACCGCATGGCCAAACTCGACCCCAACCTGCGTGTGAGCGACCTCGCCTACCACGTCGGCTTCCAAGACCCGAAATATTTCTCCACCTGTTTCAAGAAGCAGTTCGGCATACAACCCAAGGAGTTTATGGAGAGTCTATTGCAAAAAAAACAAAATTCTTAATTTCCATTTATCATTTATCATTTATATTTCGTATCTTTGCACCGGATATCTTAATCCCAAAAACTTAAAATCATGGCTAAACAAAAGAAATTCATCCTCCAAGAGAGTGAGATCCCAACACAGTGGTACAACATTCAGGCAGACATGCCCAACAAACCGATGCCTCCCATCCATCCGGCTACGAAGCAGCCCTTAGGCGTCGACGACCTCGCACACATCTTCCCCCGTGAGTGCTGCGTGCAGGAACTCGACACAGAGCATCGTTGGATTGATATCCCTGAGGAAGTGCTCGACAAGTACAAGTTCTATCGTTCCACCCCGCTGGTGCGCGCCTACGCCCTCGAAGAGGCCCTCGGCACACCCGCCCACATCTATTTCAAGAACGAATCCACCAATCCCCTCGGTTCACACAAGATCAACTCTGCCCTGCCCCAGTGCTACTATGCCAAGATGGAGGGCACGACCAACGTGACCACCGAGACCGGTGCTGGTCAGTGGGGTGCTGCCCTGAGTTACGCTGCCAAGATCTACGGCCTCGACTGCGCCGTCTATCAGGTGAAGATCACCATGCAACAAAAACCCTATCGCAGCAGTATCATGCGCACCTTCGGTGCCGTCGTAGAGGGCTCTCCCTCGATGTCCACCCGTGCCGGTAAAGACATCCTCACCAAGGATCCCACGCACTCCGGTTCACTGGGTACCGCCATCTCCGAGGCTGTAGAGTTGGCTACCACCACACCGAATTGTAAATATACCCTCGGTTCCGTGCTCAACCATGTAGGCCTGCACCAGACGATCATCGGTTTGGAGGCCGAGAAGCAGATGGCGATGGCCGGTGAATATCCCGACATGGTGATCGCCTGCTTCGGCGGCGGTTCCAACTTCGGCGGTATCGCCTTCCCCTTCATGCGTCACAACCTGAGCGGCGAGCGCCACACCGAGTTTATCGCTGCCGAGCCCGACAGTTGTCCGAAACTCACCCGCGGCCAGTTCCGCTACGACTTCGGCGACGAGGCTGGCTATACCCCACTGCTGCCGATGTACACCCTGGGCCATAACTTCCGTCCCAGCAACATCCACGCTGGCGGCCTGCGCTACCACGGTGCCGGCATGATCATCAGCCAACTCATCAAGGACGGTTACATGCATGGTGTCGACATCCCGCAACTCGAGACCTTCGAGGCCGGTATGCTCTTCGCCCGCACTGAGGGCATCATCCCCGCTCCCGAGAGTTGTCACGCCATCGCCGCCACCATCCGCGAGGCCAACAAGTGCAAGGAGACAGGCGAGGAGAAAGTCATCCTCTTCAACCTCTCCGGTCACGGACTCATCGACATGCCATCGTACGAGGCCTTCATCAAGGGTGACCTCCAGAACTACACCGTCACCGACGAGATGATCGCTGCGAACCTCGCAGAACTCGACAAACAACAATAAAAAAATCCCCGCTCCAAAAAGGAACGGGGGTTTTTTCTTTGGCTTCCCAACACAACGTTCCTGGACCGTTGTGCATTCTCCTCTCTGGAGTGTGCGCTGCGTATGAAAGATGTACCGTTACCGTTGTTAAGACCTAGGGTAAAGGGGAAAGAGACGTTGGTTATAGGGGAAAAGTGCCTTTGCAGCAGGGATAAAACCCCTTCCCTTCGAATCAGCAGCGGGCGGGGACGTAATCAGCAGCGGCCGCTGCTGATATCGGCAGCGGGCGGGGCTTATATCAGCAGCGCCCGCTGCGTACCTATACCACGCTCTATCTGAGCGCAGTCCCTAAGATCTAGATTATTCTGAGAGGATGAGTTTGGCGATGGCTACGACGTCGGCGATGTTCACCTCACCGTCGCCGTTCATGTCGGCCCTGTCGGGGTACAGCCCTTCCGTGTCGCCAGCGATGATCCTAACCATGCCGACTACATCGGCTGCCGTCAACCCGTCCTTGCCATCCACATCACCGAGAATGAACGTAAAGAAGGTGACATTGGCATTGGGGAACTTCTCCATCCATGCATCGGCATCTGAGACGAAGAACTTGGTGGCCCTCTCAGGCTTGAAGCCACTGTTGTTGCCATCCCATTTTGTAAAAGGTTCAGCCTTACAGAATACATCCGTGATATTCGTGCAGCCGTCAAAGGCATGGGAATAAACTGTGTTGACAGTCAGGGGGATGGCGAGGTTGGTCAGGCCCGTGCAGTCAGAGAACGCGTAGGAGCCAATGGACTCAACACCTTCGGGAATGGTGATGTCAGTCAGGCTGGTGCACTTCGTAAACATACACATCGGCAGGTTGGTGAGCATGTTCGGGATGTTGACTGTGGTCAAACTGGTACAACGGTTGAAGATATAGTCTCCTAGCGACGTGATGGCGTCCGGCAGAATGACCGTCTTAAGATTGGAACACTCGTAGAAAGCCTGACCTCCAATCTCGGTGACTGACGAGGGAACGGTGATACCCGTCAGGTTCTTGTTGTTCTTGAACGGGTCGTTGAATTTGGTGACGATGCCCTTGAAGATGAGGGTGCCCTCGCCCGTCTCGCCATTGAAGACGTGGGAAACGATTTCCTCGGCACCCGTAAACTTTTCCAGAATGTTAAAGGCGCTTGATTCCTTGGCCATAGCGGTATAGCGGAAACGTGTCATGTCGCTGACGAGGGTGACGTTGACCCTTTGGAACACCTCTTCCCAGTCCTCGGCGAGGGGCACATGCATCAGGGTTTCCTTGTTGGGCTTGAAGCCTGTGCCGTTCCATGTCAGGGCGGTGGGGTCGGCGACACACCAGACGTCGGTGATATTTTCTAATCCGGCAAAGGCATTATCCTTGAACAGAGTGACTGTCGACGGCAGCGTCATCGTGGTCAAGCCTGTGCAACCGTTGAAGGCATTGGAGCCGATGGTGGCTATACCGTCGGGCAGGTCAATGCTGGTCAGTGTCGTCGCACCGGCAAAGGCTTGTTTGGCAACAGCGGTCACGTTGCCGCTGAAAATGGCGTAACCATTGCCCGTCTCGGTATCGAAGAAGTTGCCCAGCATGGCGGTGGCACCCGTGAACTGTTTTTTACTGAAATTAACTGCACTGGTGGCGGTATAGTTCACCTGCATCATGTCGCTGACGAAGGTGGCATTGGCATTGGGGAACTTCGACTTCCACATCTCCACGTCCAAGACGTGCATCAACGTCTCCTTACCGTCCTTGAAATTATTATCGCTTTCCGACCAACTCATAGTGACAGGGTTGGCGAGGCTATAGACATCAGTCACCCCCGTACAACCCTGGAAGACCTTGTTTTCCATCGTAGTCAGGGTAGAAGGAAGGGTGACGGTGGTGATATTAGGCAGGCCGAGGAAGGCCTCACCGGTAATCTTCGTGACACCTTCTGGGACGACCAGATTGGTGATCTCCTCATTCTGATCCACCGTACCCAAGTAGAGTTTGCCTGCCTGCTTCTGCGGCCCATAGTAACGGGAATCGTAGTGGCGGGCGGCGCACCACGAGGCAACATCTGCCACGATGACCTTCTCCAAAGCATTACAGTTCTTGAAGGTTCCCACGTAGATGACCGTTGAAGGGACGTTTATCTGTTGCAATGCCGAGCAGTCGTTAAAGGAGATGATTTCCTGGATGCCCTCGTTGAGAGTAACGGTTTCCAACTTGCTGCTACCTTTGATGGCCACCTTCTTGATGGACGTTGGGAAATTGATGGTTTCCAAGTTCGTACAGTCATTAAAATCCACCTTCTCAGTGCCCTCGTTGAGCGTCACGGTAGTTAAGCCGGTGCAACTGGAAAAGTCACTGGAACCAACTTCCTTGATGGAACCTGGAATGTTCACCGAAGTGAGAGCCGTACAACTGTAGAACGAACCGCCTAATGTGGTGATACCGTCGGTAAGCGTCAGCGTGGCGAGGCTTTCACAGCCATAGAACGACTGGCTCATGCTCCTGATGGTGGAGGGGAGTTTCAGAGATGTCAGGCCCGTCTTGCAGAAAGCACTTCCACCAATGGTCTCTACACCTTCGGGGATGGTGACGGAGGTGAGGTTGGCGCAATTCATGAAAGCCCCAGAGTTGATAGTGGTTAAGCCCTTGGTGATATCAACTGACTTCAGACCTGTATTGGCAAAAGCATTGTCACCGATAGACTTTAAGGTCGATGGGAAACTGACGGAAGTGATGCCCTCGCAACGGTTGAACGCATCGCTGCCGATGCTGGTGACACCTTCTGGGATGATCAGGTTGGTAATCTCCGTGTCCTCGTCGCTATAGATGTGCTTGGCATAGTATAGCGGAGTGGAATAGGGACCGCCCCAACTGACGCTGCACCACCAGGCAAGGTCATCGACAATGAGTTTGCCATTAGCCAGGCCTGAGCAGCCATCGAACACCAAGCCTTCCGTCGTATTCAGCGACTTCGGCAGTTTGATGGTGGTGATATTCGAGCAGCCCTTAAAAGCCTGGAAGCCGAGTTTAGTGACACCCTCGGGAATGACGATGCTCGTCAGGGCTGATTGGAACATCAGGGCATTGTTGCCTAAAGCCGTCACCGTGCCCTCATAGACAACGGTACCATTGCCCGTCCCAGCATCGAAGTCGTGGGAAACGATGGCAGTGGCTCCAACAAACAACGCCTTGAAACTTTCATTCTCGAAGCGGGAAATCTTCTCCGTGGCTGTATATTTGAACGTGGTTGTCTCTTGTGCCTGAATGTCCAAACACACGATGGTGAGCAGCAGCGTCATGGCTGCCCGAGCCAAAAAGTAGTTCTTTTTCATATCTATTGAGTTATCATTAAAGTTATCAGTGTATTTGTAAAGTTGTCACAAAGATAGTGTTTATTTCTCAAACTATCGAGTATTAAGGGTTCATTTTATTGTTTGTTAACAGACAATTCATGGCATACATCACAAAAAGAGGATGTGCCAATGACACATCCTCAACGATCTTTTTACCAATAACTAAAAACTAAAACCTTATGCGATATCAATCTGACGTGATACCTTTACTTTCTCTTCGACGATCTTCGGGAGTTCGACGGTGAGTACACCGTGCTCGACCTTGGCAGAGATGGCATCCTTCTTCACGTCATCCGGCAGAATCAGCGTCTGCTCGTACTTTGAGTAAGAGAACTCACGACGCAGATAGCGGGTGTTCTTGTCTTCCTCCTTCTTCTCGTTCTTCTGTTCCATCTTGATGATAAGGTTGCCCTCGTCGTTGATGTGAACATTAAAATCCTCCTTTTTCATGCCCGGTGCAGCAAGTTCTACGGTGTAGGCCTTGTCGCTTTCTTTCACATTGATAGCGGGAGCCGTGCAATTAGCCTTCGGCATAAAGTCCGTATCAAACAAATCATTGAACACACTGGGAATCCAACTGTTACTTCTCATGACTGGCATCATAATCTTTACCTCCTAATTATAATTTTAAATTGTTAATACTATTCGTTGTGAGTTTAGCCCTGTTTGGAGCGTCGCTCACTAAGTATTAGGCAACAAAGATGCCAGAGGGGAAAAGGATGTCAATCTGTCAGAATCTCACGACAAATTGTCAGCGCGTCGTTTACGGAGGTGATCTCGGAAACCACCATCGAACGCTTGCCGTTGGCCTCGCGAAGACCACAGCGGTGGACATGATGGGTCACATAATGCAAGACACGTCCGAAGATATCGCTCTGGTAATAAGGACTATCAAGGTTGCTGACGAAGAAGAGGAACATCTTCTGTTGCTTGAGCATGATCTTCTCGATACCCAAGCGCTTGCCAAGCACACGGAGCGGCACGACGCGGATGAGTTCCTCGGCCACCTCGGGAATCTCGCCGAACCGGTCTCTCAGACGGTTACGGTAGGCCTCGAGGGCGGCCTCAAGGTCGTTGCGGTTGGCCAGGTTATCCAGTTCGCGGTAGAGCAGCATACGCTCGGAGTCGTTGGGTACGTACTGGTCGGGGAAGAGCATCTCGATATCGGACTCCAGGGCGCAGTCGTCGACATAACACAAGCCCCCTAAGTTAGGGGGTTGGGGGTCTGAAGAAGCAAAAGACTTTCCCTTGTTCAGACCCCTGTCGCCCCCTGACTCAGGGGGCATAGGAATTTCGTTTCTCAGTTCCGCCATTGCCTGGTTGAGGATCTTCTGGTAGGTCTCATAGCCGAGGTCGGAGATGAAGCCGCTCTGTTCGGCGCCAAGGAGGTTGCCCGCCCCACGGATGTCAAGGTCCTGCATGGCGATGTTGATGCCAGAGCCGAGGTCGGAGAAGTTCTCGAGGGCTTCGAGCCGACGGCGCGACTCGGGATTGAGGTCGGCCAATGGCGGTGCCAGCAGATAACAGAAGGCCTTGCGGTTGCTGCGCCCCACCCTGCCTCGCATCTGGTGCAGGTCGGAAAGTCCGAAGTTCTGCGCCCCGTTGATGATGATGGTGTTGGCATTGGGGATGTCGATACCGTTCTCCACGATGGTTGTCGAGAGCAGCACGTCGTAGTCGTAGTTGGAGAAGTCGAGCACAATCTTCTCCAGTTCCTCGGGTTTCATCTGTCCGTGTCCCACCGCCACACGGGCATCAGGGATATACTTATGGATCATCTCGGCGATGTGCGTCAGGTCGCTGATGCGGTTGTTGACGAAGTAGACCTGTCCGTTGCGCGACATCTCGAAATTGATGGCATCCATGATGATCTCCGCCCCAAAGGTGTGTATCTCCGTCAGGATAGGATAACGGTTGGGCGGCGGTGTCTGTATCACGCTGAAGTCACGGGCACCCACCAACGAGAACTGCAAGGTACGGGGAATCGGGGTGGCCGACATCGTCAACGTATCGACGTTCGACTTCATCTGACGCAGTTTTTCCTTCGTAGACACACCGAACTTCTGTTCCTCGTCGATGATGAGCAGGCCGAGGTCCTTGAACTTCACCGTCTTGCCGATGAGTTTGTGTGTGCCGATGATGATGTCTATCTTACCCTCCTCCAAGTCCTTGAGCAGGGCTGTTGTCTGCTTGGCGGAACGTGCTCGCGTCAGGTAGTCGACCCTGACGGGCATATCCTTCAGACGACTGGAGAAGGTACGGAAATGCTGATAAGCCAGTACTGTGGTAGGCACCAGCACCGCTACCTGTTTGTTGTCGCAAGCCGCCTTGAAGGCTGCCCGCACAGCCACCTCCGTCTTGCCGAAGCCCACATCGCCACAGACGAGACGATCCATCGGACGGGAGGATTCCATGTCGGCCTTCACATCCTGCGTCGCCTTCAACTGGTCGGGGGTGTCCTCATAGAGGAAACTGGCCTCCAACTCATGCTGCAGGTAACTGTCAGGGCTGAAGGCAAAGCCTTTCTCCTTGCGGCGCTTGGCATAGAGTCTGACCAAGTCGCGGGCAATATCCTTGATATGTTTCTTGGTACGCTCCTTCAGACGTTCCCACTGACCCGTGCCAAGGGTAGAGAGACGCGGCTCCTCGCCATTCTCCTGCGACTTGTATTTCGACACCTTATATAAAGAATGTATCGACACATAGATACTGTCGCCACGTTGGTAGAGAATCTTGATCATCTCCTGATACGTATCCTCGCCTGCGGCATTCTTGACCGGCATACGTACCAAACCGCCGAACTTACCCACGCCATGATCGATATGCACCACGTAGTCGCCGATCTCGAACTGCTGAATCTCCTTCAGCGTCAGGGCCATCTTTCCACTACGGGCCTTGTCGCTCTTCAGACTGTACTTATGGAAGCGATCGAATATCTGGTGGTCGGTAAAGACGCACACCATCAGGTCATCGTCGGCAAAGCCCTCGTGGAGGGTCTTGTCAACGGGAGTGAAACACAAGCCCCCTAAGTTAGGGGGTTGGGGGTCTGAAGAAGCAAAAGACTTTCCCTTGTTCAGACCCCTGTCGCCCCCTGACTCAGGGGGCATTAGGATATCGCGAAGACGCTCGTTTTGTTTCTGACTGTCGGCACAGATGAATATCTGATAACCCCTCGACAAATAATCCTCGAACGACTTTGCCAACAGGTCGAAATTCTTATGGAACAGTGGCTGCACGGTGATGTTGAAGTGCAGTGAGGCTTCCGCCCGTGACGAGGAACGATGGCCGAACTCTATCCGACGGAAACGACTGGCATCACTCATCCACTGGCTACCAGACAGCAGTTGCGACTCACGCCTCAACTGTCGCTCAATCTCATGCTGTTCCAACTCCGTCGTGCCCTCCATTTCCAAACGGGCTTGACTGGAGAAGCCCTCCTGATAGATGCGCTCTACGGCATCACGCACGTAGAGATAATCCTTCACCACCAACAAAGTCTCTTTCGGCAGGAACGAGAGAAACGACACTTTCTCCTCAGCCACCGTCGACAGTTCGGGCACGATCTCAATGCGGTCACGACGGTCTTTCGACAACTGATCCTCCACCTCGAAAGTACGGATGGAGTCGATGTCATCGCCGAAGAAGTCGATACGGAAAGGATATTCGCAACTATAGGAATAGACATCGAGGATGGAGCCACGAAGGGCAAACTGACCCGGTTCGTAGACATAATCCACCTCGCGGAAGCCGAACTCGCGCAGCGTCTTCCCAATGGCCGACACCGCGATGGTTTGGTCTTTCTCCAAAACGAGCGTACGGGCATCGAGGTTTTTCTTCGAAACGACGAGTTCCGATACCGCCTCCGGGTAAGTCACCACATAGCACAAAGAGGACTGTCCCCTCTGTGCAAGCCTCGCAAGAACCTCCGTGCGGAGAATCTCATTGGCACTGTCTTTCTGCGCATACTTAATCGCCCGACGGTAACTGCTGGGGAAGAACAACACGTCCCTGTTGCCCAACAACTGCGTCAGATCGTGGTAGAAATAGCCCGCCTCCTCAGCATCCTGAAGGATAAAAAGCAGGGGATTCCTGCACTTTGACACCAACCCACCGAACACCATCGGCGCACTGGAGCCCAACAAACCCTCGAGGAAAATCGACTTTGCCGAAGATTTCCCTATCGCCTGTGCCAGTGCCTTCACCTGCGGCAACCCGGCATAGATTTTTACCAATTCCTGTATATTCATCGCGAATTTGTGTGCAAAATTACTAAAAAAGCCTTAGACCACACCGTTTTTCCCAGATTATTTATTAATTTTGCAGCGTAATAACTCAGATTATGCATTCAAGCGACAGTATCGTTATCATCCCGACGTACAACGAAAAGGAGAACATCGAGAAGATTATCCGGGCCGTGTTCGGGTTGGATAAGTGTTTTCATATCCTCGTTATTGATGACGGATCACCCGACGGGACGGCACAGATCGTGAAAGGTCTGATGGCCTCAGAGTTTGGCGACCGGCTCTTCATCTTGGAACGCAGCGGCAAGTTGGGCCTTGGTACCGCCTATATCATGGGGTTCAAATGGGCACTGGAACACGACTATGAGTACATCTTCGAGATGGATGCCGACTTCAGTCACGACCCCAACGACCTGCCTCGCCTCTATGCTGCCTGCCACGACGAAGGCTACGACCTGGCCATCGGATCGCGCTATGTCTCTGGTGTAAACGTGGTAAACTGGCCCATCGGACGGGTGCTGATGAGTTATTTCGCCTCGAAATATGTGCGTTTTGTAACGGGATTCAAGGTACACGACACCACAGCGGGCTTCAAGTGTTACAAGCGCCGCGTGCTGCAAACCATCGAACTGGACAAGATACGTTTCAAGGGCTATGGTTTCCAGATTGAGATGAAATACACCGCCTACAAGATCGGCTTTAAGATCAAGGAGGTGAGTGTCATCTTCATCAACCGTCGCGAAGGCACCAGCAAGATGTCTGGCGGCATCTTCGGCGAAGCGTTCTTCGGCGTGATGCGGCTGCGCTGGGACGGATGGACGAGGAAATATCCGAAAATTAGAAATTAGGAATTAGAAATTAGGAATTATGATTACTCTACTATATAGGGTTTATCAATTGATTATAGGATTGCCGATACTGGTGATTCTGACTATTGTCACGGCACTGGAAGTAGGTATCGGTACGACAATAGGCAACGGCCACTTCTGGGGCTACTACCCAGGGCACTGGTGGGGAAAACTGATCCTGAAACTGTTTCTCCTGCCCGTCAAGGTGGAGGGTCGGGAGAATCTGGAGAAGAACCAGAGTTACGTGTTTGTGGCCAACCATCAGGGTTCGTTCGACATCTTCCTGATATACGGGCATCTGAACCGTAACTTCAAGTGGATGATGAAACAGCAGTTGCGCAAGATTCCCTGCGTGGGTTATGCCTGTGAGAAGTCGCACCAGATCTTCGTAGACAAGCGAGGACCCAGCAAGATACGCAAGACCTACGAGGATGCCCGTGAGATACTGAAGGAGGGTTACAGCGTGACGGTGTTCCCAGAAGGGGCACGCACCTTCACTGGTCACATGGCCCATTTCAAGAAAGGGGCCTTTGCCCTGGCCGATGAACTGCAACTGCCTGTGGTGCCGCTGACCATCAACGGTTCGTTTGACGTGCTGCCCCGCATGAAAGGCTTCAATTTCATCAACTGGCACCCGCTATCGCTGACCATCCACCAGCCCATCTATCCCGTAGGACAAGGCATAGAGAATATTGAGGCCACCATGCGCCAGTCGTTCGACTCCGTGATGTCGGCCCTCAACCCGAAATACCAAGGAGTCGTAGAAAATCCTGACCAATGATTGCCCGCGCCCCCTATCTGTTCCTGTTGCTCATCATCATACCCGACCTGTATCTTGATCTGCACTACTGGCGCCACCGCTTTGGGAAAGGCTGGACGGCCAAGCGCCTGCTTTACTGGATGCCGACATTAGGAATGATTGCCTACACCCTCTACCTGATGTATGAGAAGAACTTCATTCCCGACAATTCTACCATATTATATATATACCTCTTCTTGCTGGGGTTCATCATCATTCCCAAATGGATCTTCATGCTCTGTTCCATCACAGGACTTGGTGCCTGTCGGCTGTTTCACAAGAAGAAGAATTACGGCAATCTCGTCGGCCTATTGCTGGTACCTGTGATCTGGTTCATCCTGATCTACGGCTCCACCATCGGGTTCCAGAAATTGGAGGTCAATCATCAGACCTACGCATCGCCAGAACTGCCTGCCGCCTTTGACGGATATAGGATCGTGCTGTTCTCCGATGCACATGTCGGTTCCTATAAAGGCAGTCAACAGCGAATCTTACAGAAAGCCATTGACAGCATCAATGCACAGCACCCTGACCTGATTGTCTATGCAGGCGACCTTCAGAATATCCAACCGCAGGAACTCTATGAACACATGGACATCCTCTCGCAACTCAAGGCGAAAGACGGTATCTATTCCGTTCTCGGCAACCATGACTATGCGAAATACATTGACTGCAACGAGGCGAGGAAGGTGGCAAACCTCCGTGAAACCGTCAGTTTGGAAAAGCAGTTGGGATGGACGTTGCTGCGCAATGAGCACCGTACCCTCACAAAAGGCAAGGACCACATTATCATTGCCGGTATGGAGAATGACGGCAACGGAATAACATTTCCCCAATACGGTAATATCAGCAAGACCTTAAAGAGCGTTAAAGATGATGACTTTATCCTGATGCTCGAACATGACCCCTCCTGTTGGCGACGGAAGATCATCCCTGACGGACGCGCCCAACTGACACTGAGCGGCCATACCCACAAGATGCAGTTCACGATTTTCGGTTGGTGTCCCATGACGGTAACAGGCAAGGAGGTCAACGGCTGGTACACGGAAGGCAAGCAGTCGCTCTTCGTCACAGCAGGTCTTGGCGGCCTCATCCCCTTCCGCTTCGGTGCTACGGGAGAGATCGTCGTACTGACACTGAAGAAAAGCAAATAATCAAAGATTGGCAGCAAGGAATTTGCGGCAGACTTCAATGGGAAGTCCGCGACGACGGGCATAGTCACGAAGTTGGTCTTCGCCTATCTTCCCAATAGAGAAGTAACGAGCCTTGGGATGAGCCATCATCAGACCACTCACACTGGCATGGGGCTTCATCGCACCGCTTTCCGTCAGACGAATGCCAATCTGTTTCATATCCAACAGTTCATCGAGCACGAAGTTAAGACTGGTATCCGGCAAAGACGGATAACCCACAGCAGGACGGATGCCCTGGAATTTCTCAACCAGCATCTCAGGGATAGTGAGTTGTTCGTCCTTGGCATAGCCCCAATAGTGTTTCCGCACTTCCTCATGCACCCGTTCGGCAGCGGCTTCAGCCAGACGGTCGGCCAACAACTGCATCATCATCTTCTGATAGGGGTCATCGTCGAAATCGGTTTCAAGGCCGTGTGAAACGGAAGTGGCAAAGGCACCTACCCTATCCTCGCCTTGTGGAGCAATGAAGTCGGAAAGACAAAGACAGTCGCTCCCCTGTCCTTGCTGACGTAAACACGGTATCCTCTTACCTCCAGAAACAACAATATCCTCCCCATCACTATTGGCGTCGAAGAGTTCGAAAAGAGCGTATGCCTGATAGACACCTTCTATCCGTAGCAGATTCTCCTCAGCCTCCTGACGCAGTTTTGCTTTCTCCGCATCAGACTGGCCGCTCACCCCCCAGGCATGATAGAAATAAACCCAGTTGATATAAGGTGCAACCTCTGATATCTGATAGGTGATCTTCATCGGAAACTGACTGGCTGACCAATATAATCCGTATCCACGGCACCACCAGCATATACGGTATGTCCGTTGCAGAGCGTACGCTCAACCTGCCAACAGAACTCATGGCCCTCCATCGGACTCCAACCGCATTTGCTCTGTATCACATCCTTTGTACAAACCCAAGGGCTGTGAGGACGCACAATGACGATATCTGCCTGATAGCCCTCACGCAAAAACCCACGTTCTCTCACCTCGAAAAGACGGGCGGGATGATGGCACATCAGTTCCACGAGACGCTCCAAAGAAAGAACTCCTTCATCCACCAGTTCAAGCATGGTAACCAACGAGAACTGTATCATTGGCATCCCACTGGCGGCACGGGCACAGCCACCCTCTTTCTGAGAGAGCAGATGGGGCGCATGATCTGTACCGATCACAGCAATACGACCATCATTCAGAGCCTCGCGCAAGGCAGCACGATCCCGTGATGTCTTGATGGCAGGATTACACTTGATACGGGTACCCAGGGTGGCGTAATCATCGTCGGAGAAATAGAGATGACTCACCGTCGCCTCAGCCGTAACACATTGTGCATTGAAATAAGTTCCAGTTCTTTCGCTGTTGTCAGATGGGCAATATGGAGACGGGCCTGATGCTTCTTAGCCAGTTCGACGGCCAGACGCGTACTCTCATAGCAAGCCTCCTCACTGCGTATTTCGGGATGATGCCTTACCTCCGGATCATCGCCATACTGGCGCTTCGCCTCTGTCATGTTGCGGTTGATGATATCCGTATCCTCACAATGAGCCATGATGGGCAGACGGGCAGAAGAGAAGATACGTTCCAACGACTCACGACGGTCAACAAGCATATTGCCCGTCGAGGAGCCCATAAAGAGTTTGATACCTGGAATACGGTGCTCATCGAGTTGGTCGAAGAGTGCCACATTGTCGTTGGTAGCCCCAAAGAAGAAACTATAGTTCACGTGGCTTTTCTGAGCCGCCAAAGCAAACTTCTCCTCAAGAGCCTCAAGTGTCGTCGTCTGCGGCACGGTATTAGGCATATCGAAATAACTGGTCACACCCCCGGCAGCAGCGGCACGACTCTCGCTGTCGATATCCGCCTTCTCCGTCAGGCCTGGCTCACGGAAATGCACATGGTCGTCGAT
The DNA here is from genome assembly GCA_017618275.1 of Prevotella sp. Taxonomy (GTDB): domain Bacteria; phylum Bacteroidota; class Bacteroidia; order Bacteroidales; family Bacteroidaceae; genus Prevotella. Next base: position 17,622 of record JAFZUS010000213.1, read on the forward strand.
GACACCAGGAAGAATAAAACATCCCGAAGCGTTGATGACCTCGTCAGCAACAACTTCGGGACTCGTGTTTCCTTCTACAATCTTACTTATCTTAGTGTCTTCGACGACTATTGATCCGTCGAATATTTTGCCTTCATTGACAATCCTCCCCCCCTGAATGACTGTCCTCATTTCTGCGGTACATTGGTCAAGGGCGCATGAAGCGAGTCAGGTATGACTTCTTGTTGCGGTTGCTGGGCAGCCTGTTGAGGCATATTATCGTCCACCAATCCGTTCTCGCGAACCTGTATCTCGTTGGCTGTCTGATAGTACTCCTTCACATAGGGGTCATCCTTGAAGTTCTTTGTAGCCTTGCTCATGATATCCTCTATCTGCGGTGTCAGCACAGGATAGGGATAACTGCTCGTCATAATCATAAAGACACCAGGACCGAGCACGTTGTCGAAATTCTCCACGATGAAATTCGTCACCAGCGAATCTTCGCGCTGGGCAATCGTGGCGGCTTCTATGGAGAGTTGTCTGTCGATAACCTCTTCATCAATACCGTCGAGCAACATCTGACTCTGCTTGTGCGAGAGTTCGTTCATCTCGTTGTTCAACTGCGTATGCAGCGTAATGAACTCATACAGTTTGTCGTTCAGGGGCGATCCGCTCACCTTCTGACTGGCATTGTCTATCCTGATCTCTATCTCTCCCTTCTCCACAACGATGGGCATGATGCTCTCATCATCCATGAAGAGATTAGCCATTCGCACGGTATCGAGCAGTCCTGCAAAACGGAACTTGCCATGCACCACGTCGCAGGAATCAATATTCTTCAATTCATTGTCCTTGAATGCCTTCAGGTATAGTTTGCTTCCATCCAGCGACGAAATCGATGATGAACCCTGAATATTATAGGACTCAGCACACGATGTCAGCGCCAAGATTGTTATCAATGCTAATAGAATTCTGCTCATATACATTTGTTTTCGTCTGCAAATGTACGATGTTCTATTGAAGTACAAAAATAAATTTGCGCATTTTAAAACAAATGCGCAAACTTTTATAGTTTTTTTGAAGATGTATTAGTCTCTTTCTCCAATTCGTGGCCGATTCTGTGAGTTGCGTACAGTTGCAGGATAGCGGCAACCAGCAGCACAACCACCCATTTGTTATACACATATTCCATATAGGTAATATAACTGAGTCCTAGGAAATTCCCCTGATTGGCGAGCATCAGCAGGGCTGCCAACAGGAAGAGAACATCACTCAGCAACATGATCCTGCGCAGGCGACGGATGGTGAAATTCTGGCCTTCATAGCGTTGCAACATCTGCATCGACGCAAAGCAGATAGCCCCAACGGCAAACACATAGGGAGCCGGGCGCCACGCCAACAGGGTGGTACCTGCCCCAATCACCATCAGCAAGCCACCGACGAGATAGATGATGCTCTGTACTTTATTCAGTTGTCTCATTATTAACAATCCGTTGGGGGCCACGCTCATCGTCGCTCAGTACATAGATGTCCTCATCGTCGGCCTTCATGAAATAACGCTCACGGGCAATCTTCTCCATCGCCTTCGGGTCTTTGTTCATCTGACGGATCTGCGACTGGTCACGCTCAAAGGCAGCATTGTACTTGCCTATCTCCTCTTCCAACTCACTGATGCGACGCTGGTTCTTGAAGTGATTCCAGATGCTGTTCTCATCGAGGAATCCCACGACAAGCACACCCAACAGCACGACCACCGTATATTTCAGGGCCTGCGAACGCCATACCTTCAGGACGATTACTTTGATATTATCCAATACTTTCATAAATTCGTTGCAAAGTTACACAATTTCCAAAAAAAATATGTATCTTTGCACCATAATTTTTCAAAAATAATATGGAATATATCGTTTCGGCACGAAAGTACCGCCCTATCACCTTCGATACGGTTGTCGGACAGGCGGCTCTCACCACCACGCTGAAGAATGCCGTCAAGAGCGGAAAATTGGCTCATGCCTATCTCTTCTGCGGACCTCGTGGTGTGGGAAAGACCACCTGCGCCCGCATCTTCGCCAAGGCCATCAACTGCCAGAATCCCACCCCTGACGGTGAAGCCTGCAACGAGTGTGAGAGTTGTCAGTCGTTCAACGAACAGCGTTCGCTGAACATCTTCGAACTCGATGCTGCCTCGAACAACAGCGTAGAGCACATCAAGACGCTCATGGAGCAGACACGCATCCCACCGCAACTCGGCAAGTATAAGGTCTTCATCATCGACGAGGTACACATGCTCTCCACGTCGGCCTTCAACGCCTTCCTCAAGACGCTGGAGGAGCCCCCCGCACACGTCATCTTCATCCTCGCCACGACGGAGAAGCACAAGATCCTGCCCACCATCCTGAGTCGTTGTCAGATTTATGACTTCGAGCGGATGACGGTAAGGAATACAGTAGACCATCTGAAGCATGTGGCTGAGAAAGAGGGTATCACCTACGAGGAGGAGGCGCTGGCAGTCATCGCAGAGAAAGCCGATGGCGGTATGCGTGACGCACTCTCCATCTTCGATCAGGCCGCTTCTTTCTGTCAGGGAAACATCACCTACCAGAAGGTCATCGAAGACCTGAACGTGCTGGATTCGGAGAACTACTTCCAGATTATCGACCTCTCTATTAATAATAAGGTGAGCGACATCATGGTGCTGCTCAACTCGATTATCAACAAGGGGTTCGATGGCGGATTGCTGATTCAGGGGCTTGCCAAACATGTACGTAACGTGCTGATGGCCAAGGACCCACAGACGCTCCCCCTGCTCGAAGTGAGCGACCAACAGCGCCAACGCTATCAGGAACAGGCCCAAAAAGCCGAAACCCGTTTCCTCTACCAGGCCCTACGACTGATGAACCAGTGCGACATCAACTATCGCCAGTCGTCCAACAAGCGTCTGCTCGTGGAACTGACGCTCATCGAGATTGCGCAGATCACACAACCAGACGATGGTGTCAGCGCGGGGCGTCGCCCCAGAAGATTAAAATCCCTGTTTAAGAACCTGATACAGCAGCCTCAGCCCAAGACCGCGGCCCCACAGGTAGCCGTGGCTGAGCCTGCTGCATCAAAACCAAAAGCCCAAGTAGAACAAGGCAATCCTGGAAAACCTGGGGAATCGAGGACAGCCAGCGACTCTAATACCCTTGGCAATAGCAAGCCCGCCCCCAAACTCAGCAATATCGGTTTCTCATGGAGCAATCTCCGTGGCAAATCCTCGAAGATGAACATCATCCCAGGCAGTATGGGCGACGGCAAGGAACAGCAAGCCACAGAGGACCAGCCCTTCACACAGGAGGATCTTGAACTGCAATGGCTCTCAATGTGTAACCGTATGCCCCAGCAGTACAGCGGTATCGCTGCCCGTATGAAAAACATGAACCCTGTCATCACTGAGATGCCCCAGATAGAGGTGACTGTCGACAACGAACTCATCAAACAGGAGATGGAGAATATCTTCAAGAGCATCCTGAAAACCCTGAAAATCTATCTCCATAATAACGAGATCACGTTGACCATCCTTGTCAGCGACAAGCCTGTCGGCAAGAAGATACTCACCCGTCGCGAGCAGTTCGAGGAGATGAGTCAAAAAAATCCTGCCGTAGAAGCACTACGACAGGCATTTGATCTCGAACTGGCTTGAAGTCAGATGAGGTTCATCCCCAGTGCCTTACACTCCTTGCGCATATCGTCCGGCCAGATACTGGCTTGAATCTCTCCGATATGTCCCTTGTGGAGCAGCACCATACACAGACGACTCTGTCCGATACCACCACCGATTGACAACGGCAACTTGTCGTTGAGCAACTGCTGGTGGAAATAGAGTTGTTCGCGCTCTTCCTTCTTTTCTATCTTCAACTGGCGCAGCAACGACTCCTTGTCGACACGGATACCCATCGATGAGAGTTCGAACGAACGTCCCAGCACAGGATACCAGATCAGGATGTCGCCATTGAGCCCCATCTGGCCGTTTTCAGCCACCGTACTCCAGTCATCATAGTCAGGCGCACGTCCATCGTGCTTCTCGCCGTTCGACAGTTTTCCGCCTATACCTATAATAAATACGGCACCGTAGGCCTCGCAGATAGCATCCTCACGCTCCTTCGGGGTCTTGTTGGGATACATCTTCAGCAACTCTTCCGCATGGATGAAGTGAATCTTCTCTGGCAGAAAGGGCCTGATCTGCGGATAAGTCTCGCAGGTCAGATACTCCGTACGACGGATGGCGGCATAGATACGCTCCACCACATTCTTCAGGAATCCGAGCGTACGGTCCTCACGACGGATCACGGCCTCCCAGTCCCATTGGTCTACATAGAGCGAGTGCAGGTTGTCCAACTCTTCATCAGCACGGATGGCATTCATATCCGTATAGATGCCATAGCCCGGTTCTATCTGATACTCCGCCAGCGAGAGTCGCTTCCACTTGGCCAGGGAATGAACCACCTCAGCCTCTGCATCACCCAAATCCTTGATGGGGAACGATACGGCACGCTCCACACCATTCAGGTCGTCGTTGATGCCCAGGCCCTTCAACACGAACAGGGGCGCAGTGACACGACGAAGCCTCAACTCTGTCGAGAGGTTCTGCTGGAAGAATTCCTTAATCAATTTGATGCCCTGTTCCGTCTGCTTTGTATCGAGCAAAGCCTCATACTTCACGGGCTTGATAATTTGTCCCATATCTCAGTTTATGTTTAATTTGCTTTTTTGCGCGGCAAAGGTATCATTTTTATTTCACATCCGCAAGCAAAAAGCCAAATATTTTTGCAAAATGACACAAATCGTTGACTTCTGCTAACATTTTGCACCGACCCGCTGCCCGTTAACAAATCATAATTCTCAATTCCCAATTCTCAATTCTCGATTAAAAGTATTACTTTTGCATCCGCTTAGCCGCAGCATGCACCCGTAGTTTAAAGGATAGAATAACGGATTCCGGTTCCGTTGGTCACGGTTCGATTCCGTGCGGGTGTACATAATATCCTCGCTGAGTGGCGAATATCTTATACTCTTTGCGAATAATCGCTGCTACGACTTCTATTTGTTTCATATTTCTTCTTCCGCCGCCATTGGCATCTGCCTGTCCTCTTCCTCCAGTTTTGGATAGGGTACGACTCTGGCCTGATGATCTTGCAGCCAGATATGGTTTAGAGTGAAAGCGATAGAGTCCAATGTTTCTTCCCGCTTCTTTGGTGTCAGTTCACACTCCCATACCGTAATACAATGCCACCCCATTGTCGCCAACTGTTTCTGTTCCTTCTTGTCGCGCTCTTTGTTTCTGCGAATCTTCGCCACCCAGAACTCCCTGTTCGTCTTCGGAATCTTACAGCACTCTGAGCTTTCAATTATGCATTGTGCATTATGCATTGTGAATTGAACCTGGTGTCCATGCCAGAAACACCCATTCACAAAGATACACGTCCTGTATTTCCTCAGTACCAAGTCAGGATGCCCAGGCAACCTCTTATGATTTAGTCTGTATCTAAATCCTCTTTTCCACAATCCACGCCGCACAATCATTTCTGGCTTCGTGTCTTTCGACCGAATCGCTGCCATATTGGCTGATCGCCGAGCCTGCTCACGCTCGATAGAACTGATGCCAGCATCGCTCTGCTCTTGCTTAATCGCAGCCTTGGCATGTCGTTGCTGTTTCGAGAACTTATCCATTGGACGTTATTCTTTATGCGTTGCAAAGATACAACTTTTTCGCGAAAGTAGTTTCAATTATTGACGTTTTTCTTTCTATGCCATTATTTATGACGGGCATTTTCTCCCTGTTACCCTTAGCCCTATCCCCTGCGAGCCTTAACTCTTCACCTTTCAAAATTTAATACAGGTACATGTTGGTGGTCACAGCTTATATCTGATACTCTTTCATCTCTGAACAACTATGGAATATGGGAGTATACTCTTTGTAGTTCCTATTTGTCCTTGCCCATGAAATAATACGGAAAATATCATAGTTGCCTAAGTAAACCTCTTCATCGATTAGATAGCACTCATAGCTAAATTGCGGATTACGTGGATACCCAGCCCTTATCATGTCAGAGGGTCGCATCTCTTTCGTCCCATTTACTCTGTAGGCAATAAAACTATTTTCATGCTCTTTCCCCTCCTGATAAAGAAGGATGAAGCGGACATTATACTTGTCCAAATCTTCTCTTGGAAAAGCACCATCACGAATACTACCCAAACGTATGTTGTACATACACTGTCTTTGTATCCATTCAAGATGCTCTTGGTTATGGTAGCAGCCTATAAGCACGTGAGCCTCTGAATAACGTTCTAAATAATAACGGGGTTTCCAATCGTTGGCGGCTGCATCTCTTTCGTAAGCAAGTCCCTTCTGAGGAATGACTTTCTCCAACAATCCTGCTTTTCTGTCGTTCTCCTCTAACCAAGCACGAATTTGTTCATAGAGTACAAATTCACTACTTGTAGGGTCAACATATAGATTACCTTCCTCATCTATCTTGGTTGTTCCTGGCCTTAGTGGAAAGGCACCTATGCCAACCTTTTCTATCGAACGATGATAATACGACTGTTCGTACTCTGTTTTCTCCATATTGCCTGGATAGAGCACATAGCCGCCAATGATTTCTTTCTTCAAATGTGCATCACCTTTCCCATCAGCATAATAGATGGCATCCCTATATCTATGCATCTGATTGATGGCATCTTCTGGCGGAACGTCCTTTCCCTCAATCCTTCTATCATTCAAACGATACTTGGCATCAAAGAGATAAGTATATACAATATCCTGTTCGCTCTTCTTCGAGAGCCTCAGCACAATATCTGGACGCTGGATCGTAGTAAATGTAAGTGTATCATCTATAGCAGATTCTATATCAGCGTCTTCTTTTTCCACTTGTGCGTTATAGCTGACGGTAGCCAGTTCCACATCACCTTTCTTGAACGTCACTTCCGACTTGGAGCCATATACCAACTGACGAATGAAACCTGATGTCAGTTCCCTGCCTGATGAGTTCGCAGTCGTTTCTTCGCCCAAAATCTGCTGCACCATGTTCTTTACCTTGATGAAGCACCAAATCTCGTAAAGTTCCGATATGTCCTTTACCTCCAAGTGTCGCATGCTGTCTTCCAGTTCGTAGCCGCATTGTAGCAATAGCCAGTTCTTATAGATATCGCTATAGCCTCTGGCGCGTTTCATCACCAGCGAGTCCTGGGTGAAGCCCTTGAACTGTCCTATCTGTCGGAAGAAAGGATGATTGCTTAGCCTCGACAACGTATCATCCATCTCGCTGATGCGAAGCGATATGGTTTCATCGTTTACTTTCAAACTATTTCTAATATGCACCCTTACTATCGAAAACCGTCTGTGCATCTCCTTGATGGCATACTTTAGGAAACGGTTCTCAATAGTATCTTTTGAGAGGAACATTTCTTCCGTCCGATACAAATGGTGAGGGTCGTTCTTGAAAAGCGAATATTCATTCTCTGTATCTGCAGAGAGATTACGGAGACGCTCAGCCCTTTCGTGGCGCACCTCTGCCTTCAACCTCCGTTTGGGATTATTGATAATCGTTTTCGCAGCCTTGACAATTTCGTCAAAACACTGGCTGAATATCTGCCACCATATCAGATCTGTACTCTCGCTGTCGTTAGCCTTAAAACTCAGATAGGTCTGTTTTAGGAACGAATAACTCAACATCGAATACTCCTGTTCGATGTCGTTGATCATCTGGCGCATGTCTGTGCGATAGTCCAACTTGTAGCTAAGCACTTCTGTACGGAAGTCCATACATTGCTGTTCTCCGCCAACGGTGTAAACCACCTTGAAATCCGTTCGTCCCACTTGGTTCTTGAAATTCAGCGTACCAAATAGCAGCGAATCTTCGTCACTTGCATCAGAAGCGGCATCCGATGAATGTCCGGCAATATAGAGTCCGACTATCTTTACCCCTTCATGTAGAGGTTTTACCCTAATAGGGTACTCTGTGTTCTCAAAGAAGGCGGCCAACTTGTGAAAGTTCTTTTCTTCAGCAGCTTCATTGTCGAAGTAAAACGTGGTATCCTCCTGTTCAGTTGCATAGACTGCATTTAGGGGTGTATCTTCCTGCTCACCTTTAGCCATCAGATTCTGTATGGCAGCACGAAGGTGCTTGCCATAGTTCTGGCAGGAGATGCGCAGACTCACATTTCCATCCCTCACCTCAAATGAACTGAATCCTGCGGCCATACCATATTATATACTATCCCCAGAAAGATACAAAATGGTCGCGCTTAAGCGTTGTTATCATACTATTTAACTTCGCCAACGACTTGCTTGTTCCTTCCGTACCAAAAACGCTGCTTAAATAGATGTTCAGTTCGTCCAACAACTTTTTGCCATCCTTGGTAACTAGTTTCGAGTCATCTCCCTCTATGCGGCTAAGTATCTTCATCAGCGTGAAGTCATCAAGTGCGGCATTCAGATTACCTGCACCAACCACCTTGTCTGCTGCCACATAAAGAATGGCCTCATTGGCTGCACGATAGCCAAGCTTAAAAGGTGTACCCTCTAAGATATCGTTTACCCCCTTCAAGAAGTTCATCACCTCTTGTGACTCTACTCCGTCCTTGACTTCTTGTGCAGAAATAGGACGATTTACGAAAAGCTCATTCTGTTCTGTTAGTTTGGGAACATTATACTCTGTCTTCCCTTCGATAAATCCATCGTAGTCAACCTCATTCATCTCTATCGACATTGCTCTGTCGAGCACCTTGCGTGAGAACGAAAAAGTGGTTTCATCCATATTTACCGTTCCCATCACAATAAGGTTCTTGGGCAGCGTTAGACCTTTTTTCCTAAATCGATTCTCCACATTTAATGGAATTTCATATCCTAAATCCTCGAAATGTTGCATCATTTCCCCTGCTAATTCACTTCCAAAGCTGTTAAATGGTTTGATGATAGGATCTGTCTCAAACTCACCATCTTCACCAATAGAACGAGACTCTATGGCACTCAGGAACTCAGCAAAGTATTCCTCTACTGGGGCGAGGTTCATCTCGTCGAGACAAAGGAAAAATGGCGTGTTTTCATAACACCAAGCCTTCACCACGAAATCCACAAATGGCGTAAACTCATAATGCGGTTCAGGAATAATCGATTGGAATCCCACCACATCCATTGAGTTGTGCCAGTTTGGCTTCACCTGTATCAACTCAAAGTTTGCAGGTCGAGGACACTTCCATCTGTCTTCCTCGTTCGCAAACACATCAATGTCATCCGTCGCCTGTGCCAGTTTCCTCACAATACGAGATTTACCTGTACCAGAAATGCCTGCAAGCAGAATGAATGGTTTGGTACGGATGGCGGTGAGATAAGCATTAACAGATTTATTGTTATCATTTAGGGATGTAATAGTGATATTTCGACTACCTCCCATTGGATACAGTTCGTCAAAATTGGTTTGACTAACAAGAATATAATCAGCAGTATCTAGAGCCGCATATAATGGTTGAATAAATGGGCCTCTACTTAATTCACCTGGCGAGGCTGTCACGGACTTTCCATCTGCTGTAATGTTCTTACTTAATGTAGTACCTAGTTTCCCTGATATTTTGGACAATACAACGCTATCTGATTCAAAATAATCACTATACTTGATTTCTTTTTCTTGCGTATAAAATGCATTCTTGATATCAGTAACACTTAGATGGAAATCTTCTGAAAACATCGCAAGTAGTTTCTCATTGGTGATATCGTCGGGGAGTGGTGTAGATCGATATGCCCATATTATTATGTCATAAATATTGGGAATAGTTTGCCCCTGCTTGTCAAAGAAATCGTTCCATTGGGTAGAAAACTTAACATACCATTCTTTCCCATTGTCGATATAACTCTTTTTACTTCCTAAACAAAAGAGTTGTTCAATATAAGTAGACAAACTACTACAGTTAACAGCATAAGTTCGTCCAGGAACAATCATGCTATCTAATTGGTGCATAATTGCCAATACTCCCCAAGACTTGTTAGTTATTGAACCTTGAAAGCCTTTGTATGCATTAGCAACGCTTTCGGAAGAAAAGTATTTCATAACTATTTGTTTTTATCGTAAGTTCTAATCATTTCTTTCATTATAAGCTTGATAATGGGTACACTTACTGAATTGCCCAACTGATGATACGCTTGTGCATCAGAAACGGGAAACCTGAAATCATCAGGGAATCCCTGTAGCCTTTGAGCCTCTAAAACAGAAAGTTTTCTTCTAATATCCCAAAGCTTTGGTGTTCTATTAGCTATTATCGTTGAGGCATAGGTGTCAAGACAAGAGTAGAATGCTTCTTGAATTTGTGTCTTGGCCACATCACCGACATGAAAACGTAATGAACCATCTGGTTTCTGAAAAGAATATATTCCATACTTACCTTTTTTTGTATGAGGCTCGTATTTGGAATTATCGTGCTTAACTCTTTCGCCAGGTTTTGCAATAGAGAAATGATAATCAATCCTATCCAACTCGAATTGAGGAAGTCTTAACGTTGGATTGTCATCATTCAAGTTCACAATATCTCTTAAAGTAGGATGACCGCCAAGAGGTTTGGGCCATATGAAATCAACATCTTTACGGAAGGCAACGCAATACCAACGTTCTCTTTTTTGAGGCAAGCCAAAATCAAGAGAAGAAAGAATAGTCCAATGCGGAAAATATCCTAATTCCTTTAACTTTTCAAGAATGATATTCAAAGTCTTTCCGTTCTCATGAGATTTTAATCCCTTAACGTTTTCTAAGAACACCATAGGCGGTTTGTGGTAATCGAGGATTCTACATATATCAAAGAACAATGTACCTCTTATTTCGTCGTTAAATCCTTGCTTTTCACCAGCATAGCTAAATGGCTGACAAGGGAAGCCTGCAGCAAGTATATCAAATGGAGGAATGTCTCTTGCCTCAATCTTTTTTATGTCACCTTCTGGTATCTCACCAAAATTAGCTTGATATGTTTCCTGTGCGAACTTGTCGTTATCAGAAGAAAAAACACACTCTACGTTGTTATCTTCCATCGCAAGACGGAATCCGCCAATACCACAAAACAAATCTATTCCTTTATATTTCTTCTTTGACATGAAAAAAGCCCTCTCTTCGTTTCGAAAAGGGGGCGTGGAAGAAGATGTGTTTAAGCAAGGCCTACCACAGCCCACATCAGACAACAATCTAACTGTCCACGCCCGTATGAGCGTAAACATCCAATTGCTTGTCTAACTGATGTGTTCTGTAGTGTGGTAATTCTGCTTAATCAGTCAACCAAGGATGTCAAAGACGCTTTGTATTTCTTACTCTTTTCTCGTTCTATTTATAGTTGTCCGCAAACACCCTGTGCGAACGGGTTCAATGATTATCGCCAACTACAAATAAAAAAGCGCGGGTGCTTGCATCTGCCTGTTCGACTTTCGCGGCCTACCACAACCCTAACGGTAAACAGACAGAGAAACACCCACGTTGGAGTATATAGACACCCGTAAAGTGTGCATTGAGGATACCAGACCCTCGCAGCACACTACGGAGAGTATATACTACACCCCGTGGAGTTACCCCTGCAATGTTTTTGACCGTTATTCGATTGTGGTAGTTTCGAAAGTCCAAAAACAAAGCGTCAGTAACGCCTTTCAATATGTAGTGCTCCACCCATCGGCTCCGTCCTCCTCAGAGGACATCCCAGCCGCAACGAGCGGATGCAGTTGCAAAGGTACGAAATCTTTTTCAAACTTATACGCTTTTGCACAAATTTACACACTATTTAATACAAAGTGCCTCTTTGCCATACTCATGCCACCACCTTGTGGCTGCACAAAGAGCACGGAAAGAATCTTAATCACAAAGTCAGACACTTGGCATGAAATCTCAATTGAATTCCCTATAACACGCTATGATTAAATTATGGAATACTAATCCAAATAAAAAACAAAATATTTTGGAGAATTCAAAAATAATGTATATCTTTGCAGCGTTCAATCAACTAAACGATATGAAAGAAAAGAAATCCAAGACCCATATTGGGGAAGATACAGGTTGTATGACTGTTTGTGAACCAGCCTTGGCAACAGCAGATGTAATGGAAATGCCATTGCCTGACGATATGGATTATGCTCATATCGTAAATGGCGTATTACAAATCACTCCTGACATTGAAGATGAGATGGCTGCTGTAGATCGTGGCGAGGTAGTATCGATGGGAGAATTCAAAACGATGTTCGCACGATGGCTCGATTGATTGAATTTAGCCGCCGCTCAACAGGGCAACTTCAAAAAATACTAACCTTCTATGATGAACGCAATGGCTCTGACAATTATAGCAGGCATTTCTTGAAATGTTTATTGGAAGATGTGCATAGAATTGCCCAAACCCCAACGGCAAGCAGTCCCTCTACACGTTCTGATGTCCGCTTCTTTTATTTGATGGGATTCACCATCATCTTTCGTTATAACTCAAAAAGGGTCATTGTGTTAAGCATCCGCTCTTCAGCACGAAAGCCGTTGAAAATATACCAGATAAAATAGGTTTCTGTTTTATCGGGTCAGACACTACTTTTATCGGGTCATCGTTCTGCGATTATTTAAATGCTTCTCTCGTTTATTCTTCTCAAATCAATTAATAAATAAATGAAAAGTTCAAAACTTACTGACATCCGACATAAATTTTAGCGTAAACATCTTATTTTCAATAATATTTTCACATTTTTTATCCGTCACTTACTGACATATTTCCGACATAATACTGACATATATCTGACATACAACCGACATATTTCCTCCAGATATTACTCAATAAGGGGGCTAGCAAATTTGATATAGAGGGTTCGCAATCTTTCAGGCCTATAGTAGTTTTGAAATTCTCTAGAGAATTTTAGTATTAACCCTGCTTCCCGCAATCACTAACACCAGTATCCGTACTTAAATTCTCTAGAGAATTTTATAAGAGATCTTATGTTAGTGATTGCCAGACATCATCTCGAAATTTGCGACCAAAGGGTATAGCCTTCTATGGAATTCTTTACATGAAGGAATCATCATCATGCTGATATTATGTCGGCACTATGTCAGATAAATGCCGGACTTATGTCGGATTTATGTCTGTTTTATGTCGGATATATGTCAGTAATAAAACTTCTATTTTATTGGTAATCATTGAAATATACACAAATTATGTCGAATGTCGGTTAATATTGACATTTTTACTTGAATAATTGCTTTCTACCATCCACGATGTAAACGCCAGAAACCATGTTTTCATGATTCATCTTGCGGCCTTGGAGGTCGTAGCCCCTACTCGTTTCGCCTGCAGATATGCTGACAGGTGAAATGGAACCGGGTATAATGTAGGGAATGATGCTGGTGGGAGTGGTATTAATGAGTTCAAACTGATAGGGCCACTGGTCATCGTTCTTGATATTCTCGTCCCATTTGTGCTGGATATAGGTTGAGGGCGCCGGGCTCACGACAAGGAACATGCGCTTTGTACCTGCAGGCACCTCTGTGGTGATATCCTCAGTCACTTCGTCAGTACCTTTGCAATGAACGATATTGTCGTTGTAGTACTCTCGCGTGTTGTCATTCTTCAGGAACACATAGCCTATACGGAAGCCACGAGCCGAAGCCCTACTGACATAGTTGTATTTCGTCACACCTGCACGAAACAGCGTGTTAGCATTGCCATTGTTGTATTCTCCTGGATCTGCTGCATTGAGGGCACAGCCAGGCGTGAGGGCAGTAAACTTGGTGGTGATGGTGGTACCAGCCGCAGGGACAGAGAGTTCGATGACGTTGAACCCCGTGCTTTGCGGCACACTGGCATAGGCCACCTGATATTTGTTTTCAGCAAGCAGCACAGCACGGTAGTCGAATTTGCCGATGTAATTGTTTCGATAAGAAGAAGCAGCCTCAAAGTCGTAAGTGGCACAATGCAGGGCATAGTCGAAATAGAGTTCATAGAACGCCTCAACGGAGAGTCCCTTCAGTTTCATGAGCGACTGGTTGAAGTCCACGGCTCCCGTCATGGGCTGTTTCCACACCTGTGCGATAGTAGTGATGTCGTCATAGTGTTGGCACAGGTAGTAGTGGAACCAGTAACTCTGGTAGCGCATCCACTCATGGGTGAAGGCATAGTTCGCATTGTTTCCAAAGAGCGGATAACTCTCTCTGAACATATACGACGGATAGGTCTGGTTAGCCTGCCACTGAGCAGTTTGCTCCCAGATGGTCTGTCCGTTGCCCACGGGCAGATGGAAACCCGTACCGATGGTCGGAGAAGAGGCATGGTTGTAATTGGCAGCCTCAGCATAGCACATATAGTGGAAAGAGTGTCCCACCTCGTGTGCCAGAGCATGTCCGGCAGGCTTCACCGTAGCAGGATTGAGCCACAGAGCGCTGCATTCGAAGTCGTAGCCAGCACCATAGCAGGTCCACGTGGTGGTGTAGTTCATCAGGATAAGGATCTTGTACTTGTCTCGCATGTTGCTGCTCGAGAAGCCCAGTTTATTGATGTTGAGGTCGTAGCATTTCTCTGCCACCTTCAGCACAGCATCCACGTCGAACGACATCGATATTCCGTTGAGCGACGGTGCCTTACTGGGGTCGCTGCCGAATCCCTTCTGCCAGAAAATGATGCAGTTGTCCGACTCCTTACTGCGCTTAAACGACCATTGGAGTTCTTTATTGTTGTCTTCTGTGTATTCCTCTGTGCTGGCATTGTATTTCCAACTGACAGGTATATATACCGTCTTCTGGGCATAGACGCCCTGAACCGTCAGCACGGCAAAGGCGAAAAGAATGGTTCTGATTTTCATATCCAAATATCTATTTAAACAGGCAAATGACTCTTATCATACTGCAAAGGTAATGCTTTTTCCCGACCTGACAGAATTAATTCACTATTATTTTGGCAGTCTCGACAAAAAAGTGTAACTTTGCACCCCAGTAATCAACACATTATACTTTTTTATGGCAAGCAACAATACCGTCGTGGGATCCAAGATCAAGGGGATCCGCGAGTCAAAGAACCTCTCCATCGAGGAGATTGCAGAGCGTAGTGGTCTTTCCACAGACCAGATCATTTCAATTGAGAATGACCAGAATCTGCCCTCATTAGGGCCGCTGATCAAGATAGCCCGTGCCTTAGGTGTCCGTCTGGGAACCTTCATGGACGACAACGACGCCCTGGGGCCAGTCGTCACACGTGCCAAGGATCGCGAGGCTGAAAGCAGCATCAGTTTCTCGAACGGTGCCACCGACGCCCGCAAGCACATGGAGTATCACCCGTTGGCGCAGCAGAAGGCCGGTCGTCACATGGAACCGTTTGTGATCGACATCAACCCCGAGGAGAGTCCCAATTTCCAACTCTCTGCCCACGAGGGTGAGGAGTTCATCTACGTGATGCAGGGCGAGGTGGAGATTGTCTATGGCAAAGAGACCTACAACCTGAAAGAGGGCGACAGCATCTTCTACGACTCCATCGTGAAGCACCACGTGCATGGCGCACCAGGCAAGAGTGCAAAAATCTTAGCAGTAGTTTACATTCCATTCTAAGAGACCTACCCCCATCCCCTCCCTAAATGGAGGGGAGTAAAATGATATGTAATTGATTAAATAGGTAATTATTTCTATGGAACAAGATAATAGAAACGATTTTAAAGTATCTACTCCCCTCTCTCATAGGGAGGGGCCGGGGAAGGGTCCCAAATTAGATATGGCGGGGAGGCCATTGCCTGACAGGACATACCCTGCCGAGACGGGAAGCAAAGGCTATCAGTTGTGGGAACGGACATTAGGCCAATGGCTCGAATACTGGGCTGAGACCACACCCGATAAGGAATACATCGTCTATTCCGACCGCGACCTCCGCTTCACTTGGAGCAAGTTCAACGAACGTGTGGACAATCTGGCCAAAGGTCTGATTGCCATCGGCGTGAAGCGCGGCTCAAACGTAGGTATCTGGGCCACCAACGTGCCCGACTGGCTCACCTTCCTCTACGCCACCGCCAAGATCGGTGCCGTATTAGTGACGGTGAACACCAACTACAAGCAGAACGAACTGGAATATCTCTGCAAGGACTCCGATATGGAAGTGCTCTGCATCACCGACGGTACATGGGACTGTAACTATGTGGACATGACCTACACAATGCTGCCAGAGTTGAAGACCTGCGAGCGCGGACACCTGAACAGCGAACGGTTCCCCTACCTGAAGAACGTGGTGTTCATCGGTATGGAGAAATACCGTGGTATGTACAATACTGCCGAGTTGCTGCTCTTAGGTCAGAATGTCGAAGACGAGCAACTCAACGAGATGAAGAGCAAGGTGACCTGCTACGATGTCTGCAACATGCAGTACACCTCAGGTACCACAGGCTTCCCCAAGGGCGTGATGCTCACCCACTACGGCATTGCCAACGACGGCTACTTCACAGGCGAGAATATGGGCTTTACGCAGGATGACAAACTCTGCGTCTGTGTGCCCCTGTTCCACTGCTTCGGTGTGGTGCTCGCCACGATGAACTGTCTGACGCACGGTTGTACGGAGGTGATGGTGGAGAAGTTCGACCCCCTCGTGGTGCTCGCCTCCATCCATAAAGAAAGGTGTACGGCTGTCTATGGCGTGCCCACGATGTTCATCGCCGAACTCAACCACCCGATGTTCTCGATGTTCGACCTGACCTGCCTGCGCACGGGTATCATGGCCGGCTCGCTCTGTCCGGTGGAACTGATGAAGCAGGTATCAGAGAAGATGTATATGACCATCACCAGCGTGTACGGACTTACAGAGAGTTCTCCTGGTATGACACAGACCTGTCTGAACGACACCTTCGAACAGCGTTGTACGACGGTAGGACGCGACTTCCCCTTTGTCGACGTGAAGGTGCTCGACCCCGAGACGGGCGAGGAATGTCCCGTCGGTGTGCAGGGTGAGATGTGCTGTAAGGGCTTCAACGTGATGAAGGGCTACTACAAGAATCCTGAGGCTACGGCTGAGGTGATTGACAAGAACGGCTACCTGCACTCAGGCGACCTGGGTGTGAAGGACGAGGAGGGCTTCTACAAGATCACAGGTCGTATCAAGGATATGATCATCCGAGGCGGTGAGAATATCTATCCGCGCGAAATCGAGGAGTTCCTCTACCACATGCCTGGCATCCGTGATGTACAGGTGGCTGCCGTACCATCCAAGAAATACGGCGAGGCCGTGGGTGCATTCATCATCCTCGAGGAGGGTGTGAAGATGGAGCCAGAGGATGTGCAGGAGTTCTGTCGTGGAAAGATTGCACGCTACAAGATTCCGAAGTACGTGTTCTTCATCGACCAGTTCCCGCTGACGGGCTCTGGCAAGATACAGAAGTTCAAACTCAAGGAGATGAGTCTGGAACTCTGCAAGAAATTCGGCTATGAAGTGATTTAATTCTTAACAACAAAATATGGATATTACCGAACGGTTCTTAAACTACACCAAGTTCGACACGCAGTCGGCTGAGGACAGCGAGAGCGTGCCAAGTACCCCGAAACAACTGGTCTTCGCAGCGTATCTGAAGAAAGAACTCGAGAACGAAGGACTGGAAGACGTGGAACTCGACGAGAAGGGTTATCTGTATGCCACCCTTCCCTCGAACATCAAGGAGAAGGTGCCTACCATCGGCTTCATCTCCCACTACGACACCAGCCCCGACTGTTCCGGTGCCGACATCAAACCACAGATCGTACATAACTACAACGGGGGCGAGATCCTGCTCTCGGAAGGCATCATCAGCAGTCCGAAGAAATTCCCAGAACTGCTGCACCATACGGGCGAGGATCTCATCGTGACCGACGGCCACACGCTGTTGGGGGCCGACGACAAGGCCGGTATCGCAGAGATCGTGCAGGCCATGTGCTGGTTGCGCGACCACAAGGAGATCCGTCACGGTGACATCCGTATCGCCTTCAATCCCGACGAGGAGATCGGCATGGGTGCCCACCACTTCGATGTGGAGAAGTTCGGTTGCGAATGGGCCTACACGATGGATGGCGGTGACCTGGGCGAACTGGAGTTCGAGAATTTCAACGCCGCTTCAGCCAAGATCACCATCAAGGGCATCAGCGTACATCCAGGCTATGCCAAAGGGAAAATGGTGAACGCCAACGCCCTGGCTGCGGAGTTTGCCAAGATGCTGCCTGCTGACGAGACACCGGAGACAACGGAAGGCTATCAGGGATTCTACCACCTGTTGGGCATCCAGTCGAACATCGAGGAGGCCAAGATGAGTTACATCATCCGCGACCACGACAGAGAGATCTTCGAAGACCGCAAGCGCTTTATCCAGCGCTGTGCCGACAGGATGAACGAGCAATACGGTGAGGGAACCGTCATCTGTGAGGTGAAGGACCAATATTATAATATGAAGGAGAAGATTGACCCGCAGATGCATGTCATCGATATCGTACTGCATGCCATGCAGGCCTGCGAGGTGGCTCCGAAGGTACGACCCATCCGAGGCGGTACCGATGGTGCGCAACTCTCGTTCAAGGGTCTCCCCTGCCCCAACATCTTCGCTGGTGGTGTCAACTTCCACGGCCCGTATGAGTTCGTTTCCATCCAGTCGATGGAGAAAGCCATGCAGGTCATCGTGAAGATATGCGAAATCGTAGCCGACTTTAACAACTAAGGACTACACTTATGGGAGAAATTCCAGCATTGGTAAATGACCTGGCGCTGATACTGGTTGTTGCTGGCATCGTGACGCTGTTGTTCAAGAAACTCAAACAACCGTTGGTTTTAGGTTATGTCGTGGCTGGTTTTCTGGTGAGTCCCCACATGCCCTATACGGCATCGGTTGTCGACTTGGAGAACATCCATCTTTGGTCAGACCTCGGTGTGATGTTCCTGCTTTTCTCACTGGGACTTGACTTCTCATTCAAGAAAATCCTGAAGATGGGCGCCTCGCCGATCATCACCACGTGTACCACCATCTTCTGTATGATGATGTTGGGCATCATCGTGGGTCACCTTTTCGGATGGGCCAAGATGGACTGCATCTTTCTGGGCGGTATGCTCGCCATGTCATCGACAACCATTATATACAAAGCCTTTGACGACCTGGGACTCCGACAGCAGCAATTTGCCGGACGCGTGATGAGTGTGCTGATACTGGAAGACATCCTCGCCATCGTCATGATGGTACTGCTGAGTGCCATCGCCAGCGGTAAGGAATTGGGCGGTGGCGAGATGATCAACAGCATCTGGAGGATTGTGTTCTTCCTCGTGCTCTGGCTGGTCGTCGGAATCTTTGCCATTCCCATTTTCCTACGACGTGTCAGATACCTCATCAACAACGAGGTGTTGCTCATCGTATCGTTAGGACTCTGCTGTGCGATGGCAGTATTCTCTGCTGAGGTTGGTTTCTCCTCTGCCTTCGGTGCCTTTATCATGGGCAGTATCCTGGCAGAGACCATCGAGGCTGAAAAGATCATCAAACTGGTGGAGCCCGTGAAGAACCTCTTCGGTGCAATCTTCTTCGTGTCGGTGGGTATGCTCGTCGACCCGATGATCCTCGTGGAATACGCCTTGCCTATCTTCCTACTGGTCATGACCATCCTCGTAGGACAGGCTATTTTCGGCACCTTCTCCTTCATGGTGGGAGGCGAGAGCCTGAAGTCAGCCATCCGATGCGGATTCTCAATGGCTCAGATCGGTGAGTTTTCATTTATCATCGCCTCACTGGGCCTCTCGCTCCACGTCATTGGCGATTTCCTCTATCCGGTAGTGGTGGCCGTATCCGTTATTACGACATTCCTCACACCTTACATGATACGGTTTGCCACACCGGTTTATAACCATCTGGAGAAACGACTACCCAACAAACTCATCCAATCGATGAACCACCTGTCGATGAACCAGACGGGTGCACAGGAGAACAGTCTGTGGAAGCAGTTGCTGACACAGATGGCAATGAATACGTTTGTCTACTCCATCCTTTCTTCAGCCGTTATTGCACTGATGTTCACCTTCGCGCTGCCGTTCATGCAGAAACTGTTGCCCGGTGAGGATCTGCGCATCTATGCCAACACCATCACTGGTGTGCTCACTATACTGTTCATCGCTCCATTCCTCCGTGCAATGGTCATGAAAAAGAACAAAAGCGAGGAGTGGAAGGCCCTCTGGGCAAAGAGCAACCGCAACCGTCTGCCACTGATGTTTACCATCCTCGTGCGTGTCATCTTTGCCGTCAATTTCATCTTCTATATCTGTCACTATCTGACTCATTTCGCCAATGCCCTGATCATCACCATTGGATTCGTTGTTATAGGATTGATTGTCCTCTCGCGCTGGATCAAGAAAAGGAGTATCTCTTTGGAGCGCCTCTTCATCCTCAACCTGCGTAGTCGCGACATCGAGGCACAGGTACATGGAAAGAAACGTCCGCTCTACGAAGGCAAGTTGCTGGACCGTGATATCCACATCGCCGACTTTGAGGTTCCCAGTAACAGCGGCTGGATGGGGCAGACGCTCAAGCAACTGAACTTAGGACAGAAATATGGTGTCCACGTGAGTAGTATCCTGCGTGGCGGATGGCGTTTGAACATCCCTGACGGCGACTATGTCATCTTCCCAAACGATGTCCTGCAAGTCATCGGTAGTGACCAGCAGTTCTCTACCTTCCGCGAGGCCCTGCAGAACAGTCTTATTGGCGAGGATCCCGATTTGGAGAGCCGTGAAATGAAACTGCGCCAGATGATTATCGGCAGCGATAGTCCCTTCATCGGCAAGACTCTTATCGAGAGCAAGATCCGCGACCTCTACAGTTGTATGGTCGTCGGTCTGGAGGAAGGCAAGGAAAGCCTGTCGCCCTTCAAACCCAACAGGAAATTCCAGGAAGGCGATATCATCTGGATTGTCGGTGAGGAGGAATCCCTCAACGAACTCATGAAACTCTGACGTTATTCCTTTGACGTTCTTCTTAGTACCACTGCACGGCATTGGTATAGCCGCTGCGCTTGTCGTACTTAAGGGCGTCGGTAAGGGTGGCCGCGTTACAACGGAAGGAGAAGTTGTAACTGGTATAGGGGAAGAGCGTCACCTGACACGACATGTTGAAGCAATGCAGATCGCGTGAGAGTGAGGCGACGGTCATGGAGATCTTTTTATTGTCGAAGTCGTAGCCGCTGGAGAAATTGATGTTCCAGCCCTCACTGAGGCGGAGATTACCACTGACATTCAAGTTCTGGTTGAACACATAGGGATAGCGCATCCTCTCGTAGTTGAAATTCGTGTTGCCCTCACGCATTGAGATACTGTAACCGATGGAGAGAGAGAAGGGTAGCGAGAAAGCCATATAGCCGTCCTCATCGGTATCGGCCTTTACCTTGGCTTTTGCACCATGCTTGCCTCGCTCCATCTCCTTGTCAATATTGGTTTCCACCCCATTATCCCACTCATCGTCGTCCTCTTTGTCTTTATCGTCCTTGTCATTGTCTTTATCGACCTTCTCGCCACGCAGACGCTTGAAGAGATTAGTGAGTTTTTGGTTGTCGAGGGTATAGGAGAGACTCTGCGTAATACCCTGGAAACGACCAATCTTACCTTGTCCCCAATAGGTAGTATGCTCACTGATTCGTGGTGTAGCGCCCACACTGTCGGCTTCATATACATAGGAGGCAAAGACGGCATTGAGGTTGAAAGTGTAACGCTTCGAGAGTTTCAGTCGCAGACGGGTGTTGAGATCGCTCCACGGACGAACCTTCGCTGCCATGTTATAACTCATCGAGAATCCTAATTCGTCGATGAGGGAGATCTTCTTCAGCGAGTCATCCTTGTTTCTCATCTTCATCTCGAGGTTGTTTCCTATGTCGACATTGATGCTTCCGGAAATGCCCTTTGAGGGAGCAGATACGCCACCGACATTATAAGGTGAATACTCCACCAGCGATACGTTACCGTCGGCATCTGTCTTCTGGTAAGTCTCGTAGTAGCCATAGCGCGAGGCACCGAAGTCAGGATGGTAGGAGAAACTGACCTTCGGAGTGATGACATGACGGATCTGGTCGATCTTGTCGCCGAAGAGTTTACGGTTGGGAATCCAGTAGCCATAGAGTTTCGTGGAGAGCGACACACTCATGTCCCAGTTGTAGACATTATAGAATCCACTAATGGTGTCGGTGATCTCCTGTTGATTAGCCTCATCCCACCGCTTCGACTGCTTGATAAACGATGTCTGGTCAGTAAGTGTAAACGAGGGGTTGATGCTCAGATAACCAAACGCCGTGAAACTGGCCTGGATAGGTATGGAGTGCCTCATGTTGTTCTGCCAGTCCTTGGTGAAACTGGAATGCAGGAGTTGACTCTCCTTGGTCTTGATACGGTTGTTGAACGTACCAGTATAACTCATATTGATCTTCTCGTACCAGCGCTCCTTGCCTGCGGCTTTCTTGCGCTTGAAGGGGTAGAACCGCGCCAGTGAGATGCTCATGTTGGGCAGGGTCATCTCAAGGATTGAGTCGCGCATGTTCTGCGCCACGTCGGCCTGCATGCTCAGCGACAGTCCGATACTGGAGAACCTAGTGCTCCAGTTGATTGACGAGGTTCGGGTGGTCTGAGTCATAGCCTGGGGGTTGTACATTGACGTGAGGTTGTTTTGCTCGAAACTTTGCGAAGCATAGTTCACACTGGCCGTCAGGGTTTTGTAGGGGTTGGCCTTAGCATCCTGCGAGTGACGCCACTGGAGTTTGAAACTGGTCGTCTTGGAGTAGTCGGGCATGTTCTTCTCACCATTGATGGTATTCTGGTAGTTGAAGTAGAAAGAACCGTTGTACTTATAGCGCTTCCTATAGTTCGAGGCGGCTGAGAGGCCCCAAGAGCCCTTGGTATAAATCTCGCCCAGGAGTTTCAGGTCCATCTTGTCGCTCACGGCGAAGTAGTAGCCACCATCGCGCAGGTAGAATCCACGTGATGTCTCATCGCCGTATGTCGGCATGATAAATCCACTGGAATAACTCTTGGTAAAGGGGAAGAAACCATAGGGGATAGCCAACGGCAACGGCACATCGGCCACCACCAGATAGGCAGGACCGAACACGACATCCTTGCCTGGACGAACCTTGGCACGCGACATGGCAATGTAGAAGTCGGGATGGGGGTCGTCACAAGTGGTATAGCGTCCGTGTTCGAGGAACATCTCCCCGTCAGCACCACGCTTGGAGTGCTCACTGGTCAGATAACCGTCCTCCTGTTGGGTATAGACATCAGTAATAAAGCCTTTCTTGGTCTTGAAGTTGAACATCATCTCCGTCTGCTCATATTGGTCGCTACCCATCTTAAAGACTGGGGTACCAGTGAGTTGCTGCGTGGTGGAGTCCATCTTACCCGTAGCATAGACCACATTGCTATCGAGGTTCATGTGGATGTTCTCGCTGGCCAAATCCATATTCGTATATTTCACCTTCGAGTTACCATAGAGATGAGCGGTGGCGTTGGAGGCATCATAAGTGAGCGAGTCGTCGGCAGAATACTCAACGGGCGCATCAATACCGTTCTTACGTCTTTTGTTGATGCTATCACGTGCCAACGAGTCGTCGACGGCCTTATTGTGCTTGTAGATGGCCAGTTCGATAGAGTCCATCGTCGTGGTGTCACGCTTGATCTTGATAGCCGCCTCAGCCCCAGGAGGAACAATCGTGTCCTGCGGAACCTCAGTATCTGTAAGAGAGTCGTCACCTTTCTCCTGACTTCCACTGATACTATCAAGCAAGGCTGGAAGGGTCACAGAATCTGCCGCTATCGAGGGTGTCTTGATTTCAGGCAACGACACCACTCTACCCGACTGCACTACCTCTGGAATTTTCCCCGGAGGCAACGTAGAAGTTGTGCACGCCATCATCAGGATGAAGGCGCAGAGTATCGACAGAGTAACAGATTTCTGTTTCACGGTTGCAAAGGTACAGCAAAAAAAACGAATATCCGCTGATTTGCGGATATTTTAACGTTATTCAAACATTTTTGCCCATCCAAGGAAACGGCTGACACCCTCCTGACCGAACTTCTCCAGACTCTGGGCGGCTTCGACTACCGTGCGCTCGCGCTCTGGATGCGTCTTCGAATAGAATTTATCGGCATAGCAGACCACTTGTTCCTCCAATGCCTCTGGCTCGAAACGGACATCCAAGGGCAACGGCAGTTGTTGACGCTCTATCTGTTCGCGACTCAGTCCTGTGCCAGTGTGCCGTTCACAAACCAGCGCATGGCGCTCCCATCCTTCACTACGGAGAATCTGTCCGCCGATGAATCCATGACGGATATAGGGTTCTGTGCCGAAGCACTGGATACTGGGTGCATCGCAACGGAAGATGCCGATGTCGTGCAGCATGGCAGCCTCCTCCAAGAACTCCTCGTCGAGTCTCAATTCAGGATGCGCTATGGCAATCTTCAGGCAACGGTCAGCCACCTGACGGGAGTGTATCAGCAATATCCGTCGGAGTTCATTCTCCGACGGATAGTACTTATCGATGATTGACTGATAGTCCATTATGCCTCACGCTCTATCCATGCGATGGTGTCACCCTGACGGATTTTCTGTCCGGGCTTCACGCTGATATCCACCAATTTACCACCTAAGGCAGCGGGAATCTCAACAATCTCACCCCACTTCGTCTGTAAGTAACAGAAGATATCACCCTCCTTATATTTCTGGCCAATGAACGGCTCGATGCAGGCAGCGGGTACGCCCTCGCCACCGAAACTCCATACGAGTTGTCCATCCAACGGACTCTTCACGGCATCGGCCTTGGCGTGCTTCAGCGCATCAATCTCTTCCTGCGAGATCTTCTTGCCACCACCCAACTTCGCATCCTTTGCCTTTTGGAGGTCGGCCAGGAACTGTTTCTTGGCCTGTCCGCTCTTAAAGGCACGGTACTGCTCGGGGTGCATACCCAGTTCGAATAGTTCCTCATCGTCCTGACCGTACTCCCAGCCGTTCTCATCCATCTCCTTGCGGAAACCGTCGAGAGCATTCTCCAACAGGGTGTGCGGGTCGACGTCGGTGAATTCGCGATTCTGCTTCTGAGCCAGTTCCACGAGCACCGGATCGATGGTGCCTGGTATCTTTCCGGACTTGCCGAGGATCATACCCCACATGGCATCGTCCATCATCACAAAGCGTCCCTTGCCCTGTTCGATGGTGAGAAGGTTCATCAGGGCGATGTTCTTCACATACTGCGAGAATGGTGTCACCAGTGGGGGATAGCCCACACGCGGCCATACATACTCCACCTCGTTGAAGAGTTTCACGAGCATGTCGTCCATCGTCAGTTCGGCCTCACCCTTCTGGACACGCAACTTGTTGATCATGGTCTGGATACCACCGAGGTCGGCCATCATCGAACCCATCATTCCGCCGGGCAATCCACAACCCAGAAGCAACGAAGACATGTGCTTGTTGGCTGGATTGATGAAATAGCCCAACCAGTCGTCAATGAACTCCTGTGTCAGCGTGCGGGCCTGCATATAGGCGTTCATGTTGAGTTCTGCCACCTCAAAACCTTCGTTCTTGAGCATCGACTGAACAGAGATGATATCAGGATGTACCTTACCCCAAGAGAGGGGTTCAATGGCGGTATCGATAATGTCGGCTCCATTGTTACAAACCTCTAAGATGCTGGCCATCGACAAGCCTGGGCCAGAGTGACCGTGATACTGGATGATAATATCGGGATGCTTGGTCTTAATGGCCTTCGTCAGCGCACCTAACATGGCGGGCTGTCCGATACCGGCCATATCCTTCAGACAAATCTCCTCGGCCCCAGCGGCAATCACCTCGTCGGCAATGGCCGCATAGTAGTCAACAGTATGCACAGGCGAGGTGGTAATACACAGGGTAGCCTGCGGTGTCATCCCACCTTCCTTGGCCCACTTGATGCTGGGAATGATGTTACGGGTATCGTTCAGACCGCAGAAGATTCGGGTGATATCGACACCCTGGGCATGTTTCACCTTATACATCAGGGCGCGAACATCGTCGGGCACAGGATACATACGCAGGGCGTTCAGGCCACGGTCGAGCATGTGTGTCTTGATGCCGACCTCGTTGAATGGCTTACAAAAGGCTCTCACAGCAGCATTGGGGTTCTCACCTGCCATCAGGTTCACCTGCTCAAAGGCACCACCATTGGTTTCCACACGGGCGAAACACCCCATGTCGATAATTACTGGCGCAATGCGCTCTAACTGGTCTTTACGGGGCTGGAACTTTCCGCTCGACTGCCACATGTCTCTGTATACGAGACTGAATTGGATCTTCTTTTTCATTTCGTACTTGAGTAAGTTGTAACCTTATAAATTGCAAAGGTAACAAAAAAAACCAATACTCTCACATCGTATGCACTTTTTTTTCAAATTTTGACGAACTTTTTCATTTCCAAAGGAAAGACCCACGCTGTGGGGAAAAACCTCACTGGGCCATAGACTGCTTCAACTGGTCGGTGTCGATCTGCAGTTTCTCGTCCACAATCTTCAGCGCCAGTGTGGCTTTCTTACCGTTCGTTGTCTCGGCCGTGATGGTGAACTCACCGTTGGGAGCATTGCCGATGACAGCCACGATACCCGACTGGTTGACGGTGGCCAGGCTGGTGTCACTGCTCGTCCATGTGATACCACGACTGGTGGCGTAGTCAGGGAAGAACACAGTGAAGAGTTGCAGATACTGACCTGCTGTCACCGTCCCCATACCGAAGTAGAGTCCGTTGACGCCGATGGCGATCTTCTCGGGCTGTACGATGAGGAATGCCGGTGTATAGGTTGTCCGGTAACTGCTACCGTCGGCCTCGATGTCGAGGGCGAAGGCATAGCCGGCCTGTGCCTCAAAGCCTGCAGGTGTGACGTTGAGCGTGAGCAGTCCGTTGCCGTCGTGAGTCGCACTGTTGATGGTGAGACCGGCCTTTGTGGCACGTGTGATGGTCACGTCCTCGCCCACAAACTTCATGGCGTCGGTATGTGCAGCGAGATAGGTGGCCACTGAGGCAGGCTTCACGTTGTAGCGCAGCGTGAGGTCCGTGCCGTTGGTCACACCGATCTGTCCGTCGAAGTAGTCAGGTACATAGACCATCGACTGCAGACGGTCGCGCACTTTCTTGAAACTGTCGTAAAGCGGCAGTTCAAAGACGGTTCCGTTGGAGAGTTCGAAGGTCACCAGATCCGTGCCCACGGTGATGCTCTTGAAGAGCGGGTCGCCGGTGACGGTCGTGATGCCGGGGTCGCCTTGATCACCCTTTTCACCAGTGGCTTTCACGCCGAGCGATGTCCAGGTCGTGCCGTTGTCGTAGGAGATCTCCCATTCGTTGGAAGTGGCATTGATACGGAGTTGGGGCGTCACGCCATCTTTTCCGTCGACACCGTCTTTACCGTCTTTACCATCGGCTCCGTCCTGACCGTCGATGCCGTCTTTACCGTCTTTACCATCGGCTCCGTCCTTACCGTCCTTGCCGTCCTTGCCGTCGACGCCATCCTTACCGTCCTGACCGTCTTTACCGTCAGCGCCAGCCCCAGAGCCGTCCTTGCCGTCGATACCGTTGGCACGCACCTTGTTGCCGTCGGCATCCTTCAGCCACTCATCATTGAGGGTCCAATACCAGTTGCCGTCGGTATCCTGTTTGACGCCAATCATCGGTACGACAGCATCCTGACCGTCCTTCCCGTCGACACCGTCCTTACCATCAACGCCGTCCTTACCGTCTTTACCGTCGGCACCGTCCTTGCCGTCCTTGCCGTCAGCACCGTCCTTACCATCTTTTCCATCGACGCCGTCCTTACCGTCTTTGCCATCCTTACCTTGATGGATGGCGACCGTCTTGCCGTTGCTGAATGTCAGGGTGTAACCGTCCTCGGTCTCGGCGATACCCTCCACATAACCGCCGTTGCTGATGTTATTCACAATCTGCGAGAGGGCAGTGATGTTGCTGTTCACGTTGTTCTGGACTACCTCCATGTTGTTGACACGCTTCTCGAGGTTATCGACACGCTGGTTGACTTCGTCGATATCCTTACTGTAGTCCGTGCAGGCACTGCTGATGAAGGCGCCTGCCACCATCAGTGTCAGGGCCATGGACTTGAAAATGCTTTTGTTCTTCATTTTATTGTTGTTTTTATGATTTTACTTGATGATTACCTTTTTGCCGTTATGGATGTAGAGTCCTTTGGCTGTGGGCTTGCCGTTGAGACGGCGACCGTCGAGGGAGTACCACTGGCCTTCCCCTACCCGACTGTCGTCATAGACAGAACGGATGCCGCTGGTCTCGTTGTGGATGCTCAGGATGCGGCCCATATTAGGACTGCTCTTGCGCAGCACGGCCTTACCAGCCGGGACGGAGGTGTCGTCACCAGGCTCCAGTTCGTGGAAGGTGTTATTATATAATATGTAGTACTCTGATGGCTCGAAGTGGGTCTCCACGATGGCGGGCACCAGCATGTTGCCTTCGTAACTTTTGGCATCTTCCGTCGTAGGCGTCATGCCGTTGGGACGGTCGGCGCTGGGCCATGCCACCAGGTCGTAGGTGCCCGGCGCACCGCCCATCATCACACCGTTGTTGGCCTTCACGATGACACGCTCCTTGCCGTCAACGACAGCCGTTGTACTGGTGATGGCGACGGCAGCGACGGCATCCGGTCCATCGGTCTGACAGGTATAGGCCGTCACGCCCTCAGGCACCACGACGTCGACAGCCGACGAGAAGGTCCAGTAGTGTGTAGCAGCCGTGATGGCGCCCACGCCCATCACATTGCCGGCCTCGTATTCGGCCTTCAGGCCGGCCGACAGGGCATAGTCGGCGAGCAGTGCCAGCGATGTATGTATACGGGCCGTCGTGCGCTTGTCGGCGTTGAGATGGAAGGCCTGGTTGCCCACGTCGATAGGCTTCTCGGTGTCAGGCATATAGATATCCGTCACGGGCACGTTGGCATCGGTCTTGATGATGTCGCTGGCCACGCCACAGATAGCGCCCGTCGTACCGTCAGGTTTCTTCAGTGTGGCAGGGAGACAGATGCTCACGCCACTGGCGATGCCGATTTCAGCATCGGGGCTGATGATGTTGATCTGGTCGACGCGCAGCGTCCCGTCAGGCATCTCGGTCAGGTAGGCGTCGTTGGCCACCGGTTCGCCGGTGTCGTTCCGTATCACCTCGATACCACTTTTACGACGGTCGATGATGGTGCCCCTGGCCTCGCTGGGAATATCGACGACCAGGTAATTGGTCGGCTTGGCTGAATCCCACACCACCTCAACGCTCAGCGCCACCCTCTTGTCGGTGCCGGGTTCCTCATTGTCGAACTTACCCGACACGATGACGGTCGCTTTCTCCCATGGTACAAGTCCATCGATAGTCCCACTCACCTCGGCATCGGGCTTGCCGTCGTAGGTCTTTGGTTTGACGGTGACGTTGACCACAGCCATCTTCGGGCGGATGGTCTGGTAGCCGTCGATCACTCTGAACAACACGCTTTCGAAGTTATTGTTGACGTTTGCAAACTGTTCGGGAGCAAGTCCCATGTTCACCGTACCGACATCGATGAGCGACGCCACGTCCGTGCCGCTGAAGGCGATGTCTGCTGCCGTACAAACCGGATTGCTGAACACGACGTTATAGCCTTCCACCACGTGCTCCGTACCGTCGTAGATCACTTCGTTTTTTTGGCCCGTGATGGTCGCGACGACACTGATGGCAATGATTTCCTGATAGCCGTCGGTCACGTTGAATCTCACATTGGTGAAATCTGGGTTCGTATTTTTGAACTGCGAGGCGTCGAGTCTCATATTGGACTTACCGACATCCTTACGGCTGGCCTCAGCCTTGCCGCTGAAGGTGAAGTCGCTCTCCTTGTAGAGCGGGTTGCTGATTTCCACGTCGTAGCCGCTCACGCTGTGATTCTTACCGTCGTAGTCGGTCGCGTTTCTATGACCGATGATGGTGACCACCACGTCGGTAACCGAAGTGATGGTCTGGTAGCCGTCGGTCACGTTGAATCTCACAATATTGAAATTCTTGTTAGTGTTCGCGAACTGGTTGGCAGCCAGTCCCATATAGGTCGTACCCACCTCCGTACGCTTCGCCTTGGCCGTACCGTTGAAGGTGAAGTAATCTTCCTTATAGACCGGAGTGCTGAACGCGACGTCGTAGCCACTCACAGTGTGCTCCTTGTTGTCGTAGATCGACACATCATTGTGGCCGGTGATGGTCACGGTGACATTGATCGGAACGATTTCCTGGTAGCCGTCGGTATCGACGATGAAGGTCACTTCGAAGTTCTGGTTATTATTCACGAACATATCGCTTTTCAGACCCATATTGGTCGTACCGGTATCCGTACGGTTGGCCTCGGCCGTACCGTTGAAGGTGAAGTCCGTTACGTTATAGAGCGGGTTATTGATACTCACGTCATAGCCGTTCACTCTGTGATTCTTACCGTCGTAGGGCGCCGAGTTTTTATGACCAGTGATGGTCACGCCAACACGCGCCTTCATGATGGTCAGGTAGGCTTCTTTGTAGGTGATGGAATAGTTGCCGCCGGCGCTCAGCGAGCCTTGGGCGATGGCATAGGTGCCGACATTCTCTCCATCCGCGCGACTCAGCGCACCATCGATCTTATCCGTGCCAACAAGTCCATCATACGTGTAAGTCAGCCTCGGGTCGCGGTCGCCATATACCTTGCTCTTCTCGTCGGCCGTGATCGTCAGTGCCTTCTGACCGATGGTCACGGTGACTTTTGTACGGGCAGGGGCAGTATGGTTTGCATCGGGCTTCACCTCGTAATATACGTCATAGGTGTCGGCATCGGTTCCCTGTGGAACGGCCGTCAGAGGCGTCGTGCTGGTGGCGTTTTCGTAGAACACCACATCGGCCGCTCTGCCGGTAGCGCCGTAAGTAATGGCTCCTATGGTGACGAGATCCTGTGCCGTGCCGTCGTACGTAAGGTCGTTGGCGGTGACGACGGCCGAGGCTGCATCAGAGACGTTGATGGTCAGGGTGCCTTTCTTATAGGTGATGTCATAGTTGGCCGTCACGTCGTTGTCACCGTTCTTGATGACGGCGGCACTGGGCGTGATGGAGCCCGCGGTTGTCACGATGGTAGTCGATGCTGTCAGTGTGATGTCTGTCAGCGCATCTCCTTTCACCAGTCCCTCCACAGTCACCTGGTCCGTACCCTTCGTGATGGCCGTGCCGTAGTTCACAGTCTGGTTATTGGCGGTGATGGTCAGTGCCTTCTGCGTGATGGTCACCTTCGCACTGCCGGTGACGGCGGTGTAGCCGCTCTTCGTCACCTGATAGTACACGGTCTCGTCGCAGACATCGGTGAACGTCGGGTTCTCCGTCAGGCCATAGTCGCCCGTTGCCGTCGTGCGGTATTTCACCGTGGCTCCGGCAGGAGCGTTCACGGTGATGCCGTGGGCCGCACCGTCGTAAGTGTTGCTGTAGCCCGTTGCAGCGATGCCGCTCATGCCAGCCTCCACAATGCTGAAGGCACAGGTGTTGGCGGCGGGCAGTTTGTAGTTGCCGGCCTTCGTACCCGTCAAAGCGGAGGCCGTAGCGGTGTAGTTGCCAACGGCGGAATGCTCGCCGGCAACGGTCACGGTCACACCGATCTCGTCGCCGTTCACCAGGCCCGTGGCCGAGACCGTCGGGGCCAGCGCACTGCCGGTATAGACAGGAGCCGTGTTCGTCCAACTCAGACCTATCTCCTTCTGGCCGACGCTCAGTGTGCCGGCCGTATAGGTGATGGCGTAGTTCGTCGAGGTCAGGCCGCTGGGCGTAATCGTGTAGGTGTCGCCCACATCACCGTACTGCACATAACTGTACGCATAGGCGAGCGTACCGCCAAGAACGGCTGCTGTCTCCGTGCCCACGAAGCCGCTGTATGTCACACCGTCGTTGTCCGGTGCATCGCCGTAGGTGATGGTCTTCGGCTTGGCCGTAATCGTCAGCGTCTGCTGACCGATGGTGAAGGTGGAGGTGGCTGTACCGAAGTACTTGCCCTTGCCGGTCACTGTGACGGTGGCTGTGCCGACGTTCGTGTTGTCGCTGTAGCCTACGCTGTAGTCCGTGCTGACAGTCAGCGGCGCACCGCCGATCTTGACGGTGGGTGCCGGTGTCTGGGCACTGCCGTTATAGGTAAACGGTCCAGCGGGCAGCGTCACCGAGGCTTGACGGAACACGGCGGTCACAAATACATCATAGCCCTCATCCGGCATATCGAACGTATAGGTGCCGTCGCCATTGTTCGTCACCTCGATGTCGTAGATGGGAATGGGAGCCCGACGACGACCCTCTGCGCCGCCTGCGTCGGTAAATGCCTTTACCGTCAGGTCGTCGAAGCAGAGGAAATAGCCGTCAGCAGGTTCGGCTGTCAACGTCGCCTTTGTGCCACTGACCGACGACGTGATTTTACCGTGCGCCAGATTATCGTCGATTGTTACGGTTGCGCCCCACCCTGTCAGACTTATCAGGGCAAACAGCATGGTGGCTATATTTCTTCCGATCAAATTATTCATATATCTCATAGTCTTGTCCTCCTTTCATCATTTAATCATCACAGTCTTTCCCTTTGAGCGGTCATTGGCAGGTATCATGATGTAGAGACCCTTCACCGTGGGCTTCCCCTCCAACTTCCGTCCGTCCAGCGTGTACCAACTATCATCATCCTCGTCCGACCACAGGAGATGGTCGATACCGTTCGTATCACCAGCGATCACGAGACTCAGGCTACGGGCACCGGCTGTACTGCCGAGCACCAGATAGCAGCGATACTGTGGGACCACGCCGGTGCGCCCCCAGACAAACTGTCCGTTCTTCAGGATATACACCTCGCCGGCGACGGTGCTGACGTCGGTGCCGGCGGCACTGGTCACACCCACGAAGTCTGGCACGCTAATGAAGGTCTGCGCTTCGCCCTTCCTCAGTTTATAGGTTCCTGCCGCCTCAGCATGCAGTATCATCGCCACGTCCTTGCCGATGGCCGTCTGCTCGGTCAGTTCCACACTCTTGTCGCCGACGGCGCTCACGGTGTAGGCCTTTAGCCCGTCAGGCAACTGCAGGTCGAAGGGCGAGCAGAATGTGGCGTAGCCTGCCGCCAGCGTCATAGCATACTCGATGATGAGCGCACTGGGCTCATACTTGATCTCATAGTTGGCCGTCACGTCCGTCTCGTCATTCTTGATGACAGCATCACTGGCAGTGATGGTGCCGGTGGAGGTCATCTCAGTCGTCGAGGCTGTCAGCGTGACGCTACTCACGGCGTCGGTTCCCAGCAGTCCGTTGGCCGTCACCTGGGCCACACCAGTGGCGATTTCCGTGCCGTAGTCGATGGTCTGGTCTTTGGCTGTCACAGTCAAATCCTTTTTGGCAATGCTAAAAGTCTTCGTACCGCTGACGTTATAGTCACCGCCGGGGATATCAGTGACCGTGACAGTGGCGGTATTCTCACCTGCATTCACATTATTAGAATATGTGACGTTGTAGTCCGTTCCCTTGGTGAAAGTCTTGTTGCCGTACTTCACGGTGACGGTGGGCTCCTTGGGAGTACCGTCATAGACGTAGCCGCCCGTCGGGATGTCGAGCGTAATATTGTTCTCGTCAAGGGTTTTTGTCACATGCACGGTAATAGTCTTGCTGTCAACAGCATATACACCGTCACCGCCAACTTTAACAAGTATTGACCCAACACCCACCCTCAAAGCAGTAACATTACCATTCACATCGACGCAATAAATTCCCGAATCGTCAGGGACATAAGTAACGGGCAAGCCTTCAGGAGTGGTGGTGGCAACTATTGTATAAGTGTCATCAATCTCCAATTCCAAAGATTCAGTATTAACAGTTATGGAAGCCGGGACCTCGCCGATGCTGAATGTCAAGTTCCTGCTGTTGGCAAAGATACTATTGGCGACAGCACCAATGGTAAAGGCATGATCCGTACCGGCATCGGTTGCTGTGCCAGATGTCGTAATGTGATCACTGACATTGGTAAAGGTCACAATGACGTTATTACCCTTCTTCACCTCAAGTTTTTCATTAGTGATTTTCGGGCATTGGGGGGTTCCTGTACAAGTGAAACTCACATCGTCGAGAGTGACCTCGACCGACCAGTCGGGAAGAGCCTTGAAAGTATATTTCTTCTTATCCTCACTTATTTCTGGCGCAGGTGTATCCGACATGAGGTCGAACTTCGGCACCACATAGCCCTCGATGGTGCTCGTGGTGTAGCCGGCAGCAGGGGTGTGGTCGGCAGGTATCTGGTAGTAGTACCAGCCGGCACCGTCCTGGCGGTCGTGGGTACCCTCTGTATCAGTATAGGTGTCGCGCTTCAGCAGTGTCGGTATCTGTCCGAGGTCTAAGCCCGGGGCCTTCGCACGGGCCAGCGAGACAGCAGCCTCCTGAGTCATCGGCAGTTGTGCGTCGGTCCAGTAGCCGGCAACAGCCTCCGAGGCCATGAGCAACTGTGCATCAGTCCAGTAGCCATCAGCAGGCACGATGTGCATCACGATCCAGTCGCCGCCGTTGGCTATATCGGCTTCGTCGCCTGGGGCATCCGCAAAGGCTTCTGTGGGTTCAGCGGCGCTCTTGTAGAAGGTCACCGTGACGTTCGCCCCGAGGTTGTTCGTCAACTTCATTGACTTATTAAACTTTCCACCCTTCCAAGTGTATTTGCCATCAGCATCAGGCCCAGTATATCCTAAATCAGTTTGCGAAATAGCAGTCACCAGTGTACCGTTGGTGAATACACCGAAGATATCCTTGGCGATGCTTGGAGCCGATGTGCCCTTAACAATAAGTGTACCATTTTCGAGGGCTGTGCAACCAGAGAACATGTCATCGGTATCAGTTCCGCCACCAACCGTAAAGTCCTTACCAATACTCAGGCTCGTCAGGCTGCTGCAATCTAAGAACATATAGCTCATATCTGTCACCTGGCTGGTATTGAAACTGCTCAGGTCGAGACTCGTCAGGCTGCTGCAAACAGCGAACATACATTCCATATATGTCACCTCGCTGGTGTTGAAACTACTCACGTCGAGGCTCGTCAGGCGGCTGCAACCATAAAACAAATAGCTCATATCTGTCACCTGGCTGGTATTGAAATGACTCACATCAAGATTCGTCAGGCTGCTGCAACCAGCGAACATAGAAGCCATTGTTGTCACCTGGCTGGTGTTCAGGTTTTCAATGCCTGTGATGGTGGTCAGATTTCGGAAAATCCAGAACCAACTGTGGCAAGTCTTGGGTCGGGCATCGGCAAAGGAGGATTCGAACACCACTTGTGTGATGTTTTCCCTTTCACTAAACCATTCAGGAAGAGAGCCTCCCGTATTGGAAACATCCCACTCGTTGGCACCTAACGTATGCTCTTCACACTTAAAGGTCAGGGTCTTGTTAGAGCCCCCACCCGTCAGCACGGCGTAGGCCGTCATACGCTTCACGGTGGTGAACGATCCGCCCTTCCAATCGTCATCAATGGTACTCTCCAGAGCTTTATCGGTAATCAGCGTACCGTCGGTAAACACACCGAAGATATCCTGAGCGATGTCTGGTTCCACCGTGCCAATCACCTTCAGCGTACCATTATCGAGATTGGAGCAACCAGAGAACATATCCTCCGTATTAATTCCGCCACGAACCGTAAACCCACTACCAATAGCGAGGCTCGTCAGGCTGCTGCAACCTTCGAACATACTGTTCATATATTCCACCTTGCTGGTATTGAAGCTACTCAGGTCGAGGTTCGTCAGGCTACTGCAGCCATTGAACATATCGCCCATATCTGTCACCTGGCTGGTATTGAAGTTGCTCACGTCGAGGCTCGTCAGGCCGCCGCAGCCATAGAACATATATCCCATGTTTGTAACCTGATTGGTGTCGAAATGGCTCAAATCAAGACTTGTCAGGCTGCTGCAATAATAGAACATAGAACGCATTCTTGTCACCTCGCTGGTGTTCAGGTTTTCAATGCCTGTGATGGTGGTCAGATTTTGTAAACTACTGAACCAACAGTAGCAAGTCTTCGGTCGGGCATCGGCAAAGGATGGATCGAACACCACCTGTGTGATGTTTCCCCCTTCACTATTCCATTTAGGAAGAAGGGTCCCCGTATTGGTCACATCCCACGACGTCGTGTTGTCAGGTGTAAAATCCTCATACTTAAAGGTCAGGGTCTTGGTATCAGCACCGTCGGTATTGTCCGTCAGCACAGCGTATGCCGTCTTTTCTGCCCAAGCCCCTGTACTACTCATCAGAAGCATGAGCAGAGCCGTTAAAAATTTAATGGTTTGCTTCATCTCTTAAAATTTTTAGTTTTCATAATTGTTGTTTGGCTGCAAAGATACAAAAATTTCGATTAAGTAAGTACAAAAATAATAATTTTTTTTGTCGAGCGGGAGAAATTTATCTAATAAGAGGGTGTGTCACAAAATAGCGCACACCCTCTTTATTATTATCAGCGCATGTCGAAGAGGATCTTGCGACGATTATCCTTGGGTCGCACGGCGAAGTGCAGCCAATAGGTAGAGCCACGCTTCTCGTGGATGAGTTCGTCAAAGTCGCGACGGGTGCCGTCGGCGATATCCAGCAGGATGCTCGAATAGCGGATTAACTGCTCAGGCCCCATACAGCGGATATCTACGGCGCAGCCCGTCAGGTGATTGCTACCCTTCGCCCCTCCACAGAGCCTATTCACCTCCTCCGAGCGATACCCACTCGTAATGACCACCGGGATTTCTTCTTTATCTGCATCAGAGTAATCACAATTACTAATTACTAATTTCTCATTACTCATTACATACAACTTGTTGTATGTCGCCCTCAGGTCTTCGAGCCAGTTCTCGCAGATATTGCGAAGGTTCTCGATGGCTACATGAGAAGGAATATTCCCATCCAACAGATGATAACTGGTCTTTGTTAACTCAGCGAGGCCAAAGTGCTCGCTGAGTTTCATGTTCTTATTGATTTCTACTTCTTTCATATTCAAAATTCATTTTTACTTAATGACTAATGACTAAATGACTGTTTTAGTTGTCTTTTCCTGATTTCGGTTGACAGTTATTTACTCTTTTCCTGATGTGGTTGACAGTCGTTTTTCTGAACAAGTTGACACTTTACTGGAATCGTTGACACCTTTACTGAAAAGGTTGTCTTTTTCCTGAAAGAGTTGAC
>JAFZUS010000034.1 GCA_017618275.1 Prevotella sp.
AGCAGGTACGCTGCTTTCAGAGAACACAACGGGCTTGAACACGCCCTTCTCCAGTACGAACGCCAGATAGT
The DNA here is from genome assembly GCA_017618275.1 of Prevotella sp. Lineage (GTDB taxonomy): Bacteria > Bacteroidota > Bacteroidia > Bacteroidales > Bacteroidaceae > Prevotella. Next base: position 72 of record JAFZUS010000034.1, read on the forward strand.
CGCTCGTGTCGGTAGAGCCGGTGGCGTCATAAAGCAAGTCCGCCATCGTCTTTGTGCCGTCGCCGGCAGTAAACAGGGGCGAGATGGTGGTTGGAACGCTGTTCTCGATACCCTCCGCCTCTGCGACAGAAGCACCAACCAGCGTGAACGTGGGATCAAGGTTGCCGTCGGGCGAGCCGTCGCCGTCAGCATCCTTCATAAGGATCACAGGCACGCCATTGGGCAGGCCGTCCAAGGGAGCCTCGCTCAGTATCACCGTGCAGGTCGTGGTGTCGTAGCCGGTCACCACGTAAGCCTTCACGCCGTCCATCAGCATCCAATCACCGTCGGTACTGCAGACACTGACATATTTCTCACCGCCCGTGGTGATGATATCAAGGGGATGCAGCGTCTTGCCGGCGAGAGCCGTCAGGTCGCTTGAGGTGAGGTCGCCAAATACGGTGCTGGCGGCTGTGCCCTCATCATTATATGCCACGAAGCGCTTGCCGGCAGCGGTCTTCACTTTGCCCTGATAGCTGCTGGCCTTAATGAAGTCCGTGGACTTGCTCCAACCGAGGGTGATGTTTTGGGCGTATATGCCCTTGGCGTTGGTGCCGGTGGCGGTCACCTGTCCGCCGTTGATGGTGATGTTTTTGGAGTTAATGCTGTAGGCTAAGTAGCCGTGGCAGCTGCTGGTGGCGGTCACCTGTCCGCCGTTGATGGTGATGTTTTCGTAGGCGTTGATGCCGTCCTTATTGTTAGTATAGACGTTGAGTGTGCCTGTGCCGTTGGTTTGTCCGTAGATGGTAATTATATTACTGGAGATGGCAATTTTTTCGATTGGATTAGTCTCGGTGCCGACGTTCATCTGGCAGCCATCGGCGAGGATGAGGTGGACTTCGTCATCAAAATTAAACGCGAGCGCGCCAGTATAGCTGACTTCGCCTTTGGCTACGTGCCAGCCGGGGGGGGGGGAGGTGTAACCATTGGTATTACCTTGCAGCACATAGACGATGTCGGTGGTGGTGCTCTTCTCCGTGCCTTCAGCATCGAGGTATTTTACAGTGACGTCGTCGTTGCTGGCGGCGGGGCGCAGCACTTTTCCGGCGAGGGCTTCGACAGCATTTTCGTCGAGGGTCACGCCGCCGTCCTTACCTTGGATAAGTACTGCCTCCCTCTCGGGGTCATTGTCTGTAGCGGGGGTATAAGCAATAAAGGGCTTGCCGGCAACGGTCTTCACGCTTCTAGAAGATGGGATAGAGTATTTGTTGGTCTTGATGAAGTCCGTGGACTTGCTCCAACCGAGGGTGATGTCACCCTTATTGGCACAGATGCCGCGGGTGCCAGTGGCGGACACCTGACCGCCGTTAATGGTGACGTATTTATCGGCAAGGATGCCGTTGGAGTTGCCGTTGGCGGTGACGATGCCGCCGTTGATGATAACGTCATTGCTGGCGTTGATGCCGTGGTAGCTGCTGGTGGCGGTCACCTGTCCGCCGTTGATGGTGATGTCGCCGGCGCTAATTCCACAGTCTGTGCCGGTGGCAGTAAGGCTGCCAGTACCCCCGCTCTGGCTGTAGACGGAGAGTAAGTTTTCATATAAAAATATGGCCTCTACGCCGGCTTTGTCGGATAAGACGGTCATGTTGCAGCCGTCGGCGAGGATGAGGTGGGCTTCGCCATGAAACGTGAGCCTGCCGGTGTAACTGACTTCGCCTTTGGCTACATACCATCCACCGGGGAGGTTGGCTTCGCCGCCGCCGGTGAGGATATACACCTTGGGAGCGGTGGGGGTGATATCGGCAGTATTCTTGCTGACGAGCTTCTTCTGCGTGTCATCCCAGTCCATATAGTCTACGCCGGTGTTGTAATATCTCACACCATTGATGTCGGCAGCAGGCATGGCGAAGGTCACGGTGGTGGCGGAATTGCTACTGATAGTGACTGCTGCCGAAGTATTAGGCTCTATGCCGTTCTGTCCGTAGTCCTTGTTGGTGGTGAGTGTCACCTCGTCATTCTCTTTAAATATATAATAAGGTGTATTGCTGATGGTGAAGTCGGGGGCTGTTTTACCACTGACGGTGAGACCGGGTTCGTCTTTCACGTAGTAGCCGCTCAGCGGGCGCAGTGTCTTGCCATTGACAACCGTCCGGTCGCTGATAGTCATTTCTGAGGTGAGGTCGCCAAATACGGCACTGGCGGCTGTGCCCTCATCATTATACGCCACGAAGCGCTTGCCGTCAGCGGTCTTCACTTTGCCCTGATAGCTGCTGGCCTTAATGAAGTCCGTGGACTTGCTCCAGCCAAGGGTGATGCTGGCGGAACGGCCGTCGGCATAGATGCCGTTGTCGTTGCCGTTTGCTGTAACCTGTCCGCCAGTGATTGTGACGCTGGAGGAGCCGTTACTGCCTTTGACATAGATGCCGTTGGTACCGCCGGTGGCGGTCACATGTCCGCCGTTGATGGTAATGCCAATGATAGCGTCGTCAACGTCAGAGTAGACGTAGATGCCATTATGTTGGCTGGTGACGGTGAGCGAGCCCATCGTCTTCTCGTCCGTGCTCTGGCCGTAGATGGTGATGCCCTTGTAGGTATTGGGAGCGTTAAAGGAGGCATAGATGGCGTTGTCATTGATGGGGTTGGCCTCGGTGCCGACCGTCATCTTACAGCCGTCGGTGAGGATGAGGTGGATGTCGACGCCGAACTCCAATTGATGGTGGAGGTTCACATTGCCTTCAGCATAGTACCAGCGATCTTTCAGAGTAGTACATCCCGCTGTGATAGGCAGAACATTGTTGGCAGTTTTTTTATCACCATTCTCATCGAGGTAATCCACACTGATGCTACCTATTTTCTGGAAGTCTCCACCCTTCCAACTATGATAGGGGGGATCTATACCCAACTGTTCTGGTGACAGATTGGTAATCAGAGTACCCTGGCGGAATACACCATCGAAGATATCCTGCTTGATGGTTGGAGCTTTTCTAGTCATACTCATCAAAATCAACCGACCTTTTTCCAGGGCTGTACAATCTTCGAACATATAGTCTGACCAACACCCATCACCGACCGTAAAGCCTTCACCCAAACTCAGGCTCGCCAGGCTGCTGCAGCCAGAGAACATTTTTTGCATATCTGTCACATTTTTGGTATTGAAGGTGCTTATGTCGAGGCTCGTCAGGCTGCTGCAACCATTGAACATTCTATCCATGTTTGACACATTGCTGGTATCGAAGCTGCCCAGGTCGAGGCTCGTCAGGCTGCTGCAACCATTGAACATTCTATCCATGTTTGTCACAATGCTGGTATCGAAGTTGCTCAGGTCGAGGCTCGTCAGGCTGCTGCAACCATTGAACATATTGAACATGTCATCCACCTTTCTGGTATCGAAGCTGCTCAGGTCGAGGCTCGTCAGGATGCTGCAATCTACGAACATTTCTTTCATGCTTGTCACCTCGCTGGTGTTCAGGTTCTCAATACCTTCAATGCTTGTGATATTCTTACAGCCCTCGAACCATTTACAGCAACTCAGAGGGCGGGCATCGGCAAAGGAGGAATCGAACACCACGTGGGTGATGTTTGAGCTTTGATTAATCCACGGTTGAGTTTTTGCATTGGACACATCCCACTCGTTGGCACCCAACTCATGCTCCCCATACTTGAAGGTCAGGGTCTCCTTCGTTCCGTCCTGACCGGGATTGCCCTCGGCATCCAGTTCGTCCGTCAGCTCGGCATAGGCGATCTTTGTCTGTGCCCCTACCGTCGTGCCGGTGAGTAGCATCACGGTTATCACTGCCAGTGCCCGGAGGCCCAGCCACGATTGTTTCCAGAATTTCTTGTGTTCCATATCCTTAGTTATTCTTATTGTTGACTGTCTTTATGGTCGAGGTGCAACCTTGGTGACACACTCATTCGGTTGCAAAGATACGAAAATTTCGATTAAGTAAGTACAAAAGGAATGAATTTCTTTTGTCGAGCGGGAGAAATTTATCTAATAAGTGAGCAAACATGTATTTTTATAAAAAAATACGCATTCTTTTCGCTAAATCGAAATTTTGCATTACCTTTGCCCGTGAAAAAGAATAAACGTATGAAACAGAATTTGATTTTGATGATGATAGCGGCTGTGCTGACGACAGCCTGTTCTTCAGGCAACACCCCGTCGGCACAAGAAATAACTGCTTACAACGACGAGCAGCCTCTGCCTGGCGACTCTTCCGTCTACGGACTGGCCTGTGAGGGTTGCACAGACTCCCTGCTCGTGTTCCTGCCCTTCTCAGGCGGCGACCCCGACACTATCGACATCCTCAATGCCCGTGTGCAGCGTCGTGTGTTCGGACGACCTGACATCGGTGATCTGGTGGCGATAGTCCTGAATGCCAACAACAAGAAAGAGGCGGATATCGTGATTAACATCGATCGTCTGAAGGGCGAGTGGTGCTACATGGTCATGCCCCGTCTGCGCCCCCGTGCAGGAGCCTCGGCCGACAGCATCGTACAATTGCCACCCGATTTCCCCGATTCCCTGCGGAAGAAGTGGTTCCAGCCACGTGAGTACGGCATTGACATCCGTCGCGACTATACCGCCCGTCCTATTGGCATCCAGCGCAACAATGCCGACCGCCAGAACGGTCCTGTGGAATATCCCCAGGTAAAGCGTTATCGCGAGTGGCGCATCTATAACGGTCACCTCCTGCTCAGCGAGGCACGACGCGACACCCTCGGCAACCAGCAGATAACCCATACCGATACGGCCGACATCGTCTTTATGCGACGCGACACCCTCCTACTCCGCTTCAAAGACCACGAGCAGGGCTACTACCGTAAGAATTAAATCATTTGATGCTCCAACAGGCGCTTCTCGGCCAAGTCAGCATACTTGGTACCAGGACGGCCATAGTTGGCATAAGGATAGATGGAGATGCCCCCACGAGGCGTAAACAGACCCACCACCTCGATGTATTTGGGGTCCATCAGGCGCACCAGGTCTTTCATGATCGTGTTGACACAGTCCTCATGGAAATCGCCGTGATTACGAAATGAAAAGAGGTAGAGTTTCAGGCTTTTCGACTCAACCATCCGTTCGCCCGGGATATACAGGATCTTGATCTCCGCAAAGTCGGGCTGACCCGTAATGGGACAGAGCGACGTGAACTCTGGACAATTGAACTGCACCCAATAATCATTATCGGGATGCTTGTTGACAAAAGTCTCCAGGACCTCTGGGGCATAATCCTGACGGTATTCGGTCTTCTTGCCAAGAGCCTGCAAGCCCTCTTCGCCTCTGTTCTCGTTCATAGTTTCGTAATTTTAAAGATGTTATAGGTTATGTCATGATCAAACACATCCTCATTATCATGAGACTTGGTGAACTTCACCACACGGATGGTGACGGGCAGTGCCACGATCTCGTAGAGCGTCTTGATGGTGACCTGTGTGATGACGAGTGAAGGCATCTCCTCCCAGGGTATCACACCACCAAGGGCGAGAGGGAAGAAGATGATAGAGTCGGTGAGTTCGCCAAAGACGGTACTCAGCACGGCACGGGCGGAGAAATTCTTCGAAAAGCCGTCCGACGAGGCAGGATGCCTGTTCTGTGAAGAGAGTTTCATGCGACTCATCACGTAGGCATTCATAAACGAACCGCATATAAATGCCAGGAACGAGGCGCCGGCGATACGCGGAGCCAGACCGAATATCTGGTGGAAGCCCTCCTCGCCGTGCCAGTAGGGAGCCCCTGGGATCCAATCGGCAATGGCACCGAAAATGACGAAGAGGAAGTTCATGGCGAACCCAATCCAGATGAGCAGGCGGGTACGTCCATAGCCCCACACCTCGCAGACCACGTCGTTGAGAATATAACTGATGGGGAATACGATCAGTCCTGCCGTCATATTGGCCGGTCCAAAGGATATCTGCTTGGTCTCAAGCACGTTGGCCGTAATCAGGCAGACACAGAACAGGATGCTGTAGAGCATGAACAGCACACTGATGCGGTGTGGGGATTTATTTTCTTGCATATTACAACAGATAGAAAAGCCAGCACATATAGGCCAGGAATCCCAGAATCATCAGGACACCCTCACGGCGCGACACGAAATACTTGGTGTAGGCAAAGATCCAGAGGAGGCCGATACTGACAAGCATCATCATCAGGTCGATGATGGTAATACCCATGATGCGCATGGGACAGATAACAGCGGTGGCTCCCAGCACCAACAGGATATTCAGCACGTTGGAGCCGATGGCATTGCCGATGGCCAGCGAGGCCTTGCCCTTATAGGCAGCCACCACACTTGTAGCCAGTTCAGGCAATGACGTACCGCCTGCCACGATAGTCAGGCCTATCACGCTCTGGCGCACGCCATAGCGGTGGGCCACATAGGTGGCACCATCAACAAAGATATTACTGCCGATGATCAGGCAAGCCAGTCCTACGAGCATCCAAAGGGCACTGATGCCCATCTTCCTGTAGTCAATAGGCAGTTTCTCCTCCTCTTCACCCAGATACTCCTTATGAGGCTTCAACTCACCCGACCTTCGGGCCAGCGTGAAACTGTAGATGATAAAGACCACTAAGCCGAGGAGCAGCACCACACCATCGCTGCGGCTGATCTCGTTGCCCCAGAGGTGGGCCGACTCCATATCATCGAAACAAAGGACAAACAACAGCAGCGAGGCTACCACAGCGAAGGGGATATCCTTCTTCACCGTCGAGGGATTGACCACCATCGGTGCAACGACAGCAGCACACCCCACGATAAGCATCGTGTTGAAGATATTGGAACCAATGACATTTCCCACGGCCAAGTCGGGGGTGCCCTTGATGGCTGAAACAAGGCTGACAAACAATTCCGGAGCAGAAGTACCAGCAGCCACGATGGTGAGGCCAATGACAATCTCCGGGATATTCGCACAGCGTGCCACAGCAGAGGCTCCCTCTGTCAGACGGTCAGCCCCCCACAGCACGAGAGCGACACCAAGAATAATCAACAGTCCATTCAGTATCATAAATCCTCCAAATTTAAAAAGTCATCCAATGCACGACGGTCTTTCTTCGTCGGGCGACCCGTACCCCTGGCACGGTCGACAAATCCGCTGATGCGGTTCATCTCTAACAGTTCATACTGCTCTGGGGCCGTCACGTTCTCATATATCTCCGGCAGCAGTTTCGCCCCTACCCGCTGCTCAATGGTCTTGAGGATACGGAAGGAATAGGTGACGGGTGGCTTGCGCACGTCGATGATCTCGCCTACCTTCACGGGACGGGAGGGCTTGCACCCTACCCCGCCTATGCTGACGCGCCCATTCTTACAGGCATCAGCCGCAATGGAGCGTGTCTTGAAAATACGCGCTGCCCACAGCCATTTATCTATCCGAGCGAGACTAAGACCTTCCCCCGTCCCCTCCCTAAAAGGGAGGGGCGTAGATACTTTATCCATATTCTTATCTTTACTCAACATCTGTAAATGTAATTATTCCCCTCCATTCAGGGAGGGGCCAGGGGTAGGTCTCCTCTTTCCAAGTATATTATACTGGTTCATCGTGACATCGATACCCGCCAGCACGAAACTACGAATAATCTCCACGCCCAGGTCGATGCTTGGCTGCAACTGCTGCAACTCCTCCTCACTATACTTGCCCAGCACCCAGTCCACCTGCATGCCACGAGGGAAGTCATTGCCAATACCCATGCGCAGACGGGCATAATTCTGTCCGATGAGTTGCTGGATATGTCCCAACCCGTTGTGCCCGCCATTACTACCTCCCGCCTTCAGACGGAAATCACCCAAGGGCAAGGCCACCTCGTCGCTCACCACCAGCAGACGACTCTGGTCGATGTTCTCGTGGTTGAGCCAATAGCGCACGGCATTACCACTGAGGTTCATAAAGGTCGATGGTTTCAGCAGAAACACCTTGCGCCCCTTCAGTGACGTCTCGGCCACGAATCCATAGCGTTTGTCTTCAAAAGAAATATTGGACGCCTTCGCAAAAGCGTCCAATACCATAAATCCTGTATTGTGGCGGGTCAGTTCGTACTCGTCGCCGACATTGCCCAGACCTACAATCAAGAACTTGTCCATCAGCAGCCTGATTAAGCCTGCTCAGCGTCTGCAGCAGCGGCAGCAGAGCGGGAAGCACGAGTTGCCTTCACGGAGCATACGACCACCTCGGGAGAGGTTGCAATTTCAAGACCCTCGAAACTCAGGGCACCCACCTTGATAGCCTTACCCAACTGGAGGTTGGTCACATCGATATTGAGCACCTCAGGAATCTGCTTGTAAGGAGCGGTGACGTTGATCTTACGGATGGAGAGGTTCAACTTACCACCGTCGCGCACACCCTGTGCCAGACCATTCAACTTCACGGGGATGCCAATGGTGATGGGCTTCGACTCTGTCACCTCGTAGAAATCGGCATGAATCAGAGCATCGGTTGTCGGATGGAACTGGAGTTCCTTGATGACAGCCTTGTGAGCCTCGCCCTCGATATCGAGATTGATGACGTACACCTCAGGGGTATACACAGCCTTGCGGAGTTCAGCGAATGATGCACAGAATGCGAATGCCTCAGGCAAGCCATTCTCATTCTTCTTCTCACCATAGATATTACAGGGAACCATACCCTCCTTACGGAGTTGCTTTGAAGCCTTCTTTCCAGTGGCGGCGCGCTTCTGGCCTTTTACACTAATTTCTTTCATAATTGTGTTACTCTAAAATTAAGTTGTTAATACTGTGCTTAATTCACCATCACACGAGTTTTTTCGTTGTGCTTTCGGAAAAAGCGCTGCAAAGGTACGAATAAGTGAGCAAAAAACCAAATTGATAATTGAAAATTTTGCTTTTTAACTATTTTTTCTTTCTTTTTTTTGCATAATCAGGGAAAAATATCTAATTTTGCAAACGTAAACTTAAAAATATAAACTTAAAAGCATCAAGTGAGATGATCAATAGAGAAATTATCCGTACAAAGATTGTTCAGTTAACCTATGCGTACTATCAAAACGGTAACAAGAACATCGACTCGGCAGAGAAGGAATTATTCTTCAGTCTGTCAAAGGCCTATGACCTTTACAATTACCTGCTTGCCCTCATCGTGGCTGTCACGAAAGAGGCTCGCCGTCGTAATGAGGTACTCACCGCCCGTGCCCAGAGAGAAGGTACGGAAGCACCCTCGCAGAAATTCGCCCTTAACAGGTTTGCCCTGCAGTTGGAAGAGAACAAAGAACTCAACGAGTTCGTCAGCACCCTGAAGCATACGTGGAATGACGATCAGGAGTTCGTGGCAAAACTGTACGAACTCATCGAGGGCAGCGATATCTATCAGGAGTATATGGCCAGCACAGTTGACAACTATGATGCCGACCGTGAACTGTGGCGCAAGATCTACCGCACGCTCATCCAGAACAACCCCGACCTGGATGTGGTTCTTGAAGAGGTCAGCCTCTACTGGAACGACGACAAGGAGATTGTTGACACCTTCGTTCTGAAGACGATCAAGCGCTTTGACGAGCAGAACGGTGCCAAACAGGAACTGCTACCCGAGTGGGACAGCGACGAGGAGAAGGACTTCGCTCGCAAACTGTTCCGTGCTGCCATCCTCAATGCCGACGAGTACCAGCGCTATATGAGTGAAGCATCGCGCAACTGGGACTTTTCACGATTGGCTTATATGGATGTAGTCATCATGCAGATTGCCATTGCCGAGATGCTCACCTTCCCCAACATCCCCATCAGCGTCACCATCAACGAGTTCGTCGATTTGGCTAAACTCTACTCCACCCATAAGAGTGGCGGATATATCAACGGCATGCTCGACGCCATCGCCCGTCACCTCATCGACACGGGCAAACTGGTCAAGTTTATCGACCCGAAGCCAGAGAAGCCCGCCAAGGTCCCCAAGGCTCCCAAGGTGATGAAGGCCGTTAAGGTAAAGCCTTCCGGCAGGAAACGCATCATTAGGAACAAAGAAGAATAACACATATAATATATTATAAGGAATATGACAAATTTGATTTTGGTTGCCCAGGCAGCAGGACAAGGAAGCGGAATGAGTATGATCATCATGATGGTGGCCATCTTCGCCATCATGTGGTTTTTCATGATCAAACCGCAACAGAAGAAGCAGAAGGAAATCCAGAAATTCCAGAACGAACTGACAGAAGGCACGGAGGTGGTCACTGGCGGTGGCATCCACGGTGTCGTGAAAAGCATCGACCTCGCCAAGAATACTGTCGACATAAAGATTGCCCGCGACGTGGTCGTAACCGTTGAGAAGACCTCCGTCTACAGGGATATGGGCAGTGCCCCTATTCAAAAATAGTCAACCTGCATGCGGAAGTTTTGGAAAGTCCTCAAGAGACTCCTGTTCAGCAAAGGTAACAAGGAGTTTCTGCTCTTTTTATTCTTCCTGGCACTCTCTGGTGTGTTCTGGCTCTTTATGACCCTGAACGAAACCTATGAACGGGAGTTCAGTATTCCCGTCACCATCACCAATGTCCCCAAGAACGTGGTGCTCACGTCCGATGAGACCGACACCATACGTGTGACCATCCGCGACAAGGGCATCACCCTTGTCACCTATATGTATGGCGATGGCCTGAAGAACATCAATGTTCATTTCAACTCCTACGCCCGTAATAATGGCATGGGCATCATCTCCGCCCCTGAACTGCAGAAACTGGTCTACCAGCAACTTGCCAACAGTTCACATATCACGTCCGTCAAGCCGGAAAAACTGGAGTACTACTTCAACTACGGCGCCAAGAAACGCGTCCCCGTCAGGTGGAGCGGCCGTGTCATCCCCGACGAACTCTATTTCATCTCCCGTGTACAGTACTGGCCTGACAGTGTCGATGTGTATGCCTCTACGGAGAAACTCGACAGCATCAACACCATGTATACTGAGCAGTTGAACTATGCCAACTTCCGCGACACACTGTTCGTCAACGTTCATCTCTCCAGGAGCAAGGGTGTGAAGACCGTACCAGACATGGTCAAGATTGGCTTCTTTACCGATGTACTCACCGACGAGGAAATCGAGGGCGTACCCATTCAAGGCATCAACATGCCCCCAGGCAAAGTGCTGCGCACCTTCCCTTCCAGGGTCACCGTCCATTTCGTCACAGGTGTCAGCGTCTACAAGAATCTGACATACGAGGACTTCACCGTCGTAGCCGACTATCTTGAGATGAAGGCCAATCCCTCGGAGAAGTGCCGTATCTACCTGAAGAAGGTACCTTCTGGCATCTCACGTGCCCGTCTGAGCATTGATGCGGTAGACTATCTCATCGAAGAAGACCAGAGCGACCTATGAAGATTGGCATCACAGGCGGCATCGGCAGCGGTAAGAGTTATGTCTGCAAGCGGTTAGAGGCCCGTGGCATCCACGTCTACGACTGCGACAGCGCCGCCAAGCGCCTTATCCGCACCTCACCCGAACTCCAACAGCAGTTGAAGGCACTGGTGGGTTCGCTCGAGAAGGCCGACATAGCCAAGTTCTTGTTAGAGTCCGAGGAAAACGCCAAGGCCATCGATGCCATCGTCCACCCAGCCGTCTTCCGCGACTTCGAGCAGAGCGGCCTGCAATGGATGGAGAGCGCCATCCTCTACGAGTCGGGTGCCATCCGCTTGGTCGACAAGGCCATCGTAGTCACCGCCCCCGACGAAGTGCGCATCCGCCGCGTCATGGAGCGCGACCATATCTCGCGCGAAAAAGTCTTGGAATGGATGAGCCGCCAACTGCCACAGGACGAGGTACGCCGCCGAGCCCACTTCGAGATCGTCAACGACGGCACAGCAGATATCGATAAACAAATCAATAAAATATTAAATGCAATGAAAGAAACAATTTTAGCCATTGCCGGTAAGCCCGGCCTTTACAAACTCGTCACACGAGGCAAGAACAGCCTCATCGTCGAAGCCCTTGACGCCACCCATCGCCGTCAGCCCGCCTTCGCCACCGACCGCATCACGTCCTTAGGCGATGTCGCCATGTTCACCGAGACCGACGACGTGCCCCTGATGGATGTCCTCGAGAACCTCAAGACCCTCGAAGAAGGCAAGAAAGCCAGCATCGACGAGAAGAAAGCCTCCGGCAAGGAGTTGCAGGACTACTTCACCAAGGTGCTCCCCGAGTGGGACCGCGACCGTGTGCAGAACAGTCACATCAAGAAACTCATCTCCTGGTATAACATCCTCGTCGAGGCAGGCATCACAGACTTCAAGTCCGACGTTGCGCCCACCGAAGGCGACAACATTGACGACAGACAATAAGACTAAAGGGCCACGGCCCGATCTACTAAGGGGCTCCCTACCCCATCTCATCAAGAAAGGCACCCGCTAGGATGCCTTTCTTTGTATTTCGTTCAAAACATTGTGGGGCTTTAGAATCTGCCGCCGCCGAAGCCGCCGCCGCCGCCCATCGGCATACCGCCTCCGAAGCCGCCTCCGCCCATCGGCATACCGCCTCCGAAGCCGCCACCGCCACGACGATTGCCACCACCGCCGCCCATCGGCATTCCGCCCATCGGCATTCCGCCCATCATGCCTCTACGAGAAGCACGGGTTCCGAAGAAGTTCAGACGATAACTGGCACGGAACATGATGTAACTGTTGATGGCATTGTACTCGTTGTCGGTACGGGCCATAGCACTGATGGTCGTTGAGAAATTGGACTGCTGAGCAAGGATGTCGTAGAACTGCAATGAGAGGGTCAGCGGCTTGCCCTTGAGCAGGCTCTGAGAAATCTGCGCATTCCAGATGAGTTCGTTGGTGTTCATCGAGGCATCATCATAACCACGACGGCTGTTCATGCTGATATCCGTTGTGATCTGTGTGCCCCAGGGCAGATAGATCGTAGAGTTCGCACCGTAGGAGTAGGTCCAGGTGTCGAGGTTTGACTGCGGCTGCAGTTTGTTACGGGTCGAGTTGTAGTTCACCGATCCGTTGAGTTCCAACTCAAACCAGTCGTTACGATAACCGAATCCCAGACGTCCACCGATATTGTTCTGATTGGTAGAGTTTCTCTTGGTCTCCATGGTCTGACGATCTGCAACAAAACCTACACGGTGGTTGAAGTTCTCGTTCAAAGAGAAATTGTAGGTGAAGTAACCTAATGAGTCGATGGCTGAACTCCACATGAAGTTACCGCCGGCATTCCAGTTACCGTTGATATTCTCAGGACGTGACTCCTGTCCACCGATATCGGTAAATCTCACCACATTGGCAATGCTGTTCATGGTGGTCGAGAAGTTCAGGTTGGCGTTGATCATGCGCTGATGATTCATAACGTAGTTGTTGAAGCGCAGGTTGAAACTCTGTGTGAACGAAGGCTTCAGGTCGGGGTTACCAGTGGTCTTGTTCAACGGGTTGGTATCGTCGTTGATCACGAGCAACTGGTCGATAGACGGCTGGCTGGTGTTACCACGATACTGGAACTGGAGACTACCCTGCTGTGTGAAGCGCCAGCGGAAGTTGGCTGTCGGGCTCCAGTTGGTCACCGTACGGTTCACAACGGTGTCGACACCTAAGTAGCGCTGTGTGTACTCCGAGGTCTGCGGAATGATCTGGACACCCACATTGAAATCGTAGGTATCGCGGATGAAGCGCAGCATAACCTCACCAGTGTGGATATAGTTCTTGTATGCAGAGTAACGGCTCTGGTCCTTGCTGTAATACTTATCACCACTCTGGGGGTTATAATTATTGCTACCATCGAATCTACTGACCTGATCGAAATACTCGCTCCAGTTACGATATTGAGGAATGATCTCATTAAAGTCCATACCATAATTAGGATCCTTATTGGGATTATTCAGAAGAGGTCTTGAATAGTCGAACGTCTGACGGTCGTTCTCGTTATAGCGATACTGGAAGGTATAACTGAACTGCAGGAAGGTAGCGTAGGCGATTGGCTCACTATAGGTTGCACGTGCGCTGTAGTCCCACGACTTGGTCGGCGTCAGGTTGTAACGGTTGGCCTGATAATTGTCGAGTCCGCTGACACCATTGTAGGTTGCGGTCTTTCCCTGGAAGTATTTCGTCTTGTTGCTCGACAACTGCTGATTCTCGTTGTTGCTGTAGTTACCAGTCAACTGTACGGTGATGTTACGTCCTCTGCCGTTGAGCAGACGGTTGATCTGCAGGGTACCGCCGAGACGTTTGTTCTCACCATAGCCCAGCGACTTGTTGTCGCTACTGTTGACGATGTAAGCAGCCAGGTCGCCACCATTCTTCACAATCTCAGCCATAACGGCTGCGTCGAGTTGGTAGTTAACATACGAGTAGGGATTATCGTTGAACGTAGCGGAAGTGTTCCAACTACGGCTGTCGTTGGTGCCAAAACTCCAGTTGGGGCGGAAGGCAATGTTCCACAGGGTATCGGGCGTCCACTCGAGACGTCCCTGAACGCTCCAGTTGGTAGAACGGGAATAACTCTGGTTGATGGAGTTCGTAATATTTTTCAATTTTTCGTCGCCAGTGAAGTTATCCGTGAAACGGCGTGACCAAGAGTCGCCATCACGATGGTTCCAGTTCACACTGGCCTGTGCAACAATCAGTTTCGGCTTCTCGTAGTTGAAGTTCACCATACCGGTCTTGGCAGCATTCAGGCCACCGCCGCCCATGCCCATACCGCCACCGAAGCGTCGGCCACCACCGCCGCCCATACCTTGGTCGTTGGTATTGTTGGCATTGAGCATACCCATCACGCGGTAGTCGTCACGCATATACATACCAAACAGACGACCAGAGTAACGGTCCTTGGTACCAATACCCAGGTCGGCATTCATCATCGTACCGCGGTTCATACCAGCACGGATGCCGAAGTCGAGCACCGTCTGCTCGTTACCGTCGTCGATACCAGTGATACGGGCCAGGTCGCTCTTCTCATCATACGCACGAACCTTTTCAATAATAGAGGTAGGCAGATTCTTCAGAGCCGTCTTGGCATCACCGAAGTCCTTACCGTCGACCTTGATCTTCTGTACTTGCTTACCATTGATGGTAATGTTACCATTTTCGTCGATATCGGCACCTGGCATACGCTTTACCAGTTCCTCCACCACTGAGCCTTCCGGCACACGATAGGCATCGGCATTGAAGATCAGCGTGTCGCCCTTCGACTGCACCTTGGCCAAGTGGGCCGTTACGGTGGTTCCCTTCAGCATGATAGCATCGGGCTCCAACTGGATGGTGCCTGCGCCCACGTTCTTACCCTCGATGGAAATGGCCTTTGTGTAGGTCTTGAAACCCACGAACGTGATTCTCAAGGTGAATTTGCCATCACGAGGCACCTTGATAGAGAATGCACCATCTGTGTTTGTTACTGCATTGGCTATAACCTTCTCTCCACTTAATACAGAGGCTGTAGCCTGAATGACTGCTTCTTTGGTATCCGACTCAATCACCGTTCCGCTGACCGTACCTTGGGCGAATGCCGTCACTGTCGAAACCGACACTAAAATAATAACGAGTAATCTTTTCATTGATGTTTTTATTGTAATTTTTTGTGTTTTTGACGCATCTTGTGAAGAAAAGTTTAATGGATATGAAAAAAAAGGGGGCAAATCTACAATTATTTATCATTTTGTACACGATTTCAGAATAATTAATATACCTTTGCACAGAATTTAAGATATCAACCAAAGCATGAATCCGCAAAAGGTGATCATTGCCGACTGTCTGGAACAGACGTTGACACAAGCCATCGGTGAGTGCGAGCATGACAGAACGTTCCTGCTTGCCGACGAGACGACCCTGCGTGTCTGTGTGCCACTGATAGCCGGATTCGACTGTCTGAAGGGCGCTAAGACCATTGTGATAGGTGCCACCGATACACACAAGACGCTGGACTCTCTGGCACATGTCTGGGAGGAATTAGGCAATGGTGGGGCTACCCGTCACACCTTATTGATTAATATAGGGGGCGGTATGGTAACTGACCTCGGAGGCTTTGCGGCCTCCACTTTCAAGAGGGGCATCAACTACATCAACATACCCACCACGCTGCTCTCGATGGTCGATGCCTCTGTGGGCGGCAAGACCGGCATCAACTTCAGAGGACTGAAAAACGAAATTGGTGTATTCAACAATGCCGCCAGCGTGATTCTAGACACCCAATTCCTCAAGACATTGGATCAGGACAACATCCTCTCAGGCTATGCCGAAATGCTGAAGCACGGACTGATATCCAACGAACAGATGTGGGCCGAACTGATGAACTATGATGTGGAAGCACCCGATTTCGGGCTCTTGCAACGCATGGTGGCCGACAGCGTGGCTGTGAAACAACATATCGTGACGGAAGACCCCACGGAACAGGGCATCCGCAAGGCCTTGAACATGGGCCATACCGCTGGACACGCCTTCGAATCGTTCGCCCTTCGCCACACCCCGATCCTCCACGGCTATGCAGTCGCCTACGGCCTGATCTGCGAACTCTACCTAAGTGCTTTGAAGACCGGCTTCCCCACCGACAAGATGCACCAGACCGTGAGTTTCATCAAGGAGCATTACGGCAAGATGACCATCACCTGCGACGACTACCCCATCCTGCTGGAACTGATGACGCACGACAAGAAGAATACAGCAGGCATCATCAATTTCACGCTGTTGGGCGGTATCGGCGACATCCGCATCAACCAGACAGCCACACAAGAAGAGATTTACGAGGCGCTCGACTTCTACAGAGAGTGCTGATTACAGATAGCCAATCAACTTTTATTCGACCTAACATATTACTAACTAATGGGTGGGACGGCTCGTGAGAGTCGTCCCATCTTCTTTTTACGACGCGTTTTGTGAAAAATTCATCAAAGACAAGGCTTTTTTCGAAGAAAATGTGTACTTTTGTAGCGTCAATCGTACATAGACGAATGAAAAGAGCGTTGAAGTGGATTGGGATAGCGGTCCTCACGCCCATTCTGCTGTTTTTGATACTCGCCGCATTGCTCTATTTCCCGCCAGTTCAGAACTGGGCGGTGCAGAAAGTGGCTGCCATCGCCTCGGAGAAGACAGGCATGGAGATCACCGTGGGGTACGTCAAACTGGAATGGCCGCTCAACTTAGGACTCGACAACTTCCGCGCCCTGCACCCCAATGACTCATTACCCAACGTCACAGACACCATTGCAGATGCCAAGCATCTGACCGTCGATATTCAACTATGGCCACTTTGGAAGAAACGGGTGGTCATCAACCAGTTGGCGCTCCAGGATACGAAACTCAACACCAACGGTTTTATCAGTGACCTCAGGATCAAGGGCGACGTCGGCGAACTTTGGCTACGTTCAAAAGGCATTGACTTAGACAAGGAACTGGCAGAAGTGAATGGTGCCAGACTAACCAATGCCCATCTCGACATTGCCTTAAGCGATACTGCTGCCGTAGACACCACGGAGTCGACGCTCAAATGGATTATTAATGCCGACAGTCTCAGTTTCCGACAAACAGGCCTCACCCTGCACCTGCCCGGCGACACCATAGCCATGAACACCTATTTCGGACAGGCTGTGGCAAGGGAGGCCCGCATAGACTTCGGGACAGGCATCTACCAGGTGGGCAGCCTCGATGGGACGGGGTGCAGTTTCGACTATGACCCAGTCGGACTGACGGACATGACGTTGGGGATAGACCAGTTCTGCTTCGCCCCCACAGGCACCTCCCTCTCCATCAGGAAAGCAGCCCTGAAAGACAAGAGCACAGGGTTGGAAATCACCGACATGAAAGGATCCGTGAGGTTTGACGCCAACTTCGATAACATGCAGATACCTGCCCTCTACGTGAAGACCCCCGACTCTGACATCTTCACGGAGGTGGACATGGATATGAACACCTTTGGCGACGAGAATCCCGGTAAGATGAAAATACGCCTGAACGCCCAGATAGGCAAGCAGGACATGATCAAATTCATGGGCGACATGCCACAGAGTTTCATCCGCCAATACCCCAACCAACCCCTGAGCATCAAGGGCTCCGTGAATGGCAATATGCAACAGATGGACTTCACGGGTCTGGACATCAACCTGCCAACGGCCTTCCACGCCACCGCCAACGGTACGGCAGAGAACCTGACAGACTTTCAGAAACTGAAGGCCGACATACGCCTCAATGCCAAAACACAGAATCTGGGCTTTGCCAACAGTCTCCTGCCCTCGTCGGACTACTGCATCCCCAACGGCATCAGTCTCGACGGTTCCATCAAGGCCGACGGCAACAGATACGCTGCTGACCTGACAGCCCAGGAAGGCAGCGGTAGCGTGAAACTGAAAGGCAATGCCACCATCCCCGTTGACGCCAAGGGAAAGATGGTGCCAGACTTCATGACCTATGATGCTGACATCAAGATACAGAACCTGAACCTGCACCATTTCATGCCCAAAGACTCGCTCTACCATCTCTCGACAGAGATACGAGCCAAGGGCTACGGCACGGACTTCCTCTCCAACCGCAGTCACCTGACGGCTGACGCCTCCGTCAGTCAGTTGCACTACGGCCATTGGAACCTGAGTGGAATCACTGCCAGTGCCAACCTCCAAAACGGACGCGGACAGGCCACACTCACAGGACATAACAACCTGTTCGACGGTAGCATAGGCATTGATGCCCTCCTCAACACCAAACAAATACAAGGTACCATCAGTGCCGATCTCGCCAAGGCCGATCTCTACGAGATGCGATTATTGGACAGGCCTCTGACCATCGGACTGTGCGGACATGTGGACATTCACTCCGATTTAAAGAAGAATCACACCGTCACGGGTCTTTTAGGCGACCTCTATATTGCCAACGAAAAGAACATCTACCATCCTGACGACCTTGGACTGCACCTCGTAACCAACAGCGACACCACCTATCTGCGCGCCCAGAGCGGCGACCTCATCGTGAAACTCGATGCCAGCGGCGGTTATGAGAAAGTGTTCCGACAGATGTCCGTGCTCAGCGATTCTGTCATGGCTCAGTTCCAGCAGAAAATCATTGACCAACCCGCCATCACACGCCTGCTGCCCACCATGAAACTACATGTGGAAAGCCAGCGTGACAACCCTCTTGCCAATTTCCTGAAAACCAATAATATCACTTTTAAGGAACTGTTCGTTGACCTCAACACGTCACCCGTCACAGGAATCAACGGAAAGAGTCATCTTTACTCGCTCGTCTATGATAGCACACGGATAGACACATTCCGCCTGAACCTGACGCAGAAGGGAGAGCGCCTGACCTATCAGGGACAGGTGCGCAACAACAAGAAGAACCCGCAGTTTGTTTTCAACGCCCTCTTCGACGGGCACCTGCACGAACATGGGGCACTGGTGGGTTTGCGCTATTTCGACGCTAACGACAGAATGGGTATCCGTCTGGGGGCCACAGCGGATATGGAAGAAGAGGGTATCCGCTTCAAACTGATGCCTGAACGCCCCACCATCGGCTACAAGGAATTCAACCTGAACAAGGACAACTATATCTTCCTGGCACGTCCGGAGGGAAAAGGAAACAGTCTGGGCAGGATACAGGCAAAGGTTGACCTCATTGCCGACGACAAGACCGGTCTGAAAATCTATACGGAGAATCAAGACTCCACGATGCTACAGGATCTGACTGTCAGTATCAATCACCTCGACCTCGGCGAGTTGACGTCTGTGCTACCTTATCTGCCACGTATCACAGGCTATCTGCAAGGTGACTACCACATCCTGCAAGACGGTAACGCACATATCTCTGTGGCCTCAGATATGGCCGTACAGAACATGACCTACGAAGGGTCGCCCATCGGCAACATTAGCACGGAGTTGGTCTATCTGATGAAAGAGGATGATACCCATGCCGTAGAGGCCCGTCTGATGCTCGACGACGAAGAATTCGGATTACTGAGCGGCACCTACAAAGGTGACGGACATATCGACGCACTCTTTACGATGACCCGTTTCCCATTGTCGATGGCCAATGGCTTCGTACCTGACCAACTGGTTGGTCTTGAGGGCTATGGAGAAGGAAATCTGACCATCAAGGGCACAACCACTCACCCAGAGGTGGATGGTGAAATCTATGTAGAAGATGCTTACTTGGTCAGTCGGCCCTATGGCGTAAGGATGCGCTTCGACAATGACCCCGTACGTATCGTGGGCTCACACCTGTTGCTTGAGAACTTCGGACTCTATGCCTACAACGACGAGCCGCTCGTGATGATGGGCGACGTGGACTTCTCAAATACAGACCGTATTACGACCAACCTACAGATGCGCGCACGCAACTTGCTGCTCATCAACTCAAAACAAGAAGACAAGTCCATTGCCTTTGGCAAGGCCTATGTCAACTTCTTCGCCCGTCTACAAGGTCCGCTGGATCAGATGAATATGAGAGGGCGCTTAGACGTGCTGGGCTCTACGGATATGACGTATATGCTGCTCGACTCACCGCTGTCGACGGATAACAGGCTGGAAGAACTGGTGAAATTCACGGACTTCAGCGACACCACGCAAGTGGTAGTGACACGCCCCACACCCACAGGCTTCGAGGCCGACCTGACCATCAACATCTCGCAGGGTGCCCACATCGTCTGCGACCTGAACATCGACCAGACGAACTACATCGACCTGATGGGTGGCGGTGAATTGCGTATGAAGTACAATTCCGAAGGCATCGACCTAAGAGGGCGCTATACCCTTTCCAATGGCGAGATGAAGTACTCGTTGCCCGTCATCCCATTGAAGACCTTCACCATCAAGGACGGTAGTTATGTGGAGTTTATAGGAGACCCCATGAATCCACGTCTGAACATCACCGCCACAGAGCACACCAAGGCTACTGTTAACAGTGAGGGCGGAGTTACCCGCAGCGTCGCTTTCGACTGTGGAGTGACTATCACCAAGACGCTCAACGATATGGGACTGGAGTTTATCATCGACGCGCCTGAGGATCAGACCATCAGCGGCGAACTGGCCACCATGTCGAAGGAAGAACGGGGTAAGATTGCCGTCACCATGCTGACAACGGGCATGTACCTCGCCGACGGCAATACCAGCAATTTCTCGATGAACTCGGCACTCAGTTCCTTCCTCCAGAGCGAGATCAACAACATTGCCGGCTCGGCCTTCAAGACCCTTGACCTCAGCGTGGGCATCGACAACAGCACCGATGCCTCAGGCTCCATGCACACCAATTACTCGTTCAAATTTGCAAAGCGCCTGTGGAACAACCGTCTGAAAATCCAGATAGGCGGCACCGTTTCGTCAGGATCGAATGCAGCCATGGGACAGAACCAGTCGTTCTTCGACAATGTAACCATGGAGTACCGACTGAACCAGGATGCCACAAAGAATCTGAAACTCTTCTACAACCAGAATGTCTACGACTGGCTGGAAGGATATACAGGTGAATATGGGGTAGGCTTCGTCTGGCGGCGCAAACTGGATAATTTCTGGGATATCTTCCGTTTCTGGCAAAAGGAACCGCAGTCCACCATTCCCATGCGACAGCCCGACACTATGCCAATGCGGCGCGACAGTTTAAAGGTGAGAGAGTGAGAAGGTGAGAGAGTGAGTAATATTATAAAGAAATGAAACATAACAAACTACATATGATATTCGCAAAGGTGAAGGCAAAGATCCTCTCACCTTCTCACCTTCTCACCTTCTCACTTTTGCTCGCGTCGTGTTCGATGACGAAGAACATCCCAGAAGATGACCAACTCTTCACAGGACTGAAGAAGATTCAGTATCTGGACGAGCGGGAGGATAGTTTCGCCACTCACCTCGAAACCACAAAGGAGGAAATCGAGGCAGCCCTCGCCACAGAACCCAACGGTTCGGTTTTCGGCAGCAGTTACTACAGCGTACCCTGGTCATGGCATCTATGGGTTTACAACCACTTCTCGAAGAAAGAAAGCAAGTTTGCCAAATGGATGACCAAATCGTTTGGCAAGCCTCCTGTACTGATGAGTCAGGTAAATCCCACCTTGCGCGCCTCTGTGGCCAAGAGCGTGCTCCGCAACAATGGCTATTTCCGAGGCGATGTCAGTTATGAAATCATACCCCAGAAGAATCCGAAAAAGAGTAAGATACGCTATTCCATCAGGCTCGACTCCCTCTTCACGCTCGACTCTGTGGCCTACGTCAATTTCCCTGACACCATTCAACACATCATTGACTCCACCACTCAAGAGAGCCTCATCAAGTCGGGAAGTGCCTTTAGCGTGGCGTCCCTCGACGGAGAACGCAGCCGCATCAGCACACTGCTACGCAACAATGGCTACTACTATTATAATTCGAGTTACGCATCCTATCTCGCCGACACCTTAGCCGTCGCCGATAAAGCACAACTCCGTTTCCAGTTGGCCGAGGGCGTTCCAAACGAGGCGCTCCACAAATGGTATATAGGACACATCGACGTGCTGTTCCGCAAGACCATGCGTGAACAACTGACGGACTCCACCCAGCGACGGAACTTGACCATCCACTTCAACGGCAACCGTTCTCCCATCCGTCCCAATGTCATACTGAGGAACCTACGATTACGGCCTGGTCAGGCTTTCTCATACGAAAGATACTTAGAGTCGACGAGCAAGATCAATGCCACAGGTGTCTTCAGCACCACCGATTTCCAGTTTACCCCCAGGACAGGAACAGATACCCTTGACCTTCGCCTGAACTGTGTCTTCGACAAACCCTACGACTTCTATTTTGAGACGAACCTCATCGGGCGCACCAGCGGACGCTACGGACCAGAGGCAAAGATCGGTTTTACGAAGCGCAACGCTTTCCGTGGAGGCGAGAAACTCGACATCAACCTGCACGGTGCCTACGAATGGCAGAAAAGCGGTGGTTCCGACATGAGCAGTTACCAATATGGTGCAGATGCCTCGATAGAGTTTCCACGTATTGTGGCTCCCTTCTACAGCAGCGACCGCAGACGGAGTGACAGCAATGGACGGCCTAGAAGCAGACGATTCTATGCTGCCCCAACAACCTATGCCAAAGTGTCAAGCGACGTGATACGTCGTCCGCAATATTACAAGATGCATATCGTTGCCGGCGAGTGGACCTACCGTTGGCAGCCTTCTGCCACCAGCCGCCACGAGTTCTCACCACTGACGCTGAAATACCAGTATATGAACAGTCATACCGACCAGTTCGATTCCGTCATGGTCGACAACCCCTATCTGTTAGCAACGATGGAAGACTATTTTATCCCCAAGATGCGCTACACCTATACCTACACCAGTCCTGGCAACCTGCGCCACCCCATCCGCTGGGAGACCACCATCGAGGAGTCGGGTAATCTGGTATCACTATGGTATCTGGCGGGCGGACATAGTTTCAACGAAAAGGACAAAAATCTCTTCAAGACGCCCTATTCCCAGTTCGTTCGACTCGAGACAGACTTCACGAAGACCTGGAACCTGACGAAGTCAAGTCAACTTGTGGGGCATCTGAATACAGGCATCATCTACAGTTATGGCAACAGCGATGATGCCCCCTTCAGCGAGAATTTCTACGCTGGAGGTGCCAATAGCGTGAGGGCTTTTGGCGTGCGCCAGATAGGCCCGGGTGCTTTCAACGGTTCATTGACCACCCGTCAGGGAGCCTACCTGATGCAAAACGGTGATATAAAATTCGTGGCCAACCTCGAATACAGGACAAATCTCTTCGGCAATCTCAATGGTGCCGTTTTCCTGGATGCGGGCAATGTGTGGAACCGCAAGGATCTCGACTTCTCTTATGATGACGAAGAAGACAAAGATATACAGCAGCAATTAGACGTCCTCGCCCTCCTCTACCAGGACAGTTCCTTCAAATTCAAGCGTATGTTCAATCAGATGGCCCTCGGCACGGGTATCGGTTTACGCTATGACCTCGGGTTCCTGGTGATTCGTCTCGACTGGGGTATTGCCCTCCATTGTCCTTATGATACGGGCAAGTCAGGCTATTTCAATGTCAGCAGTTTCAAGGATGCCCAGACACTTCACTTCGCCATCGGCTATCCGTTCTAAGCCACAGATGACACAGATTAACACAGATTAAGAAAAAAAGCCGGAAAACTCTGTGATATCTGTGGCATTTTTCGTACTTTTGCACGCAGATTATAAACTTCTATTATTTTTTTGTATATGAAACCTACATTATTTCTTCTGGCGGCAGGCATGGGTAGCCGCTACGGTGGTTTGAAACAACTCGATGGCCTAGGCCCCAATGGTGAGACCATCATGGACTACAGTATTTACGATGCCATTCAGGCAGGATTCGGCAAGATCGTATGGGTCATCCGCAAAGACTTCGAAGAGCAGTTCCGCACACAAATCCTCTCCAAATACGAGGGTCATGTACCCTGTGAGTTGTGCTTCCAAGGCCTTGATGCCCTGCCCGAAGGCTTCAGTGTGCCAGAAGGTCGTCAGAAGCCTTGGGGAACCAACCACGCCGTACTGATGGGTAAAGACGTCATCAAAGAGCCATTCTGCGTCATCAACTGTGACGATTTCTACAACCGCGATGCCTTCATGGTCATTGGCAAATACCTCTCCGAACTCCCCGAAGGAGCAAGAAACCAGTATGCCATGGTAGGTTTCCGCGTGGGTAACACCCTTTCCGAGAATGGTACGGTAGCCCGTGGTGTCTGTTCTACCAACGAGAAAAACCATCTAACCACAGTTGTGGAGCGTACGGAGATTGTGCGCTGTGCTGCCGACGGTTCCAATGCTGGTGCCGCCAACGAGCCCATCCGCTATAAGGATGAGAATGGCCAGTGGATAATTGTCGATGACAACACCCCTGTATCCATGAACATGTGGGGCTTTACACCCGACTACTTCGAATACTCGGAAGAATACTTCAAGGAGTTCCTCAGCGATCCGAAGAACATGGAGAACCTGAAGGCCGAGTTCTTTATTCCGCTGATGGTCAACAAACTCATTACCGACGGCACCGCTACCTGCGAGGTGCTTGACACCACCAGCAAGTGGTTCGGCGTCACCTACGCAGCCGACCGTGAGTCAACTGTGGCCCGTATCCAGAAACTCGTTGACGAGGGTGTCTATCCAAATAAACTCTTTTAAGTCTGTGAAATTCGTGGCTTTTAAATGAACATAGATATCCTGACGGAAGATCAGCTGGCCCAATTAAGCCAGCTGATTTCAACCTCACAGATCATCATCATAACCTGTCATCAGAGTCCTGACGGCGATGCAATTGGTTCTTCTTTGGCGTGGGCCTCTTATTTAGATGCCATAGGTAAGGAGGTGACTGTCATCGTTCCTGACCAGTATCCCGACTTCTTGCTGTGGCTGCCGAATACGGAGAAAATCGTCCGCTACGACAAGCATCGTGAGAAATGCGACATGCTCCTGAAAATTGCCGATCTTGTGTTCTGTCTCGACTATAACACACCTTCGCGTGTCGACGAGATGCAGCAGACCCTGCTCGACACCCAAGCCAAGCGGATACTGATCGACCATCACCTGAATCCAGATGTTCCGACGGTTCTGACCATTTCCCACCCCGAAGTCTGCAGTACCTGCGAAATTGTGTTCCGTATTGTCTGGCAGATGGGCGCATTCGACAGTTTAGACAGGCACTTTGCCATCCCCATCTATTGTGGCATGATGACAGATACTGGTGGTTTTACATTTGCCTCTTCGCGACCGGAGATCTTCTATATCATCTCCCTGCTGCTGACCAAACATATCAACAAGGACAAGATCTACCGCAACGTCTATCATAACTACAGTGAGAACCGTCTGCGCCTGATGGGCTATGTCATGTACGAGAAGTTGGTCTATCTCCCGGAGTATAACACCTCATACTATGCCTTAACGAAAGAAGAACTCCGCAGTTTTCATTTCCTCAAGGGCGATGCAGAGGGACTTGTAAATATCCCCCAGCAGATTAAGGGTCTGCGTCTCTCCATCTCCCTGCGTGAGGACACGGAGAAGCCGAATACCGTTTGGGTCAGTCTGCGCTCCGTCGATGATTTTCCCTGTAATCAGATGGCTGAGCAGTTCTTCAATGGCGGTGGGCATCTGAATGCCTCGGGAGGCCGTTTAAACTGCACCGTCGAAGAGGCCATCGAAACCGTCAAACGCGCCATCACCGCCTATGGCGACAGACTAAAAAGTTAAAAAACAACAAGGCAAAGCAACTTTTCACGATTCACTTTTCACTTCTCACTTCTTTTTATTATCTTTGCAGCCGATATGAAGAAGATTCTATTATTCATAATAGCAGCTATCGTGGTTCTTGCCAGTTGCAATGACTACGAGACCTATGGCGACCAGAAGGAAAAAGAGCGCAATGCCATCAACAAGTTCATTGCCGATTCCAGTATTACGGTCATTTCTGAAGATGTCTTCAACAAAAATGGCTG
Source organism: Prevotella sp. (assembly GCA_017618275.1). Taxonomy (GTDB): domain Bacteria; phylum Bacteroidota; class Bacteroidia; order Bacteroidales; family Bacteroidaceae; genus Prevotella. Next base: position 26,405 of record JAFZUS010000034.1, read on the forward strand.
CAAGACGGACCTGACACGCAACGAGTTTGTCAGGCTTGACAAGAGCGGTGTTTATATGCAGATTGTCCGTCAGGGATGCGGCACTAAGTTACAGAATGGCGAGACAGCCAACCTGATATGCCGTTGCCGAGAGTATAACATTATGAAGGATACGCTTGCAGTGGAAACTACCGCGTTCTACGCTGCTGCCTGTCCAGACATTATGCGCGTCAGTTGTACTAGCGGCACCTTCACAGCCTCATTCACTAAGTCCATCTCATACAATATGTATTATTGTTATGGTAGTGCTGCTGTCCCTGCTGGTTGGCTGGTCCCTCTTACATATGTCAACGTGGGGGTTCCTCAGAGCGACGATGACGAGATTGCGAAAGTGCGTCTGATTGTCCCTCATAGTCAGGGCCATGCGGTAGCAACCCAGAACGTGACACCCTATTATTACGAACTCACTTTACAGCGAGAAGCATAACGGTTTTTTAGCAATTATATAGTCCTTATGACACTTATCAAATCTATTTCAGGCATCCGCGGAACCATCGGCGGCCCTACAGGTGACACCCTCAATCCATTAGACATTGTCAAGTTTACAACAGCCTACGCCACATTCATCAAGAAAAAGACAGGACGTTGCGGAAAGATTGTCGTAGGTCGCGACGGACGCATCTCTGGCGAGATGGTCAAGAACGTAGTCTGCGGTACGCTGATGGGCATGGGCTTCGATGTCATCAACATCGGTTACGCCACTACGCCTACCACCGAACTGGCTGTCCGTATGGCCGGAGCCGACGGCGGCATCATCATCACTGCCTCCCATAATCCCCGTCAATGGAATGCACTCAAACTGCTCAACAATGAGGGTGAGTTCCTGACGGCTGCCGACGGTGCAGAAGTTCTTGATATCGCTGCCCGTGAAGATTTCGACTATGCTGATGTTGACCATCTGGGAAAATATTCAGAAGACGACAGTTTTAACCAAAGACATATCGACTCAGTACTCCAGTTGAAACTGGCTGACCTCGAGACTATCAAAAAGCACAAGTTCCGTGTCTGCGTTGATACCATCAATTCTGTGGGCGGCATAATCCTCCCCGAGTTGTTCAAGGCTATCGGCGTCGACTACGAAATCCTGAATGCCGACTGTACAGGCGATTTCGCCCACAACCCAGAGCCTTTGGAGAAAAACCTTCAAGGCATCATGAATCGTATGAAGCAGGGGGGATTTGATCTCGGCATCGTTGTTGATCCCGACGTAGACCGTCTTGCTTTCATCTGCGAGGATGGCACCATGTTCGGCGAGGAATACACCCTCGTCAGCGTGGCTGACTATATTCTCTCCCACACTCCAGGCAATACAGTGTCAAACCTCAGTTCGACAAGAGCCCTGCGTGATGTGACAGTGAAATATGGCGGCCAGTACACTGCTGCTGCCGTAGGCGAGGTCAATGTAACCACGAAGATGAAAGAAGTGGGAGCCGTAATTGGGGGTGAAGGCAATGGCGGCGTCATCTACCCGGAAAGCCACTATGGCCGTGACGCACTCGTAGGCATCGTGCTCTTCCTGTCAAGTCTCGCCCAAAAGGGCTGCACCGCCAGTGAACTGCGTCAGACCTTCCCCGACTATCAGATTGCCAAGAACCGCATTGACCTCACCCCAGAGACCGATGTCGACGCGATTCTTGTGAAGGTCAAGGAAATGTTCTCCAAGGACAACTCTGCCGTAGTCAACGATATCGATGGTGTGAAAATCGATTTCCCCGACCGTTGGGTGCACCTCCGCAAGTCGAACACTGAGCCCATCATCCGTGTCTACAGCGAAGCCCAAACCATGACCCAAGCCGACGAACTCGGCAAGAAACTCATGCAAGTTGTCTACGATATGCAATAAGAAACGAAACATCCCCGCCGATCGGCGGGGATGATTGTTTTATTTCAGTGTTTCGAACTTCTCATTCTTCTCAAGCGTCCAGTCCTTACGCTTTGATAGTTCGTTATCCTTACCCTTGAACATCTTGGCGGCCTGCTGGTCGCCCTTCAGTTGCCAGTTGAGCCAAGCAAGGGCCACCACGGAGAACTCACCGCCATGAGGCTGAGCATAAGTGCCACCATGTCCCACAGGGAAGTTGGCTGCACATGCCGGCACGTGATCAATGCGGTGGAAGTCGTCCATACCATTACCATAGGCAATGTCGGTCTCACCACCGAGGAGGTACATGATAGAGGTGTGAATCTCCTTCAGTTTCTCCTTTGGGGGCATAGGCATACCACCAACAGCAGTTCCAGCATTTTCGGTATTGAAAAGTCCACTGTTACAGATCATCAGGGTCTTAATGCGGGGGTCGGCACAGTTGAAGAGGGTCTGCAAACCACCACATGACATACCTGCCACACAAATATTCTTCACGTCTATCTTATTATAATAAGGTGACTGGGGATTGGCATTCTGCGCAATGACCCAGTCCATCGACTGAATCTGCTGTTCTGTGGTTGACATAGGGCCACGATAGGGTTTGTCGTCCATAGGGATATAGCCCGTGGCAAGCACGATATAGCCATAGGAAGCAATCTCGTTGAGGAACTTCACATGCTCCCAAGGTGAGTTGGTGCAGGCACCATTGCCCCATACCAATACAGGGAGGGGATTGTTTTTACCAAATTTAGAGAGATCCTGTGGGACGAAGATGGTGTGAGCCTCCAACGTGGGATCGTCTTGCATGATGGCCTTGTAAGGGCCCGTTCCGCCGTCTTCGAGGATACGGGAAGCGGCATTTGCCAGAGTCAGCGTCATCAGGGCTGCAACCAGACAGAGCATTCGTTTTGCTTTCATAATCTTGATAGTTTTTATGAGTTAAATATGGTTTTATGCCGCAAAAATAATAATAAACTCGGAAAAAAACAAATTTTTCCGAGTTTTTTCCGAGTTTATACCAGTTGTCTGGCCCTGTCTAAGGCAATATTGATATGCGAACAGATATTGTCCTCTCCAAGCATCGTGTCAAAACCCGCCTTATGGAGCACGGCCTGTACCATGGGATTCACGCCCGAGAGCACCACCTGAATACCCTCCTGCTGCGACATGAGACAGAGATTGGTCAAGTTATGAATGCCCGTGGAGTCAACAAACGGCACCTTTCGCATACGGATGATACGTACCTTCGGACGCTGGTGGCGCAAGGCACCCATGATCTCCTCGAACTTATTACCTGCTCCGAAGAAATAAGGGCCATTAATCTCATAGACCTCGACACCCTCGGGAATCGTCAGATGCTCAAGGTTGCCCATTTGGAAATCGCTCGATTCCTCCTCAGGATTAATCTCGTCGCTAATAACCTTGACATCCGTTGTCTCCGCCATACGACGCATGAACAGCAGACAGGCGCAGATAAGCCCCACCTCGATGGCGATGGTCAGGTCGAAGATAACCGTCAGAAGGAATGTGACCCAGAGCACGATGATGTCGCTCTTCGGATTCTTCATGATAGAGGTGAAGGAACGCCAACCACTCATATTGTAACTGACGATAACCAGTACACCAGCCAGGCAAGCCATAGGGATATACTGGGCCAGTGGCATCAGGAACAGGAAGATAAGCAACAGTACGGCTGCATGGATGATGCCGGCCACAGGCGTACGTCCGCCGTTGTTGATGTTCGTCATCGTACGGGCGATGGCACCGGTGGCGGGGATACCGCCGAATATAGGCGAAGCCAGATTGGCCAAGCCCTGGGCAATGAGTTCGGTATTCGAATGGTGACGGTCGCCGATGACACCATCAGCCACAGTGGCTGAGAGCAAAGACTCGATGGCACCAAGAATAGCAATGGTGATGGCAGGCGATACGAGTCCCTTGATGACATCCCACGTGAGCGAAGGCACCTGGGCGCCAGGCAACTGGTTGGAGATAGAGAAGCGGTCGCCTATGGTCTCTATAGAGGTCACGCCCGCATACTGCTTCAACAGCAGGGCGGCAACGGTCATCACGATGATGGCAATCAGGCTGCCAGGCAGTTTCCCCAACACGGTACGACGAGAGATCTTCGGCCAAAGGGCTATGACAGCCACACTGAGCACCCCCACCCCAGCACTCCACCAGTCGATGGTGGGGAAAGAACCGATATAGGCAATCCATTTCTCAATGAAGTCGGAAGGCACGCTCTCCATCGTCAGACCGAAGAGATCCTTGATCTGCGTGGTAAAGATGGTTAGGGCAATACCTGAGGTAAAACCCACCACGATGGGATAAGGAATGTACTTAATGATGGTGCCTAAGTGCAGAATGCCAAACAGGATGAGGAAGACACCCGCCATGAGTGTAGCGATGGTCAGGCCCTCGAAGCCATACTGTTGGATGATACCATATATAATAATAATGAACGCGCCCGTAGGACCACCTATCTGAACCTTCGATCCGCCGAAAACGGAAACCACTAGTCCTGCCACGATGGCAGTGATGATACCCTTCTCGGGCGTAACGCCTGAGGCAATACCAAAGGCAATGGCAAGCGGGAGGGCGACAATACCAACAATAATACCCGCCAACAAATCGGTCGTAAACTGTTTCCTGTTATAATTCTTCAATGTGGAAAACAGTTTCGGCTTGAACTCTAAAGTCGTCATATTCTGTTAATTATCTTGAAAACAGATGCAAAAGTAAGAAAAAAGTTAAAAACCACAAAAAGAATGAACAAGTTATTGAAAAATACCCTAAATTTGTTGCCGAAAATCAATTTGAGAGAGAAAAGTCACATTATTAATCACTAAAAGTAGAAAGCATTATGAAAAAAATCATGTTTGCTGTGATGGCTATGATCGCCATTGGTTTCACATCGTGTGGTAATAAGGCACAGGCTCCTGCCGAGGCTGCCGCTGAGGAAGTAGTCTATGACGCCGAAGAAGAGGCTGCTGCCAGCATCAGCGCCCTGTCAGAGCAGATCGAGGCACAGGATGCCGGTAAACTTCAGGAGGTACTTGCTACCGTCCAGGAGAAGATCAAGGAGATCATCGGTTCGAACCCAGAAATTGCCAAGGAGTATGTAGCCAAGGTCCAGGATTTCCTGAAGGAGAATGCTGAGAAGATCAAGGCCTTCGCTGGTGATAATGCTGCCCTGGATGCTGCCATCGGTGCTATCACCGCTGCACCTGCAGACGCTGTTGTCAATGGTCTGATGCAGGCTGTTGAAGGTGTGAAAGATGCTGCTGATGATGCCGTTGACGCTGCCAAGGATGCTGTCGAGGACAAGGCCAACGAAGTTAAAGACGCTGCTAAGGACGCTGCCAACGATGCTGTTGATCAGGCTGCCGACGGCGCTAAGAAAGCACTGGGACTCTAATTGACATGAAGAAACTATTTTTCATCATCACGGCATTCATGGCGACAACCGCCGTGAATGCCGTTGATGATAATACGGTAGAGATTATTTTTAACGGTTCGTCAGTTTCTGTCAATGTAGCCAATAATATTAGCAGTTACATCACCTATCAAAATAACGGGGCACACGTCAAACTGATACAGAGTAGCGGTGTCAACGACAACGTTGGCGAGATTACTTACAACCTCTCCGGCACCAGTACCGACGGGGAGTTCTATCTCTTAGGCAGTTACAAGACCACCATCGAACTCGCCGGACTGTCTCTGACCAACCCTAGCGGACCGGTCCTCAACATCCAGAATGGTAAGCGAGTGGCCATCAGTGCCAAGAAAGGGACGACCAACACATTGACTGACGGATCTAACTATTCCGACGACTTGAACGGTTGTCTGCACTGCAAGGGACATACCGAATTCCAAGGCAAAGGCACGCTCAACATCGTAGGCAACTACAAACATGCCATCTACAGCAAGGAGTATGTGGAAATAAAGAATCTCACCCTCAATATCACTAAAGCCAAGAAAGACGGTATCCACTGCAAGGAGTATTTCCTGATGAAAAGCGGTACTGTCAACATCAATGGTGTTGGTGATGACGGCATCCAAGTGGAACTCAAGGAAGACAAGCCCACTGCTGCCACTACAGACCATGAGGATGAAGATACAGGTAACTTCTACATGGAGGACGGAGTTCTCACCATCAACAACTTCGGTAACAATGCCATTAAGGCCGACGGCAGTGTCACCATCAGCGGCGGCACACAGAATTACGACAAGAATGCTGTCATCGAATATGCTTTGGGTATCAACAACATCGTGGTTGATGACCTCAGAGGTGCCATTTACGACCTCAACGGCCGGCAGATGCCCGATGACAAGTCACTCAGTAGAGGCATTTACATGATTAGAAAAGGGAGTCAAGTCAAGAAAACAATCATCCGCTAAATATTTGGATAATTGTTCCCAAAATGTTCCAGAAACAAAAATCAGCAAGTTACTTTTCATTGTAACTTGCTGATTTCTTTGGTAGCGGGAGCCGGGATTGAACCGGCGACCTCATGATTATGAATCATGCGCTCTAACCAGCTGAGCTATCCCGCCATCATCTTGTTAAGCGGGTGCAAAGGTACTACTTTTTTGTTAACTACCAAAATTTTTCGGGAAAATATTTTTTATTTCGGAGATTTTTTGTACTTTTGTACCGTAGATTTCGTATCTAAAACAAAAATGACTAACCGAAAGTGATTATGGCAAAGCAAAGGATCGACATAGAATACCCTCTGACAACAGAGTCTCCCAACATCGTATGGGAACAAATCAGCAGTGCACATGGACTGGAAAGATGGCTTGCTGACCATGTGACGGAAGAAGACGGTGTATTCGTCTTCACATGGGGAGAGCCTTGGACAGAGCAGGACATCAGGCGCGCGCAACTGATAGAGTACGTGAAATACGACCATATCCGTCTGCAATGGGATGAAGACGAGGATGAGGGAGAAGACGTCTATTGGGAGATGCGCATCGAGAAGAGTGACCTGACAGGACATCTGAACCTACTCATCACCGACTTTGCTGAAGATGACGACGTAGACGGTCTCAAAATCCTATGGGAGAGCAATCTCGACAGACTTCACAGGGCAAGCGGGCTTTAGCAACTTTTCACTTAAATATTAACGCTGTTCGGGATTTTCTTCGTACCTTTGCACGCTGATTATGTTCCGAATCAAGAAATTAGACATATTTATCACTAAGCAGTTTGCGTTGCTGTTTGTGGGAACATTCTTCATCTGCCAGTTTGTGCTGATGATGCAGTTCTTGTGGCGATATGTCGATGACTTGATCGGAAAAGGTCTGACGATTGACGTGATGGCCCAGTTCCTGTGGTACATGGGACTCATGCTGATGCCCCAGGCCTTTCCCCTCGCCATCCTGCTGTCTTCCCTGATCACCTTCGGAAACTTAGGTGAGAGTAGTGAACTGACAGCCATCAAGGCTGCAGGTATCTCACTGATACAGACCTTCCGTCCATTGATTGTCATTGCCATACTGATGACATTTGTCTCCTTCTATTTCCAGAATGTCGTCGGCCCCCATGCCAACCAGAGTTTCTACCAGTTACTACTGGGCATGAAACAGAAGAGTCCTGAACTGGAGATTCCTGAGGGCAGATTCTACGATGGTATCCCTGGCTCAAATATCTATGTGCAGAAGAAAGACCTAAAAACCGGAATGCTCTATGGTATCATGATCTATCGGATGACTGGTAGTTACGAAGATGCAGCCATCATTCTGGCCGACTCAGGCATGATGCAGTCGACAGCGGAGAAGAAACACCTGCTACTGAGCCTGTACAGCGGGGAGTGGTTTGAGAACATGCGTTCACAAGACCTTGCTAATAGTGCCGCTGTGCCTTACCGTCGCGAGACATTCTCAACAAAAAAGATATTGCTCGACTTTGACGGTGAGTTCAATCTGGCAGACGTGGCAGACATCTCCGGTGATGCCCGTGCCAAAGGACTGGACAAAATCCTCCACGACATTGACTCTATCAAAGAGTTTAATGACAGTGTGGGACGTGCTTTCTATGCCGAGGCTATGCGGTATAACTACCGTCGTCCACATTTAGAGAAAAAGGATTCTTTGAAATCCATCCAGGAGGCAGCCTCAGACAAGACAAACTACGACTCCATTTTCAGTAAACTGAAAAACAGCGACAAGCAGGCAGCCGTCAGGAGTGCCCTGAACAGTATGCAATTGCAGATGTCGGACATCGAGTTCAAGAGCGACTATGCCGAGGCCCTGCACAGACGTACCAGGACCCATCAGATAGAGGCCATCAAGAAGTTCACGCTATCACTAACGTGTATCATTTTCTTCTTTATCGGAGCCCCATTGGGAGCCATCATCCGAAAGGGAGGACTGGGTGTACCCGTCATCGTATCCGTATTGGTATTCATCGTTTACTACATCCTTGACAACACAGGTTACAGGATGGCCCGCGAGGATGAATGGACTGTCGGATTCGGCATGTCCATCTCTACCGTTGTACTCACTCCCCTCGCAGCCTTCTTCACCTACAAGGCAAACAACGACTCCGTGGTCTTCAATATTGACCTCTACAAGAATATGGCGATGAAGATACTCGGCATACGCACCAAGCGCCATCTCTATCGTAAGGAGGTTATCATCGAGGATCCGAAATATCAGGAGGATGCACAGGCATTAGAGCACATCAACAGCGACATCTACAAGTACTCCAAGGAGCACAAACTACTACACTGGCCGAGTCCCATCAAAGTGTTCTTCAAAGAAGGTGATGACCAGCGCATCGAGGAGATCAACGAGCAGTTGGAGACCACCATCGAGGATCTCAGTTACACGACAGACAAACAGATCCTGGCAGAGTTGAACAACTACCCCGTCGTGTCGCCTAACGCTCACACCCGTCCGTTCCGTCGCAAATGGCTGAACATCATCACGGGCCTGGTGTTGCCCGTCGGCATCATCATGTATATCCGTATGATCCGCTTCCGCCTGCGACTCTACAAGGACCTCCGCACCATTCGCCACACCAGTGACAGAATCATCTCCTATATATATAATAATAAGGTATAAGGAAAATGGAAGAATTCAAACTCAATACCATTGAAGAAGCCATTGACGATTTCAGACAAGGCAAGTTCGTCATCGTTGTGGATGATGAAGACCGTGAAAATGAAGGCGACCTGATTATCGCGGCAGAGAAGGTCACTGCAGAGAAAGTGAACTTCATGCTCAAGAATGCCCGAGGCGTGCTTTGTGCACCTATCACACTGGGGCGCTGTACGGAACTCGACTTGCCCCATCAGGTACAAGACAATACCTCGGTTCTGGGTACGCCCTTTACCGTTACTGTCGACAAGTTGGAAGGCTGTACCACAGGCGTGTCTGCCCATGACCGTGCAGAGACCATCAAGGCTCTCGCCGACCCCGCCTCCACTCCACAGACCTTTGGGCGCCCCGGACACGTCAATCCCCTCTATGCCCAAGAAAATGGGGTATTGCGCCGTAGTGGCCATACCGAGGCCACCATCGACCTCTGCAAGATGGCAGGACTCTACCCTGCCGGTGCCCTCATGGAAATCATGAACGAAGACGGGTCCATGGCTCGTCTGCCTCACTTGTTGGAGTTGGCGAAGGAATGGGATATGAAGGTCATCAGTATCAAGGACATGATAGCCTACCGCCTGAAGAAAGAATCCCTGATAGAGGTGGGCGACGAAGTGGACATGCCTACCGACTACGGCCATTTCCGTCTGATTCCGTTCCGTCAAACCAGCAACGGACTCGAACACATGGCCCTCATCAAGGGCGAATGGCAAGAGGACGAGCCCATCCTGGTACGCGTCCACTCCTCTTGTATGACAGGTGACATTCTCGGCAGCAAACGCTGCGATTGCGGCGAACAGTTGCACAAGGCCATGCAGGCCATTGAACAGGAAGGCAAGGGTGTGGTCATCTATATGCAGCAAGAGGGACGAGGCATTGGTCTGATGAACAAAATCGCCGCCTATAAGTTACAGGAAGAAGGTCTCGACACGGTAGATGCCAATGTCCACCTCGGTTTCAAGCCCGACGAGCGCGACTACGGCTGTGGTGCCCAAATGCTGCGCCACCTCGGTGTCCACAAGATGCGTCTGCTGACAAACAATCCTGTTAAGCGTGTGGGGTTGGAAGCCTACGGACTGGAAATTATTGAGAACGTCCCCATCGAGGTGACACCCAACGAATACAATATCCGGTATCTCAAAACCAAGCAGAACCGCATGGGGCACCTCCTGCATTTAAAGTAAAAAAAGGCTAAAATCTTTCGTTATTAAAAATATTATACGTAATTTTGCACCAAAATATCAATAAAATGGCACAATTATCTAATCGCCTGCAGCGTCTGGCGCCATCAGCCACGCTGGCTATGTCTCAAAAAAGCGCTGAAATGAAAGCGCAGGGAATTGATGTGATTAACATGAGCGTGGGAGAACCCGATTTCAACACGCCCGACCACATTAAACAAGCAGCCAAACAGGCCATAGACGACAACTATTCGAGATACTCCCCAGTACCAGGCTATCCCGACCTTCGCAAGGCTATCGTAGCCAAGTTGAAGAATGAAAACGGACTTGACTATACCATCAACGAAGTGCTTGTATCCAATGGCGCCAAGCAAAGCGTCTGCAATACCGTTATGGCATTGGTCAACGACGGTGAGGAAGTTATCATCCCTGCCCCCTACTGGGTCAGTTATCCCCAGATGGTGAAGTTGGCTGGTGGCGAGCCCGTCATCGTGGAAGCTGGTTTCCAGCAGAACTTCAAAATGACGCCTGAACAGTTGGAAGCCGCCATCACTCCCAAGACCCGCATGCTGATACTTTGTTCTCCAAGCAACCCGACGGGAAGCGTCTACAGCAAGGAAGAACTGAAGGCACTGGCGGATGTCATCCTTAAACACGACGACCTCTTTGTGCTCGCCGACGAGATCTACGAGCACATCAACTACATCGGCAAGCATGAGTCCATTGCCCAGTTCCCTGGTATGAAAGAGCGCAGTATCATCGTCAACGGTGTATCAAAGGCATACGCTATGACAGGTTGGCGCATCGGCTATATCGCTGCCCCGGAATGGATTGTCAAAGGATGCAACAAACTTCAAGGCCAGTACACCAGCGGTCCGTGCTCTGTCAGTCAGAAAGCCGCTGAGTTTGCCTATGTTTCTAGTCAGGCATGTGTCGAGGAGATGCGCCAGGCCTTTGAGCGCAGGCGTGACCTCATCGTAGAACTGGCCAAGGGTATTCCCGGCCTCGAAGTCAACAAGCCGGAAGGGGCTTTCTATCTCTTCCCCAAGTGCAGCAGTTTCTACGGAAAGAGTGATGGTGAGACCACCATCAACAACTCCACAGATTTCGCCATGTATCTGCTCGAGAAAGGACATGTGGCAACGGTAGGAGGCGACGCATTTGGTGATCCCGAGTGTTTCCGCATGAGTTATGCGACCAGCGACGAGAACATCAAAGAAGCCATGAAACGCATTAAGGATGTTGTGGCAAAACTGCGATAAAAATAAAAAAACGAGTTAAAAGTTATTAATTCGTGCGGTAGTCCGCCGAAATTTGCTAACTTTGCCAAGTCTAAACAGATCGAATCTGAATCATTTATAAACTTAATTTTATAATAACTAAAAAAAATTCAATTATTATGGCAACAACAACAAAGGCTGCAGCCCCAGCCAAAAAGAATTCGGGCTTCCAGGGTGTTAAAGCAGCATGGATTATCCTCGTAATTTGTGCTATTGCAGGTTACAGTGTATGGTATTTCGTAATGGGTAACCCCGACAACTTCATTGGTGGTGATCGTTCAGGCCATCCTGCAAACCTGTTAGGTACTGTGTATAAGGGAGGTTTCGTGGTAGGTTTGATCCTGACCCTGCTCTTTACCGTTATCTGCCTTGGTATCGAGCGTTATTTCGCTATCAAGACCGCTGCTGGTAAGATGAACCTGGCTAAGTTCACCGCTGAGGTAAAGAACGCTATCAAGGCTCAGGACTTCTCTAAGGCAAAGGATCTCTGCAACAAGATGCAGGGCACAGTAGGTAACGTTGTAATGGCTTCCATCAACATGTACCAGACTGTTGAGGGTGACGACACTCTGAAGAAGGCCGCTAAGATCGCTAAGATCTCTCAGGCTCACGAAGAGGCTACTCAGTTGGAGATGCCTACCCTTCAGATGAACATGCCTATGGTTGCTACCATCGTATCTCTGGGTACCCTGACCGCTCTGTTCGGTACTGTGCTCGGTATGATCGGTTCG
>JAFZUS010000035.1 GCA_017618275.1 Prevotella sp.
GGTGTCGCCTCGGTCACATCGGGCAACGACAGGCAGTATTCACGGAACTCTTCTACGTTCATTTGTTCATCAGCCTATAATCCATTTGCTTCCTGGCACGTACGAGATTAGTTTTGTGGTGATGGCACAGCAGACGAACGTCAGCACAGCGATGCAGGGAATGGCAAGCCATACGGGAACAAGCGGATTGGCCTGATTGCCAGCGACAAAGACCGTAGCGATGTTACTCAGGAAGAAGAGATGCATCAGGTACATACCGAATGAAAGTTTCGACAGACTTGTAATCCATCGGGGTGCCTGCTGCTGCTTAATGCACGTGAAAAGTAGGAAAGCACCGAATGTAGCACAAAGCACGTTGGGCGTGCAGAACTCCCACGACCATTCCAGCATGGGCGTCTCAATCATCTTTCCTGGTAAGCCTGCCTGCCAGAACGACCATCCCGTAAAGAGGGCTCCAACGAGCAGACAGAAAGAACCGATACGCAGTTTCTTCGCTCGGTTCCAGGTAAGATGGAATCTGATGTAATGAGCCATCACCAGATAGCCGAGATAGCCTGAGCAATAATAGAACATGCCGAAGTACGGATTCCAGAAGCAGGTTCCCCATAGATCGCTGCTCACGAAGCGCACGAGCCAGGGTACGAGGGTGGAGATGGCAAAGATGCAGAGGAAGAGTCGTTCATCGCGTGCAGATGCCTTTTCCAGCCACGGCGAGACAACGGGCATGATGAGATAGAGCGAGATGAGCGGGTACATGAACCACAGATGTCCGGCCATCGACGGGAACGTGAATGGCAGCATCGTGAAGTCTGTCCACGACTGCTCCCACGTCATCTGTCCCCACAGCAGGGGCAGGAAGGTATAGAGCAGCATGAAGGCAATCATGGGTGGCAGCACACGCTTAAACCTGCGCTTGTAGAAGTCAGCCATGCCGACTCCCGGCTTGAGGGGCACCAATAGGAAGGCACTTGCCAACATAAACAGCGGCACACTGATTCTGCCTAATGCTCCATCGTAGAACGCCACCCAGAAACGGTTCTGCTCATTGGCGAGCATCGATACATTACCAGCCAACCCAGAGGCGTCAGCAGCGTAGAAGTTCTCACTGGCATGTACCAGCATCACCAAGAAACAGGCAACTACACGAAGATAGTCAACAAAAACGATTCTATTCTCTTTCATACTTTTATGTCTCAATTTTTGAATAATCAAATATAATATTTTCATCCACAGGTTTCATGCAGGAAACTGTCTTTGGAGCATTTTAGCCTTGAATAGACGTGGGCCTTATAGGTGTGGATAGTTGACAATGAACATGATAGGATATGCGCCATCTGTTCATTGTTGGTTATTCCTAAACGCATCAGCGCAAATATGCGAAGTTCACTCGGCAGGGTGCCTCGTTTTGCTTCCAACGGTTCGGTTAACTGCGCATTTACCTCGTCGATAAAGTGCGGATACAACTGCAGGAACATTGTATCAAACCTCTTGTAGAAAGCGGTTCTATGCCACATTTTGCTGATGTAGTTCGGAATGGTTAATACATCGTTCCAATTTTTCTCGCGGGCACAGCGCGTCACGTATCTCACATATCGTTCCACAGCCTTGGTATGGTCGGCTTCAGCCGAAAGCATGGTGGCCAGATAGGTCTCCTTAAGATGGTTAGACTGCTCTAATGCGATATTAGCCAGTCGGTTCCGCTCTTGTGCCTCGACAAGCAAAATGTTATGGCTGTGCAGTTTGCGGAACAAAACCAACAGAATACCTGTTCCAATGAGAAGTACAGCCACTAAGCATATATACA
>JAFZUS010000036.1 GCA_017618275.1 Prevotella sp.
GACTTGCCACTCTGCATGTACTCGATGCAGATACTGCGCTTTAAAGAGCGACTGAATTTTGTCTTTACCATTTGCTTAAATAACTTTAATAATTTAACATTTAAGGCTCTGTGGGAGTCAACATCAGTCAGGCTAAGACAAGGTGTATTGTAGTGGCACTTTATCGTGTGTGTGTTAAAAATGGGTTGAAAATAGATCCTCTATGCTGGAAATAGAGACTCTATGTAAAAAAATAAAGCCACTAAATTTCTAAATAGTGGCTCTATTTTGATGGTAATTTTCATTGAGGTGGCGGTGAAGGTGATAGTAGCCAATAGGCGGGGATTAATTATTTAAAAGTGTTTAAGACTGAACAAAAATAGTAAATAAGGGAGCGTATTTCAAAGAAAAGCATTACTTTTGCACAAAATAATAACATTAAAATGCTGAGATTTATATCGTTTGGAAGCGGTAGCAGCGGTAATTGCTATTACTTGGGCACTGCGACAGACGGATTACTAATAGATATAGGAGTCGGAATAAGAACGCTGAAGAAGCACGCAAGGGATTACGGCATCAGCCTCGGGTCGGTGCAGCGCGTGCTCATTACGCACGACCATGCGGACCATATCAAGTCGGTAGGTTCCTTCAGTTACGACTATCATGTGCCGGTCTATGCCACGGAGAAGGTTCATCATGGCATCGACCATAACTATTGTGTACAGCGGAAGGTGGCTGACGAACTGAAGCGGTTTGTGGAGCCCGGGTTGACGATGCAGATGGGCGACTTCACCGTGACGCCGTTTGCCGTGCCGCACGACGCCAACGAGAACGTGGGCTATCAGATAGAGGCGGAGGGCATCACCTTCGTGCTGATGACGGACGCAGGCAGCGTGACCGACGAGATGAAGGCGCGCATCGGAGTTGCCGACTATCTGGTGATAGAGGCCAACCACGACGTGGAGATGTTGAAGAACGGTCCGTACCCGCAGTATCTGAAGGAGCGCATCAGCAGTCCTAACGGGCATCTGTCGAATGCGGAGTGCGGTCTGGTGCTGGCAGAGAACATGACGGAGCGGTTGAAGCACGTCTGGCTCTGTCATCTGAGTGAGGAGAACAACCACCCGGAACTGGCGCGCAAGACGGTGGATGCCACTTTGCGTTCGTATGGCATCATTGCCGGCAAGGACTTCGAACTGGAGGTGCTGAAGCGGAAAATGCCCAGCGAAGTGTACGAATTAGGCTGAAAAAGTGTGAATTTGTTGCGTATTTGCTTAAAAAAGTGACAAAATGTTTGTTGGTTTCGCAAAAATACTATACCTTTGCACCCGATTTCAAACGAAAGCATAGAAATGATGAGTAAGAATCTACTTAACGGCCTTATTATTATTCGACTGCAGGGAGCAGTCGGAAGTGACAAGGTGTATATATATTAATAAGGTATAAGCAAACGAAACAATATAGAGCCCTTCTCACTTCCGAGTGTGAAGGGTTTTTTTTAATTACATGATATGAACGACAGATTGTACATTTTCGACACGACGCTCCGGGACGGTGAACAGGTGCCTGGATGCCAGTTGAACACGGTAGAGAAGATCCAGGTGGCGAAGGCGCTGGAGCAACTCGGCGTGGATGTGATTGAGGCGGGATTCCCCGTGTCGAGTCCGGGTGACTTTAACTCGGTGATTGAGATTTCGAAGGCGGTGACGTGGCCGGTGATCTGTGCCTTGACACGGGCCGTGGAGCACGACATCGACGTGGCCTTCGAGGCGCTGAAGTATGCCAAGCACAAGCGCATACATACGGGTATCGGCACCAGCGACGAGCACATCCAGTATAAGTTCAACTCCACCCGTGAGAAGATCCTGGAACAGGCGGTGGCTGCCACGAAGTATGCCAAGCGGTTTGTGGACGACGTGGAGTTTTATTGCGAGGATGCCGGACGCACGGACAATGCGTATCTGGCACAGGTGGTGGAGGCCGTGATCAAGGCCGGTGCCACAGTGGTGAATATCCCCGACACCACGGGCTACTGCCTGCCGCAGGAGTATTTCGAGAAAATCAAGTATCTGATGGAGCATGTGGACAATATCGACAAGGCCATCATCTCCACCCACTGCCACAACGACCTGGGTATGGCGACGGCGAACACCCTGAACGGTGTGATGGCTGGAGCCCGTCAGGTGGAGGTGACCATCAACGGCATCGGTGAGCGGGCAGGCAACACCTCGCTCGAGGAGATTGCCATGATCCTGAAGTGCCACAAGGGCCTCAGCATCGACACGAACATCAACACGACGAAGATCTATCCGACCAGTCGTATGGTGTCGAGCCTGATGAATATGCCCATACAGCCGAATAAGGCCATTGTGGGTCGTAATGCCTTTGCCCATTCCTCGGGCATCCACCAGGACGGCGTACTGAAGAATGTACATACTTACGAGATCATAGACCCGAAGGATGTGGGTATCGACGACAATAGCATCGTGCTGACAGCCCGCAGCGGACGGGCCGCGCTGAAGCACAGGCTCCACGTGAACGGTGTGGATCTGGACGAACAGAAACTCGATAAGATCTATGAGAAATTCCTGATTCTGGCAGACCAGAAGAAGGAGGTGGGAGATGCCGACGTGCTGATGCTGGCAGGTGCCGATACCTCGGATACCCATGCCGTCAGACTCGATTTCCTGCAGGTGACAACCGGCAAGGGTGTGAAGAGTGTGGCCTCGATAGGTTTGGATATCAGTGGACAGAAGTTCGAGGCGGCTGCCAGTGGAAACGGTCCTGTGGATGCAGCCATCAAGGCCCTGAAGAAGATTATCATGAAGCAGATGACGCTGAAGGAGTTTACCATCCAGGCCATCTCGAAGGGCTCGGACGATGTGGGTAAGGTTCACATGCAGGTGGAATACGACGGCTCGCTCTACTACGGCTTCGGTGCCGATACGGACATTGTGACGGCATCGGTGGAGGCCTATATCGACTGTATCAATAAGTTTAAGACAAAAGAGTAATTAGTAATTAGGAATTAGAAATTAGAAATTATGAATACTCTTTTTGACAAGATATGGGACAGGCACGTGGTCCAGATGGTGGATGACGGGCCGACGCAGTTGTATATAGACCGTCTGTACTGCCATGAGGTGACCTCGCCTCAGGCATTCGACGGCATGCGGGCAAGAGGCCTGAAGTGCTTCCGTCCTGAGAAGATATACTGTATGCCGGATCACAACACACCGACGCACGATCAGGACAAACCCATCGCTGACCCTGTCTCGAAGGCACAGGTGGATGCGCTGGCCAGAAACGCCAAGGAGTTCGGACTGACGCACTATGGCATGTTGTCGAAGGACAACGGCATCATCCATGTGGTGGGGCCCGAGAAAGGACTCTCACTACCTGGCATGACGATTGTCTGTGGTGACTCACATACCTCCACGCATGGAGCGATGGGGGCTGTGGCCTTTGGCATCGGCACCTCGGAAGTGGAGATGGTGATGGCCTCGCAGTGTATCCTCCAGCAAAAACCCAAGTCGATGCGTATCAGTATCAACGGTACACTGGGCAAGGGGGTGACGGCAAAGGATGTGGCGCTCTATCTGATGGCGCAACTGACGACCAGTGGTGCGACGGGCTATTTCGTCGAGTATGCAGGTGATGTCATCACCGCATTATCGATGGAAGGTCGGCTCACACTCTGTAACCTCTCTATTGAGATGGGTGCCAGAGGGGGTATGATTGCACCCGACGAGACGACCTTTGAATATATCAAGGGACGTGAGTTCGCACCAAAGGGCGAGGACTGGGACAAGGCCGTCGCTTATTGGAAGACGTTGAAGAGCGACGATGATGCGGTGTTTGACAAAGAACTGACCTTCGATGCCGCTGACATAGAGCCGCGCATCACCTACGGTACGAATCCCGGTATGGGTATCGGTATCACGGAGGCGATACCAATAAGTAGTCAGGAGTCAGTAGTCAGTAGTCAAGAGAAGGCACTCCAGTATATGGGTTTCAAGGCAGGCGAGAAACTGCTCGGTACGAAGGTAGATTATGTGTTTCTTGGTGCTTGTACCAACGGACGCATCGAGGACTTCCGTGCTTTCGCCTCTATCGTGAAGGGACGTCAGAAGGCGAAGGATGTCATAGCCTGGCTCGTGCCTGGTTCATGGGCTGTAGATAAGCAGATCCGTGAGAAGGGTCTCGACAAGGTGCTCGAGGCTGCTGGTTTTGAGATTCGTCAGCCTGGTTGTTCGGCCTGTCTGGCGATGAATGATGATAAGATACCGGCTGGAAAGTTGAGTGTCTCTACCTCTAACCGTAATTTCGAGGGGCGTCAGGGACCTGGTGCACGTACCATTCTGGCATCGCCACTCACTGCTGCCGCTGCTGCTGTCACAGGTGTAATCACTGATCCAAGAGAACTATTATGAAACAGAAATTCGACATCATAACATCGACCTGTGTTCCACTTCCGCTTGAGAATGTGGACACCGACCAGATTATCCCTGCCCGTTTCCTGAAGGCAACGACGCGGGAGGAAAAATTCTTTGGCGACAACTTGTTTCGTGACTGGCGCTACAAGGCCGACGGCACACTGAACGAGGGATTCGTGCTCAACGACCCCACGTATTCGGGGTGCATCCTCGTGGCAGGCAAGAACTTCGGCAGTGGCTCCTCACGTGAGCATGCGGCCTGGGCCATCGCAGGATATGGGTTCCGTGTGGTCATCAGCAGTTTCTTTGCCGATATCCACAAGAACAACGAACTGAACAACTTCGTCCTGCCTGTGCAGGTGAGCGAGGATTTCCTCGCGGAGTTATTCCGGACTATCCGGGAAAATCCGGAAACGCCGGTAACTGTCGACCTTCCCCATCAGACGGTGACGAACCTCGCTACAGGTCGCAGTGAACACTTCGACATCAACGGCTACAAGAAGCATTGTCTGATGAACGGACTCGATGACATCGATTTCCTGATGCAGAACCAAAACAAGACAGAACAATGGGAACAGCAGAGAAAGTAAGTAAATACCAGCATATCCAGCCCTTCGTGGAAATCCTGGACTCAACGCTGCGCGACGGTGAACAGACCAGTGGCGTCTCTTTTCTCCCACACGAAAAACTGATGATAGCCCGTATGCTGCTGCACGACCTCAACGTAGACCGTATCGAGGTGGCTTCGGCACGGGTCTCGGAAGGGGAAAAGGAGGCTGTAGGCATGATCTGCCGCTATGCGGAAAAGATCGACAGGCTGGAGAGTGTGGAGGTGCTTGGCTTTGTGGATGGCGGACAAAGCATAGACTGGATAGCCGACTGTGGCGGTAAGACCGTGAACCTGTTGGCAAAGGGTTCGCTGAAGCATTGTACCCAGCAGTTACAGAAAACACCTGAGGAACATATAGAGGATATCCGCAGGGAGGTGAAATATGCCCGAAGCATGGGCATCACGGTGAATCTCTACTTAGAGGACTGGTCGGACGGCATGAAAGATTCGCCTTTCTACGTCTATCAGTTGATGGATGCCCTCTGCGACATCGGTATCCGTCGGTTCATGTTGCCGGATACCCTGGGCATCATGAATCCCCTGCAGTGCATCGAGTACTTCCGGAAGATGGTGAAGCGCTATGCCGACACCCATTTTGACTTCCACGCCCACAACGACTACGATCTGGCTGTATCCAACTCGCTCGCCGCTGTGCTGAGTGGTGCCAAGGGGCTGCACGTGACGGTGAACGGGCTGGGGGAGCGTTGTGGCAATGCGCCGCTGTCGAGTGTGCAGGTGATTCTCAAGGATCACTTCAATGCCCGCACGAATATCCGCGAGGACAAACTCAACGATATCTCCCGTCTGGTGGAGAGTTATAGTGGTATTGCGGTGGCTCCCAACCAGCCGATTATCGGTGACAACGTGTTTACGCAGGTGGCGGGTGTCCATGCCGACGGTGACAAGAAGAGCGGACTGTATCAGAATGCGTTGGTTCCGGAACGTTTCGGACGGCGACGCGAATATGCCTTGGGCAAGAACAGTGGAAAGGCGAATATCGCCAAGAATCTGGAGGAACTGGGTCTTGAACTGACACCAGAACAGACACGTCGCGTCACCCAGCGTATCACCGAACTCGGCGACAAGAAGGAACGTGTGACACAGGAGGATCTGCCCTTCATCGTCAGTGATGTGCTGAAACACGACGCACCTGAAGACAAGGTGAAACTGGTGAGTTATGTGGTGTCTACCGCCTACGGTCTGAAGCCTGGTGCAAACGTCAAGGTGGAGATAAATGGTCAGCAGTACGAGGCCAGTGCTACGGGTGATGGTCAGTACGATGCCTTTGTGAAGTCATTGCGATACATATACAAGAAATATCTGGACCGTACGTTCCCCATCCTGGCCAACTATGCTGTCACCATTCCTCCTGGCGGAAGGACTGATGCCTTGGTACAGACGGTTATCACGTGGAACGACCAGGGTAGGTTGCTCCGTACAAGGGGGCTTGATGCAGACCAGACAGAAGCCGCCATCAAGGCGACATTTAAGATGCTGAACATTATTGAAAACGAACAAACAAACGAAATATGAAATTAAAGATTGCAGTTCTGGCCGGTGACGGAATCGGACCAGAGATCATGAAACAAGGTGTGGCTGTACTTAATGCGATTGCTAAGAAGTGTGGACACCAGTTTGAATACGAGGAGGCCATCTGTGGCGCACATGCCATCGACGAGGTGGGTGACCCCTATCCTGACGCTACCCATGAGGTGTGTATGCGGGCTGATGCAGTGCTGTTTGCAGCGGTGGGTTCGCTGAAGTACGACAACGATCCTACGGCGAAGATCCGTCCGGAAACAGGCTTGTTGGCTATGCGCAAGAAACTCGGACTCTTTGCCAATGTCCGTCCTGTGGCAACCTTCGACAGTCTGTTGCATAAGTCGCCGCTGAAGGATGAACTCCTGCGTGGCGCTGATTTCGTGGTGATTCGTGAACTGACGGGCGGCATGTACTTCGGTGAGAAGTATCAGGACAACGACAAGGCCTACGATACCGATATCTATACACGTCCTGAGATTGAGCGTATTCTGAAGGTGGCCTTCGAGATGGCGATGACACGTAAGAAGCATCTGACGGTTGTGGATAAGGCCAACGTACTGGCATCCTCCCGTCTGTGGCGTCAGATTGCCAAAGAGATGGAACCCCAGTATCCTGAGGTGCGCACTGACTATATGTTTATCGACAATGCCTCGATGCGTGTGCTGACGGAACCTCGTTTCTTCGATGTCATCGTGACGGAGAATACCTTCGGTGATATCCTTACCGATGAGACCTCGTGTATCACTGGCTCTATGGGACTCCAGCCATCTTCTTCCTTGGGTGAGCATACTCCGCTCTTTGAACCAGTGCATGGTTCCTGGCCACAGGCAGCAGGACAGAACCTTGCCAATCCCTTGGCACAGATCCTCTCTGCCGCCATGCTTCTGGAGTACTTCGGACTTGAGAAAGAAGGCGCTCTGATCCGTGAGGCTGTAGATGCCTCGCTCGATGCAAATGTCCGTACCCCTGAGATCCAAGTGGAAGGCGGTGCACATTATGGCACCCGTGAAGTAGGAGAGTGGATAGTGAATTATATAATTAGAAATTAGGAATTAGGAATTAGAAATTGTGATTACTTCTATAGGCAGATGATGCGGATGTGGTGGATAAATAAGATGGGGCAGATGAAACAGATAGGAAGGGTGATGCAGCATGTTATTTCAAGGGCAAGGTTCTGTGCTTGTCTGGTATTCATAATTACTAATTACTCATTACTAATTACTAATTCTGCCTCGGCGCAGACGAGGCAGCAGTGGCGCGACTCCCTCGAGGTGCTTAATGGCAAGATAGGGCGCGACCCCAATAATCTTGACCTCCATCTGTTGAAGGCCGAGGCCAATATTAATCTGGAGCAGTGGGACTATGCCCTCGCCGAGTACGGCAAGATCTTGCATGTCGATGAGAAGAATCTCGCAGCACTCTATTTCCGGGCTTTTGTTCATAGTCAGCAGAATCACTATGATCTGGCGAAAGTGGATTATGAGGCTTTCCTGCGCCTGCAACCCCAGCACTTTGAGGCTCGCCTCGGCTTAGCGCATGTCTTACAAAAGATGGGGCGCAGGACGGATACCGTCGATGAACTCAACCGTATCGTGCAGATGTTTCCTGACTCTGCAGATGCCTATGCGGCTCGTGCTGCCTTCGAGACAGAACTGAAACAATACGATATTGCTCTATACGACTGGGACGAAGCCATCCGTCGCAAACCACTGAATGAGGGATTTGTTGTCTCAAAGGCAGATATCCTCATCACCCTCTACCGCATGGATGAGGCCCGACGCGAATTGAATGCTGCCATTAAGAGAGGTGTTCCCCGCTATGCCTTGAAGGAGTGGCTTGATAAGTGTAAGAAAAAATAAATCCCAGCCAAACGGCTGGGATTTATGTTAGGAAGATGGGAGAGGACTACTCGATGTAGACAAGTGCCTCGTCCTCCATAACGCTCTGTCCAACTTTCACCACGATAGCCGTCACCTTTCCAGACTTTTCGGCCTGCAGGGCATTGGCCATCTTCATGGCTTCGAGCACGATGACGGTGTCGCCAGCAGCGACCTCCTGTCCTTCTGAGACACAGATATCAGTGATGACACCTGGCAGTGGAGCCTTGATGGCCGTGCCTGTGCCGCTGCTTGAGGCTTTCGCGGAACCTCCCTCGTTGCTCTCAGAAGTCTCGGCGGCCTTACGGACCACGGGCTTCGGCTTCTCAGGCTCAGCCTGCTTCTCCATCTCTACGGTATATTGCTCACCATTTACGGTCAGCGTGGCAATATTCTCAGTGATGTCGCTAATCACCACCTCGTATTTGTTGCCGTTGATTGTATACTTATATTCTTTCATGCTCTTTGTTCATTTAGGGTCGTGGTGTAAATGTCTGCACGTAACCATTCCACTGCGTGGGGTAGGCATTGATTGTGATAATGCCCGGCTCTGCGTCGTGGACGTTGTTGCCTAAGTGCTCATGCAGAGCAAGAGCAATGGCTGCATATACTTCGTTGTTCATATTCTTTGTTTAATCTGTGATAATCTGTGGCTTTACATCGGGATGTTGCCGTGTTTCTTGGCTGGTAGGGCATCACGTTTGGTAGCCAACTGGGCCAGTCCGCGGCAGATGCGGAAGCGCGTGTTACGCGGCTCAATCACATCGTCGATGTAGCCATACTTCGCAGCCTGATACGGGTTGGCGAAGAGTTCGTTGTACTCGTCCTCCTTCTCGGCAATAAAGGCTTTTACATCCTCACCAGCCTCCTTCTTGGCCTTTGCCTCCTTGGCGTAGAGCACAGCAGCGGCACCAGAGGCACCCATCACGGCGATCTCAGCAGAGGGCCATGCATAGTTCAGGTCGGTGTGGAGTTGCTTGGAACCCATCACGATGTGAGAACCGCCATACGACTTACGCAGGGTAACGGTGATCTTGGGTACGGTAGCCTCGCCGTAGGCATAGAGCAACTGGGCTCCGTGCAGGATGACGGCGTTGTACTCCTGACCTGTACCTGGCAGGAATCCAGGAACGTCAACCAGCGATATGATAGGAATATTGAAAGCATCACAGAAACGTACGAAACGGGCACCCTTACGAGAAGCGTTCACATCGAGCACACCAGCATAGCAAGAGGGCTGGTTGGCAACGATACCTACGCTCTGACCGTTGAAGCGGGCAAAACCTACGATGATGTTCTTGGCGAACTTAGGCTGTACCTCGAAGAACTCACCATTATCAGTAATGGCAGCGATGACCTTATACATGTCGTAGGCCTCGTTGGGGTTCTCGGGGATAATCTCGTTCAGGCTGTCCTCCATGCGGTTGATGGGATCCTCGCACTTGCGGCGAGGTGCCGTCTCCATATTGTTCGAAGGAATATAACTCAGAAGGGTCTTGAGCATCTGCAGACCCTCTTCCTCTGTCTTAGCAGTGAAGTGGGTTACACCCGACTTGGTTGCGTGTACAGAGGCACCACCGAGGTGCTCCTGGTCGATGTCCTCGCCAGTGACAGTCTTCACCACCTTTGGACCCGTGAGGAACATATAACTTGTGCCTTCCATCATCAACGTGAAGTCGGTGAGGGCGGGGGAGTATACTGCACCACCTGCGCAGGGACCGAAGATACCGGATATCTGCGGGATTACACCTGATGCGAGGATGTTACGCTCAAAGATTTCAGCATAGCCTGCCAGGGCGTTGATACCTTCCTGGATACGGGCACCACCCGAGTCGTTGATACCAATCACAGGGGCTCCCATCTTCATGGCCATATCCATCACCTTACAGATCTTCTGGCTCATGGTCTCAGACAGAGAACCGGCATGGACGGTGAAGTCCTGTGCGAAGATGAACACGAGACGACCCTCGATGGTTCCGCTACCTGCTACGACGCCGTCGCCAAGGAACTGCTTCTTCTCCATACCGAAGTTGTGGCAACGGTGCTCCTTGAACATATCGTATTCCTCGAACGAGCCTTCGTCGAGCAGCATCTCAATGCGCTCACGGGCTGTGTACTTACCACGTTCGTGCTGTTTCTGGATGGCTTTCTCGCCACCACCGAGGCGTGCCTGTTCACGCTTCTCAATCAGTTGTTTGATTTTGTCTAATTGCTTGCTCATTGTTATATTTGACTATTTGACAATTTTCTATTTGACAATTTACTCAGGATGCTCACAAAGTTCGGTAAGGATACCGCAGGTTGACTTCGGATGCAGGAAGGCGATGTTCAGACGCTCGGCACCCTTGCGGGGCTTCTCGTCAATCAGGCGAATGCCCTTCTCGGAAATCTCGGCAAGACCATTGGCCACACCATCCTCTACGCAGAAGGCTACATGGTGTACACCCTTGTTGCCCTTGTCGAGCCACTTCTGGATGGTGCTCTCAGGTGATGTTGGCTCCAACAGTTCCAGTTTTACCTCGCCACAACGCAAAAAGGCTGTTTTCACCTTCTGGTCCTCTACTACTTCTGTTGCATAACACTCCAAGCCCAGCACGTCAGTGAAGTACGGCAGGCTTTCCTCAATGCTCTGGACGGCAATGCCCAGATGCTCAATGTGGGAAATTTTCATATCGTTAGAATTATAATGTATTTATTAATAATGTGCAAAGGTAGTCATTTCATCCGACATAACGAAAAAACGATGTGCTTTTTTAGTATTTCTTATACAAAAATGGCTTCAAGGTTTCAAAAGAAACAATGAAGCCATTTAAGTTGTGCCAATTCTAAAATCTACTTATTGTTGGGGTTCGTGAAAATCTTACTTTCATCAAACCAATTGAGCCAATCGCCATATTGTGTTGCTTTCTTTGCCCATGTACTGAAGTTTGTATAGGCATTGACAATACTTTGGCGTTCGCGAGGATAATTGAAGTCTCCTGGGATGATAAGCACGTATGGGGCATCTCCCTTCTTGGGAACAGAGATTTTCAATCCCGTAGTCTTATTCTCAATATAGATTTTACTCAAGAATTGTGGGATACTTAAAGAAGGGTCGATATCATATATACCCATAGGATATCCGATGGGAGCGGCCTGACCAACTAATGTGTTTACATATCTGCCATCTCCTGTCTCATCGGCTACTCCGAATAGTTCATGAACCTCTTGATCATTCAAATCAGTACCATTTACAAGTGTTCCTTGGATACCTTTTATGACAACCCGATCAAAGGCACCCGTTGCAACCAGACTCACATATACACGGTTGGGATGTGCATCACCCTGATAGCGGATACAACGTAATACAATGTCATTCATGTCATAGTCTGCCTCTTGTGGACGATCTTCGAAGCACATGGTATATGGCATGTTGCTTACCTCTTCAAGATCATCAAACATATAGACACCACTCTCACCTTCATTATTATCGTCATCAATAATAGTCTCCTTGTTAGAATCGTCAGGTTCTTCTGCTATTGCTTTTCTCACCTGGGTGGTTGATACACCGCCAATCTCAATGATTACGTCACTATACTGTGTGTCAGCACCTTCCTCAAAGCAGAGGTAGGTCTTGCCGTTGGCAGTAAACGTAGCCATACGAGGATCGTTTTCTTTCATACCGTAGAGTTCGACAGAAGACTTGAACTGACCGAAGGTGTTTATTTCCTTGTTTAATTCGCCACAGCCGTACAAGCAACCACGCTTGTCATTACCCATTTCTTCTGTTTTCTTCCCGTTATCCTTTCTGATCATGAAGCCGACACGGTAGCCGTTGGGAATGGTTGCAGAGACAGTAGCACGGGTTGGGTCAAGAATCTCAGGATAGTACTTGGTAGGCAACTCGAAGTCGGAAATTGCAGTTGCTGAAGGATAGGTATACTCCTCAAAAGTCCATTCTCTATATTCGTTCGTGGAATTCT
The DNA here is from genome assembly GCA_017618275.1 of Prevotella sp. GTDB lineage: Bacteria > Bacteroidota > Bacteroidia > Bacteroidales > Bacteroidaceae > Prevotella. The sequence continues at coordinate 12,407 of JAFZUS010000036.1, forward strand.
TATTACCTATTCCAAGTTTTGTACCTGCGTCAGATTTCAAGCATTTATCCTTATTATACGTGTAAATATATGCTTTGGTTCTGCTTTCTGTTGGCTTTATGTTACTATCGGTTATATAGAAAGTATATTTTTCCAGACTCTTCTCGTCAATGTCCTTTATCTTGGGACGTTTAGTTCCTGAATTGATCCAATACAAGAACTTCTTGCCACCCACATTATAGAACATCACCTTTCCCTCATCACTATTTGTGAAGATCTGCCAAAGTTGCTCTTCCACATTATCGGTATAGGCATCCTTCAACGTGTGGTCTTCGTCTGCGTTAGTAATGAAATGGTCTTTGCCGTCGGAGAAGTTGCGGATACGATAGAACTTACCGTCGGTGGTGTAACCATAATGGCTCAACAAAGGAGCGACGGGTGCAAATTCGCTGGCATCTCCATAGAAGGGCAGGAGATATTCATGCAGTCTGAGGAAATTCTCGTCTCTTGCTGATTCAGAAATGCCTGTAATTGCCTTGAATGCCAGTCTCTCATCATTCAGGTCAATGGCCTTGAACTTAGGCAATGACTTGATATAGTCGGTCTCTGAAGTTCCAGAGGGAACATCGTCTACCTTGTAATAATAGTAATAGATGTCGCACCAATAGGCTTCTGTAGAAGCCAACTGCACTGGACTCAGTGTGAGAGGTGCCTTGCCATTGCTCACCAGATGGTTGCTGAAGAACTTTACGGCATTACCCTCGCGAATAAGTGCCAAATTGTTTCTTCTTCCATTAACACCCTTGGGATCATCGCGATATAGTGAAGCATTGAAAATATCCTGAAGGGTTGCCTTGTCATCATCGGAAAGAGCAGTTGCTTCTCTGAAAATAGTCGAATTGGATATTGTCCAGCCATTGGAATTATCTGGACCAGTAGGCCACCACAATCGGTCTTTTTCCCAGTTTTTGCCTTTCCAGTTGCTATATTTCGCGTCGTCAGATAAAGTGCGGTTGGCATTGTACGACAAGAAGGAATTGCTATATTTAAGTTCTATCGTTGATAAGTCAGGTAGTTCTGATGATGCTCTTGTGGAGCCTGCTGCCCGAGTGGCGCTGGCATTCTTGAAACTAACCGCTTCATCTCCGACATTGAAACCCTTGATATAGTAGTTTCCCTTGTTGTCTACGCAGGCAGCAATTAGTCGGGTATTGGATCTTGGAGCATTGTAATTCAGTGTTACCACTTCTCCTTTAGTGGCATCAACTTCTGCCAGGATTTTGGCTTGGTCGTTGAAGAATGGTGACTCCGTAAGAATCTGAACTTTTGCAATATTATTAAGACTTGCATTGGCTGTGACTGTGATAGTCCCAGAGTTAATGTTGCTCCAATCCTGATTTGGATCTATTATGCCAAAGACATTTTCTGCATTCTCTTTGATGAGAGCATCACGATTGGCATCAAAATCGAATTCTGTGCAACTGGCAAAGGCCAGTACACATCCCACGGTTAAATATAATACTTTTTTCATATGATTGTTATTTGCAACTTTAAATAAACCTGTATTTTGCTGCAAAAATAGTGGATTTTATCGACAAACAAGCGATATTTCGTTATAAACGCCGCCGAATTAACATAATTTATAATTCTATCGTTATTTTTCCGTTAATTTGCCTACCTGTCAGGTAGTTAGGTACTGCCCACTGGCGATTTGTGACATCTGTGACCCAGTAATAACTATTGACATTACTGATGCCGAAAAGGTTCAGACAGTCGAGGCCTATCCATACCCGCTTGATGCCCTTCTCCTGTTTGACGGCCAGCCAACTCATACCGATGTCGGCACGTTTATAGGCAGGTGCACGGAAATTCTGATGTTCAATACCTCTGTGAGGGGCACCAAAGGGGAGTCCGTCAGCAAAAGCCAAACGAAGTGTCATCTTCCAACGGTCTGTGCCTGGGAAATAGTCTGTGAAATGAAGGTTGATGGCATATCGCTGGTCATTGGGCTGGGGGAAGGAAATGCCGCCCATCTTCATCTGGGCTTTCATGACGGAAAGTGTCAGCCAGGAGTCTGTGCCTGGTACGAACTCACCGAAGAGTTTCAAGTCTATTCCTGTCGTATAGCCACTGGCGAGATTTTCACCGTAATATGTCACCTTTACATTCTGAACATTATAGGGAATCAGGTTGGAAAGTGCCTTAAAATAGGCTTCTGCCGTAAAGCGGAAAGGACGGTTGAGCATCTTGAACCGATAATCCATGGCTGCAATGAACTGCAGACTTCGTTGGCTCTTGATTTTTTCGTTGAGCACCGCCGTTGTCACGCCACTCTGTGTGATGGTATCCCTCATCTCCTTATAGAAAGGTGCCTGGTAATAGAGTCCTGTAGCAAAACGGAAAGTGTAGTTGTGGTTGAAAGCCGGTACCATCGCAATGGAAGCACGGGGCGAAACAATGGTTTCCTTGTTGAATGACCAGTTGGCTAAGCGTACACCGTAGTTGAGGGTAAAGTAGTTTTCTCCTTTAGAAAACTTATAAGTGTCTTGTAGATAGGCTTCTATGCGATGGCTCTTGATGTCGCTTTTTGCCACAAGTGTATAAATCAGGTCGAGACGATCAGTAATGTGGGGCACGGAATAACCGCTGGAATCGCGCATTTCATACTCTTTGGACTGTTCCTTGATTCTTTCAGTCTTGTAGGTAAGTCCTGCCTCTATGTCGTGCCGTAGACTTTTGTGACTGCCAATCAGTTTGAAACTAACCACATCGGCTGTCAGATAGTTGCGGGCATGCTCCATATAAGTTCCCACGCCCAGATTCTCTGACGATTGCGTGTCATCGAGCCAGTATTGGCCCTGAATGTCGTAGGCTTCCTTCTCTTTGGTATGGAAAGCGGATGTCAGGAATTTTATCTTGGTGGAATCGCTGAATGAACGGGTGATAGAGGCCGTGCCGAATATCGTACGGAATACATCCTTCTCCTGTCCGTCGAAGTAGACCTTAAATGACTTGACATCCTCCATCGTACCGAATGAAGTCTCCCTGTCCTTCGGCTTGAAATTATAGTGGTTTTCAGAGATGTTTCCTATAAAGTCTACCGTCCATCTTTTGTTTGGTGTGTAACTTATATAGGTCTGATAATCAAGGAAATTAGGCCTATACTCTCCAGTTGTTTCTAAAGAGCCGAGCAGGTATCTGTTGGTCTTGTATCTGAGTCCGTGGCTCATAGAGAATTTCTTGTTGCCCAGCCCAACGTAGGCACTTGCACCTAAGAGTGAGGCTGTGGCAGAGGCTTCGAAGTGCTGCGGACGGCGATAGGTGATGTCTAAGGCTGATGACATTTTGTCGCCATATTTTGCCTCGAATCCGCCAGTAGAGAACCCGATCTTATCTACCATGTTGGCATTGATGATAGAGAGTCCTTCCTGTTGTCCGCTACTGATGAGCAGAGGGCGATAGATCTCCACATTATTTATATATACGGAGTTCTCGTCAAAACTCCCGCCTCGTACATTATATTGGCTCGACATCTCGTTGTGAGTAGAGACACCAGCCTGCTGTTGGATCAGTTCCTCTACAGCATTGCCTGTTGTTGAAGGTCCGAGTTTGGCGTTTTCTATGTTTAACTGTTCCGTGCCTGTGGTCTGCCTTCTCTGTTCTGTGATAGTGACTTCCTGCAATGCTTCCATCGGCTGCATCACAATTTGTACCGTCATCTTCCCCTTTGGGTTTCTGAACACACGTTTACGTGAGGCATAGCCTACCATCGTGAAACGCACCTCGACGGAATCCGCTGACTGGAGGGTGATTTCAAACTCGCCTTTCAGATTCGACATCGCCACTTTTCCCTGCTTGGGACATGACACCGTTACAAGTTCCAGTGCATTCTCCTCATTGTCAACTACTTTTCCTTTCAGGATAAAGTCGTCAGCCTTTGCAGCGCTGCCCAACAGGAGCATCGCCAGTAGCAATAATTGTCTTGTAACGTGATGTTTCATCAATCTATATAACGTGAGAATCGCCTGTTTATTGCATTTTGCGAACTTTTGCGAACCGAAAAGACAATTGCAAACTATTGCGAACGGAAAAGTTTGGAAGTTTCAGGAAAAAGTCGTACCTTTGCGCTATGATTTACGAATTGCTGATAGGAATACTGGTTTATGCGGTTCTGTTCATCGTGACAGTGCAGAGCAGTCGGCGAAAGGTGCTGGCCTTGCAGGAACGTCTTGATAAGGTACGCGCCCTTCAGGAACTCCAGCAGGCTCAGAGCCGTCAGAACATCGACCAGAACGAGGCTAAGATCCGTGAGTTGGAGACGCTGCTTCAAAAACTCGGCGATGAGAACTCCCTGTTCCGTCTGGAACTGGAAGAGAAAAAAGCCACCCTTGATTATAATAATAAGGTGGCGATCATCGAGAATGAGAAGCGCCAACAGGCAGAGACTGTTATCTTCACCTCAAATATATATCACAGGATTCAGAGCAGCCTTAATAGCGGGCGCAGTCTCGGACACGAGGATTGGTCGGAACTGTCAGAGGTCGTGAACAGTGTCTATACGGGCTTTACTGAGAAACTATACAGCCTCTATCGGATGACAGAACAGGACTATCACGTCAGTCTGCTCATCAAGGTGAGGGTTCAACCAAAGGATATTGCCCTGTTGACGGCTCATTCGAAGGAAAGCGTAGCCTCTACTCGCAGCCGCCTATATCAGAAGGTGTTCGGACAGAAAGGCTCGTCGAAGGACTGGGATGATTTTGTATTATCACTTTAATTATAGGATTATGATTGATTATTTAGCACAGCACTTATGGCAGATGTGGGCGGTGATAGCCGTTGTCTGTCTGATTCTGGAACTCACTGCGGGTGATTTCTTCATCATCTGCTTCTCCATCGGTGCCTTCTTTGGTGCCATAGCAGCAGCCTGCGGATTAGGCTTCTATGTGCAACTGGTCGTTTTCGCCGTGTTCACGCTGATCAGCCTCTTCTGGGTACGTCCCTTTGCCCAGCGCTATTTGCACAAGGGCGAAGACAACCGCGTGAGCAATGCTGATGCCTTGCTGGGTCGTCAGGGCAGGGTAGTGGAGAGTGTCAAGGCCGATGGTTTCGGACGTGTTCAGATTGATGGTGACATCTGGAAGGCCGTCACGAATGAAGCCCATGACATCCCTGAGAATGCAAACGTCCGTGTCGTAGGGCGCGAGAGTACTATCATTACTGTAGAAACATTAAACAATAACCAATAAACATTTATTATTATGATGAGTTACGTATTTATTGCCATCGTTGTTTTGGTGATTCTGTTCGCCAAGATGGCACTTGTGATTATCCCTCAGTCTGAGACGAAGATTGTAGAGCGCCTTGGTCGTTACTACGCTACTCTCAAACCCGGTATCAACATTATCATCCCGTTCATCGACCGGGCAAAGTCTATTGTCGTGCTCAACCACGGGCGCTACCAGTACTCTACCACCATTGATCTGCGTGAACAGGTCTATGACTTCCCCAAGCAGAACGTGATCACGAAGGATAACGTGCAGACGGAGATTAATGCGCTGCTCTATTTCCAGATTGTCGATCCTTTCAAGGCCACTTATGAGATTAATAATCTGCCTAACGCCATCGAGAAGTTGACTCAGACCACGTTGCGTAATATCATCGGTGAATTGGAACTCGATGAGACGCTGACCTCTCGTGACACCATTAACAAGAAGTTGAGTGCTGTCCTTGATGATGCCACCGACAAGTGGGGCGTGAAGGTGAACCGTGTGGAGTTGCAGGATATCACGCCTCCCGACTCTGTGCTGACTGCCATGGAGAAGCAGATGCAGGCTGAGCGTAACAAACGTGCCCAGATTCTGACCTCCGAGGGACAGAAGGCTGCTGAGATCCTGGCATCAGAAGGTGAGCGTACTGCCATTGTCAACAAGGCCGAGGCCGCCAAGGAACAGGCCATCCTCGAGGCAGAAGGTGAGGCTCAGGCCCGTATACGTAAGGCTGAGGCAGAGGCAAAGGCCATCGAACTCATCAGCGAGGCTGTGGGCAAGAGCACCAATCCTGCCAACTACCTGCTCGCCCAGAAGTATATCCAGATGATGCAGGAACTGGCTGAGGGCGACAAGACCAAGACGGTATACTTGCCTTACGAGGCTACGAACCTGCTTGGCTCGATTGGTGGCATTAAGGACTTGTTTAAGTCAGAATAATACTTTTTTGCAAAAAATAGGGGCATAATGATGCGTTTCTGAATAAAATTGTGTAACTTTGCAGCCGCAAATGGCACTTTGCCGCATCGCAATGCAAATTCATACTGTATGGTACACAATATATTCAAGGGACTGGGCATCGCCCTTATTACCCCATTCAAGGAAGACGGCTCCGTTGACTACGAGGCTTTGATACGTCTGTTGGACTATCAACTCAGCAACGGTGCCGATTTCTTTTGTATTCTTGCTACGACTGGAGAGACTCCAACATTGACGGCTGCCGAGAAACTCAAGATCAAGGACACTGTCGTCGATTATGTTCAGGCTCGGGTACCCATACTGATGGGGTGCGGTGGCTATAATACAGCGGCAGTTGTCGAAGAGTTGAGGACCGGTGATTTCCGTGGGGTTGACGGCATCCTCAGTATCTGCCCATACTACAACAAGCCATCGCAAGAGGGCCTTTATCAGCACTTTAAGGCTATCTCTGCTGCTACGAGTCTCCCTATTGTGATGTATAATGTACCAGGTCGTACAGGTGTCAACATGCAGGCAGCCACCACTGTCCGTCTGGCCCGCGACTGCCAGAATATCGTAGCCATCAAGGAGGCCAGCGGTAATTTGGAACAAGTCGACGAGATTATCAAGAATAAACCCAATGATTTCGATGTGATCTCTGGCGACGATGCTTTGACCTTCCCGATGGTCAGTTGTGGGGCAGTGGGTGTCATCAGTGTTATTGGCAATGCCCTGCCTAAGGAGTTCTCTAAGATGATCCGTCTTCAGATGCGTGGCGAATATGATCCTGCCCGCAAGATTCATCATCGCTTCACCGATCTTTTCTCCCTGCTCTTCGTCGATGGAAACCCTGCTGGTGTAAAGGCCATGCTCAGTGAGATGGGCTTTATCCAGAATGTGCTCCGTCTGCCGTTGGTACCTATGCGTATCAAAAATATGCAGCGCATGTCGGAGATCCTGAAGGAACTGAAGATATGATCGAAAGCAAGGTTATCCATGAGATTACCCCGCTGATGGGTAAGGATGTACTCTATATCGCTGAGAGACGCAAGAAGGAGTTCACTTACCCCATTCATAATCACAAAGTGTTTGAACTGAATTTCGTAGAGCATGCCCCTGGCGTGCGCCGCATTGTGGGCGACTCCAGTGAGGTGATCAGTGATTACGACTTGGTGCTGATCACCGGTCCTGACTTAGAGCACGTGTGGGAGCAGAATGTCTGTTGTAGCGAGGATATCCATGAGATAACCGTTCATTTCGACATCGATTTTTCCGATGACAGCATCTTCGGGCGCAACCCGTTCAGGTCGTTGCAGAGGATGATGCATGAGGCCCAAAAGGGACTTTGCTTCCCAATGGACGCCATTATGAAGGTCTATCCGATGCTTTGTACGCTCAGCACTATCAAGGACGGTTTCTATGCGTTTCAACAATTTCTCTCTATCCTTTACGAACTCTCTCTCTGTCCAGGGGCCCGTACGCTTGCCACGAGCAGTTTCGCCAAGGTCGATGTAGCCAGCGACAGCCGTCGGGTGCTGAAGGTCAAGAAATATATCAATGCCCATTATCGCGATGAGATCCGTCTGGCCGATGTTGCCAGTCTGGCTGGTATGAGTTCAAGTGCATTTAGTCGCTTCTTTAAACTGCATACAGGTCGTAACCTTAGTGATTATATCATCGAACTGCGTTTGGGCTATGCCAGTCGGATGTTGGTAGACAGTACCCATTCCATTGCCGAGATAGGCTATGGCTGTGGCTTCAACAATCTGAGCAACTTCAATCGTATTTTCAGGAAGAAGAAGGGTTGCAGTCCGTCAGAATTCCGCGAAAACTACCATAAAACGCGCATTATCGTGTAAAAAATGCACTTTTTTTGAAAAAAAGTGCTCAAAAGATTTGGCAGGTTCAGAAAAAGTGTGTACCTTTGCAGCCGCAAAAAGGAACAAAGGGGTTCCGTAGCTCAACTGAATAGAGCATCTGACTACGGATCAGAAGGTTGTGGGTTTGAATCCCGCCGGAATCACAAAGCAGAGAATGACCATCCAAAAGATGGTCATTCTTGTTTTCAGCGGCTATTGGGTTCAACAGGTATAACGGCTCAGCGGATTTACCCGGTTGGTAAAGCTTGGCTAATCAAGAATAAAGTTGTACCTTTGCAGCATGGATCATACCCAACTGCTGCGAGCCATCCTTCCAGATGTGCTGATAGACAACTTTGATGTTGCGAATTTCGA
>JAFZUS010000007.1 GCA_017618275.1 Prevotella sp.
ACTCGGCGATGCGCTCCTGTTTCTTACGCTGCTCGTCAAGGGTGAGGTTATGTGCCTCCTCCACAGCGGCTGCGGCAGTGGTGTTCGCACCTACCTGTATCACGGTCTTCCAGTCGTAGTTCCAACGCCAGTAGGCATTGGCATGCTGTGTGCTGATGAGTACAGCCAGCAACAGTACCGTCAGCCGTGTTCCGTTATTTCTTATGCTGTTCTTACCCATAATGGCATAATGTTTTGTTGTTTGTTGACTTCATTGGCGAACTTCAGGTACTTTCCCGTCAGTCCGGCCTTTTCCATATCCTGACAGAAATGACGGATGCCCTCTATAGTATCACCGCCATAGTGCCTGATGTATATCTTCAGGGCTTCCTTCTCTGCCCGTTCCGTCGTATAGGCCATATAGCACTCAGGCGGTTCCTCCACGCCATAGACATCAGAGCTTTGTCCCCGGCATATCCAGACTTCCTTGAAGTAGTTTCGTCCATCATGATTGTCCAGACTGTTAATCGTAAAAATCTGCTGACGCTGTACGTCGGTGATACCGAGGATAGCAGCTATCTCATCATACCTGTCCTTGAACTTGCTCTGATCCAGGAGTATCTTGATATCGGAGTTATTGATGATGGCCTCCTTTACTATGGGTGAGTCAATTACGTCACCCAGTTCCTGCGTCACCACACCTGCAATGCCGTGGAACTTTCGCACGGTCTTATACAGATACTTGATGTATTCTGCCATCGTAGGCGAAGATATGGCCTTCCATGCCTCTTCGATAATCAGGGCTTTCCTGCCTTTCTTGATACGCATTTTCTGGAGGAACACATCCATGATGATCAGTACCACAATGGGAAAGAGCACGGGGTCATCCTTGATCTTGTCTATCTCAAACACGATGAACTTCTCATCGAAGAGGTTCAAGTCCATGTCGTTATTGAGAATGGTGTCCAGCTTTCCGCCCTTGTGGAATGGTTCCAGGATGGCAGCGAACTCATTAATCGGAAAGGCGATGCTCTTCTCCTCCATCATCTGGGGGATGCGCTCACAGGCATATTCATAGAAGGTATCGAAACTCAGACGGGTCACCTTCAGGTCGCGCTTCTGCCGCTCCATACGGGCAATACGCTGGTCTATCTTCATCAGATAGTGACCCTCTATCAGTTCCGGCATCAGGCGCATCAGCTGATTGTTGGCATGTGCACGCTCGCCCGCACTGGCTCCAGGGTCACCTGCGAGGTTATGCAGTTTCTCTACGATACGCTGCACCTTGGCATGGTGGGCCTTCTCGTCCTCGGTATAGGTGCCCTTATCCGTTTTATCCGTATCATCCGTTGTTCCTTCACTCACAACGTCCGCGTCCTTCTCAATAGCCTCGATATACTCCGCATATTTGCCGTTACGCTTATCAGCCAGCAACAGCTGCTTACGTAATTCTTCCTTCTCTTCATTGGTATAACCGCTAAAGGGATGAAAGTAGGCATCATAGTACTCGTTCAGCACGGTATCAATGATGGTGTCCTCCAGTTTTTCGGGTGCCTTGTTGCCCTTGAAGATCTGGAAAATGAGCGACTTCAGGAAGTTTTTCTTCTCTCCAAAGTTCTGCTGATACTCCACGTCACTGACCTTGAAAGGGTTCATCGAGATAGGATGCTCCTTGCT
>JAFZUS010000008.1 GCA_017618275.1 Prevotella sp.
ATCCTTGCAAAGTTTGGTCTCACTCACGAGATGATTGACGACCTCCCCCAAAACGTGATGCTGCGCCTGCTTTCGTCGCGCACCACACCAGTATTACCTATTATCACGGAGAATGCCGCAGGACAACTGATACAAAGCTTTGCCCGTATCTCGCTGGTCCGTCTCGCCGATGATACCATCGACGTGTGCTTCGCTCCGAAGTGGGTCGATGAAGACCTGGAAGAGTTCAGCATCGACCAGCAGGAGCAGTTGAAGGCTGGCAACGTCATCGTGGCGGATATGGACGGCAAAGGCCGCTGCTTCGTACAGTTCGACGAAGCCATCAATCAGGTGATGGCCGTTCCCGAGAGCATCATCTGCCAGAACATATCCATCCTGAAGCGTAATTTCAACCTCTCTGATGCTGACAAGGCCATCCTGGAGGACGGTGGCATCATCGAGATGGAGGTCAACCACCTGATCATCAGCATAGGTATCGACCTGAACGATGAGACAGGCATCCGCATGGCCAACGGTGACATCATCACATGGCGACAGGATGCCAAGGCCGACAGTCTGCCACAGTACAACTTCGGACTCTTCGGCTGCTGGATTGCCGACGAGGACAACGTACTCAGCTATGTCGCTGAAGAAGACTACGACGAGAAGCTGCTGTCAGAGCAAAAACGTGCACAGTCGATGCATGCTGCCGAAGCACAGCTACGCCAGCTGAAGATTTAGATAACGTAGTGTAATTTCTCAGTCAGCAAGATAATAAAATTTTTTCAATTGATTCTTAGCGCAAGTGTGCGTTCTTTATTTGGTTTGCATATTTTTTAAAAACCGTCTGGCTCGTGAGAGTCGGACGGCTTTTCTTTTAGAGGTTATCTGTGCATGCCACGCCGCTCCCCTGGCTCAGGTTCTGCAGCAATGCCAAGGACAGGACTTTCTGACTCTCCCTGTTTCTTGTCAGCACCAAGGGATTCGCCCGGAGCAAGGTGGGCATCGCCCGTCTCGTCATATTCGAGGGTCGTTTCATCCTCCTCACGCACATCAAGCTTGTCGTCGTCACGCGTCTGACGGTCATCCTCGCCAAGATAGAGACGGCGCACCTCGTCAATCTTCGATTCGATGATATTGGTGGCCGCCTTGATCTCTTTCATGATGGTACGGATAAAATCCGGCTGCTCATGCAAGGCCTTCAGCCAACCCTGGACATAGGGAATCGTGTCTTCCGACAGATACTTCTTAATGCCGTTATGCTGGCAGACGATAGCGGAACTCATCTCCGCCACTATCTCCTCCCTGGCATAGGAATCACGACTTCTCTCGCCCTCAAAGCGGTTGAGATAGTCCTTGTGACCCGTGGCATGGGCTAACTCATGAGTCAGGTCGCCTGCCCATGACTCGGGATGGCCGGTGGCCTGATACTGGGCCTTCGTGCCTATCACCACCTCATTAGCCTTGATGGAGTAATGGGGTGACTCGCAAGCCTTCAGCTCCTGCACCTTGACAGGGCAGATCCACAGGTTCTTATCTATCATCACGTCGAGGGGCTCGAACTTGAACTCCTCGCCCTCGACATCTGCAAGCTTCTGGGGAACATTCTCCTTCTCCAGCTTGGCATACAGCTCCGGACGAGCCTCCTGCAGGTTGGTCTGGTCTACGTTGAAGACGAAATGCACATAACGGTTGTGGTACAGATTATACTCCTGCTGCTCTTCTGAGGAGAGCCGCTGGTAGTCAGCCCACTTGATCTTCTCCTTGGTCTCCCTATGGACGATGTTC
>JAFZUS010000037.1 GCA_017618275.1 Prevotella sp.
GATCCTGAGACCATCTTGCTCATTGACAGCTGGGCCAATCAGGAGGCCATCGACAAGCATCACGCCACGCCTATGATGGACACCATCGCCAAGCTTCGTGAGAAGTACGACCTCCACATGATGGTGGAGCGCTATACTGCTATTGAAATACCAGAAACGGAGAATCGGTTTATCAGGAAGTAGAGATTCCGCAAAATTGGTAATTCTTTCCAAAATCTGTATAACGTGTATATAATATAATGTCCGTACCTTTGCAGCGAATTTATAAAAGAAGACCAAATGAGACAGATTCTAATGATTTTAACGGCAATGCTGCTGACATGCTGCTCTTCGGAGAGCGACGTGAAGGCCGAGACCACACAGGCTACGGCGAATATGGGCAAGACGCTCATCGTGTATTACAGCTACACCAACAAGTGCCACGAGATTGTGACAACATTGACAAGTCAGATTGAGGCCGACGTGGTGCGCATAGAACCTGCTGAGAAGGGACTGAAGTACGAGGCGAACAACTATGCACTGGGCACGCAACTGCTGAACGCCATAAAAGCGAATCCCAACGATGCCAGCAGCTATCCTGCTATCGACCCTGTGACTGTCAATTTGGATGACTACCAGAACATTATCATCGTGACTCCGCTTTGGTGGAGCCAGATGGCGGCCATCATGCAGACGTACCTTTTCCAAAATAGCGAAAAGTTGGCTGGTAAGACGGTGGCAATGATAGTTTCGAGCCATTCAAGTGGAATCAGCGGTGTTGTAGCCGATGCCCAGCGATTACTCCCAAACATAACATGGGCAGGCGACGCCTTGTGGATCAACAACACAAACCATTCCAATCGTGCTTCATTGATTCAGGACTGGCTGCCTACTCAGAACTTCAAAACATCCAATAATATGGCACAATTAATGTATATAACCATTGACGGTGTAACCAAGACCGCAACGCTGGTTGATAATGCGGCTACACAAGCACTTGTTGCAAAACTGCAGGAAGCACCTGTCAACGTATCGCTCAATTCCAGTGGTGGATTTGAAATATGGGGAGCATTAGGTTTCTCGTTGCCCACAAGCAATGAGCAAGTCAACGCTCAGCCAGGCGACATCGTGCTTTACAATGGCAGCAACATCTGCATGTTCTATGGCACGAACTCATGGAGCTACACCCGTTTGGGCAAGATTGACGGACTGTCGGAAAGCGATCTGCGTACATTTCTCAAAGCAGGGCAGAGCAGTATCAGCGTCACTTTGTCGCTGACCAATGCTACAGGCATCAGCCAGGTCAGGGCTGACAATACGACATCAAGAGCCTACACACTGCAAGGTACATTGGCTCAGGAAGGGCACAAAGGAATCATAATCAAGAATGGTAAAAAAGTAATCAGATAAATATGAAGAAGGTAATAGTTATTTCGACGAGTCTTCGTCGTGGTTCAAATAGCGACATGCTCGCTGACAAGTTCGTGGAAGGTGCCAAGAGTGCCGGAAACGAGGTCGAGAAGATTTCTCTCGTTGGTAAGGACATCCAGTTCTGTAAGGGCTGCTTTGGTTGTCAAAAGTTGGGTAAGTGCGTCATCAAAGATGATGTGAATGACATCATGGCCAAGGTATTGGAAGCAGATGTGGTGGCATGGGCTACACCTATCTACTATTATGAGATGAGCGGACAGATGAAGACCCTTATTGACCGCATGAACGCCATGTACGAGCAGGACTACAAGTTCCGCGATGTCTATTTGCTGACAACCGCTGCTGAGGATGAGGAAGAGACTCCGAAGCGTGCTGAGATTGGTCTGACGGGATGGATTGACTGCTATCCGAAGAGCCGCCTGGCAGGAACCCTCTTCTGTGGAGGTGTGAACGAAGCCCGC
>JAFZUS010000038.1 GCA_017618275.1 Prevotella sp.
ATATCTGCAATGCTGTTATCATCATTCAGATTATTGGCTCAAGACGACGCCCTCCGTTTAGGCGTCCGTTTGGGCGGTGGCATTTCCAAGTGCAGTGGTGTAGGCGACATTCTTGTCCCAGAGGATTATTATTCCAACTATAGTTTTTCCGAGAGTTTTCAGGCAGTTCCGGCAGGAGGCGTTTTTGTCCATTATCATAAAGAAGGATCATTATTCGGTGTAGAAGCCGGCATGAGTTTCTATCAGCGCGCTTCCAAACTCACATACAAGGATAATATGGAGATGAACTATGATGTTACGACCCGTTACAGCCATTTGGGAATAGAAGGGATGCTGAAGTGTTATCCATGGCGCAAGGGCTTCAATATCCGTTTGGGCGGCCGTATCTCGTCAGTGCTCAACAGTGACGGTCTTGACTATAGCAGCAATCAGGAAGACGAGCGTTTTGCCTCGTTTCAGTATTCGACAGTTGCAGAGACACAGCGTATCATGCGCGACAAGCTAACCGGACGTCCCGATGTGGCAGTAGGCGGAGGGCTTGGCTATGAAATCGGCAGTCACTGGTCAATTGATGCCGCATATTATTACGGAGTAACCTCGACGATAAAGACAGAGACCAACACATTCAACTGGGCTGACCGTAACGTACACAGTCACAATATAGAACTACATGTATCATACCTCTTTAAATTGTAAGCCATGCCAGTAGAAACAACGAGCAAACGTAAGAAATTATTGATTACTGGTGCCATTCTTTTACTTATAGTGCTATTGCTCAGCCTTCTCCGTTGTAATGATGATAAAGAAGGAACACAAGTCCCTGAGACGGCTGGAAGTCCAGGTACAGAGTCAGTTACCGACACTACAGACACCGATACATTACTTGTAGAAGACCCCGATACAGTCGCTGTGAATGAAGTGACAGGACATGTAAGGAAAAAGTCACGTGTCAAATCCAAAAAGAAGATAAAGAAAGACGCAGTAACAGAAAAAACGACAGAGACATCAGAGAAGTCACAGCCAGCGGAGGAACACAGCCAACCGCTTGTACACAATAACAAGGCGCCCCGACAGGACGCACAGCCAAAAGCCCAACAGACATATTATAAGTTTCCCAAGAAACACGAGTTCAGAGCAGGATTAAGAGCCGGCTCAGGCTATAGCCGTATCCTCTCACTCGGCGGCATGTTTGAAGACTATTCCACACGCCCGCGATTCAGCATGAAGGAAAAAGGAAGCATGGTGTTCCGTGGCGGAGCTTATTCAACATGGCAGTATGGCCGCATAGGAGCCGAACTGGGATTAGACTATATGCATCAGTCGTCAACAATGGAAAAGAACAGCTACACAACCGGTCTGGGAGAGTCTGCCAAGTTCTCAACCGACATGATAGCACCCCAACTGATGTTCCGATTCTATCCGTTAAAGGATGTCTATATGTCGGCAGGCGCAGCCCTGGCAATACCGTTCCATTCAGACATCAGTTATTCAACAAACAGGACAGGTACCGTATATCGCCAGCAGGACGAACTGACCTCAAAGCATATGAACCAGTCATTCAAAAGCCGTGCCCAGCTGATGCCATCGCTCAAGATAGGCTATCTGCACCGTAAAACCGGTCTTGAGGCATCCATAGAATACAACTATGGTATCAGCGATTTATACCATACCCGAGCAAACGACTATGGATTTATGGAGCGCGAGAACAGATCACACTATATAGGTCTGACATTAGGCTATAGTATTGAATTAAACAAAGACAGACATGAAGACAAATAAAAGACCATATATAACAGTATTATCGTTATTTACGTTGCTGGCAGCCGGGGCACAGACTCCTGGCGGTGTAGGCGAACCGCTGTCATGGAAGAAGTCATGCCACACCACCGACAGCATATCCCTTCGCGGCAAAGGCCTCACATTCGTAGGAGTAGGACAAGTGAACGACAACGACCATAAGGAGCAAACCCTATGGAGCATAGGCACCCCAACCAGCACCACGTTCCTACAGACCACATCGAGGACAGCCGACTTGAAGCGCGACGCCTTCATGAATTACACCAACGACACCTTACCCGAACTGAGGATGTACAGCTATTGTAATTCCTCACAGGACACATCGGGCAAGAAACTCTATATAGGCCATGCCACCCAGAAAGGCATCCCAGCCAGAGATCTGCAATATCCGTTTAAGGAATATGTGATTTATGACAGAGCCCTGTCATTACAAGAGCGCAACAGAGTAGAATCCTGCCTTGCCCTCAATCACGGAGTGACCCTCCAACACTCATATCTTAATTCCGACGGCACAGTGATATGGAACCATGTGACCGGAAAAGCCTATTCACATCGTATAGGCGGCATCATAGTGGATTCAATATCTGGACTTAAGCGGACAAAGGGAAGCAGTTCGGAGAAAGGCAGCTTCCTCCTTGTGAGCAATCCCGCACTCAGCGAGAAGCAATCCCTGCTGTGGGGAGACAATAACAAACCGCTCCGCTTTGTAAGCAGTACAGCCAAGGGCAAGTGGTTTCAACGCCAATGGAAACTCTCAGCCACAAACATGCAGGGCGAGAAAGTGGATGTAACAGCCTCTACACGCGCCGTGCAGCAGATAAATCCGCTGACCGACGGTGAATACTACTGGCTTGCAGTCGATCCGACAGGAAGCGGCGAGTTCCCAGTACGCAGCGTGAAGTATTATAAATCCTCAACATCCTCCGACGACAGTCTCCGTTTCCATGACGTCACGGTAACCGACGATGCAATATGGAGTCTGCGTGCAGGCAGAAACATGTTCACAAGCATCCAGGTCAGCCAGTCAGAATCCCCTGACAGTGTAGGCGGAACGCTCGACATACTCATTACAGGCGGAACACCACCGTACGACAACACACTGACAAAAGACCAGTCCGTGATATACGACCATACTTCGACCGACACCCTTCTTACGGTCATCAATCTTCCCGAAGGCAGATATCATCTGTCAACAACCGACAAGATGGGAATACACGACACAAAGGAATTTGAGATAACGGCAACCGGAATACGTGACCTGACATATGAAGACGGAAACAGCCAGTCAGACGGCATGTTCCGTCATGTCACAGCAAGTCCGAATCCGACAAAGGACGGCAATGTAGATGTGGAGATCGAGACATCCCAAGCCTGCCCTATAACCCTCACCCTGTACACCTCAGGAGGACAGGTCGTAAGCAGGAAAGAATTCGGAGCCGACAGCTACCAGTTCACCCGCATCTGTCTGCCATCCTCAGGAGTATATCTTCTCAAGGCCGAATGTGGCAAGACAGAGAGAACGTTGAAGTTAATAAGAAAGTAGCCTTGAATATAATAATAAGATGATGATGAAAACAGTTGTATCAGAGTTAGTAAGAGTAAAGAACATAATATACCTTGCAGCACTGCTTGTAATGGCAGGCTGTAATGAAAACAACAGAAACACAGATAGCGGTGCCGGGAGTCTCAATGCAGACCCTCAGTCGGCAGCCGACACCCTCCAGTCAGCCGGCACAGACGGTGCCGACACCAGAGTGACAGGCACTGGAGACACCCTAATCACATATAAGAGAGAACAGACAAAGGAACACGAACTGGCCGACCTCAGCCGCCGTACCGTGACGAAGTATTTCGCCAACCGCGACAGCGATACGCTGAGTGTGGGAACAGCCCGCCTTGCCGTGCCATCCGGTTCGATGAACGGCCCGCGAGTGTTGAGCATCACCCCGCTTAGGAAGAGTGAATTGGCACAACTACCGGCCGGCATGGTCAATGTGAC
The DNA here is from genome assembly GCA_017618275.1 of Prevotella sp. Lineage (GTDB taxonomy): Bacteria > Bacteroidota > Bacteroidia > Bacteroidales > Bacteroidaceae > Prevotella. The sequence goes on from JAFZUS010000038.1 coordinate 3,797, forward strand.
AGGACACTGCGGGGCTAAAGTATCAGATAACGATACTATAGCCGGCTACCGTTTCCTTCCCCACGGCAACCACTTCTCCCACCATATGGCAAGCATCACCATGCCATATGACAGTACCCTCATACCTAAGGGCTATACAGCAGCAGACATCCATACCTATTATTATGACGAGAAGAATCATCAGTGGACAATGCTGCGTCATGTAAGTACCGACAGCATACTTGCAACGGTAACCGCACAGACCAGCCACTTCACCGATGTGATCAATGGAATCATCAAGGTACCTGAGAGTCCCGAGACCTCCAACTATGTCCCAACCGGCATCAGCGATCTGAAGGCAGCCGATCCCTCAGCCGGCATACATCAGATAGAAGCTCCTTCAGCCAACCAGAACGGAACAGCATCACTGTCATATCCGTTTGAGACTCCAGGCGGACGCGGCGGCATATCAGCAGGAGCCGGCCTGCAGTATAGCAGCGAAGGAGGAAGCAGTTTTGTAGGCTTCGGCTGGAGTCTTCCAATCCAGAGCATCGACATAGAGACCCGATGGGGCGTACCACGCTTCGACAGCGAGCAGGAGAGCGAGAGCTATCTTCTTGCCGGCCGTCAGCTCAATGACCGTCAGTACCGTAAGGACGGAAGTCAGGCGCGCGAAGCCGACAAGCGGTTCTATCCGATGGTAGAAAGCGACTTCAGCAAGATCATACGTAAGGGAGACAGTCCAAAGAACTATTACTGGGAAGTAACCGGAAAGGACGGAACCGTATATAGCTATGGAGGACATGATGGTCAGGTAAGCGACGAGACCACGCTCTTTGATGATAACGGCAACCGCATCCGTTGGGCCCTCGACAGAATAACCGACGTACATGGCAACTTCGCCGCCTTCCACTATACCAAGAGCGGGAATAATCTCTATCCTTCCCGATATACATGGACTGGCTTTGGAGGCGAAGAAGGACTTTACAGTATAGAGTTTACTATCGACACCGAAGATAAGGAACGTAATGACGTAGTGCGTAACGGCCGTCTCGGTATAATGCAGACCGACAGGGCCCTTCTGAGAAAAGTGACAGTAAAGAACGACGGTCAGCAACTACGTGCCTACAAACCTCATTACGAAGCCGGTCCGTTCGGCAAGACCCTGCTTAAGAGCATCGACCAACTCGACAGCAAGGATCAGTTCGTTGCCACCCAAAGTTTCGATTACTATAATGATGTTGAGAAGGGTATGTTTG
>JAFZUS010000039.1 GCA_017618275.1 Prevotella sp.
AATTAAAATATAGTCATTCGCCATAGGTCTCCATGCGGAAATCCTAATGCCGCAGCGCCGCATGCCGCACTGCCGCTACTCTCACTGTTCCGTCATTTAACATTTGAAACTATTTTGAAACAAATTCGAAAAAAGCTTGTTTTGCACTTTTTTTCTTCGTACCTTTGCGCTGTGTTAAGAACACATCGCGAGTGTGGGCTGCGGCTCAGCAGAGTTCGAGTAAACTCGGCTCTGCTTTCGCCTTGCACCACCCTTGTCGTCGCATTTGAGATGCACTGCGAGTGTTTTTGGGAAATGGGCCCTTCCTCAGCACTAGTAATTATTAATGTCTAACTCTTAAATTAAAAGCGTATGAAAATCAAATGGTCAACAGTCAAGACGGTGCTCCAAATCATTGCCACCATCATCACATCAATCGTTGGAACAATCGCCGTACAGTCGTGTATGTGAAGGTGAGAGGGCTGCAAAAACATGCCTGAGATTCGGTTGGGAACTTTGCAGGGGTTGCAAAACCTTCCCTAAGATTCCGTTCAGACTTATGCAGGGTATGCAAAACTCTCACCAAGATTCCGTTCACAACTTTGCAGGGGTTGCAAAAACGCCCCTGAGATCCGATTCAGAACTTTGCAGGGTATGCAAAAACATCCCTAAGATTCAGTTCTGACTTTTGCAGGGGTTGCAAAATCGCCCCCAGAATTCAGTTCAGACTTTTAAACTTTTAAAATCAAAACTTTACAATTATGGCATTAAGTATCAAGCAAATCGTAAATTTCCAGTTGAAGTATCTCCGCATGGCAGGATTCCTGGAGTTTGTGCAGCAGGTGTTGAACATCGTGAAGACCTATCGCGACTCAGGCGAGGCTGGCGTAAGCCAGTTGCCCGCGAAGGTAGAGGCTGCCTATACACCATTCGTCTCGCGTATAGAGGCCACACGCACACGACTCCTGTCCCTTCGTGCGCTCTTCGTGCGCTTCGTGCGCTGGTCAAAAGCATCGCTTAGTCGATATCTATCACCTAGATCACACCGTGCCTGGCCTCCTGTGAGGCCCCCTGTGACGCAATTATGCGTCTGCGTCTTGTTTGCTATTGTCAATAATCCACTTTCTAACTGCAGCAAGGAGGGTATCTGCATCCATGTCGGATGCTAACGCAACAGTCCCGTCGGTCAACTCCAACTTAACTATATCATCGTCGATAATGGCACGACGAATGGTGTCGGAATTGATATCAATACAGCCATCATAAGTAACAGCAAGCATTTTTAGCATGCAAAGTGAAGCCTGTTTTTCGATTTTCGCAACGGTGCGGCGGTGCGGTGGTGCGGTGTCTGGCCGCTCGGCTTTGCCGCTTGTTCGCTGACCCAGGGGACTGTCCCCACGACCAATCCCCACGACCATTTTTTTCTAAAAAAAAGTTCCGTTTTCATTTGGTGCAACTTTTCGCCCCTCTGTAGCGTCAAATACAAGAGACAAGAGAAGTTTGCAACCAAGTTGCACCGGCTTTATCCGAACTTTGCAGTCGAAAAAGAGTTATAAAGATATAAATTAGTTTTGTAAGATGAAAAGATTGTTTCTCAGGGCAGCCTTTGCGATGCTGCTCGTCCCTGCAGTGGTAGGGGCACAGACTGAATTAAGCAGCCAGACCACCCAGACGGTTAGAGGACAGGTATGTGACGTGGCTTCAGGTGAACCTATGATTGGTGTGACGATTACGGTGGAGAATGGAACCACGATGGGTACTGTTTCTGATGCCGACGGCAACTTTGTTATTAATAATGTACCTGTAGGACGTCACTCCGTCAGAGCAACGTATATCGGCTACGAGCCTGTGCTGCTGAAAGAACAACTGGTGAGTTCTGGTAAGGAATTGGTGCTCTCGCTAAGGATGCGCGAGAGTATTTCTGAACTTGGCGAGGTGGTGGTGAAACCGCGCGTGAACAAGCAACAGCCCTTGAATGAGATGGCGCAGGTGGGTGCCCGTATGTTTAGCGTGGAGGAGGCGACCCGTTATGCCGGCGGTATGGCAGACCCCGCCCGCACAGCCTCGATGTTTGCCGGTGTAGCCACAGGCGGCGCTACCAACGGCATCTCGATTCACGGTAACTCACCCCAGATGCTACAATGGCGCGTGGAGGGTGTAGAGGTACCCAATCCGAACCACTTCGCAGAGATCACAGAGGCTGGCGGCGGTGTATTCACCTCGCTCAACGGGACGGTGCTGGCCAACAGCGACTTCCTTACGGGAGCCATGCCGGCAGAGTTTGGCAACGCCCTCTCAGGTGCCTTCGACATGAAGATGCGCGTGGGTAACAACACCAAGTACGAGCATGCCATACAGGTGGGCACGCTGGGCGTCGACTTCGCCTCGGAGGGGCCGTTAGGCAAGGACAGTAAGGCTTCGTATCTGGTGAACTACCGTTACAGTTTCCTCGAGATTGCCAAGAAACTACACGCTATCAATATGGAGAAGGAAACGCTCGACTATCAGGATCTGAGTTTCAAACTGAATCTGCCCACCACGAAGGCAGGCACCTTCGCCGTGTGGTTTACAGGACTTATCGACAACTACGAGAACGAGGTGCCCGACGTATCGGAATGGGAAACGCTGTGGGACATGAACGACTCTTGGTCGCACCAGCGCAACTGCGCCGTGGGACTCACCCATACCTATCGTTTCAAGACGGGCGGCACGCTCCACTCCAGCGTGGCATACACAGGTGCCTATCGGAAACTGGGCGTGAACAACTACGATGAGCAGATGACGAAGACACCAGGCATGGACGGTCGCAACTCACAGTGGAACGTCATCATCAGCACACAGCACCAGCATAAGTTCTCCTCGCGCTATACGATGCAGAACGGTTTCGAGCACCAACACCTGAACTTCAACACATGGCTCGACTGGATCCACGAGACGGGCGGGCCACTCTATCGTGTCTACGAGTCGGACGGGAATACAGGACTCACACGTCTCTATACCAACCATAAGGTGGCACTGAGCAACCGGTTCTCTGTCGTAGCAGGTGTGAACGTCATGTGGTTCAACCTCAACGACCAGTGGCTGGTGGAACCGCGCATCAGCGTACAGTACAAGACATCGCCGACGAGCACCCTCTCACTGGCCTATGCCCTGAACAGTCGCAAGGAGACTACTGACACGTACTTTGTCACGATGGACGGTAAGAATCCCAATGAGAATCTCGGTCTGACGCGCTCACACCATATCTCCGCTTCGTTTGCCCAGCGTCTGGGCGAGAACGCCATGCTGAAAATCGAACCCTACTGGCAGTGGCTCTTCGATGTACCCGTGGAACAAGGCACCACCTACTCTATCCTCAACCACCGCAGTTTCTTCCAGGACCGCGCTCTGGTAAATGAAGGTGCCGGCCGCAACTACGGCATCGACCTCACCCTGGAACGCTATCTGAAAGACGGTCTCTACGGGATGCTGACAGCCACCCTCTTCAAGTCGGAGTATCGCGATGCCCAGGGAGAATGGCACCACTCGCGTCACGACCGCGGCTACATCACCAATATCCTAGGCGGAAAGGAGTGGATGGTGGGCAAGGCCCACAAGAATGTGTTTGGCATCAATGGCCGACTCACGCTGATGGGGGGCGACCGCTATACCCCCATCCCTGAGGGCATCACCTTCGAGGACGTGGCAAATCGTGCAGACAAGTCGATACCAGAAATCGACGGTCTCGACCCCTACAATGCCCAGATGGGCATGAACGTGGGCTATGCCTTCTCCGTGAAGTATACCATCAACAAGAAGCACACCTCACACCACTTCATCCTAGAGTATCTACAGATGAAAACGTTCCAAGGTCAGACCTTCGACTTGAAGACGCACGAGATCGTAGATAAATTCACCTCGTTGACCTTCCCAAACATTGCCTACCGCGTAGAGTTTTAAAGATTAGGAATCCATTAGCAAACTATCCGCAGTGGAAATACTGGGTGACGAGTTTCTGGATTTCTTCAGGATAGCCCTCGATGGTCTGACGGAGGGTCGTATCGTCGAAGGCACGGAGTTGGGCGATGATGCCGTCGATCATTGCTGGCGAGAAGACATTGTGCTCCTCGAATACCTTGCGCTGCTTTTCGAGACAGGCAGCAGAGGCCACACAGGAATCGGGCAACTGCGCCAACGTAGCCAGTCGGTCGGCATTCTCGGCAGCGTGGATATTCACATTGACATAGGTCTGGGCTGCCAGTTCGAGGGCATTGTCCATCTCAAAGCCGTGACGACAGGCGACGCAAAGTCCTGCCAACAGTTGATAGAGGTCGGCACTGCCATCTGGCGAACGCATCTCCACCGTCTGTTTGATACTGGTATCGTATTTTTCTTCTTTTTCCAAAGGATTGGCTTTGGCACTCATATCCACATCGGCCGCCCATCCGAGGGGTACACGCACCAAGACACTGCGGTTACGGTCGCCCCAGCAGACATTCGTAGGTGCCTCCTGATGGGGCACGAGACGGAAGTAGGATGTGGGATTCTTATTACCGAAGGCAGTGATAGAAGGTGCGAGGTCCATCATACCGGCAATCATCTTACGAGCGGCCTCAGAGAGCACACCACCAGAGAGCATCTGGTTCTTGCCGCCCTTCATCATCCGCATGTGGATATGCAGACCTGAGCCTGCCTTACCCGTCGTGATCTTCGGGGCAAAGGTCACATCGTAGCCCATCTGGTAACCGAGATTACGGATGATCCACTTGGCCAGCATCAACTGGTCGGCAGCCTGCTCCACAGGTACTGGCAGGAACTCTATCTCATTCTGCTCGTAGTTCTTGCCACCAATGGTGAAGTTGCCCACCTCAGAATGACCGTATTTGATCTGTCCGCCTGCCTGGGCGATATACTGCATGCACTGGGTACGGAACTCGTTGGCCTTGGCGTATGGTGCCGACTCATGGTAGCCACGCTGATCCTGGGCAGGAAACACCTCCTCGTCGTCGCTGATGACATAATACTCCAACTCACCCATCGCCTGATATTCCATTCCCGTCACCTCACGGAAAGCCTCAGCAGCCTTGTGGAGGGTAAACTCAGGAGAGGACTCCAACGGGTTGCCGTCCTTATCGAAGTAGGAGCAGAGGAGCGACACCGTGGGAATCTCAGCAAAGGGATCGACGAAGGCGGTACGGAAACGGGGCAGCACATAGAGGTCGCTGCTACCAGCCTGGATAAAGGAGAAAAGACTGCTGCCATCGACACGCTCACCACAGGTAAGGATGGTCTCCAAATAGTCCAGATCGTTGATCACGAAATTCAGCGTCTTCAACTTACCGTCGCCGCCAGGATACATAAAGTTCACCATACGGATGTCGTTCTTGACGATGTAATCGATGATGTCGGCTTTGGTAAACTCTGCCGCAGGTTTCTGCAACGCCGCCACAATGAGGTTGGCATTGAGAGTCAGGTGTTTGTTGTCCATAATTCTGTTGTTGTTTTGAAGTTTGCGTAATGTTCGTTGCAAAGGTAATAAAAAAAATGCATAATCGCAATGACTTTCGCAGATTTTTATTACCTTTGCGCCCAATAACATCAAAATCAACAGCAATATGAAAAAGAAAACCCTGAACATGATTGCAGTAGCAGCCTGCTGCGCCCTGGCAGCCACCTCGTGCAGCGTGAAGACAGAGACCACGACACCGTTACTCACCACAGTAGGTAACCCCTACATGCCCCTCTGGGAGCACATCCCCGATGGTGAGCCATACGTATTCGAAGACCCTGACCAGCCCGGAAAGTACCGTGTGTATGTCTACGGCTCGCACGACGATCTCATAGACGCCTACTGCGGACGCGACCAGGTGGTGTGGTCGGCCTCCGTCGACAGCCTCAACAACTGGCGCTACGATGGCGTGATACTCACGGTGGACAAGAACCGTGACGGCCAGCCCTTCGACTCCGCAGGCACTGCCGATGTGCTCTATGCCCCCGACGTGACGCTGGTGACGGACAAGGACGGCAAGAAGACCTACTACCTCTTCCCCAACGACCAGACAGGTTTCCGCAACGGACTCATCGCGAAGAGCGACCGCCCCGACGGGCCTTTCGAGGTATGCAACTGGAGCAAGGACGATCCCAACCAGGTGGATGGCGTGCTGAAGTTCGACCCTGCCGTATTCGTGGATGACGACGGACGGGTGTATGGCTACTGGGGCTTCGAGCGCTCGTATGCCGCTGAGTTCGACCCCACGACGATGGCGACGGTGAAGCCTGGCACGAAGATTGTGGAGGATATGATATCCGGACGCTATCAGGAGGGACGCTTCAAGTTCTTCGAGGCTTCCAGCATCCGTAAGATCAAGGATAAGTACGTATTTATCTATAGCCGCTTCACGGAGGAAGGTGAGTTCGGACTGCCCTCGTCGAACTATACCCTCGCCTACTGCTACAGCGACAACCCACTAGGTCCCTGGACCTATGGCGGTACCATCATCGACGGCAGAGCCCGTGAGAAGGACGAGCAGGGTAACGTCATCGCCTCGGCCACACCCGACGGCAACACGCACGGCTCGATCTGTGAGATACACGGCCGATGGTACGTCTTTTATCATCGTCAGACGGGTACCGACGAGTACGCCCGTCAGGCAATGGTGGCTCCCATCGAGGTAAAGGTGGAGAAAGGTCCTGGCGGCAAGGTGGAGATCAGCGAGGGCGAATACAACTCCGAGGGCTTTGAACTCGACGGCCTCGATCCCTTAGAGCGTCACTCCGCAGGTATCGCCTGCTGGTATACGGGTCCGAAACCTGCCACCCATGAGTGGCCCAACAATACGTTCTACGGCTCGTATGTGGAAGCCAGTTATGGTGGTGAAGAAGGTATGACCAAGCAAGAGGCTCTGGCTTCGACGAAGAAGTATGATGCACCTTATGACCTGCGCTACAACACCAACGCTGTCGTCAACAATACCGACGGCTCCATCGTGGGCTATAAGTACTTCAACTTCACCGACCTGGCAGGCAAGAAGAACGTGAAGTTGCTGCTGAACATCATACCTGAGGGCATCGACGGCACCATCGAGGTGATGGTCGACCGCCCCTGGTTCTCACAGCAAGGCGAACTGCTGGGTAAGGCAGACGTGAAGGCTGACTTGACGCCTGGAACCCCTGTCACACTGGCAATCCCCCTGCAAGGCGTGTCGGGACTGATGGGCAAGCACGCCATCTACCTTAAATTCTCGTCCGACACGAAGGAGAAGTCGATCTGCAAACTTACCGAATTAGTATTCACAGCCGACTGACATCTTAACTGATACGCAGACACATCATGGTCAGGTCGTCATTGGGATCTGCGCCGTCACGATGGCGTTCCACCTCAGCAGCAAGGGTCTCTACCACCTGACGGGCCGTGTCGAAGTGGGTGTTGCGCAGGATGTTAAGCAAAAGGTCTTCGCCAAACTGCTCGAACTGTCGGTTCTCGGCCTCATTCAGTCCGTCAGTATAGATAAACAGCGGACGACCCTTGATGTTATCAACTTCCTCGCCTTGGAACTGTAGTCCAGACAGCACACCAATGGGGAAGTTTGGCAACATATTAAGGAAGTCACCATGATGTTCACCACCTCCGATGACAGGCGGGTTGTGACCGGCATTACAGAACGACAAATGTCCTGTCTGCAAGTCGACGAGTCCGACAAATAAGGTCACAAACATATTGGTAGGGTTCTCGTCACCCGAAAGGGCCTCGTTCATGTGCGTACAGATGTCGGCAGGAACCATCTGTTGATTGGCCAACGTACGGAACAGGCGTGTCACCTGAGCCATAAACAGCGAGGCTGGTACACCCTTGCCGCTGACATCACCGAGACAGAAGTAAAGACTGTCATCCTTCAACAGATAGTTATAAAGATCGCCGCCCACCTCCTTGGCAGGTGCCATCGAGGCATACATGTCCAATCCCTCGCGATTGGGGAATTTGCTGGGCAACATGGACATCTGTATACCGCTGGCCACTTGCAACTCGTTCTCTATCGATGCCTTCTGGGCGGTGGTGTCTTTCAATTCTTCGATATAACGAACCAACGACTGTTGCATATTGCCAAACGAGTGACTCAGTTGTCCGATTTCGTCGGTACGATTCAAGTCGGGCAATTGGGTATCAAACTGTCCTGAGGCGATGGTCTCAGCCTCACGAGCCAACCGTCGCAGTGGACTGAGTTCGCGGGTGATGATTCGGATGAAGAAGTACAGCATAAGCAACAAGCCAACGAAGACAATGGTCATGACGGTACGACGCAGACGGTCGAAGCCGCCAAAGATATCACTCTCCGGACAAACGATGGCCATACTACAACCCGTCTTGCCAAGAGGCTTATAGAATACGTAACTGTCTTCTCCACCAATGTTCATCTGCTTTATACCCTCTTCTCCGCGCTGCATGGCATGGCCCAGAGCCGTCAAAGCCGTATCGGGCTGTTCCATAGTCTGTGTGAAGATGGTCTGACGGGTAATCTTCGTCGAGTCCGGATGCACAAAGTAGGTTCCGCCGCGACCTACCATAATGCTGTATGAGTTAGGATAGGGTTTCACGGCCTGAATGGTCTGGGAGAGCCAACTCAACGAAAGGCTGGTGTTGATGACACCTATCATATTACCCTCCTTGTTCTTGATAGCCATACAATATGAAGTCACCATCTCACTGGTATTAGTAGGTGCATCAAGGTCCATATATGGCTCCGTCCAGCAGGGGTGATCAAGCAACGAGGGCATGAGATACCAGTCCATGAAGAAATACTGGTAGTTGTCGCTGCCGCCCTGAAGGGTACGGATGGTATCACCAGAGTGTTTGGAGTAAGCCGAGAAATAGCGGCCCTGATCCTTAAAATAATAAGGTTCGAAGGCGATGGAACAGTTGTAGAAATCGGGATTATTGAGCAACATGCCTCGACTGTAGACAAACATCGAGTCAGCCACATTGGGATGTCGCTGCACGAGCCACTCGGTCATACCTGTTGCCACCTCAACACGGTTCAAGATGCCCTCGACACGCAACGATGTCTTATCAAGTATCTGTGTGGCACGGCTAATTGCCTCCTGACGCACAGCCTCACGCGACTGGTAAAACAGGAATCCAAGTGCTGCAATAAAGATGATGGCGGCAAACATTACAACCCACAGGCTGACCCTGACGGAGAGTTTGCGACGGATATATGCGAATACATTGTTCATAGTTGTCCTTTATCAATTGTCCATTAACTCCTTATATGTCACATCGCGACTCAACATCTGGCAGTCCACCATCAAACGACTGGCCTGCTGCACCATATCAGGGCGTAGACGGAACTCACGCTTCTTCGACTCACGATCGACTTGCAGGCGCAACACTTCCTTCAGCATCAGTCTCTGCATCACGCGGTTAGTGGCGATGTGGTCGCGGTCTACATACTGCATCACGATATCGAGTGCCTCATCGGGATGGGCTGCGGCCCACTCCCAGCCTTTACGACTCGCCTCAGCGAAGCGACGTGCCTGATCTTTATGCTGTTCATAGTAGTCGCGGCTCATATAGACACCGTCTTCCTGTACGTTATAACCGTGATCGCAGAAACGGTAGACATTCTTGTCTGTCATCTCCATACCTGCCTGTACCAACTGATAGTACTCGTTGTAACTCATGGCCAGCGTGGCGTCAAGTGCACCTGAAATGAAGAGGTTGACATTCTGGGCAAAACGTATCCACTCGTAGTTCAGATGATCCTTGATGCTCATACAGATGGCGAGTTGTCCGAAACCCACGCTCCAAATGCCGACCTTGGCACCTTTCTGCGTCAGCGGATCCTTGCCACGTGCCGAAACGATAACCATCGCATTATTCATCGATGTCTGCAGGATGTTTACCAAGGAGATTCCTTCGTCCACGATTTCCATCGCTTGACAGAGTTGTAGGGTGGTAGCCTGACAGAGGTTATTACGCAGACGACTCATGGCTGGCTGCGTGGACGAGGGGTGTTCAATCCGTACGTCCACCCCCACCTCACGATAGAAGCCTTTGGCCTCAGCCACGTAATAACCAGCAAACTGTGCCTGCGCCGTCCATTGAGGCGTAAACACAATCGTCTCGTTCTTCGGCTGTTTCTTCTGAGCCTGTGCGACCACCACACTACAAATAAGGATAGTAGCGAGCAACCATTTTCTTCGTTCTATCATATATTTCATATCGGTATAAACTACTTACTGTTGCAATAACTGCTGGGCGGCGAGCACTAGGAACATATAGTGGGAAGAGCCGCCACCGAGTACATATTCCACCTGCTGCCACAGGAAGGGGAATTCAAGCAATTCCGGGAAATCCGGACGAATCAGGGCTGTGCCGCTAACCACACCACCAGGGATATACGACCAGTCGGCACGGTTCAGACCGTATGCCACCGTTGCCGACTTGGCTCCCACACCCGATGCAAACGAGGCGCTGTTGCTACCAGGATGACAGCCGAGAACGAAGTTCAAGGCATTGAAGACTGTCTCAGCAGGGAAGATGTCGGGATAGGCCGCCGTCAGGAAATAATGCTCAAAGCCGAAGCGCTGGATATCCCAGCCGGCTCCCCAGATGCTCGGACGGTAGGGTACGCCATAGGGGGTCTCTGCTGCCTGTTTGTCGAGGGAGGTCTTATAGCCTTCGAGAGCCTTGCGGAAGTCAGCAACAAACTTTTTCGCGCGCTTGTCCTTACTGCCTGCAATCTTCTGCACCAAGCGAGCCGCACACCAACCCGTACGACTGACACCCCTGACAACCATCTCCTGACGGTCGAGTACGAAGTCGAGATACTGTGCCTCGCCTGTCGTCAACCACAGTTCTATAGCCGCCTGCAACTTCGCAGCCTCAGCCCAGCCACTGACCTGTGTCTGCTCATAGACATCTTTCGCAATTTGCAGGCACTCGGCACTCAGTTCATCATTGAAGCCCTTCAACACTCTTGAAGCGCCAGCCAACTGGGCAACGGTCGACAAGGCCCGCATGGGATTGTCCTCGGTGAAGATCCAACGGTCATCCTCATTGCCGGGAATGCCGTCGGTCATTGCCGAGGCATCGCCAAGGAGCACGTACTGACGCACATTGTTACAGATGATGCCACGATAGAGCCGACCCAATGCCTGATAGGTACGGACAACGGTGAGCGCTCCGTTCTCAATCTGCTGAAGGATATCGTTGCGCCCATCGGGCTCGTGAATCTCCACTTTGTGATGCTGTTGGTCAATGGCCGTCACGTCAATCTCAGGATGGAAGGCTTCGTAAGCCAAGGCCAGGATATAGGCCTCGCCCGCCTGCGACTCGATGCGCAGGTCAAAGTCACCGGCATCGTGCCAGCCGCCAACATTCACACCAGGCACGGGCTGAAGTTCAGCATATTTGGAGAGACCGGGCTTCTGGTCGTAGCCGTCGATATGGTTGCCGGCAGGTGCCATCAGGGCGTCGTCCATATGACAGGCATCGTGCCAGACATGGTATTTGTCCGCTACCCGCATGTGACACATCTGCACGGGCAGGAAATACTCGATGACAGGTTGCCATACACCTCTGTCGTAGACATTCTCGGCAATACGGAATACACTCGACCGGTTCAGTCCGAAACGTACCTGATACAGTCCTGGCTCAGTGATGTCTGAGAAGTCAGCGATGAAATAATGATAACGTAGGAATTTGCCCCAGGATGACGGCTTTATGCTACGGACGATGTGCTCGCCTTCAGCATCAAGGCGGACGAGATGCACAATGTCCATCCCCATCGACCGATTAAGGACACTATCACGATGATCCACTTCGATGATGATGTGCTTGGGCTGCTGCGGATGATAGCCCACCTGTGAGGTCTGGATGACAGGAGCATAGTGCCACGTCGTATCAACGGCGGGGGTGATGAACCAGCGCACGGCTCCCTTCGTGGCGCCCTTGGCAATCTCGCTGCGGAGCACGAACCAGCCGTTGTTGTGATTCATGCGACCGTCGTAGAGTTTCAGGTCACCAGTAAACGACTCTATCGTTACACGGCTTAAGAGATCATCGGGACGAGAGGTGAACTTACGGCCCACGGCATACGGCTCAGCAATAATGTCGTCAGCAATCATCGGACTGTAACCTTTGCCATTCAACTGCTTCAGGTTGGCAAGCGGCTTACCAGCAGGATGGTAGTTGCCGTTGTGTAGTTGGTTGGGAGATGTCATCATCAACGGCCCGTTAGGCTGCTGCGGATAGATACCTGTCTGATCGTCCATAATCCAGGGCTTGCCAAACAGGGCGCCTGGGTAGAATTCAAGGTTGAAGCCCACCTTGCCCAACAGGTAGTCTGGCACGGGGTTGTCCAGATCGACGGTGACAAGGAAACCGTTATCCTTCGGTTCCACACGTACCTGATAGGTGACCTTGTAGTCGGGATAGACCGTCGGGTTGAAGCCCGTCAGGTGGCGGGAGGAGTCGGGATAGCAAAGCGTAGTCACGATGGCATCGCCCACAATCTCACGTTTCAGTTGCTTGGGTACGGGCTGCCACTGGCCGGGTGTCGCCTCCATACGGAGGTCGCCATTGGTGGCCACACGGTGACCGTTCATCAAAATACTCACCCCACCCTGATGACCCTCAGGATAGAAGTCGCTGAACGCCATCACGTCAGTTCCGCCGGCATTGTAATAGCCTTCTTCAAGCAATTGAAACTTCTGGTATTTCGTTTGGGCCGCCATCGTCGCAGCCACCAGTAAAAAAACGAATAAAGTCCTTAATCTCATGACAACCATTGATTTAATGTTTGCAAATATAATCATTTTTATTAAGAAAACAAGAATATAATGGGAGTTTTTTATTATTTTTGCAAAAAAATGGCACCAAGGGGTAATGATTTTCCCCGCTTATCTGTATATAGAGTAAAAAACAACGACGAAAAGATGCAAGACAGAGAGCAACAATTCAAGGAACTCTTCCTTTCGGAGTACAGTAGGATGTACAAGGCTGCCTACATCCTGCTTGGCGACGAAGACGAGGCGAAAGATGCCGTACAGGATGTCTTCGCCCGTCTATGGGACGGTACCACCCCACTGCGAGAGGAGTCGAAAAGAACGTTTCTGCTGACTTGTGTCCGTAATCGCTGCCTCAACCTCATCGCACAACGCAAGACGAAACAGGAGGCCTTGCAGTTGCTGACATCCGAAGCCATCGATAGTGGGAATCATGATGAAGAAATCATCCAGACTGTGAGCGATTATATCGATCACAAACTAAGCCATCAGACAGGACGCATCATCCGCATGCACTTCGACGGGGAACAGTCGTACAAGGATATCTCCAGCGAACTCGGCATCAGCCTTTCTGCTGTCAACAAGCACATTGTGCAGGGATTGAGGAAACTACGTCTAACATTCAAAAACAAAGAAGTATGACCAGAGAAGAAAAACTGAAAATGCTCTTACATCCAGAGCAATACACAGATAAGCAGATAGACCAAATGCTGAACGGGACAGAGGCCAACACCCCTGATGTCAACGAGGAATGGCGGAAGTTTGTTGAATATAAGGCGGTAGCAAACTCTAAATTCTACACTCTACGCTCTAAACTCATAAAGATTGCCGCCATGTTTATCGGTGTACTGATGCTATCAGGCATCGCCTATGCCGCCGTACACCTTATCAGGGGTCAGGAGACAGGAGTCGGGAGTCAGGAGACCACAGCGGTAGCAAACTCTACACTCTCAACTGTCAACTCTCAACTTGCAGAACAGGACAGTGTTCTGCACCAACCTATTGTCTTCGAAGATGCAGAACTCGGCACCATCCTCAGCGAGGTTGCAACTTTCTATAAGTGTGAGACCGTCTATAAAAATGAGAAGGTGAAGCACGTGAGACTCTACTTCACATGGGACAAGACCGCACGAATTGACGACATTGTCGAGACATTCAACAAATTCGAGCGCTTCCACATCACCCGAGAGAACCAGAAACTGATTGTAGAATAGTAAAAAGACCATCCATACATGAAAAAGATATTATTCACAGTTCTGCTGTGTAGCCTTGTCCTGTGCATCAATGCCCAGAAACTGACACGCGACTATCAGGATCAGTCGCTCTCGAAAGTACTCGAAGACCTGAACGCTGCCACCAGCGACCAGACCATCTACTTCATCTACGACGAACTGGAGGACTTCACCGTGACTACCAGTTTCCAGAACCTCCCGTTAGCCGAAGCCATCAGTCAGGTGGTGGGTTTCTACCCCATCAAGGTGACCTACGACAAAGACCGCATCTTCGTGGAGTGTACACAGAAAGAAAGTACCAAAGTCATTGGTCGTGTAGTCGATGGCTCAGGCAACCCCATCGAATTCGCCAATGTCTCATTGCTCAGTGACAAAGATTCCACATTCATCAACGGCAGTGTGAGCAATGAGAATGGCGACTTCGTGATTCCCTGCGAAGCGAAGCGTGTAACGGTGAAGATGACATGCATCGGCTACAAGACCGTGATGCGCAGCGTCAGTGTAGGCGAGATAGGCACCATCACCATGCAGCCAGAGACCTACACCGTCAACGGTGTCGTAGTGAAGGGAGAGATTCCGCAGTACAAGATGGCCAAGGGCGGCATGACGGTTGATGTGCAGCACTCGCTGTTACACGACATCGGCAATGCCGACGACCTGTTGTCGATGATCCCGATGATACAGGGTCGTGACGGTAAGTTCGAGGTATTGGCCAAGGGTGAGCCAGAAATCTATATTAATAATAAGAAGGTACGCGACATGGGCGATCTGAAGCGACTCAAGAGTACCGATGTGAAGAGCGTGGATGTCATCACGGCTCCTGGCGCGAAATACAATGCTGAGGTAAATGCCGTCATCCTCATCAAGACACTGAAGCCCCAAGGCGACGGATTCAGTCTGATGGCTACCACTCAGACGTGGAAGAACAACAAGTGGAACAACTACGACGACCTGACGCTGAAATACCGTGTGGGCGGACTGGAGGCGTTTGCCAACGTGGCACTCGACAACGGCCACTACAGCAATGACCAGACCATCGATCAAGAACTGCATATCAGCAAAGATCTGTTTAATGGTTATGCGGAATTACCTGTCAGGAGTTCGTGGACGGAGATTCAGTATCAGGCTGGTCTGAGTTACGACTTCAACACAGACCATTCCATCGGTCTCAGTTTCTCATCGCAGAAGAACCTCTATAATCGTTTCAAGTCGGACATGCAGCAGCGCTATCTGAAAAACGGGGCGTTCGATGGTGACGTCCGTCTGACAACGGATATCCGCGAACAAGACAAGCCCGTATGGGAACTGAACACCTATTATGTAGGTAAGGTAGGGAAACTGGGTATCGACCTGAACGCTACTGTTTTGCGACGTGAATCGGAGGATAATAACAATCAGCAGGAAATAAGTCAGGAATACGGCAACCGCACCATCACCACCCTGACCCGTGAGGACCGTAAGATGGTGGCAGGCAAACTGGTGCTGACCTATCCCGTCTGGAAGGGTGAGTTGAGTGCAGGATCGGAGGCGACGAGCACGACAAGCCACGGTGGTAACGTGAACCAGGAGAATATCATACCTGAAAGCGACAATGAGATGAAGGAAAAGAACATCGCAGGCTTTGTCGAATACGAATTGCCACTGGGTGAGTGGCGCTTGAATGCAGGACTGCGCTACGAACACGTGAAGACGGACTACACCTCGTTTGGCGTGTGGCAGGAAGAGCCCAGCCGTACCTATAACGACTGGTTTCCCAACCTCTCGGCTGCCTGGCAGAAAGGCAAGTGGGGTGCCCAGTTGAGTTACAGCAAGCGCATCACCCGTCCACCCTATCAGATGCTGACTTCAATGATTGTGTACGATAGCAGGATCCTTTTCGAAGGCGGCAACCCGTTGTTGCGCCCCTCGGTAAGGCAGAGCATCGACCTGAACCTGACCTATTCGTGGCTGACATTCGTGACAGGCTTTACCCGCGAGAACGATTTCTTTACTCACGTTGGTAATGTGTATGACGAGGAGAAAGATATCGCCATCTTCCAGCCAGACAACTTCGATCATCAGGATCGTGTCTATGCCACCCTTGTCGCCTCGCCCAAGTTAGGCTTCTGGCAACCCTCCTTCACGCTGCACTACTATCAGCAGATGTTCGACGCTGAGAAATACGGTGCACCAAAGAAACTGAACAAGCCAGAGTTCAGTTTCGACATGAAGAGTTGGTTCGTCATCAATCCCACCACGAAAGCGCTGGTACAAGCCAGTTATACAGGCAGCAACCACTGGGGATTCATGTATCGCGGCAGTAGTTTCATGGTGAACGCACGCCTACAAAAGTCCTTCTTGAAAGGAAGCCTGAACGCTACGCTTTTTGCCAACGACATCTTCCGCACGGCTAAAAACGACGTGACCACTTACTATGCCATTGGCCACACGGCTCAGGATGTCTATACCTATACACAGACTGTGGGTCTCACGCTGACTTACAACTTCAACGTCACAGGTTCGAAGTACAAAGGTACTGGTGCCGGTAACGACGAGAAGAATAGGCTTTAGTCGCATCAGATATGTATTCCTGTGAGATGAGGAAAAATGTAAAGATTATATGCCTGAAAAAGCGTCTCTCCGTTTGCTCGAAATAGAGCGGCAGAGAGATCTTTTTTTCGGAGTTTTAATGATAAAAAGGCTTACGGTTTGTAGAGACGGTACTTTACGGTCGTTCCGATGGCACTTTCGAGTCGTTCCAAAGGCACTATACGATCGTCCGAATATCACTTTACCCCTGTAAGATGACGTTCGAACGACTCGAAAGTGCCTTTCCAATGGTTGAAAGAGACTATCTGAACGACCCAAAGATGACCCCTCATCCAAGCAGGTACGTAACTACCATTTAATCAACCATTTACAAAAACGCCCATAACTCGCGTATTTGCGACCATCCGACCGTTTGCTGAACAAATCGCAAACGTCAGCAGTCACTTTGTCAATATATTTGGAACAAACATTAATGGCACAATAATATATTTTTAGACAAGCCTTACTTCTTGATTATACTGACCATGTCAACAACGTCCCGTGCATCTATCTTGCCGTCGCCGTTCACATCGGCCATCTTCTCGTTGAAGTTCTCTCCTGGCTTGTTCAGGATATAGTTCACGATAGCCACCACGTCGGCCACGTCCACCGTGCCGTCACCGTTGGCATCGCCAAGCTGGCCTTGACCACCATAAGCACCATTGATAGAAACTACGTAAGCCTTGCCCTCAACTGTCTCAGGTAGAGTTCCTTTGAAATTTGTTATCTTACCACAAACTATTACCTCATCACCGACACGGATATTCAGTTCTTGCCCGGCATACATAGTGTTACCCAGATAGTTTGCCCGATAAATGTAAAACTGATCTGTATCCGATCCGTCGGCAGATATGTAGAATGTCGCATTGCCATATTGGGTTCCGAACTGTTCCTTTATATTAGACACGACACCACTGATATAATAATCGGCCTCCGACTGCTCGTTAGCGGCGAGAGATTTACCATAGGCATTGGCCTCAGCGGGTGTGAACGGATTGGCTAATGTACCTCGGGGAGTATTACCATCGTCACTGCCGGCGTATTCCTGCCAAGAATAACCGCCCCAATCATCCAATTCCCCATCAGAATAATACGGCGTCCAGCCTTTAGCCTTTGCTGCTGCAACCTGAGCGACGGTCATCACATTGCCTTCGTTATCGCCGACGATAACAGCCATAAAACCGTAGCTTACCGTTGGAAGACTCTTAACAAATGCATCCATCGCTGCACCTTTAATCTTGTTTTGATAGACATACAACAAGTAAAGTTCTGAACATCCTGACACATCAAGTGATGTCAACTGATTGTCGTTGCAGTATAGAGCATTCAACATTGAACATCCAGACACATCAAGCGATGTGAGTTTATTGAGAGAACAGTAAAGCATTCGCAGATTACTACATTCCGACACGTCGAGCGAAGTAAGCTTGTTGCCGGTACAGGACAGATATTCCAACCCCTTGAAATATCCTATGCCTTTAAGGTTTTCAATGTCAGTCCCATACAAATCCATATATGTTATTTCTGCAATCTCTGTTTCTGTCAGCACACCGTCTGAGCCATAGTCCTGTTCCAACAGATACTTGCGGAAGTTCGCATCAGGGAAATTCGTCTCGTTGATGGTAATTCCTGTAATTGTCACTGTATTGTATGCAGTCGTCAGCACATCACTATCCTCATAACCATTTTTGTATGCGATAGCTTTTAATGTACATGAAGCATTGATGGTGATGCCGGAAGAAGTGTAGGCTGTGCTACTTTTAGATGGCGTAGTGCCGTTCAATGTATAGTAGATGCTTGCGCCAGACACCGCAGAATCATCCGCTTTAGTCGTTAGGTACACTTTTGTTCCCGCAGCCACATCGCCGCCGGATGGACTGGCCGAGAGTGACAGTTTCGGCTTTTCTATTGGTTCACCATCTGTGGCATCCTCCACGATTGTTTGAAAATCCTTCCAAACATTTGCGGCTCTATAGACATCGCCATAACCTGGCACTACATGCAGTGTTGCGGAAAAATTGCTGAAATCATATGATGTAATATCCTGCGGGGTAGTAGCGTAATTGTAGATTCCAGTCAACGCAGTACAGCCTCTAAAAGCCCCACTGCCAATCGATGTCACGCTGTTGCCTATTGATACCGAAGTCAGCCCAGAGCAATCATTGAAAGCATAGTCTCCAATTGTTTTCACGCTGTTGGGGATAGTTACCGAAGTAAGTTTAGGGCAGTCATAGAAAGCAGACTCTCCAATCGATGTCACGCTGTTGCCGATAGTTAACGATGTCAGACCGTCGCAACTATAGAAAGCACTTCCTGCGATAGTTATCACGCTGTTGGGAATAGTCACCGATGTAAGACCATCGCAACCACAGAAGGCATCCTTCCCGATAGACATCACACTGTTACCGATGGTTAGCGAAGTCATATTGGTGTTTTGGCGGAAGGCATTCTCCCCAATCGTTTTCACACTGTTGCCGATTGTTACCGAAGTAAGGCTGGAGCACTGGTAGAAGGCATAGTTTCCGACGGTCTCGACATCATCCCCTATCTTTACGGAAGTGAACTTGGAACCATTGAATAAACTATTTGTTCTAGAAGGAATATCGCAATTTACGGTAAGTTCACCGGTGCAGCCATAGAAAGCACTACTTCCAATAGATGTTACACTCTTGGGAATCGTTACCGATGTCAAACCGGAGCACCCGTAGAAAGCACCGCTTCCAATCGATGTCACACTGTTGCTGATGGTTAGCGAGGTGATACCGGAGCAAAAACGGAAAGCATCTTCTCCAATCGTTTTCACGCTATTGCCTATTGTGACTGAGGTAATGCTGGAGCACCAGTAGAAAGCTTCTTTTCCAATAGATGTCACGCTGTTACCAATTGTTACCGAAGCAATGCTAGAGCATTGATAGAAGGCTCTGTTTCCGACAGTCTCGACATCATCCCCTATCTTCACGGAACTGAACTTGGAACCATTGAATACACCATAATTTGATGCATATGCAGAAGGAATATTGCAATTTACGGTAAGTTCACCCGTGCACCCCCAGAAAGCATACTCTCCAAAAGATGTTACACTCTTGGGAATTGTTACCGAAGTAAGGGCCGAGCATTTGTAAAAAGCCTTTTCTCCGATAGAAGCCACGCTGCTGCCGACAGTTAACGAAGCAAGGCTGGTGCAATTTTCGAAAGCAGATTTTCCGATGGATGTCACGCTGTTAGGAATCGTTACCGAAGTAAGGGCGGAGCAGCCATAGAAAGTATTAGACTCTATGGATGCCACTCTGTTAGGAATCGTTACCGAAGTAAGGGCGGAGCAATAATAGAAAGCATCGGTTCCAATACTCGTCACAGAGCTTGGTATGGTTACCATCGTGAGGGATGTGCAATTTCCGAAAGCACCGTTACCAATACTCGTCACTGAGTTGGGGATGGTTGCCGACTTGATGCCAGTACCATAAAACGCATAACTCTCAATGTTTGTCAAGGAAGTGGGGATGTTGATTGAAGTTATCTTCGAACAATAGCGGAAAGCACCTGCACCTATGCTTTCTACCGAGTTGGGAATGTTGAAAGAACTAAGTGAATAACAACTATTAAAAGCATTACTTCCAATGCTAGTCAAGGTGCTGTTTCTTCCAACGCTCACCGTTGAAAGTTTTTCACAATCCATGAAGGCTTTGTCTCCGATACTTTTCACTGAGTTGGGAATGTTGATATACGTGAAATTCTTAATCTTGTAGAATGCTGACTCGCCAATACTTATTATGGTATTAGGCAGTTCAACGCTACGAATATAATAATGTTCAGAAAAAGCGTTGTCAGCAATGCCTGTCACCGTATATGTATAGCCTTCTTCATCAGTGACTGTAGCAGGGATTGTTGCACTACCAAGCTCATCGTCACAACCAACTACCTCTGCGGTGTTGTTACTGTAATCAAGAGAGTAAAAGACTTGATTAACTTCAATGGCACTTGCCAAACACGGCATAAATGCCAATAACATAACTATAATACTTTTCATAAGCCTTGTTTTAGATAAGTTTTGTTTTGTGTCCTTGAGTCCCTCCCTAGACGTGATAACCAGAAAAACTGTACAGACGGACATCCTTACATAAAAAGTGTGGAACTCTATTGCTGCGAATAACACTTTTTTCCATGATTTATGCCCTTTGACACCATACTTATGCAAAAATACGAATTATTAATATAACACGCACCTTCGCCCTTCTTTATTTAAGAATTATTAATCTTTCGTGACTGATGTTTAACCTATAGTAAAGACAAATAAGGAATAAATAAGAAATAAACTTTCTTCTCTTTCTGTAATTCACTTTTTATTTGTACCTTTGCAGGCAAATTAACAAAACCGACAACAATAATGGAAAAGAAACTGAGACAAGGCACGCTCTGCGTACAGGCAGGCTATAAGGCCAAGAACGGAGAACCGATAGAGTTGCCCATCATCCAGTCGACGACGTTTAAGTACGACGACTCGGACGAGATGGCAAAGTTGTTTGACTTGGAGAAGGAGGGTTATTTCTATACCCGTCTGCAGAATCCCACCAACGACGCTGTGGCTGCGAAGATCGCTACCCTCGAAGGCGGTGTGGGTGCTGTGCTGACCTCATCTGGCCAGGCTGCCAACTTCTACGCTATCTTCAATATCTGTCAGGCCGGCGACCACTTCATCACCTCCAACGAAATCTACGGGGGTACCTACAACCTCTTCGGTGTGACGCTGAAGAAGCTGGGCATCGACTGCACTTTCATCTCGCAGGAGGCCACCGACGAGGAGATACAGGCGGCTTTCCGTCCGAACACGAAGGCGATGTTCGGCGAGACCATTTCGAACCCTGGCTGTGCCGTCTTCGACATTGAGCGCTTCGCCAAGATCGCCCATAAGAACGGTGTGCCCCTCATCGTGGATAACACCTTTGCTACACCCGTCAACTGCCGTCCTTTTGAGTGGGGTGCCGACATAGTCACCCACTCCACCACGAAGTATATGGACGGTCTGGCCACACAGGTGGGTGGTGTCGTGGTAGACAGTGGCAACTTCCCCTGGCTCGACTATGCGGATAAGTTCCCTGGTCTCTGCACACCCGACGAGTCGTATCACGGCCTGACGTATGTGAAGGCTTTTGGTAAGATGGGCTTCACCACGAAACTCGTGGCTCAGTTGATGCGCGACCTCGGCAGCATCCCTGCCCCACAGAACGCCTTCCTGCTGCACCTTGGTCTGCAGACACTTCATCTGCGTATGGCCCAGCATTGCAAGAACGCCCAGAAGGTAGCAGAGTTCCTGCACGACGAGCCAAAGGTGGCCTGGGTACACTATTGCGGACTTCCCGATGATCCCCACTATGCCCTTGGTCAGAAATACCTGCCTAACGGCTCGTGTGGTGTCATCGCTTTTGGACTGAAGGGCGACCGTGAGACCGCCATCAAGTGGATGGACTCCTTGGAGATGATCAATATCGTGACTCACGTGGCCGATGCACGCACCTGTGTACTGCATCCTGCCTCGCATACCCACCGTCAACTGAGCGACGAACAACTGCGTGAAGCCGGTGTCGCCCCGGACCTGATTCGCCTGAGTGTTGGTATCGAAGATGTGGAGGATATTCTCGACGATATCAAGCAAGCACTGGCCAAGATTTAACAAATTGTAACTTTATAAGAAAAATATTCGGTACTTTCCTTGGAAGGTACCGATATTTTTTCTATATTTGCACCATCAAAGTAACAATTTGCAATCTAAAAACAGAAAATTAAAAACCAAAAAGACTATGGAAGTTGAGAAAATTATGCAAGCCTTGGAGCAGAAGCATCCTGGCGAACTGGAGTACTTACAGGCAGTAAGAGAGGTGTTGGAATCTATTAAGGATGTTTACAACCAGCATCCCGAGTTCGAAAAGGCAAAGATTATAGAGCGCATCGTGGAGCCCGAGCGTATCACGACCTTCCGCGTGCCTTGGGTCGACGATAAGGGCGAGGTACAGGTGAATATCGGCTATCGCGTGCAGTTTAATAGCGCCATCGGCCCATACAAGGGCGGTTTGCGCTTCCACCCATCCGTCAACCTGAGCATCCTGAAGTTCCTCGGCTTCGAGCAGACCTTCAAGAATGCCCTCACTACCCTACCGATGGGCGGTGGCAAGGGCGGCTCTGACTTCAGCATCCGCGGCAAGAGCGACAACGAGGTGATGAAGTTCTGTCAGGCCTTCATGTGTGAACTCTATAAGGTGATTGGCCCGGATATGGACGTGCCGGCTGGTGACATCGGTGTGGGTGCCCGTGAGATCGGCTACCTGTTCGGCTACTACAAGAAACTGACGAGCCAGTTCCACGGCGCTACCCTCACGGGTAAGGGCATGGAATGGGGCGGCAGCATCCTCCGCCCAGAGGCCACAGGCTACGGAGCCCTCTACTTCGTGCATCACATGATGGAAACCCACGGACTCGACATTAAAGGCAAGACCGTCGCTCTCTCCGGCTTCGGTAATGTGGCTTGGGGTGCCGCCAAGAAAGCCACAGAACTTGGTGCTAAGGTCATCACCATCTCCGGTCCAGATGGCTATATATACGACCCCGCTGGTCTCGATGCCGAAAAGATCGACTTCCTACTGGAACTCCGTGCCAGCGGCAACGACGTATGCCAACCCTACGAGGAAGAGTTCGAAGGTTCACAGTTCTTCGCCGACAAGAAGCCTTGGGAGCAGAAGGCCGACATTTATCTGCCCTGTGCCACCCAGAACGAACTGAACGGGGAGGATGCCGACAAGATTCTGGCCCAGAAGCCACTGTGCGTCGCCGAGGTGTCCAACATGGGCTGCACCGCCGAGGCTGTGAACAAGTTCATCGCCGCCGGACAACTCTTCGCTCCAGGCAAGGCTGTGAATGCAGGTGGTGTAGCCACCTCTGGTCTGGAGATGACGCAGAACTCGATGCGTATGTCGTGGACAGCCGAAGAGGTTGACCAGCGTTTGCACCAGATCATGTCAGGCATCCACGAGCAATGTGTGAAGTACGGCAAGGAACCCGGCGGTTACGTCAACTACGTGAAGGGGGCCAACGTTGCCGGCTTCATGAAAGTGGCAAAAGCAATGCTTGCTCAAGGTATCGTATAAATGAAAAATGAGTAATGAGAAATGAGGAATATTAATTACTACATATACTGGAACCAATCGCTGATGCTGTCGCTCAGAAGGGCGTGCATTGTAATCATCATTTCACATTTCTCATTACTCATTACTCATTCTTCTGCGCAAACGCAGGAAGGAAAGGCTTCATTCTATGCCCAGAAATTTACTGGACGTATGACTGCCAGTGGCGAACGAATGCATCACGACAGTCTGACATGTGCACATAGGACCTATCCTTTCGGCACCTTGCTCAAAGTGACAAATCCCGCTAATGGCAAAAGTGTCATTGTGCGCGTCACAGACCGAGGACCATACGTTAAGGGGCGCATTATCGACTTGTCTGCCCGCGCTGCACGTGAGATAGGTATCATTGCCCAGGGTATCGCGCCAGTCATCGTGGAACGCCATAGCCCAGCCATCGTTCCCTTCAAACCTGACGACATCGAACTACCAGACTTTGAGATTGGCACTAACGACGGTTCTGACTCAAAACCGATCTGGGTGGCTTTGAAGGAAGACCGTGACCGGCAAATCCGGGAACAGAAAGTCCGCGAACAGAAAGCACTCAAGAAAAAGACACAAGCCGCCACAAGCCAACCTGTGAACAATCCCACAGAAGCACCTGCGACGGTCAACGAGAAAAAGGATGAAGATATTATTCTGGAGAACATCAATAAGAATCCGAACAAGTCGAAAGCATACTTGAAACGACAAGGAAAATAAAAAAGGAGGGGCGACCCTCCTTTTTATTTATTTCTTATTGGTCTGGATGGTGAACTGTCTGGTTTGCGAGGTAATCTCCTTATTTGCCTGCAACACGCCAATCCTAATCACAGCCTGACCGTCTTTCAAACCACTATCAGCCTTAATGGAGGCCGTATAACGGATGCCCTTGCCTGGCGCAATGCTCTCGATGAGTATGTTCTCAGAAATATGGATATGCTTATTGCCTGAGATCTCCGAGACAGAAGGCTGGACGCCAAAGACCGGCTTAGAAGAATTGTTGTATATCTCAAAGACCACACGGGCTTCCTCGCCACGCATCAACATCCCATCACGACTGGCATCGAGTATACGGGCATTACGAATCTCCAAAGCCTCAGGAATAGTCGCATCACTATATGAAGACGGTCCGCCGAGATCCTCGCCAAAGCCAAAGAGACGGTCGTCACCACCATTGTTTGCATCAAAGCCGCTGTCATCACTATAAGCATAGTCATCGGCCTGACGCTGTACAGCGGTACGCTGCTTGCTACGCTGACGGGCTGCCTTATATTCCTCGTACTTCTGCTGCTCGGCATCGTCAGCGGCCTGACCGATGGCCGCACCGATCATCGCACCGCCAGCCATACCTATCAGCGAACCGATATCACTGCCACGATGTCCACCAGAGATTCCGCCAATGGCAGAACCAATCATCGAGCCAAACCAGCCACCTGTTGCAGCGCCCTGAGCCGTATAGGTACCGCAACTGCTCAGCAGCACCATGGCACTCACCAATATAACCAAACCTTTCTTCATAATCGTTACGTTTTTATTGTTGAACAGTGCAAAGGTAAGCATTTATTTGTTACCGACAAAGGGGAAAACCCGAAATATATATAGGGGAAACCCTAAAAAAAGCCCGCATCGGTTTGAGCGATGCGGGCTTTGATATAGAGATACTGTAGAATCTTATTCAGCCTTTGCTTCTTCAGCAGGAGCCTCGGCAGGAGCCTCCTCAACAGGAGCCTCAGCCTTTGTCTCCTCAGTAGCAGGAGCAGCCTCAGCCTTGGCAGCACCACCACGACGGCTACGACGTGTCTTCTTCTTGCCAGCGTCCTTAGCCATATCCGGATCGAAGTCTACAAGTTCGATGAAGCAGACCTGTGCGGCGTCACCCTGACGGGTACCGAGTTTGATGATACGGGTGTATCCACCGGGACGGTCACCTACTTTGGCAGCCACCTCTCCGAAGAGTTCCTTGATGGCTTCCTTGTTCTGGAGGTAACTGAATACCACACGACGTGAGTTGGTGGAGTCGTCCTTAGCCTTTGTAATCAGAGGCTCGACGTACTTCTTCAAGGCCTTAGCCTTGGCGACGGTCGTAGTGATTCTTTTGTGCTCTATCAACGAGATAGCCATGTTAGCAAGCATGGCAGCGCGATGACTGGCAGTACGACCGAGATGGTTGAATTTCTTATTATGTCTCATTTTTCTTTTTTTCTTTTATTGGGCATTCGGCATGTCCTCACAGACTTACTCCCTGTCCAGTTTATACTTTGAAATGTCGGTTCCAAACGACAGATTCAGACTCTCGAGCAAATCATCAAGCTCAGTGAGCGATTTCTTACCGAAGTTACGGAACTTCAAGAGGTCGGTCTTGTTGTACTGCACCAGATCACCAAGTGTCTCCACGTCGGCAGCCTTCAGACAGTTCAGGGCACGAACAGAGAGGTTCATGTCGACCAGACGTGTCTTCAGCAGTTGACGCATGTGCAGGATCTCCTCATCAAACTCCTGGTTGGTCTCCGTCTCAGAAGTCTCAAGTGTGATCTTCTCGTCAGAGAACAGCATGAAGTGGTAGATCAGGATCTTGGCTGCCTCCTTCAGGGCATCCTTCGGGTGAATGGAACCGTCCGTTGTGATTTCCATGACAAGTTTATCGTAGTCGGTCTTCTGCTCGACACGATATGGCTCCACGGCATATTTCACATTACGGATAGGTGTGTAAATAGAGTCGATTGCTATGACGTTCACATCGGTGCAGAACTCGCGATTTTCATCAGCGGGTACATATCCGCGACCTTTGTTGATCGTAAGGTCAATCTGCATCGAGGCTTTGGAATCTAAATGACAAATCACCAAATCAGGATTCAGCACCTCAAATCCAGTCAGATACTTGCCGATATCACCGGCTTTGAATTCGGTAGAATTCTCGACCGTGATACTGACTTTCTCGTTCTCGAATTCTTCTACTACTTGCTTGAATCTCACCTGTTTGAGATTCAAGATAATGTTGGTCACATCTTCCTTTACACCAGGTACAGATGAGAACTCATGCTCAACACCGGCAATCTTGATGGTGTTGATGGCATAACCCTCAAGCGATGAAAGAAGAATGCGGCGGAGGGCGTTACCGATGGTCACGCCGAAACCTGGCTCCAGAGGACGAAATTCGAACTTGCCGAACTTGTCGGAAGCCTCCAACATTACGACTTTATCAGGTTTTTGAAATGCTAATATCGCCATTAATTTAATGATTTAGTTCTTAGAGTACAACTCAACGATTAACTGCTCCTTAATGTTCTCAGGGATGTCGGCACGCTCCGGCTTGTGGAGGAACTTACCGCTCTTAGAGTTCTCATCCCACTCAATCCAGGGATACTTGCTGTGGCTGAAACCTGCAAGGGCTGCTTCGATGACCTCGAGAGACTTTGACTTCTCACGGACACCTACAATCTGACCCGGCTTCACAGCGTAAGAGGGGATGTTAACAACCTGACCATCAACAGTGATATGCTTGTGACCCACTAACTGACGGGCAGCGGCGCGGGTGGGAGCAATACCAAGACGGAACACCACATTGTCGAGTCGGCTCTCCAAATTCTGGAGCAGCACCTCACCAGTGATACCATCGGCCTTTGCAGCCTTTTCAAACATATTACGGAACTGACGCTCAAGTACTCCATAGGTATACTTGGCCTTCTGCTTCTCTGCCAGCATGACTGCATACTCCGACTGCTTGCGGCGACGGTTGTTGCCATGCTGTCCCGGGGGGAAGTTCCTACGGGACAAAACTTTGTCCGGGCCGAAGATGGCTTCTCCAAATCGGCGGGCAATTTTTGATTTCGGTCCTAAATATCTTGCCATAAATTTTTAAAATAAATATTGTTCTGTTTTTCTAGGAAAGCCTAGGGGATCCTAGGATATTCCTAGGTTTTATTATACTCTGCGACGCTTCGGAGGACGACATCCGTTATGTGGCAGTGGCGTAACGTCGACGATCTCCATGACCTCGATACCTGCACCATGGATGGCACGGATAGCGGACTCACGACCATTACCGGGACCCTTCACATAGGCCTTCACCTTGCGCAGACCCAGGTCGTAAGCAACCTTTGCGCAATCTTCTGCTGCCATCTGGGCAGCATACGGAGTGTTCTTCTTAGAACCACGGAAGCCCATCTTACCGGCTGACGACCAAGAGATCACCTGACCCTCGTCGTTTGCCAGTGAAACGATAATATTATTGAAAGAACTGTGTACGTGGAGTTGGCCAATGGCGTTCACTCTCACGTTTCTTTTCTTAGAAGTGACTGTTTTCTTTGCCATAATTCCTAATCTTTAAACGTTAAACTTAGAATTACTTCGTAGCCTTCTTCTTATTGGCAACAGTCTTCTTCTTTCCCTTACGGGTACGAGCATTATTCTTGGTACTCTGACCGCGAACGGGAAGACCGTTACGATGACGGACGCCACGATAGCAACCAATATCCATCAGTCGCTTGATATTCAACTGGATCTCACTGCGGAGATCACCTTCTACTTTGAATTCAGCGCCGATAATTTCACGGATTTTGGCTGCCTGATCGTCACTCCACTCGTTGACCTTCAGGTCACGGCTGACACCTGCCTTATCCAATATCTTTGCTGAACTACTTCGACCAATACCATAGATATAGGTCAATGCGATTTCGCCACGCTTATTCTGGGGCAAATCTACTCCAACAATTCTTATTGCCATTTGTTAAATAAAAGTGATAAATAAAATACTAAAATTTCGAAATTCTGCTAAAAAGCATGCAAAGGTACGAAGATTTTCTCAAACCTCCGCACTTTTTATGCTTAATTAACATTAACCCTGACGCATTTTATACTTAGGGTTCTTCTTGTTGATCACGAACAGGCGTCCCTTGCGGCGGACGATTTTGCAGTCCGGGGTACGCTTTTTCAACGATGCTCTTGTCTTCATATTGTTGTCTATTGTTTATTTGTATCTGAATACAATTCTACCTTTTGTCAGGTCGTAAGGGCTCATTTCCACCTTTACTTTATCGCCTGGCAGAATTTTGATGTAATGCATGCGCATCTTTCCCGAGATGTGGGCGATGATGGGCACGCCATTCTCCAATTCCACGCGGAACATGGCATTTGACAATGCCTCTACGATTGTTCCGTCTTGCTCAATAGCACCTTGTTTTGCCATTCTTACTGTTTAATATAGTTTACCTTCTATTTTCTCTACTTCCTCAAACGATGATAAAATCTCTGCCTTACCCTTACGGATGCATATCGTGTGCTCGAAGTGTGCTGCAGGCTCGCCGTCACGTGTACGGATAGTCCAGCGGTCGGTGTCGAGCCAGATGTCACGCTTACCCATCGTAATCATCGGTTCTA
Organism: Prevotella sp.; assembly: GCA_017618275.1. Lineage (GTDB taxonomy): Bacteria > Bacteroidota > Bacteroidia > Bacteroidales > Bacteroidaceae > Prevotella. Next base: position 29,075 of record JAFZUS010000039.1, read on the forward strand.
TGGCGATACACATCGAGGCTTTCAGCATCACACCGTTGCCTCGTCGGCCATAGTTCGGCACCTGCGGGTCTTCGTGCATCTCACGACCAATACCGTGACCGGTCAGTTCGCGCACAATCCCATAGCCGTGGGCCTCGCAGTAGTCCTGTACCGCACTGCTGATATCACCGAGGTGTCTTCCTGCCTGTGCCGCCTCGATACCGAGGTAGAGCGATTCCTTCGTTGTCTTGAGCAACTGCCTGACCTCTTGGGAGACCTCGCCAACGCAGAACGTATAGCAGGAGTCGCCATTGAAGCCATTGAGGAGCGTACCACAGTCGATGGAGATGATATCTCCCTCTTTCAGCACAGTCTCCTTGTTAGGAACGCCATGCACCACAACATCGTTGACCGATGTGCAGATACTGGCAGGAAACGGTCCTCCATAGGGATTCGGGAACCCCTTGAATGTCGGAACGGCGCCGTGGTCACGAATGAACGCATCGGCAATCTGATCCAACTGGAGGGTCGTTACACCAGGTTTGATATGTTTTGCCAATTCACCAAGCGTTTTACCAACAAGTTGGTTCGCTTGGCGCATTAGCTCTATTTCATCTTCAGTCTTCAGAAATATCTTCATAGAAGATTAGTAAGCCGCCATGCCACGGCCGTGGATACGACCAGAACTGAGCAGACCATCGTAGTGGCGCATCAGCAGGTGGCTCTCAATCTGTGCCAGTGTATCGAGCACGACACCGACGAGAATCAACAGTGATGTTCCACCGAAGAACTGAGAAAAAGCATCCTGTACATTCAACAGGCTTGCGAAAGCGGGCATGATGGCGATGAAGGCAATGAACAGAGAACCGGGCAGGGTGATGCGTGACATCACGGTGTCGATATACTCTGCGGTCTCCTTACCAGGCTTTACACCTGGGATGAAACCGTTGTTGCGCTTCATATCCTCAGCCATCTGCGTCGGATTCAGCGTAATAGCCGTGTAGAAATAAGTGAATGCAATGATCAGTATAGCAAACACGATGTTGTAGGCAAATGAATGGTGATCCATCATCGTACGAATACCCTGCATGAGCCATGAGGTACTATCCGGACTCATCCACTGTGCGAGTGACAAGGGGATGAACATGATAGCCTGTGCGAAGATAATCGGCATCACATTTGCAGCAAACAACTTCAGGGGGATATACTGACGAGCACCGCCTACCTGCTTGTTGCCGACAAGACGTTTTGCGTACTGTACGGGCACCTTGCGGACACCCTGTACCAGAACAATAGCCGCGCATACAACTGCATAGAGAATGATAATCTCGACGAGGAACATCACGAGACCACCACCGGTGATGGCGGTGAAGCGTGAGGTTACCTCCTGGATAAATGCCTGCGGCAAGCGGGCAATGATACCAATCATAATGATCAGCGAGACACCATTTCCAATACCCTTATCCGTGATGCGCTCACCCAGCCAGAGGATGAACATACTTCCTGCAGCAAGGATAATGATGGCGGGCACCATGAAAGCAGACCAAGAAATACCCGATGCCAGGGCTGCGCCCGACTGCATCTTCAAGTTGATCAGGTATCCCGGAGCCTGGAAGGCCAAAATGGCCACTGTCAGGTAACGGGTATAGGCACTGATCTTCTTGCGTCCGCTCTCACCCTCACGCTGCATCTTCTGGAAATAAGGAACAGCGACTGCGAGAAGTTGCATCAAGATGGAAGCAGTGATGTAAGGCATGATTCCAAGTGCGAAGATTGACGCATTGGAAAATGCACCACCGGAGAACATGTCGAGCAACGACATCAGACCGCCGGCAGTCTGCGACTGGAGATCAGCCAACTTGGCCGGATTGATACCGGGAAGTACCACAAACGAGCCGAAACGATAAATCGCTACAAACAGGAGCGTGATGAGGAGACGCATGCGCAGGTCCTCGATCTTCCAAATGTTCTTCAGTGTCTCTATTAACTTCTTCATCTTTGCTTAGATAATTGTTGCGTTACCACCTACTGCCTTGATAGCCTCCTCGGCAGTCTTTGAGAATGCGTTGGCCTCTACGTCAACCTTGGCCTTCAACTCACCATTACCCAGGATCTTCACCAGTTCCTTACCGTTGGTCAGACCAGCGGCGACGAGTTCTGCAACACCGATCTTGGTGAGATTCTTCTCTTCAGCAAGTTTCTGTAAGGTAGACAGGTTCACTGCGAAGTACTCCTTATGGTTGATGTTCTTAAAACCACCCTTTGGGAGACGGCGCTGCAGCGGCATCTGACCACCTTCAAAACCAATCTTTCTCTTATAACCAGAACGAGCCTTGGCACCCTTGTGACCACGGGTAGAAGTACCGCCCAGTCCCGAACCGGGACCGCGACCGATACGACGACGTGAATGAGTTGAGCCCTCAGCCGGCTTTAAATTATTCAGTTTCATAATCGAATCTTCTTTAAATTGTTAATTACTCAACGACGGTCACCAGGTGGTGTACCTTGCGAATCATACCACGGATTGAAGGAGTATCATCTACCTCAACAACCTGAGAGATCTTACGCAGGCCGAGAGCCTGGAGCGTACGCTTCTGGTCTACCGGATAACCGATCTTACTCTTAATCTGCTTAATCTTAATTGTTGCCATTGTCTTTGTCTCC
>JAFZUS010000040.1 GCA_017618275.1 Prevotella sp.
GGCACCAGGAGCATCGCCTGGGCTCCATCGAGTTCGGTAAGATCGCTAACATGACTGTGTACGACTGCGACTTCCTGCACGACGACATCGATAAGGTCGCACAGGCCAACCTCGTTGCCACCATCGTTGATGGCGAAGAGGTCTATAAAGCATAAGAAGATGTCAAACAGATAAGTGATTTAACATGAGAACAATTAAATTATGGATGATGGCCGCCATCCTTATTTGCGGCATGACAACGGTGCTCACTTCATGCAGTAGTAAAGATGACAATCCTGCACCAAGTCCAGAACTTCCAAAAAGTTACAATCTCGTAGCAGATGAATACAAGGAAGCCATCCTTGACGATATGATATGGATTAATATTGCGAATACCCCTCAGGACCAAGGCGAGACATTCACCATCGAAAGTCCCAAGCCAGGCGCGCAACTTACTATCCATTATTATCGTCCCGATGGTGTCGGTCAGGACGAGAAGACACCCGTTGTGTACTATTGTCATGGAGGCGGCTACCTGATGGGCAGCGCTACGATGTACGGCAACGGCTTCCGCGAGATGGCAAACAGACTCGGAGCAACGGTGTTCTCTCCAGAATACACGCTGACTACAGAAGAGTCTTATACTTACCCGATAGAACTGAAGGAGGTTTATGCGGGTTTGACCTATGTCCATGAACATGGTGATGAGCTGCATGTGGACGGTAACAATATCGTCATCATGGGAGAAAGCGCAGGCGGTGGTTTAACTGCCCGTATGGCGCTGTGGAACAAGGACAAAGGCAACGTGCCTATAAAGGGTGCGGTGCTTATCTATCCGATGCTTGACTATCGCACTGGCGGCCCTGACGACCTCTACAAGGACGACATGACAGGCGAGTTCGTATGGACAAAAGAGGACAATGTCATTGGCTGGGCCCTTCTGCAGCATGGACAGGATATTCCTGCCGACGAGATGATTTATTACTCCCCAGCAATAGCCACACCGGAACAACTCAAAGGGTTCCCCAGTACTTTCCTCATTGTTGGCTCTCTCGACCTCTTTGTCCATGAGGATAAGGCCTTCGTAGAGCAGTTGTCATTGGCAGGCGTAAAAGCAGAGTCGTTTGTAGAGCCTGGTGTTCCTCACTCCTATGATGTTATGTTGAACGACAGTCCTCAGACCATCCGCTTCAAGAACCTGCGTGACGAGGCCGTTAAAAAGATGTTTAATTCAGAAAACAGCAATATGAGCACTACACCCGACTATTCAAAGAAGACCTGTTGGTTCCAGATTCCAGAGGTCACCAAACAATTCGACACGTTCTACATCCCCGCTACAGAGTACATCAATTCGAGTTATAATGAGGGTGCCCCCGATTTTGCGACGCTCGACAACGCCGAAATGCTCGAGGGAATTGCGGCCGAATACCTGGGGCAGGCAAGCGTCTATGAGGAGAGCACTAACGTGTTCGTGCCCTACTACCGACAAGCCGGTCTGAAGCTTGAAGTGGATGCCTGGAAGAAGACAGGCGACATGCGTGACGCACTCAAAGGCACGCCCTATACCGATGTGACCGCCGCACTGGACTACTACTTCCAGAACTACAACGACGGCCGTCCGTTCATTATTGCGGGCCACAGTCAGGGTTCGGCCATGACCAGCCTCGTGCTGCAGAAATACTTCAAGGAGCATCCTGATTACTACAAACGTATGGTTGCAGCCTACGTCATAGGTTATGCTGTCACCACCGACGACCTCGAGGCCAATCCACATCTGAAGTTCGCTACCGGCGAGAGCGACACGGGTGTCATCATCAGCTGGAACACCGAGGGCCAGAAGAGCGTGGATGAGAACGCACAAAACCTGGTACTGCTTCCCAACGCCATCAGCATCAACCCGCTGAACTGGAAGCTCGATGACACGTATGCGGCGGCGACCGAGAACCTTGGATCGCTTATAGTTGATGAGGAAAACCTCACAATTAAGATAGGTGATTTGGGAGCAGACGCGCAGGTAGTTCCTTCCCGCGGTGTCATCGTGTCGAATGGCAAAGCCGACCACAGCCAGATGCCTGAGTTTTTCATTGAAATCTTCGGACCTGCCAGTTTCCACGGCGAAGACTACACGTTCTTCTACAACAACATCAAGGACAACGTGGCCAAGCGCATCGCAACATATAAGGCGAACCAATGAATGATTTAACACCTGAGCCCACTTCTACAAGCGGGCTCAGGAATATTTTCCATCCATCAATATGGTACAAGATTTATATGTTTTGATGATTACGGCCGCGGTAGTCAGTATCGTTTTCAAGTTTCTGAAGCAGCCGGTGGTGCTGGGCTATATCGTTGCTGGTGTCCTGATAGGCCCGAACCTGTTTGGTGAGACCCTTGTGAATGGCGACAACGTGAAGTCATGGGGCGACATCGGCGTGCTGTTCGTGTTGTTCTGCATCGGTCTGGAATTTCACCTGAAGAACCTCATCAGTAGCGGCAAAGTGGCGGCTGTTGGCGCATTGACCATCATCTTAGGCATGATGGTGTTGGGCTACTGGGTGGGACAGGATGCTAAACTGGATATGGTAAACTCCCTTTTCCTGGCGGGTATGCTTTGTATGTCGAGCACCACTATCGTAATGAAGGTCATTGACGAGGCGGGCATGAAAAAGGAGCGTTTCGTCAAGGGAGCGACCAGCATCCTGATTGTGGAGGATGTCGTGGCGGTAGTGCTGATGGTTCTGCTCTCCAGCATCGCCATCCGTCATCAGTTCGAAGGCGCTGAACTGCTCAACAAGGTGTTCGTGCTGGCCATCACGCTTGCCGCCTGGTTCATCACCGGCATCCTGATTATTCCTACGCTTCTGCGCATAGTAAAGAAACATCTGAATGACGAGACGCTGATCATCCTCGCCTTGGGTCTGTGCTTGGGTATGGTGCTGACGGCAGAGGAAGCCGGGTTCAGCAGTGCCCTCGGTGCTTTTGTCATGGGTTCTATCCTTGCCGAGACGGTGGAGTCGCATCGTATCGAAAAGTTGATGACGCCGCTGAAGAATGTCTTTGCTGCCATCTTCTTCATCTCCGTGGGCATGCTGATTAACCCGTCTTCATTGGTGGAATATTGGTATAGCATCCTCTGGGTCTGCTTGGTGGTCATCGTCGGAATGATTCTCTTTGGCACCTTAGGTTGCTGGTGGGGTGGTCAGACCATGCGCGACTCGATGCTGACCAGTTTCTCGTTTGTGCAAATCGGCGAGTTCTCGTTCATCATAGCCTCGCTGGGCACCAGTCTGGGCGTCCTTCATCCTGCTATCTATCCTATCATCGTGGCATCCAGCGTGGTGACAACCTTCCTCACTCCATATATTATGAAGGCTGCGCTGCCCTGCTATACGTTCCTTTACAATCACGCTCCAGCGGGCTTACGTTCTAAGATCGACCAGCGTGAGCAACGTGTCGCAGAAGCAGAGACGGCTACGTCATCCGACGACACGAACTCATTTGCAGAAAAGGTTCGACATGCCGTCAGGAACACCTTCATCACGAAGCGTCTTGTCAATCTGTTTATCAAGAACATGAGTGCTCATGACGAAAACGTCGACAAAAATAATAACCCCCATTCCAAAACATAAGATCCTATGATCGAAGCGAAAGAAAAAATGTTGGCCCTGTACGGCGAGAACAAGAAAATAACCGACGGCCACTACGACCACTCGCTGGCCGTCAAGTGTATCAATGGAACCTTCGTCGGCAAGAAGTCGGCCAATGTCATGGCCTTCAAGGGTATTCCCTTTGTCGGCCAGCAGCCTGTCGGAGAACTGCGCTGGAAAGCACCCGTAGATGTTGTTCCGGATGATGGCGTTTACGAGGCGTATTACAATGGAAAAGCCCCCCGGCAGGATGGGAGCCCTTCCCAAGTGGGAGGCCTTTATCCTCAGGGTGAAGACTGCCTGTATCTGAACGTATGGCAAGCCGACGACGGAGTCATAAACAAGCCGGTGATGGTGTGGATTCACGGCGGCGCTTTTGAAATCGGCGGAACAGCCGAACCGCGTGAGGAGGGTGCCAATTTCGTCGAAGAGAATCCTGATGTCATCCTCGTCAGTATCGAGTACAGGCTCGGCGTATTTGGCTTCTTCCATCTGTCTCATCTGCCCGACGGCGCCGACTATCCCGATGCGCAGAACCTGGGCCTTCTGGACCAGTTGATGGGCTTGAAGTGGGTTCATGAGAACATCGCGGCCTTTGGTGGCGATCCCGAAAATGTGACGATTTTCGGCCAGTCAGCAGGTGGAGGAAGCGTGACTCTGCTCCCGCTTATGAAAGATTCCCATCAATATTTCAAGCGCGTCATCGCACAAAGCGGTGCCCCAGTCTTTACGAGATCTGTGGATGAAGCCATCGCTTGCACGAATGAAGTGATGGACATATTAGGCTGCAAGACCGTTGCCGACCTGCAGAAGGTCGATGTCGAGAAGTTGATATTGACAGCAAGTGATGCCCTTAACCTGCGCGTGTGGGCAGAAAGAGACGGAAGAATCCTGCCTCTGGATCCGTATGAGGCTTATCTCAATGGTGCGGCAAAAGATCTGGATATCATGCAGGGCTGCACCAAGGACGAGATGAATTACTTTGTATTCGGATTTGACGTGGAGGGTTGGAATGCGTTTGGAGCTGCCCGCAAGGCGAAGAAGTTGGCCCAACTTTCGGAGGAAGAGAAGGCGTTGGTGGTAAGCTTCTGCAATGATATCCATGGAGAAAGTTACGAAAACACCAGCCGATTGTTCGACCAACTTGTGTTTATTGCGCCGCTCATCAGATTGTCGGAGAATCAGACCATGGCCGGTGGCAAATCCTACACCTATTTCTTCACGGTTGAGTCGTCGCTACCATTGATGAAAAGCGGACATGCGATAGAACTTTCGACGGTATTCAACCATCCAGAGGAGACTTTCCTCACGGGAAGACAATTCGACGCAACGTTCTCCAAGACCATGCGCAAGATGTGGGTACAGTTTGCCAAGACAGGCAATCCCTCGCTCAGCGCGTCCGAGTCGCCCGACGGCAAGGCCAAGGAGTGGCCGCTCTACGACTTGGAGAACAAGCAGCTGATGATCTTCGACGAGTTCAATATCCATCCGGAGAAGGAATCAGAGAGAAAGATTCTTGATTGGGACAGAATGTATTTCCTGACCAAGTATTATTGTCTATAATAACATCACATGACAGAGGATGATAGAATAGACTTTGGGAAGTCGAAGATCGACCCGCTGTTTGACAGCATTTTCTATCCAACGTTGTTGTCAATGGTGTTTGCTTCGCTATTTACGGTAGCAGACGGTATCTTCGTTGGACAGGGTGTGGGAAGTAATGCGCTGGCGGCTATCAATATTGTCTCGCCGCTGTTTCTGGTCACGACGGGTATTGCGCTGATGTTTGGTACTGGCGTGTCAGTCGTGGCAAGTATCCATTTGTCACAGAACAACAACAAAGCCGCTCATATCAATATCACCCAAGCCTTTGATGTGGCTACGCTGCTGATGGTGATTATTGCTATAGCTGTTTATTTCTTCCACATACCCTTCTTGCGACTTTTGGGATGCAGTGATGCGCTATTGCCATTATGTCAGGATTATCTTCTCCCTATTCTTCCCGGTTGTATCTGCATCGTCATCCAGATAATCGGCACCTTTGTCATTCGACTTGACGGATCACCCAAGTTTGCTGCCTCAACAGAAATCTTTCCCGGCTTACTGAACATCTTCCTGGATTGGCTGTTTGTATTTCCGATGCAGTTGGGTATTGCCGGTAGCGCCATCGCATCATCGATTAGCTGCGCCGTTGCCGCAGGAATGGTTGTCTGGTATATGTTCTTCCATTCACAGAGCGTCAAGATCTGCCGACTAAAACTCAGTCTTACCAGTTTTTATCTGACAGCACGCAATGTCGGATATATGGTTCGTAGTGGTTTTTCCTCTATGCTGGGCGAACTGGCGATGTCCATGATGTTACTTGCCGGCAACTACGTCTTTATACGAGAGTTGGGCGAAGATGGTGTAGCAGCCTTCAGTGTAGCCTGCTATCTTTACCCCATCGTGTTCATGGTCAACAATTCGGTGGCACAGTCTGCCCAGCCTATCATCAGTTTCAACTATGGTGCAGGCAATCGCTACCGTGTGCAAAGAGCCTTCAGGGTTAGCCTCAGTTACGCTACCATCTGTGGCGTATTGGCAACGGCGTTTCTCACCTTGTGTACCAAACCACTTGTCGGCCTTTTCCTGCAAGCAGGCACCAATGCCTATGAGATTGCTTTAGGCGGACTACCGTTGTTCGCTTATTCTGCCTTATTCTTTGCTATGAATGTTGCCATTATCGGATATTATCAAGCCACCGAGCAGAACACTCGGGCTACGTTATGTATGTTGTTCCGAGGTCTGATATTCCTTGTACCGGCATTTATCCTGATGCCTAAATTCATTTCCCCACAAGGCATGTGGCTCGCTGTTCCTGTTACAGAATGCATAACGCTGGGTGTGATATTAATGACCAATAAGCGCATCATTAGTCGTTAAGTGACTCGTTTTCTTCGTATAAAACAACAATAAAACTTATAAACTTATGCAGACAAGATTCAAAACAAAAGGAAAGATCTTTGACATTGGCATCACTGCCGTGGCAGGAATGCTGTCGGTGGGCGTGATGCTCTATGGCGTGTTTCATTTCGGACTGCCCGAGGCAGGGCCAGAACTGTTGCTAAACCTGTTCTACATCGCCTGTCTGGTGATGATCTGGATGTACTTCTTCAACCGGCTTGACAGCCACCATTTCAACTATTGGTGCTCCGTCTTAGTGGGCATCACTGTGCTGTTGCGCGACATTCTCTTTGCGCCGCCCCTGGCTTTCTATGCGATCCATCTGGCATGTCTCGTGCTCGCGGCGTTATTGCTCTGCACGCTTACCTATTTCTATGCGCGCAAGGACTGGAAGAGTTACACCAAGCGCAACCTGTGGACCATCTGCATCATCGACGTGCTCATTGCCGCGCTCTACAACTTGGACATCTATCTGGAGCCTACCGATGAGTACACCACCTATATGCTCACGGAAATCTGGATCCGTCCCACCATCACCTACGGTCTCGTGGCCTGTTTCGTGACGGAGAGGGATATACAATGATGCCAGAGGGTAAGAGCAAGGCTTCTATTATGGTTTGGATCCCTTCTGCCAGACAGCCTTCACGCCGTCGCAGAAGTCGTAGAGAATGTGGCGGCCCTGAATGCGGCGGCCTGCGGGGAGGAAGCCGCAGACAATACGGGTGATGTGCCGGCGGATGTTGAACGCCTTCGGGTCATCGACACCGATACTCTCCACGCGGAGACTGAAACGGCCAATACCAGGGAGCACCACTGTCTGTCCTTCAGTAAGCCTGTGCTTCAGAATATCCTGCAACTCCGTTACCACGCCTATGACGGAACCCTCGGAAAAACCGCTGTTACGACATGCCTCTGCCGCGATTTCACTGAGGGTGACCTCACCCTGACTCACTGCCTTGGCAAAATATTTCCCATAAGAACTGCTGCTCTTAATATTGTTCTTGATTAATCTGATATGTACTGCCATATTCTATTTATACTGCTTTGATAATCTTACAATATTATTCTTAATGTAAAACAAGTTGTTTTACTTCCTAAGAAGGCATCTTTTCCATTCATTAAGGGCACCTTATTGGTGGTAAAACAAGTTGTTTTACTTTTACACATCATATCGCCTCAACCTTAAAGGCCGATCCTTTGTTGTTACGCTTGCGTTCATATCCCATTTTACTCAAC
>JAFZUS010000003.1 GCA_017618275.1 Prevotella sp.
TACGTTCTTAGGAAAAGGGTCAACCACCTCAGGGAAAGTAGTCAACTGATCTCAGAGAGAGAAGTCAACCAAATCCGTACGGGTAGACAAGTGTTAAAAAACAAGGCCTAAAAAGAGTCAACCTTATTCAGGAAAAGGCAAGTTATAACTCCTGACATTTAACTTCGTTGGCTTTATAGGTTGGAATGTAAGGGGGATATAGAACAGAAAACTATATAGTATTATTAAATTTATATATATTATAATATATATAAATTATATATGGGAATAAAATTCTAAATTCCAGAATTAAGATGTCAGGTGTCAGGAGTTATAAGTGAATAACTTCATGAAAAATTCGTACCTTTGCAACATAGTTGCAAAACAGACATCAGGCAACGAAATTTGCGGCATGGCCAAAGAGAAAAATTTTCTTAGGCAACGAGATATTTTTTCTAGGCCTAAGCGCAAAAACGAGGAATCAAGGAATAGGTTTTAAGGACGCGGAAATATTTTTACACCCTTTAAATTTTAATTCATTATGGCAATGAAAGTTAAGGCAGTAGAGATAGTTTTTCTGATTTCTTTACACGCTTTTTAAAATAATATTCGTATTTTTGCGGCTGATATGTCGAAAGTTACTACGTTTATCGCCAAGACCCTGTCTTTCAGGCTTAGTTTGAGGATCATCGCAGCCTTGGCCCTGTTGCTGATGCTGGCGCTGACGACTATGTTCTATTTCTCGCGCAAGGCCGTGCGGGAGGAAGCCCTGCAGAACGCCGGACAGACACTGGAGGCGATGGTGGAACACATCGACAATATCTTGTTGAGCGTGGAGCAGGCGGCAGGCAATATCTACTGGAAAATGATGGAACGGACCAACCAGCCGGAACTCATGGAGACGTATGCGCAAAAACTCGAGGAGTGCAATCCATATATCACGGACAGCCGGATCATCTGGGATGCTGACAGCAATACAGTACAGGCATTCGCGCAATGGACCACACCCCGCAAGGTGGGCAACAGCAAAGAGAATGCCGTGGTGACCTTTAGCCTGCCTTTCTACGACAAGGATCAGAAGTTGAACATTCTGGCTATCGACGTGTCACTGAATCTGCTGTCGAAGATCGTGCTGGAAGAGAAACCCTCGCCCAACTCCATCTGTGCCTTGTTGAATAAGGAAGGTACGCTCCTCGTCTACCCCGACAGCACCAGACTGAACATGAAACTGATCTCGTTGGCAGAGATGCATGACCATTCATCGCTGATGGAGGCGGCAGAGGACATGCTGGCAGGTGAGACAGGCTACAAGGAAATCACACTGGACGGGAATACGTGCTACGCCTTCTACAAGCCCTTCAAGCAGACAGAAGTAACGGGACGCGCCATGGCAGACTTAGGCTGGAGTGCAGGCATCATCTACCCTGAAGAGGACATCTTCGGCAATTACAACCAACTGCTCTATACGGTACTCATCATCGCGGTGGTAGGACTGGGTCTGCTGCTGCTGTTCTGCCGTCTCTTCATACGCCACCAACTGCTGCCCCTGCGACAACTGGGAAAGACGGCCCAACTCATTGCAGAAGGTCATTACGATGAGACCATCCCTGAAAGCAAGAACCAGGACGAGGTGGGGCGCCTGCAAAACCACTTCCATGAGATGCAGCAGTCGCTGGCCGTACACATGGGTGAACTGCAACAACTGTCGGACACCCTGAAGGAACGAGGCGAGGTGCTGCAGGCTGCCTACGAACAGGCACAGGGAGCAGACCGTATGAAGACAAACTTCCTCTACAACATGTCTGACCAGATGATAGTTCCTGTAAAAGGTGTCTTAGAGGGTGTCAAGACCATCTGTAACAACAGCAGTAATCTGACGAACGAGGAAACCGACGAGATGGTGGACGAAATCATGCGGCGCGGTGGAAAGGTGACGGCACTGCTGAACCAACTGATAACAGACTCGGAGAAGTTAATCGTGGAGAGTCATTAAGAGAGATGCGTAGAATCATACAACATATCAAACAGTCGCTATCCTGGAAACTCAGTCTCGGCATCCTGCTGATGGCTATACCCATCTTCATGCTGTCGATTGGCATCCTGTTCCAACAGTCGAAAGAGCGTATCAAGGATGAGGCGACGAAGCATGCCACCAGCGTGCTGAACACCACGATGCAGCGCATCCACCGCTATATGAACATTGTTGAGACGGCAACCGACATCAACGACTGGGAGGTGATAGCCCACATGGATCCTGACTCCATACTGTCCTATTCCCGATTCATTGTCATGCTCAACGGCCACATCGACGGATGCTCCATCAGTTTCGAGCCGAACACGTTCCCGAAATATGGCAGACACTTCTCAGTCTATACCGTTAGGGAGGAAGACAGCGTGACCACCGTCATAGAGGAACCGTATGAATATTTCGAGAAGGTTTGGTACAAGACACCACGCATGCACGGGAAGCCCTGCTGGGTGGTCTACTACGACGAGAGCGACTCGCTGGAACTGACCCTCGACGGTATGATTGCCTCCTACAGCAAACCACTCTACAATGAGAACAAGCACTTCGTGGGTATCATCTCTACCGACCTCTCGCTGATACGACTCTCGAAGATCATCACGGCAGAGACACCCTATCCCGACTCCTACTTCATCATGACTGGCGAGGAAGGGCGCTACTTCGTGCATCCCGACACCACACAGTTGTTCACCCATACCATCTTCCAAGATGCCGACCCACAGAAGAACTCCGACATTTTTGCCTTAGGACATGAGATGACCACAGGCAAAAAGGGCAGCATGAGTGTCAATATCGACGGCAAGCCTTGTCTGGTTTGCTATCAGCCCGTGCCAGGCACCCCGTGTAGTCTCGCCCTCATCTGTCCGGAACGGAGCATCCTTCAGGGCTATAACCGCCTGAACTTCATCATCGGGCCACTCATCATCCTCGGTCTGCTGTTCATACTTCTATACTGCAGTTTCACCGTGGCCCACGCCATCCATCCACTCTACCGACTGACGAGCAAGATACAGCGCATCGCCGAAGGACACTACGACGAACAAATCAAACAGAGCAAATACAACGATGTGGTGGGGCGCCTGCAAAACAATTTCGCCACCATGCAGGCGTCGTTGAGCAACCATCTGAATGACATCCAACAGATGAACGAAGAGACGGCGCGACGCAACGAGGAACTGGTGCGCACCAGTGAACTGGCCAAGGAAGCCGACAGACAGAAGTCGTTGTTTATCCAGAACGTGTCGCATCAGATCCGCACGCCCCTAAACATCATCATGGGCTTCGCACAGGTGCTGAAGGAAAGCAAGAGCGCCCTTCCGGAGGAAGAGACGAAGAGCGTCACAGAGATGATGAGACATAACGCCTTGTTGCTCTACCGCATGGTACTGATGCTCTGCGACAGTTCCGCCAAGGGTACCACCGAAGAACTCTATACGAACAGGAACGAGGAAGTGTCGTGCAACGAGATTGCCCACGAATGCATCGCCATGACTAACTCACAATTCCCAGACCTGCCCATCAAGTTCTCAACAGATGTACCCGACGACTTCTGCATCACAACCAGTCATCTCTATCTGAAGCGCAGCATCCTCGAACTACTCTACAATGCCGCCAGGTATTCCGACGGCCAGAACGTGTCGATACGTGTCAGCGAGATAGGATCCAAAATGCATTTCATCATTGAGGACACGGGGCCTGGCATACCCGAGGAAGATGTGAACCGCTTGTTCGAGAAGTTCACCAAGGTAAACGACCTCTCAGAAGGTCTCGGACTCGGCCTGGCACTATCCAAGCGACATATCATCAACCTCGGAGGTGACATTTTCTTCGACCTCGACTACCAAGAAGGCTGTCGGTTCGTCATCGAACTGCCAAAGGTACGATAAACCGTATTACGAATTCTTCCACCTGACGAACATCTGATCACCAATAATCTTCTGTACATCGGTGACCAGTTGGCTGTCCATCGGCTCGTCCACATACTGGATGTTCTTCAACACATTGTCTGGATTGGCACTGCTGAAGAGCGTCGTGGCAATACGGGGGTTCATACTTGTCGAGAACTGGATGGCGAGTTTTTCTATCGGATAGCCTTTCTCCTTGCAATAGGCGGCTGCTTCGGCGCAGGCCTTTTTCAGGTCGTAGCCGGCAGGATGCCAGCCGGGTGCGCCACGCTGCGACAACAGGCCCATCGACAGCGGTGAGGCATTGATGACACCCACGCCATACTGCTCGAAGAAGCCGAGATAGTCGGCAAGCAACGTGTCGTTGAGACTGTAGTGACAGAAGTTCAGGATACTCTCCACCGTACCTTTCTCGCAGTGCTCGATGACCCATTTCAGGTTCTCCGGCTGCAGGTCGGTGATTCCTACATGACCCACCACACCTTTCTTTCTCAGTTCCACGAGGGCAGGCAACGTCTCATCGACAACCTTTTGCAGACCGCCCTCCATACCAGCCTGAAACTCGATGTCATGCACGTTGATGAGGTCGATATAGTCCACATTCAGGCGTTCCATACTCTCATAGACACTCTCCGTGGCACGTTTACCGCTGTAGTCCCATGTGTTCACGCCGTCCTTGCCGTAGCGCCCCACCTTCGTAGAGAGGTAATACTTGTCGCGGGGAATCTCCTTCAAGGCCTTACCCAACACGATCTCTGCCTTCAGATGACCATAATAGGGCGACACGTCGATGAAGTTGATGCCGTTGTCGACAGCCACATGGACGGCACGGATGCCTTCCTCTTCGCGGATGCTGTGGAAGACGCCTCCTAATGAGGAGGCGCCAAAGGCGAGATTGGCCACCCGCATGCCGGTCTTTCCTATTTCATTGTATACCATATTTATTTTTGTGGGGTGATGACACGGTAATTGCCGCTCAAGTGCATGAAGGCGAAGAGACGCAGCAGACCATCGTAATAAGCATCGAAATAGCCATCCTCGAACGGCTCATGCTTGGCATTCCAAAGTGCATCCACAAACTCCTTGCTCTTGTCGTGGCTACACATCATCGAGGCGGCGGCAGTCGTAGCCACCAGTCCGATGCTATGGCGCAACTTACGGAAACCGCCTGCGCCCAAGATCTCATTGCCCTCGGGGATGGAACCGTCGGGACGATACTGGTCGAGGAACGTATCGACACCCTGGCTGTAGAAGAAGTTCTGGATCTTCTCGCCATACTGTCGCTGCCACTCGCCGTCGGCACAACTCCACTCGTAGTCGAGGGTGATATTCATAGGCACACGCCAGGAGTCATAGCGGAAGTTATTGTTGCCGTTGCGAGGAGGTGTCTGGGGTGCCCCACCCTGCTGCTGACCCTGCGGTCTTCCCGGGAAGCGGAAACCCGCCATCTCTGAGCCGTCAAACTGGCACTGGTCGCCATTCAGACCCGTCTTCTCATTCGTACACTTATGCAGGAACTCACGACTCTTCTGCGCACACTCGTTCCAGAAGTCAGAGCGTCCGTCGTCACCCCACTTCGCCCAAACCTCATAGAAAGCAGGGATATGATAGGAAGGATCTGTGAAACCTTGTCCGAAACCGTCAGGGGTGAAAGTGATGAGTTTCGTCTCGGGGTCGATGAGGTACATCTTCTGCGGACCTTGCTGTTGCTGTCCACCGCCAAAGCCTCCGAATCCTCCGAAACCGCCTGGTCTGGCCTCCGGGGTATATTCCTTCGGCTGGATGGCATTCAGGATGCGCTGGGCCTCAGCCTTGTAGTTGATGCCTGTATCGTTGCCCCAACGGTTGGAGGCAAAGATCAGCGCCGTGATAAAATAGAGTTCACCATCCGAGGCTGCACCTGCTGCATTCCGAGTACCATCGGTACGACAACTCCAGGCGAAATAACCCTCACGGATGCCGTCCTGATGCTGCATGTATTTCTTGGTCCAACGCCACAGACGGTCGAAGATGTCCTTCTCACCAAACTGCACGGCAATCATCAGACCATAGGACATTCCCTCGGTGCGGGCATCATGGTTCTTGATGTCGGAGACATAACCCATCGAGTCGCCCACCTCGAAGTAACACTTGTTGGGACCACGGAACACATCATTGAACACTTCCTTCACCTTCGCATCGACATCAGCCTGCTTATAGCCCATCTCCACGAAGAGGTTACGGTATTTCCCTGTCTCAAAAGCACCTTTCTTCCAAGGTGTCAGTGCCATCATGCTGACAGTTATCGTCAACAGTGAGGCCATCATAACTAATCTTTTCATCTTATTTTCACTTTTCACATTTTTACCTTTTAAACTGCCACCAGTCCAGATGTACGTCACCACTGGCATTGCTGAAACAGAGATAGAGGTCGTGGACACCTGTGGCATCCTTCACTTTCGTGCTAAACGACTTGTACTTCTCCACGCTGCCCGTCTTACCGATGGTGACAGTACCGATGGCGGGACCATGAATACCGTCGAGACGCAGGGTGATGGTGCAACTGCCTGTAGCGGCTGCGGTGATGGCAAACTGCTTGGCACTCTTCTCACCGAAGTCGACACCACGCAAACGGATATACTCACCGTCGTTGATATCGTAGATATACATATTCTTCTTGCCTGTCGATGCGGGCATATCCGCAATGACACCCGTATTGGCGATACCCATCTTGGCACTCTTCAACCCGAAGCCCCAAGCCATCGTCTCGGCCTCCACTCTGCTGTAAGGATTGAGCCACTGCAACTGCTTCATCGGTTCTATATCCAACCAGTAGGGCGTCTCCTGGATAGTGCCATCGGCATTATAGGTGATCTCCGCACCATTCACGCTACGACGCTCATGGTGTACGTAGGTCTCCAAATGCATCAGGTCGTAGTCCTGTCCGAAGAGATACGAATGACCCTTGAAATCACAGATACCAGGGTGATTGCCCCTGTCGCGCTGGGTGGGTGCCATCAGGTAGTTCTGTTCTTTCCAGGGTCCCAGAGGCGAACTGCTCATCGCATAACCCAAGCCCTCAGGACAACAGGTCGATGCAAAACCCATATAGTAGTGACCATTGCGCTTGTAGAACCACGGACCCTCCTGATAGTGCTTCACCGCCCAGGTGGATTTCTCGCTGAACGGCACACGGAGGTTGATCTTCGCACCCTCCTCCTTCACAGGACGCATCATACCGTCCTTGGGATTAAGCACATAGATGTCACCCTTTGTCGAAATCATGTCTTCGTTCAACTTGACACAATAGGTATGGGGATTGCCCCAGAACATCCAAGCCTGTCCGTCGTCGTCGATCCAGACGGAGGGGTCGATGTCGTCCCAGTGCTCCTGCTGCCATACCAATGGTTTGCCCAGAGGATCCTTGAAGGGTCCGTAGGGCGAGTCTGCCACCAACACTCCGATACCGTGTCCATGCAATGGGGCATAGAGATAGTACTTGCCGTTGCGCTCCACCGTCTGGATGGCCCATGCACCGTTCTCACGACTGCGCCAGGAGAATTCCTTCAATGAGGCCACAGCGCCGTGCTCCGTCCAGTTCACCATATCGGTGGTGCTCCACAACAGCCAGTCATACATAAAGAATCCGGCTGAGTTCTTCTCATTCTCATCGGGAATGTCCTCCGGTGAGGCATCGTGCGACGTGAAGAGGAACAGCGTGTCACCCACCACCAACGGTGAGGGGTCTGCCGTATATTTCGTCTGGAAGAGAGGCATGTTCACCTGCTCCAGGCCACGGATCTCCCACCAGTCGAAGTTGAAGAGTTTCGGTCCCTTACGACCTGTGAACACGAGGTAGAGATCACGGGTATGCAGGAGTTCGGGATAACCATCGAGTGGCTCCAGGTCGACAGTCAGCGTCTGCCACTTCTCCCAACCGCCCGTACCAGGCACATTGAGTGTACCAAGAAGTTTTCCCTTGATACTGTCAAGACGTATCTCAATGTTTCCGCCACGCAGGCCACTGGCTACACGGGCCGTAAAGGTACGGGGCATCTTGTAGCAGAAATGTACGTTCTGCAGTTTGATATAGTCGCCGTTGTGGATATCCGTCACATAGACACCCACCTCGTCGTTCTGTTCCGTCTTGATACCCTTAGAGAAGGCCATCGTCTCAGCCTCCACCTTGCGGTAGGGGTCAAACTTTGCCACAGGTTTCACACCTTCGTCCGTCGGCATGATGGTGGGGAAGGATCCGTCGGCATTATACTTGAATTCCTCCACAGCCACACTACGTCCGAAACCACCGCCATTGGGCAGTTTTCCCGTGTGGTAGAAGAAATAACTGTGACCCTTGTAGTCAGCCACGCCACAGTGGTTCGTAAACGACTTCGTGTCGCAGAGTGGCATGATCTCACCAGCATACTTCCAAGGACCTAATGGCGAGGGTGCCGTACTATAGGAGATGTGCTCTGGTACACCACCAGCGGCATAAAGCAACTGATAGGTGCCATTACGCTTAGTGAGCCACGGACCCTCCACATACGAGTCCTTATATTCCTTGCCCTGCACACGCTTGTCCCTCAGAGGTGAACCGAAACCCTCCTCCGTCATGTCGAGCATACCCAGTTCGCCTGAGTAAGAGATCATGTCGCGGTTCAGTTTCAGGTAATAGACTCTTGGATTACCCCACATCAGCCAAGCCTGTCCGTCGTCATCGATCATCACCGTCGGGTCGATATGATCCCACGAGCCATTCTCGAAGAGCGGTTTACCGAGGGCATCCTTAAACGGACCAACAGGCGAATCACCTACCGCCACACCGATAGCCATACCACCAGACAGTTTGGAATGGGCACAGATATACCAATAGAACTTGCCGTCGCGCTCGATGGTCTGCGAGGCCCAGGCACGGTCATCAGCCCACGAAAAACTCTCAAGGGCAAGCGGAGAACCGTGGTCCTGCCAGTTTACCATGTCCTGAGTGGAATAGACGCGCCACTCCTGCATCCAGAAGAAGTCGGCCCCATCCTCATCATGACCTGTATAGACATACATCGTCCCATCGTGTACCAACGGGGCGGGATCACTCGTACACCATGTTTGCACAAAAGGGTTCTGCGCACTGGCAGACAATGCCGCCGTAAAGGCTGCTAAAAGAATCGTTTGTTTGAGTTTCATTGTCGTTTTGTTGATACTGTCTGCAAAGGTACAAAAAAAAGAGAGGGCAACGAAGAAAAACCTACGATTTAACTTTTCTTAGTTGACCTCTCTCCTTTCGTATACGCCAAGGAAGAATCTTATTTCCGCCAGAAACGGGAAGTGATGTCCTCAAACTCGCCTGTGTCTGTCTGGCGATAGAGGCGCTGGTTGGTGGTGGGCTGCTTCAAGGGACCGAGATGCTTGAGATAGGGACCTACCTTGATGTAGTCGAAGTCGGTCTTGTTGACTGCCGACGTGATACGTACACGTCCGCTGTACCACGCCACCTTGTATTGCGGATGTTCCTCATGGATATACTGCGCCAGCATGTCGACCCCTCTAGGGTCGCCGTCGCCACCCATGAAAGCAATACAGGTGATGTTGCGCCCATACTCGCTGATAAAGGCATCGATGGCATCAGTGTTCAACGGCAGACCGATGTCCTCCCAGAGATAATGACTGTGACAGCCCGGACAGTGACACGGGCAATTCGAGATGTTGATTGCCAGTGTCACTTCGTCGGGTATCTCCTGAAACACGATGCCTGTGTTAACGTATTTCAGCATCATAATCAGTTGGCATGGGCATAGTATCTGCGTGATGCCTCTTCCTGACGAGCCTGCGAGAAGTTGGAGACACGCTTCAGATAACCGATGATACGGGTCATGTAATCGACATTCTTCGAGTGGCAATTCGGACACTCGTGCAAGTAGCGCTTATCGATATGACCACACTCGTTGCATACGGTATTGGGAATGTTGAACGTGAAGTAGTTACAACCCTCCTTGGCTGCCACCTTCAACAACTGGGCATATTGCTCCTTCGACAGATGCTCCTCCAGGTTCATGTGCAGGGCAGAACCACCTGTGAGGTGCTCGATATAGGGTGCACCATGCAACTTGAACTTGTCGATGATGGTGAGCGAGTCGTCCTCGACTACATAGAAATAACTATTATAGCAATCACGAGGTACAAAGTAACCGTCCTCGCGGTCCCACTTGGCATGCTTCACACCGACGTTCTCAGCAGGGATCATCTCGCAGTTGAACATCACGTCCTTGGTGCGGTACTGTCTATTGTACTTCTCGATGAGTCCGAGGATGCCCTGTACGAAGTGCAGGTAGTCGTCGTTCGGCGTAATCTTCAGGCCCATGAACTCCGCAGCCTCCACGAGTCCGTTGATACCGATGGTGAGGTACTGGCGTCCGATATTGATATAGCCTGCGTCGAAGAGGGGCAGCATGCCGCGTGACTGGAGTTCCTTCAGGTTCTCGTTGTAAGCCAACTGTACCTTGTGGCAGAGGTCGATGATACCTCCGAGATACTCCAAGTAATCGATCTTGTGGTTGACGGCATACTGGATGCAGCGGTTCAGATTGATGGTGAGCACGCTCTTCGAACCTGTCGAGACACCTCCGGCACCGAGGGTATAAGAGAAACCGTTGTCAGTTATCTCGTTGCGCAGACGACAGCATGAACTCAGCGAGTCGGCATTGTCGCTCATATAGGTGAAGAAACTATGTCCCTCGCTATACATCTCAGCCGTGAAGTCGCCCCACTCCTTATCCTTGCACTCACCGTTCTCGTCGACGAGCAGCGCCATGGTTTCCACAGGGAAGGTAAGCATGGTCTTGGTGCGCTCCTTGTTGAACCACTTCATGAAGCGCTTCTGCAACCAAGAGAGACCCTCCCAGTCAGGCTTCGAGCCATCGGGGAAGTAGAACTCGCCAAAAATGCTCTCGAAATAGTACTTGTCGTAATAAGCCACATTCCAGAACACAGCCTGATAGTTACGGGCACCTGTGGGCTGGTTGAGGGTATAGACAATCTGCTCGAAGTAGTCGGTGATGACCTTGTCGATGGTACGCTTCTTCAACGAGAGGTCGGCCTGTTCGTTGGCACGTTTCCAATAGTCGAGTCCGTATTCCTTGCCGATGAAATAGTTCATATACATCAGGAACTCGGGCGTAGCGCAGGCACCACTCAGCATCGAGGACACCATGAACACCATGTTGACAAAACCGCCAGCAAACGACTTCAGGTTCGTCGGTGCCGTCGAGTTACCACCGATTTCCGTCGTACCGTTAATCAACCAGGGGTACATCGTGATCGAGGCACAGTAGTTGGCCAACGAGGTCTCGTCGTTCTTATAAATAAAATGGTGGGTCAGTTTGTCGATGTACTCATCGGCCAACGGTTTGCCGTACATCTTTTTGATGCGGTCAGTCAAAAGACGACGATTCAGGCGGATAAAGTTCGACTTAGGCAACTCACCGATCAACGTGGCGATATTCTTGTGCTCCACGTTGGCGTTGGCATCGTATTTCGAACCTGTGGCGGCATTTACTGATTCTGTGTATTCCGAAAGGAACATCATCTTCTCCAACGTGTCACGATCCTCGGAATGCAACTGACGATAAAGGATAAACGACTTGGCTACATTGTAATATCCCTCACGCATGAGCGCCTCCTCCACCTGGTTCTGGATTTCTTCCACGGTGATGTCGTCGTGCATGTCAAGGTGATTCAGAATCTTGGAAACAATGCCCAAGTCTGCCGGTTCGTTTACGCTTTCGAATGCCTTCACAATCGCATTCATGATCTTGTCGAGTGAGAACTGGTCCTTCGTTCCGTCTCGTTTCGTGATGGTAAAGTTCTTAATTTCCATATCGTTGTTTCTTTAATGTTTAGGCTCATCCCGCACAAAAAGTTTTCCGTTTTGGGAAACTTTTTTGTTTTGAACTTTCAAAAAGTTGTCCGTTTTGGAAAACTCTATTCGGCTGCAAAGATACAAAAATATCCCAAAACCTGCATCATTTTAAATCTTAAAATTTTTAAAATAATGAATTTAATTGGTGGTGTAGAAGAAAAATATTATCTTTGCACACAAAATTAATAATGTACGATGAAGAAAGTAATTATTCTGGCTTTCGCCTGCTGTCTGATGACTGTGGGATGTGTTGAAAAGAAAGAAAACGGGGCCAAGGCTCCGACGAGAGTGAAGACGCTGGTGGTCTCTCCTGCCTTTGTAGACAATGCCCAGACATACGTGGGTATCGTGGAGGAAAACGAGGGGACGGCAGTCAGTTTTACCAGCATGGGTGTGGTAAAGCGTATGTTGGTGACTGAGGGCCAGGCCGTCAGTCGCGGACAACTGATTGCGGAGATGGACGACACACAGGCCCGCAACCTGCTAACGGGTGCCGAGGCTCAGATGAATCAAGCCAACGACGCCCTCAAACGGTATAGCATGCTCCACGACAATGGTTCACTGCCAGAGGTGCAGTGGGTGGAGATACAGAGCAAGGTGGCACAAGCACAGTCACAATTGGAGGTTGCCAAAAAGAACTTAGCCGATTGCCGACTGACAGCCCCCGTTAACGGCATCATAGGTCACCAGCAGGTGAAGTCGGGTGAGACCGCCCTACCCTCTCAGGCTGTCGTCACCATTCTCGACATCAGTAGCGTGAAAGTGAAGGTGTCCGTGCCAGAAGCGGAAGTGGAAGCCATCAGTGCCACAACACCTACTACCATCAGTGTAGAGGCGGTAGGCAAGCAGGTGAATGGCGGAAGGATAGAGAAGGGTGTCGTAGCCGACGCCCTGACACATACCTATGATATACGCATACGCGTACCTAATGGCGACAGGAAACTGCTGCCAGGTATGGTGGCCAGCGTACGCTTCATAGCAAAGGGGTCGCAAGGCATCAGCGAGAAGTCGCTGCCTGTGACAGCGGTACAAAGAAGTGCCGACGGAAGCCTGTTTGTATGGACTATCGACAAAGACAATACCGCCCACCGTACAAAGGTGACTATCGGCGGCACGAAGGGAAATCATGTGACTGTAACTGAAGGACTCGACATGGGACAGCGTGTTGTCACCGAGGGATATCAGAAACTGAGTGAAGGAACGAAAGTGGTATTTTAAGTCGTAAAACGTCAATGGAAAAAATGTCTTGGCTGAAGTGGCCATTGGATCACTACCCGATATCGCTGCTCATCGTAATTATCCTGTTTATTTTGGGTATTTACGGCATGTATGTCATGCCGAAGGATGAATTTCCTGCATTTACCATCCGTCAAGGTGTGGTGATTGCCGTCTGTCCGGGTATGACGAGCGAGGAGGTGGAGGAACAGGTGGCACGGCCTCTGGAACGCTATCTGTTCACCTACAGAGAGGTACATCGCACGAAGACCGCCACGACTGCCCAAAACGGCATGTGTTTCGTGATGGTACGCCTGAACGACGATGTGAACAACAAGGACGAGGTATGGAGCAAAATCAAGCATGGTCTGAACCTGTTTAAGTCGTCGCTGCCCAGCGGCGTACTCGCTCTTGTTGCAAACGACGACTTCGGCAACACCTCCGCCCTGCTCATCGCCATCGAGAGTCCTCAGCGCAGTTATCGCGAGTTGCAGGACTATACCGACCGTCTCTCCGACCGTCTACGCCGCATCCCCTCGGTGGCTAATGTCCGCATCTACGGAGAACAAAAGGAACAGATCTCGCTCTATGTAGACCGTCAACGGCTGCAGGCCTATGGTATCGGCCAACAGATGCTCTTCAGTCACCTACAGGCCCAGGGTATCACCACCCTCAGCGGCAGTCTGAGTGATGACGACCAACAGATACCCATTCATGTGGAGGCCACTGAACGCAGTGAGGAGGAGATTGCCAATCAGATCATCTTCACAGATCCCCTCAGCGGCAAGGTGGCACGGGTGAGGGATGTGGCCCGCGTGGTGAGAGAATATGACAGTATAGAGAGTTACATCGAACAGGACGGACATCCCTGCGTGCTGCTTTCATTGGAGATGACACCAGGCAACAATATCGTGGCCTACGGTAGAGAGGTGGACAAGATACTGGACGACTTCCGCAAGAACGACCTGCCCGACGACGTGACCATCACCCGCATTGCCGACCAACCTAAGGTGGTGGGCACCAGCATCAGCGACTTCCTGCGCGACCTGCTCATCTCGATGCTTATCATCATCCTCGTCATGATGGTGCTGTTCCCCCTGCGCTCAGCCATCGTCGCCGCCATCACCATCCCACTGAGTACTTTTATCTCCGTCTCAATCATGTACCTGCTAGGCATCGAACTGAACATCGTAACCTTAGCCGCACTCATCGTGGTGTTGGGAATGGTGGTGGATAATGCCATCGTGGTCATCGATGGCTATCTGGAGTATCTCGGCAAGGGCTACGAGCCGAAGAAGGCCGCCGTCGACTCCGCCAAACAGTATTTCATGCCGATGATGCTGGCCACGCTATGCATCTGCGTCATCTTCTATCCCTTGTTGGTGACGATGAAGGGCGCCTTCCACGATGCGCTGGAGGACTTTCCCATCACCATCACCATCAACCTGGTGGTGTCACTCTTCCTCGCCGTGACGGTGATACCGTTTCTGGAGATGCTGATCATTAAGCCGGAAAAGGTAAGTACGGGCAGCAATGCCATTACCCACTGGGTGCAGAGTACCTATAACAAGGTGCTCGACATCACCTTCCGTCATCCTTGGGCAACGATTGCTGGCGGCATTGGGCTGGTGCTTCTGTCGACCATCATTGTACTGTCGCTGAAGATACGTGTCTTCCCTTACGCCGACCGCGATCAGTTTGCGGTGGAGATCTTCCTGCCTGAGGGCAAGGGAATCGCCGAGACCCGTGCGATTGCCGACTCCCTGCGACAGGTACTCCAGAGGGATGAGGATGTGAAGTGCATCACGAGTTTTGTGGGCTGTTCTTCGCCCCGTTTCATGGTATGCTACGCCCCGCAGATGGCAGGTCGTAACTATGCACAGTTTATCGTGAACACCACCTCGCAGGATGCCACCCTGAAACTCCTGGCAAAGTATCAGCCCCAATGGAGCGAGACCTTCCCTGATGCCTACGTCCGTTTCAAGCGTCTGGATTATTTGGAAGTGCCAGAACTGGAATACCGTTTCTATGGCGAAGACCTCGACTCACTGCATGTGGTGGCAGAACGGCTGATGGAGCGCATACGTCAGATGCCGGAGGTGGAATGGGTGCATACCGACTATCTGCAACCATTCCCCATCATCAACGTCGAACTCGACCCTGTGGCTTCGGCACAACTGGGTATTACCCGTACCACAGCCGCCCTTGCGCTGAGTGCTACCACCAACAACCTGCGTGTAGGACAAATCTGGGAGGGTAACTATGAACTGCCTATCGTGGTAAAAGACGATGCCGACATGACTTTCTCCGACATCGAGAACCTCGGTATTGCAACGCCTATGGCGATGCTCTCTGCAGGGGCTGGCGGCACGAATAGCACCGTCCCGCTTCGCCAGATCGCTAAGGTGGAACCCAAGTGGAGTGAGAGCCGCATCATGCACCGTGGCGGAGAACGATGCATCACGGTGACGGCCCAATTTGCCTACGGGGTCTATGCCGCCCCCGTAGAGAGCCGCATTGCCGATATTATGCAAAACGAGATAGACATCCCTCAGGGTATCCGTGCCGAGGTGGGCGGTGAGATAGAATACGATGCCGAGGCCCTACCGCAGATCTTCGGTGGCATCGCCATCTCAATGGTGATTATCTTCTTCTTCCTGCTCTTCAACTTCAAGAAATACGGCATCACCATCGTCTGTATCGCTGCCCTCGGACTGATGCTACCCGGTGCCCTCATCGGTCTCGGACTGATGAACCGCACCCTCGGTCTCACGTCCATCATGGGCGTTATCACCCTCATGGGAATGATCATGCGTAACGAAATATTAATCTTTGAACATGCCATTGATCTGATCAAGAAGTATGTGGCAGAGCATGGCGACTGGACGGTAGACCGCCAGGCCTACAACGAGGCAGTAAAACAAGCAGCCTACGATGCAGGCAAGCGCCGTATGGTGCCTATCTTCCTGACGACTGCTACTACTGCCGTTGGTGTGGTGCCAATGATCATCGCCCAGAGTTCGTTCTGGATGCCTGTAGGTGTCACCATCTTCGCTGGTGGTATCGGATCACTCATCATGGTGGTCACCATGCTACCCGTTATTTATTGGAAAGTAAGTTTAAAAAGTAAAAAGGTAAAAAAGTAAAAAGGTAAAAGACATGAATACGAGAATTATCAATAAGAATTTTGGTAAGGTAATAGGTGTTTTACTTTTTTACCTTTTTACCTTTTTACCTTTAATTGCTCAAACCTATAGTTTGCAGCAACTGAAGGATTCTGCCCTCCAGAACAACATCGCCACCCGCAGTGCCCGCCTGGATATCGAGGCTTCGCAGCAACAGCGCAAGGAGGCCTTCACCAAGTTTTTCCCGAATGTCAGTGGAACGGGCCTTTGGTTCAATGCCAATAAGGGCATGGCCCAGACCACCATCAATCCCTCGGAGATCATACCGTCGTCGCTAATGCCTGCCCTGGCACAGAGTCTGCCTGCAGAGGCTCTCCTTGCATTAGCCAATCCCATCGATATCTCGATGATGAAGAATGGTACCATCGGCTCACTGATGGCTGTGCAGCCTGTCTTCGTGGGAGGGCGGATTATCTATGGCAACAAACTGGCAAAGGTTGGCGAGGAGGCCAGTCGCCTGCAACTGCAACTTTCTGAAAACGAGGTGGAAAAGACCACCGAACTGTATTTCTGGCAGATTGTCTCTCTGCAGGAGAAACAGAAGACCATCGAAACGGTCAAGGCACTGTTGAACGATATTGCAAAGGATGTGGATGTGGCCGTCCGTGCCGGAGTCGCCATGAGAAATGACCTGTTGCAGGTGCAACTGCGTCAGAACGAGATAGAGAGTCAGGAACTGGAATTAAACAATGCCCTGAGCATCGTCCGCCTGTTGCTGGCCCAGTATTGCGGACTGAACAGCACGGAGTTCGACATCTCCTATCAGACCAACGAGACGCCACTCCCCGTCCCTCAAGGGAAGGGGGCTGGGCTTGGGTCTCTCTTTTCTCTTCCCGAATACAACCTCCTGCAAAAGCAAGTCGAAGCCGCCAATCTACAAAAGAAGATGACCATCGGCGAAAACCTGCCTTCTGTATCTATCGGGGCAGGATACAACTACCACAACCTACTCGACAGAGACCACACCTTCGGTATGCTTTTCGCCACCGTCAGCGTTCCCATCTCAGACTGGTGGGGCGGCTCCCACGCCATCAAACGCAGGAAGATTGAACAGCAGAAGGCCGAAGAACAGTTAGCCGACAACTCCAAATTGCTGGAAATCCGGATGCAGAAAGCCAGGAATGATGTCGAGGAAGCCTACCAACAACTGGCTATCGCCCGGCGCAGCATCGAACAGGCAGAGGAGAATCTCCGTCTGAACCGCAACTTCTACCAGGCAGGCACCTCGAAGATGAGCGATCTGCTGGAGGCGCAGATGCTCTACCAGAAAGCCTGTGACAAGCATACAGATGCCTACGCCAACTACCAGAACAGGCTTTTGGAATACCGCCACGCTACTGGGTTCAAATATTGATGCCGTAACTCTGCTTTACCTCACTCATCACGAAGGTACTCTCGATAGAGGCCAGGCTCTCAATCTCACCGAGTTTGTTGAGCACGAACTCTTGGTATTGCTTCATATCGCGCGCGCGTACCTTTAATAAATAATCATACGCACCAGAGGTGTTATAGCACTCCGTCACCTCGGGGATGCGCTGGATACGGCGCACAAACGAGTCGGCAATCTCGTGGTTGATCTGCTTCAGTTTCACCTTACAATACACTTGCAAACCCAGATTCAGTTTCTCTGGATCGAGAACGGCTATATACTTCCTGATATAGCCCTGTCGTTCGAGGCGTTTCTGGCGCTCAAAGACGGGAGTTGGTGTCAGATGCACGGCATCTGCCAGTTCTTTGGTGGTCAGTTTAGCGTTTTTTTGCAGCGTTTTGAGTATCTGCAGATCAGTTTCGTCTAATGTGTATGCCATAATTTGGAGAATTATTCTGTTTGAAGGCTTTCTGAATATCCGGATTGGAATGTTTCTCTTTCCTCGCTGCAAAAATAGGTATATTTTCTTAAATACGCAAATAATTTGGAAAATATTTCCATTATTTGTACCTTTGCACCCAAAAGGATAAGAGTATGAGAAAGTATATATTAGCAGATAACCAAGAATTAACGAGGTTTGCGCTGGAAAACCTGATTCGTCAGAAAGGGGAAAATGACATCCTTCGTACTACCGACAAGGCTGGACTCGTACAATTGTTGAAGGAGCACGAGAATGCTGTCGTGCTGCTTGACTACACGCTGTTCGACTTCGCTGACGAGGACCAACTCCTGATTGTCGCTGAGCGTTTCAGTCTGTCAGAATGGATACTCATCAGCGACGAACTGACCCCTCAGTTCCTGCGGCGTGTGGTCTATTCGTCCCATCAGTTCAGCATCGTGTTCAAGGATGGTCCCCTGAGCGAGATACACGAGGCTCTGAATGCTGTCAACCGCCATACCCGCTACCTTAGTCAGCGAGTGCTGGAAACCATCATCATCCAACAACAGGAAGAGGAAACTCCCAGTATCCTGACCACGACTGAGATGGAGATTGTGAAAGCCATTGCTCAGGGCAAGACCACAAAAGAGATTGCCGCCGAGCGCTTTTCAAGCATCCATACCGTCACCACGCATCGCAAGAACATCTTCCGCAAACTCGGCATCAACACAGCGCACGAAGCAGTGAAATACGCGCTTCGTGCAGGGTTGATAGACCCTTCAGAATTCTATATTTAGTCTTCTTTGACGATGGGGTAGAGTTCGATGAACTCGCCCTGATGGTTCTGGCCGTCGTTGATGAGTTCGGCCATCTTCTGACCAACGGTTTCGATGTCGTGGAAACCGGGAAGTGACATATTACCGTTCAGGTCGGTGGTGGTGGGGCCCGGGTGTACCGAGAAGACCTCCAACGGGGTATTGCTCTGTTGGAACTCAATGGCCATCACACCCATCATCGCATTCTGGGCGGCCTTACTGGCCACGTAGGCTAATGGATGCCAATAGGGGCTGATCTCTGAAGGAACGGTCACGTTGACAATCCGGCCTTCGTTCTTGGCGAGCAGCGGCATCAGGGCCTTTGTGAGAGCGAAGGTGCCGATGAAGTTCACGTCGAGCGTCTCCTTGATGTCGCTGATCTCTGTGTGAAGACTGTCCACGCTCATGTCGCCAGGGATGCCGGCATTGTTTACAAGCAGTGTCAACTCAGGGTATTTTGCATTGATCTCCTTGGCGGCTTGTTCGATGTTGGCAAGGTCACGCAGTTCGATGTTCACCCAACCCAGCACGTCGATGCCAGCCGATTTCAGTTCGCTGATAGCCTTCTCGGCACGCTCTTCGTCGCGTGCGCCGATAATCACCTGCCAACCACTCTTTCCAAGGTGCTTGGCGATTCCAAATCCTATGCCTTTATTGGCTCCTGTCACTAAAGCAATCTTTTTCATATATTTTCTCTTTTTACCTTTTTCTTTTTTGCCTTTTTACCTTTGTTTGACGGTGCAAAGGTACTAAAATTTGTGCAAATCGGAAATACCATGAGTGTGGTATTTTGCATGAAAAAAAAGCAAAATAGCCCCCTTTTTGGTATATTATTCTGTTTGGGGGACTATCTAATGCTTGTTCTGGAATATATTCCTTAAATCACCATTCGTTTTAGGTGTATCTTCTGATTTTCAACAGAAATTTGGTGGATATTTCTAAACTTCGTACCTTTGCACCGTCAATAGTAAACAAATAGTATTAACAAATAAATTTAAGAGGATAAGAATTATGGCACAGAACAAGAACTATCGTTTTGAGACTTTGCAACTCCATGTAGGCCAAGAACAGGCTGACCCCGCAACCGACGCACGCGCCGTACCCATCTATCAGACCACGTCGTATGTGTTTCGTAACTCACAGCACGCTGCAGACCGCTTCGGTCTTCGTGATGCAGGTAATATCTATGGTCGTCTGACCAACTCCACCCAGGGTGTGTTCGAAGATCGCGTCGCTGCCCTCGAAGGAGGTGTGGCTGGTTTGGCAGTCGCCTCTGGTGCTGCTGCCATCACCTACGCGCTGCAGAACATCACACAGAATGGCGACCATATCGTGGCTGCCGACAACCTCTATGGCGGTTCCTACAACCTGATTACCCACACGCTGGCTACCCAGGGCATCAGCAACACCATTATTAATGTGAACGATCTCGCCGCTCTTGAAGCCGCTATCCAACCCAACACAAAAGTAATATATGCCGAGACCTTCGGCAATCCCAACTCCGACGTGCTCGACCTGGAAGGTGTGGCTGCCGTAGCCCACAAACATGGCATTCCCTTCATCGTCGACAACACTTTCGGCACACCCTATCTCATCCGTCCGCTGGAGCACGGTGCCGACATCGTGGTACATTCAGCCACCAAGTTCTTGGGTGGTCATGGCACAAGTCTGGGTGGTGTCATCGTCGATGGCGGTAAGTTCGACTGGAAGGCCAACCCCGACAAATTCCCCACACTGGCCAAGCCCGATCCCTCGTATCACGGTATCGTGTTTGCCGACGCTGTTGGCGCAGCCGCTTACGTTACCCGCATCCGTGCCGTCATCCTGCGTGATACCGGTGCAGCCATCTCTCCGTTCAACGCCTTCATCCTGTTGCAGGGTGTTGAGACCTTGAGTCTGCGTGTGGAGCGTCACGTAGAGAACGCCCTGAAGGTGGTTGACTTCCTCAGCAAGCACCCGAAGGTGGCAGCCGTTCATCACCCAGCCCTCGAGAGCCATCACGACCATGCCCTCTACAAGAAGTACTATCCCAATGGTGGTGCATCAATCTTTACCTTCGAGGTGAAAGGTGGTCAGGAAGAGGCATGGAAGTTCATCGACGCCCTACAGATCTTCTCACTACTGGCCAACGTAGCCGATGTGAAGAGTCTGGTGATCCATCCCTACACCACCACCCACTCACAACTCTCGCCTGAGGAACTGGCCGAGCAGCACATCACGCCTGCTACCGTGCGCTTGAGCATCGGTACTGAGCACATCGACGACATCATCGACGACCTCGCACAGGCACTCGACAAGATTTAAACTGCTGATTCACAGCATGAACACAATCCGCTTACGGGCTGGGGGCAAATACGCCTCCAGCCCATTTTACATGATATTATTTGCATATCTCAATTATTCTTTATACCTTTGTGGCAAAATTCAAAGAAGATAAAAATGAAGCACAACGTATGTTATTTGTTGGGTCTTGTGATGACTCTGTTTGTTACACAGTCGGTGGCACAGCCCACAGTGAGATTCGATGCCACAAAGACGCACCAGCGCATCACAGGTTTCGGCGGCTTTGTCTGTTCGCCCCAATTCCAGTATGATCACATGTCGACTGCCGATATCAAGAAGGTATGGGGCAAGGAAAGTACCGTGGGCTGCAATATCATGCGCCTTTACATCCCTATTGGCAAGAACGCCTGGAGCCAGTCGCTCGCCACCGCCAAGACAGCCAAGCAGATGGGGCTCATCGTCTTCGCCTCGCCATGGGGACAGCCCGCCGAGTGGAAGACCAACAAGTCGATCAACGCCAAGACCAGCGACGGCAAGGAAGGACGGCTGAAACCTGCAAACTGGCCCGACTATGCCCAATATCTGGAAGACTATGTGCAATATCTGCGCAAGAACGGCGTGGAACTCGACGCCATCAGTATTCAGAACGAACCCGACTGGGCTGCCACCTATGCCGGTTGTCTGTGGTCAGCCAGTGAGATGGCTGAATTCGTAAAGACCTACGGTCCGACCATCAGTTGTAAGGTGATGGCACCAGAGACCCTTTCAGTGAACGACAACTACGTGAATGCCCTGAACAAAACCGACGTACTTCCCGGCTTCGACATTTATGGCGGACACCAGTACGGCGGGATACAATCAGCCTACAAGAACTTAGCCAAGAAGGGCAAGGAGATATGGATGACAGAATACCTCATCAACTGGAACGAGGCCGAAAACAACACCCGTAACTTTGATTTCTCGAAAGACTTCTTCAACTTCTTCCGTGCCATCAACGTCTGTTTGGTGGGCGACTTCAATGCCTGGATCCACTACGCCGCCAAGCGCTACTACGGCATGTTGGGCGACGGACAGCGGGGAGCCGGGAGCAGTGGTACTGTCACCAAGCGCGGCTACATCATGGCCCACTTTGCGAAATACGTCACGGGCATGACACGCATCGATATCGACTTCGGCACATCGCCACTCGAGGGGTCGGCCTATCTTTCCGTAACCGGCGACACCGTGGTGGCTGTGGTGGCCAACGCCAGCAACGCAGAAACGACTGTGACACTCGACCTGCCTTTCTACACCCAACGTGGACAGGTCTACAGCACGACAAAGACCAATAACATGAAGGCCACGACCCTGACACCTGACGGTGAGACCTGCCGACCCGTGGCCACGATCCCTGCACAAAGTGTCAGTACCGTTATGTTCTTCAGGAGCCGGGACCGTCAGCCTTCGAACATGAAGGGCAGCACTACCCGTTTCGACCGCCTCGACGATATGGAGGTCACGAAGTCTGGCTTCGGCACGACATATAAACTCAGCGGCACGAGCAAGACCTTCGACGCATCAAACCCGCTGATATCCAAGAATACCAAACTGAATAACGGTTACGTGCAATTGGACAACCGTTACAGTCAACTTGTGATGCAGATCAAGAAAGTCACCTCTACCGGGAACCTCACGGCAGGGGCTACGACACTCACCTATGTCAATGCCAAGGGGACAGTGTCCTCACACGATTACGGACGGATGGACCTGAGTCGTGCCGAGAATTTCAACCTCGTGTTCGACCTCTCTCCACAGACACTGACTGACGGTTGTCTGGGTCTCCTCTCACTGACCTGCGACAACACCTATTCCCACCTGACTGTTTCCTTCGGCGATGTCTACCTGTCTACAGGCACCAACGCCCTCTATGCCGCCCAACTGAGTGGCAACTATGTGGCAGATGACAGTTATATACAGGAATATATCACCGACAAGGCCTGTACGAGTCTTGACCTGTCGGCCTGTTCAGGATGTCCGTCGACGTTCCCGTGGCTGCAAGGCACCAACCGCGTGGTGTGGTTGCCGGAAAGCAGTTCTGTTGGAGGGGCTAACCTCATCCATACCGTTCTGTGTCACCAGTTGGAACTCTTCGCCGAGGGTGGAGCCTTCCGTCCGGTCCGTTCCTTCCAAGCCGAAAAAATCTCCTTCACCACGACGGTGGAAGGCCGCCAATGGTTGATACTGCCCTTCAACGCCGTGATTCCCGACGGGGTGAAGGCCTATTACATCGGTGATGATCTCAGCCTGGAACAGATCAGTTCCATCCCTGCCCATACGCCAGTACTCATCGAAGCCGAGGGCGAGACCGTGTTCACAGGACAGGGTGAAATTGGCTATGTCAATTCACCCTTGACAGACACGTTCCGAGGAACTTACACGCCTATCAGCCTCTATAAAGGCGACTACGTGTTGGCACAACAGGACGGTCAGTGGGGATTGCGCCGCATCGACACACCGACGACACTTCATCCCTTCAACGTCTATGCGACACTTGCCTCACAAGCAGCCTTTATCCCGCTGTCCTTCCCTTCGGGTATCAAGACCATTGCTACAGAAAAGGATGCGTCTGACACGGTCTTCGACCTACAGGGACGTCAGATGTCCGTCAAGGCCTTGAAACCGGGTCTATATATTCAAAATGGTAAAAAGTATATAGTAAAATAACAATCGTAGTATATGAAACAGTACACCCTTTCACTCCTTCTCCTGCTCTTGGTAGGATTGCTGCCGATGAAGGCAGACAACATCACCGTTGACGGTACCTCCCGCTCGTACAATGTCATTGTGCCTAAGAACCTGGGCGAGAATCGCCCGTTGCTCATCTTCTGTCACGGCTACAATCAAGATGCCAACTGGATGCAGAACAACGAGTTCAAGAACGACAATGTTAGCATGGAGGCCGTGTGCGACACCGCCAAGTTCGTCTGCGTCTTCCCCAACGGTATCGACAAGGCGTGGGATACCAGCGGCAATCGTGACATCAATTTCATTAAGGCCATTATCGAGAAGATGTTCACGCAGTATAACATTGACCTCAACCGCGTCTATCTGGGCGGCTTCTCCATGGGTGGCATGCTCACGTACACTGCTATCAACAAGTTGTCAGACGTCGTTGCTGCATTTGTTTCCTGCAGTGGTCCGTCAACCGTCACGCCCAAAACCGGCTTGCGCCCGATTCCCCTGCTGCATATTCAGGGAACGGCCGACAACTTCAGTAATGTACAGCCCGCACTCAACCCGTGGATTAAGCACAACGGCTGTTCCACAACCGACAGGGTCATTAGCAATTACAATGGCTTCAGCGGTGCCAAATTGCACATCTGGGGCCCTGGAAACGATGGTGTCGAAGTACGACTCATAGAACTGAAGGACAAAGGTCACTGGATCTGTAAGGAGCGCCAAGTGTATACCGGTAAGGAGATCTGGAACTTCTGCAAGAAATACTCGTTGAATAAGACCACACCGAATGTGAAGATCACCTCGCCTGCCACCGGCAGTAAACACATCTGTTTTGCCCCGAAGGACGAATTGGCGTTCCCCGATATCACCATCACCGCCACGGCAGACGACCCGAACGGCACTGTAGAAAAGGTGGAGTTCTACGACGGTACGACACTGCTCGCCACCTGTACGACCAAGCCCTACAAAGCCACGCTGACGACGACCACCACCGGCAAGCACACCTTGAAAGCCGTGGCCACCGACAACGACGGCGAGACGAGCACGGCCACCGTTGAGGTGACACTACAGGCCCCCACGTCAACACTTACCCTCTCGACGGACTTCAAGGAGGCTAACGCCCTGCCTGCAGGATGGACCACCTACGACAGCAGCGAGCGTCGCACGGGCTACAGCAGCGGTTATACGTCGGGCTGCCGTGTACTGCAGTTTACTGGATCGTCCAAAGGATTCAACTATGGTCTCTATATCCGTAATATCAATGGAAATGCCCATCAGGGTTGGGCCAAGTACGGCCTCAGCAACGCAGGCACCACGCTCAACCTGGCCCCTGGCCACTATACACTGAAATACAAGATATGCAATTGGAACATGTCCGACTTTGGTGCCGTAGAACTGGGCATCGAGAAGCGCACGGGCAGCACGGCCATCGCCAGCCAGACATACATGCCGAATATCAATATCGGCAATGTGGCTTCAAACAACTTCGCCTCTCCGCAACAGCAAACCTTCGAGTTCGACGTTACCGATCAGGGCGACTATGTGATCGCCGTCTATTCGGCTCCCTCAGGGTGGAGCGACTGCATTATCGGCCAACTGATCCTGACCGTCAACAGTTATTTGCCTACGGGCATCCGCTCAACACGCCACGAGACAAATGACAACAGACTCTATGACCTCCAAGGCCGCGAAATCGATCACCCGACCAAAGCCGGAATATACATCAAGAACGGTCAGAAGATCCTGATGAAATAAAGAGAAGATGAAAAGACTTTTACTGATCTCAATCACCCTGTGCACCTGCGTGGGTGTGACAGCCCAAGTAAGACAACTGTTTGACGACGGCTGGACTTTTTCTCGCGATGGAAAGACCGTGAACGTGAACCTGCCTCACGACTGGGACATCTATACCGCCCCGGACCCCGCTACGGGAGCCACAGGCACAGGCGGTGGCTGGTTTCCGGGGGGCAAGGGCGAATATCGGAAGACATTCGTCACACCGAAGGGTGAGCGGGTCAAACTACACTTCGAGGGTGTCTATCAGAAAGCCGAAGTCTATGTGAACGGCCAGAAGGCCGGACAGCATGCCTATGGCTACACGCCGTTCACGGTCGATATCACACCTTATCTGGTACCGGCCCCCATTACCCGTAAGAAGAGACGGGCAAAAGTACGGCAAAACGAAGTCGTGGTAAAGGTCGACAACTCCCAGCAGCCCAACTGCCGCTGGTACTCCGGCTCCGGCATCTATCGCCACGTGTGGTTAGAGACAATGCCCGCCTTGCACATCGTAGAGAACGGTGTCCTGATCTGGACCTCTGAGGTTAGCGACCAACAGGCTACGCTCAATATGATGGTGAACATCGATAACGAAGGGCTGGAAGCCCGCGAGATTGACGATGTCGAAGTGACCTTCAACGACGGAACCTTCACGCTGATACCTTTATATGAGGAGATCAAGCAGGAATGGAAGGAGAAATATACCGTGGTGAAGTACAAGGGGACATCCGTCTGCGGCCTCGGCTACACCATCGACAATCCCCGCCTCTGGTCGCCTGACGATCCCTATCTCTATGAGGCTACCATCAGATTGAAGGAAAAGGGAAAGGTGATCGACGAGCAGACGGTGAAATTCGGTATCCGCACGGCGACCTTCGATGCACAGAAGGGCTTCCTCCTCAACGGCAAGCCATTGCTCATCAATGGTGCCTGCATACACCACGATGACGGTGTGTTAGGCGCTATGGCCTTCGATGCTGCCGAGATAAGAAAGGTGCGCCAGATGAAGGAGGCGGGCTTCAACCTCATCCGGACATCGCACAACCCCACCACCCGTGCTTTCCTCGACGCCTGCGACTCATTGGGTATGCTGGTCATCGACGAGGCGTTCGACGGCTGGCGACAGGCCAAGACACCCTACGACTATTCCACGCTCATCGACTCCTGCTACCGTGCCGACATCTCTGCGATGGTACAGCGCGACCGCCTGCATCCCAGCGTCATTGCCTGGAGCATCGGCAACGAGGTCATGGAGCGCAAGGACATCCGTGTCGTCACCACCGCCCGCCAACTGAAACAGGCCATCCTGAATATGGATGACACACGCCCTGTGACGGAAGCGCTTTGCTCTTGGGACAGCGACTGGGAGATCTACGACCCACACGCCGAGGTGCTTGATGTGGTGGGCTACAACTATATGATCCATAAGCACGAGGGCGACCACAGGCGCGATCCAAAGCGCATCATCTGGCAGACGGAGAGTTTTCCGCGTGATGCCTTCAAGAACTGGGCCATCGTCAACGACTATTCCTACGTGGTAGGCGATATCGTCTGGACGGGTCTCGACTATCTGGGCGAGAGCGGCATCGGACGCTACTATTATCAGGGTGAACGTCCTGGCGAGCACTATGTCGATGGCGGACAGCCCGACTGGCACGGAGCCTACTGTGGCGACGTGGATATCACCGGCTGGCGCAAACCCATCAGTCACTATCGCGAAATGCTGTGGGGAAATGAGGAAGAAGAAAGGGGAAAGTTGTATATGGCGGTGAAGGAACCAGATGGCTTTCACGGCAGAATCCGTACCACGGCCTGGAGTGTCTGGCCCATGTGGGAGAGTTGGACCTGGCCGGGCTGGGAAGGCAAACCCATTGAGGTAGAGGTCTATACGAAGGCACCAGAGGTAACACTATATCTCAACGACAAGCCCATCGGTACGAAAGCCGTCAACCGCAATACGGAATACAAGGCAGTCTTCACTGTCAACTACGAGCCGGGCGTGCTTCGCGCCGAGACCTCTGGCACATCCTCCTTGAAGGGGGAGGTCACAACCCTCTCCACCGCTGGCGAGCCCGCAAGTCTGAGGCTCACCGTCGACAAGCCGTCGATGAAGGCCGATGGCCAGGATCTGACATTTGTCACCGTAGAGGTCGTCGACAGCCAAGACCGCGTCTGTCCTGAGGCAGCCATCGACTGTGAGGCCGTTGTGAAGGGACAGGGTCAGTTGCTGGCTTTCGCCTCTGCTGACCTAAAGGACCGCGAGCCCTATACCTCACCCCGTGCAAAGACCTGGAAAGGCCGCGCCCTGCTCGTCGTGCGCAGCCATAAGACCAAGGGCAAGGCGCAAGTCAGCATCAAGAGCAGTCTGCCCACCGCCACCCTGAACATCCAAGCGAAATAACCAACACAAAAAGACAACTATGTGGTCATGTTTACTATCTGTTATTCTGGTTATCAACGAACTGATGGCCTCGAACGCCGGCGAGGTGATGAGCCCCGCCATCAACTTCGACAGTTGGATAGAATTGTATAACCCCGGCGAACAGGACGTGAATCTGGCCGGCATGTACCTGAGCAATGATACCCAGAACCCCATGCTGTGGAAGATGCCGAACAATGTGGGAACGGTTCCTGCAAAGGGCTTTAAGGTCGTGTGGCTCGGTTCCAACGACATCAAGAGCAACCAGGCACCCTTCAAACTCGACTGCGACGGCGGAACGATCTGTCTGAGCGACAGCAAGGGAGAACTTATCACCAGCCTGACTTATCCGCAGGCCCTGAGCCGTACGGCCTGGGCCCGTAAGACCGACGGCGGCGACGAGTGGGGATGGACGGCTCAGGCCACCCCCGAAGCCACCAATACAACGGCCACGTTCGCTGACAAACGGTTACCGGCACCCGAGGTGGATCAGGGCAGTCAGTTATTCAGTAATTCGATAAAATTTAAAGTCCAGATTCCCAAAGGCGCCTCCCTGCACTACACCCTCGACGGAAGTATGCCCACTAAGAACAGTTATCCTTCTGCTAGCGGGCAGTTCGAAGTGAGCAATACCACCAACTACGTGTTCCGTCTCTTCCAGGACGGCTACCTACCCAGTCCGCCCGTGACACGCAGTTACATCAAGACCGACACAAAATACACCATCCCTATCGTGAGCATCGTGGGTAATCAGATGTATTTCTCCGACCCCAAGATTGGCATCGACTGTAACGGCGACGGCACCAACGGCAAGACTGGTAATGGGCAGAACCAACCACGTAACTACAACATGGACTGGGACCGCCCCGTGAACTTCAGTTACATCAGTCCCACGGAGGGCATGCTCTTCAACCAGGACGTGAATGTGAGCATCTCCGGCGGATGGACCCGCGCCGTTTCTCCCCGTTCGATGAAACTGAAGTCCAACAAGGTGTTCGACGGACTGAACCACCTCGATTATCCTTTCTTCCCACAGAAACCCTATATCCGCAGCAAGGTG
Organism: Prevotella sp.; assembly: GCA_017618275.1. Lineage (GTDB taxonomy): Bacteria > Bacteroidota > Bacteroidia > Bacteroidales > Bacteroidaceae > Prevotella. The sequence goes on from JAFZUS010000003.1 coordinate 29,083, forward strand.
CTGCTGGTACGCAATGGCGGCAATGATGCCCGGGAGCATCACGCCCGCTTCACCGATCCCGCCCTGACCACCATCATCCAGCGCTCCGGCATAGACCTCGACGTACAAAGTACGGTTCAGGTGGCTGAGTTCGTCAACGGCAAGTTCAAAGGCATATTAAACCTCCGCGAGCCCAACAACGACAAGTTCGCTTATGCCAACTGGGGCTATGACGACGATGAACTGGATGCCTTCGAGAACAAAACATTCAAGAACGGTGACAACGAGGCCTACCGCCACCTCTGCGACATCAGCAAGAACATCAACCAACAAGGCGTCTACGATGAAGTGAAAAGCCTGCTCGACATCGATGAATTCATCAACTATATGGCCGTGGAGATCTATATTGGCAATGATGACTGGCCGGAGAACAACGCCAAGGGCTATCGTAGTCGCAACGACGGGCGCTTCCGCTTTGTATGCTTCGACCTCGACTATGCTTTCCATCCCTGGGGGCGTACGATCTCGTCGCTCAACACCTACGGTCAGGAAAACAGCAATAAGGTGGACATGGTGGTACTCTTCCTGAACCTGCTTAAGCACGACGAGTTCCGCAAGCGATTCATCGACACCTTCTGTATTGTCGCCAGTAGTGTCTTTGAGCGCGAACGTGCCACCGCCATCGTCAACGAACTCGCCGATGCCATGAGTCCCATGTCACAGTTGGACGGCTATGTACCCGACAGGGCCGCCAACAACATCAAGAACAAACTGCAGGGCTGGTTAAGTACGGAGATGAGCCAGTTGCAGAAGTACCAGCCGATGAAACTCACCAACACGAAGAAACAAAGTGTCTCGCTGGTCGCCGATACGGAAGGGGCCAACCTCTTTATCAACGGTCTGAAGGTACCGTACGCCACCTTCAACGGACAACTGTTCGCACCCGTGACCTTAGAGGCGAAGGCTCCCATAGGCTATACCTTCACCGGATGGAAGAAAGGCACCAGCGCCACCGTGCAACTGATCAAGGACAACGACACGTGGAAATACTACGACCAGGGCGCAGCCCCCTCAAACTGGAACGCCAGCGACTTCAACGACAGTGGTTGGTCGTCAGGTCCAGCCCCCTTAGGCTACAAGATGACGGGCGTGAAGACCACCGTGAGTTATGGCTCCGACCCCGACCGGAAGAATCCCACCACCTACTTCCGCAAGACCATCAGCCTCAAATCCGCCCCATCACGCAGCGATGCGTTCCTGCTGAACTACCAGGTGGACGACGGCTTTGTGGTCTATGTCAACGGCCAAGAGGCCGGACGCTTCAACATGCCCAGCGGAGAGATCCGTTTCGACAGTTTCTCCTCCAGTTACGCTGATGACACACCCCTGACGGGTACCCTTGAACTCTCGCCGTCGCTGTTCAAGAGCGGCAGCAACGTCATTGCCGTCGAGGTCCACAACAACAAATATGCTTCCGGCGACCAGTACTGGTCGGCGGAACTCTTCACCTCGGTAAGTTCGAGTCGCGAGGAATTCTTTTCCTCAGAGAGCGTGATAGACCTGCCAGCCGACAATGCCCTGTCGCTCGTGGCCTGCTTCACCCCGCTCTCCGACAAGGAGAAGGCCGCACAGGGCATCAACCCCGTGCGCATCAATGAGGTGAGTGCTGCCAATAGCGTCTTTGTCAACGACTACTGGAAGCACAACGACTGGGTGGAACTCTTCAACACCACCGACAGTCCCGTCAACGTGGAAGGCATGTACCTGAGCGACAATCTGGCCAAGCCCAAGAAATACCAGATCAGCAAAGGCAAGTCACAGGCAGAGACCACCATACCCGCACACGGCTACCTCGTCGTCTGGTGCGACAAACTTGATCCCGTCACACAACTGCATGCCGACTTCAAATTGGATGCCGACGGCGGCGATGTGATACTGACTGCCGCCGATGAGTCGTGGTGTGACCAGATGACTTATACCCGGCATCAGGGTAACGAAAGCGTGGGCCGCTATCCCGACGGGAATGCCGATGTCTTTGCCATGAACAACCCCACCATCGCCAAGCCCAACATCCTGTCAAGTTACGCCATCAGCGTGGAGCAGCCACAGAGCGCAGGCATTCACGACATCATGGCTGATGCCACGGAGCAAATCAGTATCCGCTATGCCGAGGGCAGCCTCATCATCCGCAGCACGTCGGCAGACCGTCTGCAACTGAGGATTGCCAACCTTGCCGGACAAAACGCGATGGCGCTGCCCGTCGAGTTGACCGGCGGCTATGCTGAAGTACCGGTTGAAAAACTGCCAACAGGCATCTTCATCGCCACCATCACCGACCGCCAGAGGCATAAGGCGACGTGTAAGTTTATCAAGCGATAGCCTATAAACCAATAACCCTGCCTTATTGCGCAATAAGGCAGGGTTATTGGAAAATAAGGCTGGGTTATTTGACAATAACCTTCCTTCCTCCCTTGGTGATATACAAACCAGGTCTCAGGTTGCCTTCACCATTTAAACGACGACCCTGCATGTCATAGACTGCATCATCCTCCCTGACAGCATCTGTACTGATGACTGAAGGGATGCCTGTATCGGTGAGTGTACGATGGCGCAGGGCGGAGCGCACGGCATACCAGGCCGGCTTCTTGCCGATGCCTGAGGTGTAGAGCAACGGATTGGAAGACTCGCGCCAACTGTTATTGTCCTTCAGACCCCAGATCACCATATTGGGACAGTTGTCGTTGTTCAGCACGATATCCGTGATGATACGGTAGTCGCGGGCCTGCGCCTCCTTATTCTGAGTCGTGGTGGAGGGGATGCCCATATCCAGTTCGGTAATGATACACTTCAAACCGGCTTCGGCGAAGCGACGGATGGTATTGTCCAGTTTCACACTGTCCAGATCGCCGATGGAGAAATGGCACTGCAAGCCCACGCCGTCGATGGGGACACCCTTTTTCTTCAGGCGCATGGCGAGATTGTAGAAGGCTGCGGTCTTGGCCTTGTTGCTGAACTCCACACCATAGTCATTCAGGTAGAGCACGGCATCGGGATCGGCACGATGGGCCCAGACGAAGGCAGAGTCGATAAAACCCTCGCCGACGGCCGATGTCCACACGCTGTTCTTCCGCAGGGTATAGCCCTCCGGATTCGAACGGACGACGGACTGGTCATCGTCCAGACATTCGTTCACCACATCCCACTCGGCCACTTTGCCCTTATAGTGCTTCACCACCTTCTCGATGTGGTTCTTCAGGATAGCCAGAGCCTCCTCGCGGGACCAGTTCTTATCGTTCTTCTTACCGTCGCTGCTCACCCATGTAGGCAACTGGGAATGCCAGGCCAGACAGTGGCCACGCACCCGCATGTCGTGATTCTGCGCAAACCTGACCAGATCGTCGGCACTGCCGTAACTGAAACTGTTGCGCGACGGCTCTAAGGCATCCCACTTCATCTCGTTCTCTGCCACCAGCATGTTGAACTGTGACCCGACCTCCTTCGTCTCACCGAGACTGGCATTGTTCAGGTCGTTCTTCCACATCGAGATGGCCGTTCCGATATATTTGCCGTTCTGGGCAGCATACTCCCGTAGGGTGGTCTTGTCCGTCTTGTCGTCGACGCCGTCGTCATAGAGAGAGCCTATCGTACTCTCCGGAATCTCCGGTACAACCGGATGATTCGGATTCTCCATCTTCTCATACGAAACCAGCCTCAAGACAAAGGCGACACCATCGCCCTCAGGACGCTCCACCACCTCCCAGGTGTATTGGTCGGCACTGACATCAAAATGCCAGTCGCCTGCGAAGGATGTCTTGCGCTTGGCGGTCAGCACCTTGAAATCATCGCCAGGCTTGACATCAGCGTTTGCATCCAGGACCACCTGAATGACGGGCATCTGGTCGCTCTCTTCGAAGTCCTCGGTGATATTGAAGTACTTCACATCACCATCCACCGACAACCGGTCGTACTGTGCGCCACCGATACGGAAGCGCAGCGTAGAGGCGGGATGGACAAAGAGATGAGCCTCCTTGTCTTCCGCATAGTTCTTCAGCGTCAGCAAGCCTGCCTCATCAGCACCGGGCTGGATGATACCATAATTGCTTACCGTACCGCCGATGCTGCCCAAGCCGCCAAGGATACCTTTCTCAAACACATAGACGACGGCTTCTTTGGCATTGGACATGGCACCTGTGGCACCCGACATTTTTTTGGACTCTGCCTCGGCACGGTCGTTCATCACCAGCACCTTGCCGTCGAGGATACGAAGACCACCGCTCAGGTAGTTCTCGTTGCCCGTGATGGTATAGGTTCCCGTACCCTCCTTGAGGATGCTGAGCAACGTATTCTTGTCATACCCCGATGGTGCGATGGTACCCGCCAAGGTGGCATCGGTATTCAGACCTCCCAAGAGATAATAGGCAGAACGGCCCTTCTTCATATAACCCTGCAACATGGAACCGGCCTCCGTCTGCAGTTCTCCGATACGGTAACCGGAGCCGGCCGTGTTCGCCTCGCCGCAGATGGTGGCACCCTGATGCAGGAAGACGCGGTTGTTGGCCATCGACGGGTTCACCCTGCCACTTGCCAGGTCTTCATAGGCACTTTCGGGTGAGGAAGACTTGCCGCCAAAGGCAAGGACCACCCCAAAGAAACCTGCTGAAGTGGAATTCTCGGGGAAGGGGTAGATATGGATGTCGCCGGTATAGTTCGTCCAGTTGGGCCATGTCTTTCCGCCTGTCGTCCCTAAATAACAGCGTTCGCCGCCGGCATACAGGTTCAGGGTCCCTTTGCCAGAGATGGTAGAACTGAAATAGACATAGCGCGCCATCTTCACGTTGACGACATCCGCTGCCGGCAACGAGATAGACTTGCTATACGAAACGTAGTTCTTGTCGGAATTGTCGCCACTGATATCAATCGTCTTTTCCTCAGCGGCCACCGACAGGCCCGCCAGACAAAAAACCAATAATACTAATTTTCTCATCCTTCTTCTATTATCTTTGGGAAAAAAGGTCCGGACTTTTTCAAGCCCGGACCCAATTATCGTTGTAAGTGTCTATTACTTACTTAACAATGGCCTTCTTGCCGTTCTTGACAACGATGCCCTTGTAGTTCTTGCCAACCTGCTGGCCAGCCAGATTGAAAGCGGGCTCATTGCTTTCCTCAGCATTCAAACCATTGATACCTGTTGTAGGATCGTCATCACCGATCTGGATGGCAAACTGAACAGCTTCAAATGGGCCTTTATAGTTAGTTCCCTTATTTGTGAATACCTGATCAGAAATCGTTGCCATACCTGACTTAGCACCTTCTGCAACAGACAGTGTAAAGGAAATCAAACCAATAGGACTCTCCAAAGCAGGGCAAGAACTGTCGTAACGCTGCATAATCACGATCAGACCATCATCTTTAACTTTAAAATCAGGTGCTTTGTAATTATAGTCTGTACTTTCGGCAGGGTATGAAAAAGCATATGCACGTCCAGTCTTCTTAACTGTAATACCCTCAGGAAGAGTGAGAGTAAACTGAAGACCAGTTACGTCAACATCTGACTCGAAATTAACTACGAGTTCTGCCTCTGTTGCACCTTCAGCAATCTCAACTTTATCTGCACTTAATGACTGAGCCATTGCGCTGCCAGCAAACAATGCCATTGCGGCAATCAGGATATTCTTAATTGTTTTCATAATCTTTAATTTTTTAAAATTGTTAATTTTTACTTAAAACGTTTTTGTCTAAAAAACAAATACTATTAAATTCTCTCAATGATGTAGTCAATATCACCAACGTCGATATCACCATCATTGTTTACATCAACCTTCTCGTCATATTCTCCGCCGATGTGCTCAATGACTGTATCGATATCACCAACGTCAACACCACCGTCACCATTAGCGTCGCCATCAACACCTTCGGGCTGCTGATCGTATCTGTAGGTAGTACCTCCGTCAACCTTTACGTAGAAGTTTTCTTGACCTTCAGCATTAATGAAGTTCTCATAAGTCTGATCGTCGGCATTGAGTGCCTCGTCCTTCAGATACCACTTAACATTCCTAATCTTATACTTGTAACCGATTTCTTCACAAGCCATGTTGAATGCCATACTCTGTACGTCTGCTCCAGGATTGAAATCTTCTTTGTAATCCTGCCACTGATTGGTAAATGTAAGACTACCATTATTGCCTACGTAAGAACCTGGGGTCTTGTGAGCCTGTAAATCAACCTTAGCCTCTACTTCATCATCAGATTCTATACAATACTGGAACTCAAGAACAGTCTGTTCAGTTCCCAAGAATGCGCGGTTAGCCATAATCCAGAACTGGTTGTTCCAGTCAGCAGCACCATTTTTATCCGTAGCATTTGTAACAAGTTCTGATTCGTTAGTGATAATGTCGACTGGCTCCAGATCAGGATCACCAACGAGTTTAATGAAGTTAATCTGTGAAGATTCGTCATCAGTTGCTTCTGAGATTGAGATCTGCCACTGACCACGTACAGGAAGGGCAATCTTGCTCTGTGCTGCAGCCTCATACGGGAGCCATACATCTGGGTCATTAACAATAGTTCCACTCACCTTGATAGTATTTGCCTTGAATCCCTTGTCATTACCACGAGCGGTTGCAATCATCACCTGATTTACCCATTCGTCTTCACTCTCTCCACCAACAACTGCAACATACGCAGCATCAGCATCGCTATATTCAAATTTAATAGAGTTGGTGAAGTCATATTTGGCTTCAGCATTATCCGTGTTAATAGCAGCAGCGAAATAGCCCTCCTCAAGTTCCATATATTCTAATGTGATGTCATCAAAGTAGAAAGTAATCTCTTTCTGGTCTTGGCCATTAACACCTAAATTGAAGGCAAGTGAGTGCTGACCTGCACCTGGGCTGAAACTCTCATTGGTATAAGTCTGCCATTCTTCAGTAAAATCAAGACTGGTAAGGTTATTCATATATGCGCCAGGAACTCCATGACCCTGAGCAGATGCACTTGCATTCTCTGAAGCCTTATATTTGAATGTGAGTTTAAGGGCTTCACCTTCCTTCAGAGCCCTTGGGAAGTTGATCCAGAACTGATTCTGCCACTGTACAGCATCACCTGTAACCTGATCATCAACAATGGCAGTTGTGGTATAGAATGCACCATCCTTAATGAAAGCAGCGTGAGGATTGTTGTCATTATAACCGTACTCCTTAGAATAAGCACAGATTTCTTCTGCACCTTCACCCTGATAAGCACCATCGGCTACATATGCGTCAGGATTTGCCCATTCAGCCGAGGCATCACCATTCTTGATCATATTAATCCAAGTAATGGGCTGCTCTTCTCCTGCCTCATGAGTAACGGTAAGACTCTTCCATTCGATGACTGCATCTGAATTAGGTTGGATAACCATAAAACTGCCACCATTTTGTTTGCAACCCTTGACTTCCCAAACTACCTCCTCGAAATCACTGCTCTCAGGAATAGTTACATTTTGCTCTACAAAATTACCCCAGTTACCAAATTGGAGATTACAGGTAACTTCCTTCGTAGACTTAACAAGTACCGTAACAGTGTAATCTTGGTCAGATTCCGTACTGAAACCATCCCCAATAAAATACTGATGCCATAAGCCGATGTTTCCATCATCACCAGGCTGTTTTTCTAGTCTGTAGTAAACTGTACCGTTGTTTGTGGTTGTTGTTTCGCCAGTAGAGAATTCATTTTCCTCTGTGGCATACTCGTACAAACCACCCAAGTCGGTCATAATACCGTCAACCCACTCTGGACAATAACCCATTACAAACCATGGGAAACCTGTGTACTTGGAGTAATCAACTGAATAATCAGTTTTTGTCTCCGCATTGGCACCTATGAAGCATGCCAATAGAACAACAATTGTAAATAATTTCTTCATAATAGAACAAATTAGAGTTAATAAATAAGTTAATTAAAAAAAATAAAAATAGAGATTAAATATGTTTAAACTACATTGCTTCATTTGCCGCTGAAAGCATCACAGAATGCCTTGTATGTCGCTGTACGGACCCAATCCTTGCTCTTAGTATCAACAGACCAGAGACCTACGGGATCGCTCGTGTCGGCGAGGTTACCCTTACAGATACCCGCCTGTTTGTCGTGAGGGATCTTGGACATATAACTCTTGATGACATAACCGTAATAGTCAGCCAGCCTCTGACGCTGGTCATCAGAGATGTCCTTCGCTGCCACATTCACACCGTCAGCATCTTGATACTTAATATCAAAGTTAGAGAGACGGATGAGTTTGCCAGTAGCAGCAAGGTTCGTTAGGAGATTGTCGATAGACATCCTATTAGCCTCCTGCTTTTCAGCATTCTCACTATAGATCAGGTTCACTTTGGCATTGATACCATCAATCTTCGCACCATTTGCATCCCAGATATTTATCCAGTATTTGAGGCTTTCCAGTTTCTTCTCGTTATCAAGGTCAGACTCACTGATAAAGAACTTCAACGCTGCAGGATCGCCCTCATACTTCTGGTAGGCTTCACTTGCCACCTTAGATACTACCGGAGCATAATTATCGCTGCCAAGAACATCCTGCCAGAAGAACTTGTCGGTAGAATGCTTGAGGTCTAACATACCGTTCTCAAGTTCTTGAGTGCCGATTGGTTCGTCAATGAGATCGAACAACTTGATACGCCCAGCATTGATCTTCATCAGAGCGTCGCACCATGCGTTGAGAGCATAGTTAATGGTATCTGTTTTCTCTTGTGCCGTCTGTGGGCGGTGGTTGTCTGGATAGTAACCTACCTGCACTTTCTTGATATAGACGGGAGTGCCTCGGGCTGTCTCAATTCTGAAGTATGCCTCGGTCTCTCCTGGTGCACTCTTACACTCCACCACATACTTTTTCCAATTAGCAGCCTCCAGCATGAATTTTCCGCCAGCAGCACCACCGTCAATCGCATTGCCAGAGAAAGTGGCTCCAAAACTAACGCTCTTGTCGGCTTTAGCCCAAAATGTCACGGTATAAGTAGCGAGAGAATCCAGTTCAAAACCTTCGAGGATGCGAACTCGAGTTAACGAACTAATTTTCAATGCATTCGCGCCATCATATTTCTCAATGGTAGCCGTTCCCTTTTCCACCGTACCCTCAAATGATGTCATAGTGGTATAGTCAACTGTCTTGCCCTCCACAAAGTCCACTATAATTTCAATAGGAGCCGTCAGCGTATTCAGCCAACCATCAGCCTGGTCTGTATTGGCCACAATAGGACTGCCGAACACCTCGCCACCGATTTCTTCCACATGGTCTAGGAGATCCTTCATGTCGAGGAAGTTCATCACACCTTTGGCGTTGACAATGGCACCCGACATCAAAGTGGTTCCGAAAGCGAGATTGTCGAAGTTGGTAACAGCGGCGGCATGGGCCAGTTCCTGCTTGTTGAAATCAGCCACCTTGAGCGTGGCACCGAGCGTCAGGTTCGGATACTGCTCTCTATTGATGTATGACTTGACAGGTGCCAAATCCTTATAGGGCTCTACGAAAGAAGGATCTGGCTGAGCCTTGAAATCATCTGTCACGTTATAGTCGGCACAGGATACAGCAAGTACACCTGCGACCAACACCAAGAGACCGTTTTTAATTATTTTCTTCATATCCTTAGCCTCCTTTTATTGTTTAACGTATAATGGTGAGAAAAACTCTTTCTTATTTGACTCACGCGTCTGAACGACAAGAGTATCAGCAGTTGATACCTGAATGTTACTCTTTTCGAAGTTGACTTCGTAGGCCAGACGGAGGATATCACGCTGGACAAGTTCTCCGTTCAGACTACCCCACTGGTAATCCTTGTATTCAGACCTCTCTGTTCCTTTCTCGATAAACTCACCAGAACCAGTGGCTGTCACATTCTCATCATCTGAGGATATGGTACACTGATTACCATTGAACGTAAGGATGAGGTTACAGGAGATAGAAGCACCGGAAGTCTTGAAAGATACAGGGAAGATGGCCTGCGTCATGTTCTTGGTCGTGATACCACAGATTTCGTCGTTCTGGTTCACGGGGTTCTCCTTATAATGTTCGAGGTCGGTATTCACCAATGTCGTATCCTTACGGACTATCGTTTTGGTATTTCCCTTTTCTGTCACATTATCCACACCACGGCGGATATATTTCCCCTGCCAGGGGTTCATATACTTTACGAGGTATAGTACATAATCCTTGGGTAGAACTTCCCAATCCTCTGAATTCGGACGAGCAGGCGTGAGACCTTCACGTGGTTTGCCGACGAGAATCGAGTCAATGCCCACTACTTTCGTCATTCGCAATGGAATCACGTAGGTATTTTCAACTGCTAAGGGGTCGTTAAAGAAAGCATCCGTAAACTGTACCTCCACATAGCCACGAGGGTTACCCTTGTAAGGGATGGAATTTGACAAAAGTTGATAGTAGTCTTTTGGCATTGGCATAACAGGAGCCGCTGCGTTTCCACCTTCATCAGTAAAATAGAGGTCATTGCAGAGCGTCTCGTCAATGACAACATCTACCACTGCATCACGTCCGCCATATGCACCGCCCATCGTTGACCATATCCGGCACTTGTGCTCGTTGTCAATCGTATTATCATAAATGTCGTTGCCCAGTATGAGAGTACGTACCGGATACTGATAGGCAAAATAAGCAGTTGTACCTCCTTCATAGTCAGGGAACTCTTTGTCAGCATTATAGCACGAAGCAAATGTGAGAGAGACTGCTCCCAAGGCTACACCATAAATATATTTCTTGAGTTTCATCATAATTTCTTGACTCTTAATTCTTAAATCTTGACTCATTATTACCACCCCTTGTTTTGACTGAGGTTGCTCCATTTGAGCACTTCACCCTTCGGAATAGGTCCGTACCATTGGTATGTACTGTCGTATTTGCGATCCTCTACTTCAATCGTGGTATATTTAAGCGGGCTGTCTTCCTTTTCGGGATCCACCTTCTCAATCTTCATGCCCTTGACGCTCTCGTTCAAAGGCATCTGCCAGCGGCGGAGATCCCAGAAGCGTTTGTTCTCAAAGCAGAGTTCAATACGACGCTCGTTACGGATGAGTTCTGTCATTTTCGCCTTGTCAGACTTGATTTCCTCAAGATACTCATCGCCTCCGGGGAGTGGGAAGCCGTACTCATCCCTACCGAGACTCGCACGTCCGCGGATGGCCTTGATGACATCGTAAGCAGTGAAACCGACACCGGTCGGATCACCTTGAGGTCCCCATGCATCGTTGGCTGCTTCTGCGTATGCCAAGAAAATTTCTGTATAACGGATGCGCGGGTAGATATGATACTGAGAAGAACTAGAAGTGGGACTCACGCTGACCTCCTCACGAAGAAGTTTCTTTAAATAATAACCTGTGCGTGTGGAAGTCTCAATGCTGTTAAGGTTATCATTGGTCTCACCATCCTCATTAGGCATGTCGACACCCGTTGAGATAACATTTTTCTTGAAAGTCGAACCGTGACAAATGATATATTCTGCAAGACGCGGATCACGATTGAAATACGGATTTTGCGAATCATACCCTGACTGAGGGTCAGTAATAGGACGTCCACTAGCCATGGGGAATGCATCCACAAGGTTCTGGGACGGGTTGACACTTCCTCTGCCATAGAGCGTCGGGGGGAAGTTCTCCTTTTCCTGATCATTGTCTTGACGACGGTCTTCACGCCAGATTATCTCAGGAATTTCCGTTGTGGTACTATTGTCGATTTTTGACTTGTTCTTGTACCAAGTATTACCACTATCGTCTAATCCTGACACTCCACCAATGCCTTTGAGCACATTGGCGCAGAATGTTGCAGCCTCTGCAGAAGTCACTCCGCTCTGATCGCGGAATGCGGGACTTGCGGCGAGCAGTGCCACCTGTGCCTTGACAGCCTGAGCAGCCTTACCAGACAACAGATTCTTGGCCTTTTGTCCAAAAACAAGGTTGTAGCCAGAAACATTTGCACCAAGTGCCAGATACTTTGCAGGAATCTCTTCCTCAGATTTGATATCTTCATAATGATCGGGGAGAAGTGCGATGGCACTATCGCAGTCAGCAAAGCACTGTTTGACGCAATCAGCAAAAGTGGCACGTGGCTGGTTGAAGTCAGAACTACCATCCTCAGCGACAGTGATCAAAGGAACGCCATAGAGTATTCCATCGTCTGCATAACCTCCATGAGCCTGCAAAAGATAGTAATAGAAAACGGCACGTATACCAAAGGCCTCGCCTTTCATACGGTCAATGAACATCTGCTGCTTGGAGGCAGCGCTTGGTGCCCAACTCACCTTATCTACGATGGAAAGGAAAAGGTTGGCATACTGAATACCATGCTTACAATTGTCCCATTGAGACATCGGGTTATTATCTGATGCCCATGAACCTGTGGCCATAGTCAGGTAGGTGTTGTTAGTTACATTGGTCACAGCGTCATCAGTAGCGACATCTGTCTGTGTAGTCGTTGCATAAGGAAGACGTTCATAAGCATATATCAGCAGACCATGTGCATACGTAGATTCCTTGGTCAAGTCTTCCAATTGTCGTTTGTTTTCTTCTGCGGGATTAAACATGTCATCGCATGAGACGAAACCCAGAACCAATAAACAATAACCAATAACCGTTATTTTACTGATCAGTTTTTTTATAATTGAACTATTTTTCATTCTGCACAATATTTATTGTTTAACGTTTATTGTTTAGAGGGTTACCTTAACACCGAGGTTATAGAAACGCGTCTGTGGTGCATAGCCAATGCTTGTTTCCAACAACTTGCGCTCCTTGGCAATCGTGAGGAGATCATTTCCATTCAGATAGATTGAGAGGGCCTTTACCCATTTCCCGTCAAACATTTCCGCAGGGAAATCATAGGTGATTTGCACCTTGCGAAGGTTAAAGCGGTCAGTACTGTAAATCCAGAATGTGGATGCCGCTGCATTGTTAGCCGAACTCTTTGTAGTCAGACGTGGATGAGTAGCGGTATTTGCTGTCTCCGGTGTCCAACGGCCTATCGCATTGACGGAATACTTATTGTTTCCCTCCATATAATAGTAACTGCCGAGATTGGTCTTCATGCCGTAAGCACCAAACTGACCATTGCCAAGCACAAAGAGTGTCCAGTTCTTATATTTGAGCGTAAGATTCACACCAAGGGTGAAAGGAGAACCGTATAAACCCGACTTGCCAAGATCCACTTGGTCCTTGCTGTCAATTTTACCGTCACCATTTACATCTTCGTACTTCAAGTCACCCGGCTGGATCTCGCCACCAATCTTCGAATCGGGAACTCCCGGCTTCCGGGTATACTTTCCCGTCTCTGCATTGTAATCAAAGTCATCAACACCATAGAAACCGATGCATTTGTAGCCCGAGATTGCATCAAGGGCATTTCCCTCATGAATGAGTTCTCCTTTTGAGTTTCGCCAAGTTGCTGCAGGATCAACGGTCTCATCGTATTGCTTCCATTTGGTAGTAAGATAAGTGCCGACAATACCGAGTTGTGCGTGAACCTGTCCAAACTGCTTCTGGGCTGTTACACTGAAATCGAGTCCCTTGCGGTTCTGAATGTTATAGTTGAGTGCCGGCTTAAATGAACTGCCACTACCTTGCAGATGTGAAGGGAACGATGTCGGGTCCTGGACAACAAAACCATCCATATCCGTATTGAAGAAGGTCAGGTCAGTACTAATCAACTTGTTGAAGAACGAACCGCGCAAACTAACAGACCATTCCTTGCGGTGAACGAAATCGAGGGCCGGGTTGGCACCTGTGGAGGAAACAGTATGGTTGGTAGTAGTTCCTTCATTCCATGAAAAGCCTGTGCTACCAGAATTTGACCATGTGGCATTGTAGAGGTAATACTCATTGCTTCCCATATAGACATCCATATCCTCCCTCAGGTCACTGTAAGATGCACTAAGTAGTAGGTCGTCAACAAAGGATCCACGCATGAAACTCTCCTTGGCTAAATTCCAGCCAATCGTGAATGAGGGTGAGATTGCTTCGCGATGACCTTCTGCCAAACGGGCTGAATGAACACCGGCCAGAGCCACCTCTGCAAAGTAACGTCCCATAAAGTCGTATCCGGCCTGAAGTCCTAAGTTAGCATTGGCATAACGATGGTATGTTCCACTGGCTGTGGTGGTATACATATTTGCGAGCAATATACCTGTGACATGATGTTTGTCGGCAAAGGTGTGCTCGTAGTCGAAATGACCGTTCCAACTGATGGTCTGGCGATACTTGGTATTTGACATGGTCATGCGACCCGTTACTATCTCATCGCCCTGCTGAGTAAGTCCAACAATAATATCATCTGAGTTATAATTACTCCATGTAGGAATGAACACAGCGTATTTGTTATCATAAGAAAGGCTGTAGTTGGCAGCATAGTCAATAGAGAACATCGTCTTGAATGACAAGCCACTCACAAACTTGCTCATATCATAGATGAAACCAGCATCGAACTGGAACTGACGGCTAACGGCAGTTGTCTTACCACCAAAATAGCAATCTGCTATCACATTTGTCTGGGTAGCCTTCGTGCCGCCTGGGAAATACCTGCCATCAAGCAGATTGAGTGACTTGCCTAGGATAGCAAGTGCCTTGCTGGCATTCGGGTCAACCATTTCTATTGGAATCAGCGGTGCAGCATTCTCCGGGAAATTCGGACGCATAGTGGCAGCCTCACCCCAGAAGTCTCCCTTGTTCTTATTCTCATTGTAGAAGGTAGCACTGGCGTTGGCGAAACCTTTGATAACCTTGTTGATGACGAGGTCAACATTACCGCGTACGCTGAAACGGTCTGTATAGTTATCCTTGGCAGGACCAAAATTGATGAGATCTTCAGCGCGATAGTAATTAATGTTCGTGTAGAAATGGGCACGCTGACCACCACCCTGAATCTCCAATGTACCCTCAGAACGGTTATATATTTTGCGGATATATTCGTCAGAATAGTAATTCACATTGGGATAACGGTAAGGATTCTCACCCAAAGCATGATTATAGATATCTTGTTGGGAGTACTTGGGGCCAGATGACAAGTTATCATTTATGCAGGCTTCGTTGTAGAGTGTCATATACTCAGCAGAACCGAGATACTCAGGGAATTCCTTGGCTACGTGGAATCCCGTGTTGGCGTTGGCTGTAATCTGCAAACCATCGACCTTGCCACGCTTCGTGGTAATCAGAATGGCACCCTTGGCACCCTTGGCTCCATAGAGTACAACGGCCTGTGCCCCCTTGAGGAAGGTGATCTGTTCGATTTCGGAAGGCAGCACGTTATTGGATGGACGCTTAACACCGTCGATAATCACGAGCGGCAGATTGTTATTGTCGTTATTGTCAAGACGGTCATTGTCCATACCCCAAAGGTTGTTGCCATTCCATCCGCCGACGAGGGTATTCATATCTTCCAGACTAATTTGGGTATAATCTTTCTTCGACAGTTCTTCCATGTCAATATATGAAATGCCTCCAAGAAGATGTTCGGGATCCTTGTCGCGGAAAGCAACATGGACTTTCTTTTTTGCCACGACAGAATCGGCAGACTCGTCAGCAGCCTGGGCCACCGAGCAGACAGATCCCATCAGCAGCATTCCCGCTATAACATATTTTATCTTAGTAATCATAATTCCTAATTTCTTATTCCTAATTTCTAATTATATTACCATCCCGGGTTCTGGGGGAATCCCTCATAAAGATAAGTATCCTTGTCAGGAAGCGGGAACCAGTAGTGTTTCGATTCCAGACGACGGCTAATCAACTCTTCCTTGTGGAAATTACCCACCTGTGCATCTTTTGGATCGTGGGTCTTAAACCAAGTATCCTTTTCCAGACGCTCGAACTCATGAGAGTATTTCACTGTATAAGGAGGCTCGGTCAGAAGGAGCCAGCGCTGAAGGTCGCACCAACGGAAGCCCTCAAAGGCAAGTTCAACGGCTCGCTCACGGCGAACCTCATCAATGAAATGTTCCCTAGTATCCATGAGGTTAGGCTGAACATGTTCCATCGGATAGTCGTCTGAATTGACACGGTCACGGAGTTTGTCAATGGCGTCAACAGCAGAAAGCGACGGACAATATTCTGGTTTATCCTTCAGGCCTGCAGCACTTGTTGAGATAGCAGCCTGTGCCTCCGCATACATCAAATAGACATCGGCCAAACGCATATAAGGAAGATAAGCCTCGAAGGCAGTGTCCCAATTGTACCACTGGTCTCCCTCATTACACTGATGAGGAGTCAACTTCTGGATGAAATAGCCTGTACTGCTACCATCGGCAACGCCACGCATGGCACCACCTGTGTAAAGTGTACAGTATTCATGCTTTTTCTGCTCTGCTGTCAATGCATCGGTACTGAGCACATAGTGGAATCCGTCGAACACGATGTCGTGATAGAATCGTGGGTCGCGATTCTTATATGGATGCTCAGGATCCCAGCCTGATTCAGGGTTCAATACATACACACCATTCCGAACAAGATAGATAGGCTGCCCGTTAGCCATACCGTACTGGTCGATAAGGTTGGCTGTAGGATGGTGAATGATTTTGTCGTGCGCAACAAGACCAGCCACTTTTGGACCAAATATCTTTGCGTGGTTCCAGTTGGCAGTATTCAGACCAGAACAAATACCGCGGAAGATGGCTTCATGGGCACCTGGCACCTTCCAACTCTGCTTAACGGTATAGAAGTTGTCTGAGTAGCAATCCTCAGCATCCTCATTTTTCTCATGGTCATAGATACTTGTATAATTGAATTCAGCCAATTTGTAATTGACAGTTCCTCTATTTACCATAGTGAGTGCCTTGCCTAATGCCTCAGCAGCCTTCTTACAATAGGCGACATCATAGTCGTAGGTCTTACCATTGGAACTGGCACCCAAAAGTTGGGCAACGCCACCGTTCTTAGTCTTCTCAAACTCCTTCATGAGTGGAGAACCTGCCCAAAGATAACACTTGCCGAGATAACATAACGCCATGAACTTATTGATACGCAGTTCATTCTTTCCTGCCGTCTGCATACCTGCCAGCGTCTCGTCCCAAGCCTGAGGATCCGCTGGAAGAAGATCGTATGCCCGTTGAAAATCTTCAGCACAGCGATCGGCACATTCTTGGAAAGAAAGACGGGGAAGTTCAGGAATTGCTGCAGCCTCATATGCTTCATCAATATAAGGAAGACCACCGAAATAACACATCAGTTCGAAATGCCACCAAGCACGGAAGAAATACATCTGTCCGAGTAACAGGTCGCGTTCTTCATCTGAACCGACAAGGGACTTAATGTTCGCAATACCCATATTACACTTACGGATACAATACCATGAACTTTTCCAAAGCGAGTATCTGTCACCATTCAGCCAGAACTGGCTGTTGTTATACCAGTTACGGTAGTTTCCGAGGTCAACCTGATGATCTATGTGTGCAAAGCCTTCAGTGTTGTGAACAGCATCGTCACCCATATTCCATCCGCTACAATAGTTCACCTTCTCCTTGTCAGGAATCAGGCTATAGATTTCCTCAATATATCCCTGAAAATTACGGTAGTTCTTAAATGCCTCATCCTCTGCTACGATAGACTCAGGATCCTTATCAAGCCAGTCGGTGCAAGAAATGAAGGAAGCACCGCTACACAAAAGGAGTAGCGTTCCGCACAAAAGGGATTTTATGTTATTATAATATTTCATATCAATTAAACCCATTAAACCTATTCTACCTATTTATATATATAGTTTAAATCCGAGGTTAAAACGTCTGACTGTCGGGTAAGCACCGCCACCCCCACTCCAACCGTAATTACTCTCACGGTCGTCAGGCATCTTTGTGATGAGGAACAGGTTATTGCCATTCAGATAAATCTTCAGGCTTGTGAAACCAAGTTTCTTGATCCAACCTTTCGTCCATGTGTAGGCCACTTCCACGTTCTTCAGTCGGAAATAGGAACCATCGAAGAGGTACTGTGTACCATTGTTGCCACCAGTAGCCTGCGTGTTGAAGCGCGGCATGACGACTTCTCCGCCTTTGGCCGCTGAACTCCACCAAGTACCCGTATCATATACAGTAAGCAACTGATCTGGGAAAGAAGTTAGGGTGACATCACGTGTGACACCTGTAACACCATAGAGTTGAGCAAAGCATGAGAAGCCTTTCCACTCCCATCCGATCGTAGCATTGTAGGTGTGCTCAGGAGTTCCCGTGTAGCCGTAAGGAGCCTGATCATTGGTCTGATCAACAACGCCATCACCATTAAAGTCTACAATATAATGGTCACCGATAAGAACCTGCGCATCATTACTCTGATGTTCCGGTGTACTATAGAGTTCGTCGTAGGTGTTGATAAAGCCATTGTCGATGTATGACACATATTGCCCCTGAGAATAACCCTGAGCCTTGCGATAAGCAGGTATCAGTTCGGGGTCATCCTTCAGTTTAATCACGTTGTGTGCGTAAGTATAGTTGGCATTGACCCAGAAACGCATTCCGTTATTCAACACCTTATTGAAGCGAAGTTCTAATTCGAAACCGGAATTCTTAATCTTACCCTTGTTGACGTCAGGGGTCTTAGCAGCACCATAATACGAAGGTACAGAACGGTCGGTTCCGTATATAAAGATATCATAACGGTCATCGCGGAACACGTCGAAACTACCGGCAAACATACCACCAAGGAAAGCATAGTCGAAACCGATATTCATCTTCTTGACCGTTGCCCAACGGAGATCCGGATTGGCAATTGTAGATTCCTTATAGCCAGTAAACGGGCTATTAGTACGATCCAGTCCCATCTCATAAGGACCAATGACTTCCCAACCTGTAATGTAAGCCCATCGGTCACCTGCACTATCATCACCGATTTCACCGTAAGACCCACGAATCTTTAACATGTCAATAATCTTCTTATCTCTCAATGGCTTCATGAATTTCTCCTCAGAGACCATCCAACCTAACGCTCCAGAAGCAAAAAATGCAAAGCGGTTGTCCGGGGAGAATTTCTGTGAACCGTTGTAAGCGCCATTGACTTCGGCAAAATACCTGCTCTTATAATCGTATGTGGTACGGAATACCCAGTCCTCACGACGATTCTCAAGTTCTGAATTATATGCATTGTTACGGCGTTTCCAGTTACCCATCAAAGTCACATTATGGTTACCGAACTGCCGTCCCCAGAAGAGTTGGAGCGACATTTCAGTAGCACGGCTTGTACGACTTACGTTTCCAGCCTGAGTAGACCAGTCGCGCATCTCATAGTAATCGAAGCCTGTGTTGCTAAAAATCTCATTCTCAAAAAGCAACTCTCCATCCTCAGGAAGTATGTATGCAGTATTATTCACATGACCACCGCCGGCTGCATTAATACCACGATCAGCCTCATTAAACTGATTGTCCCAAGAAATCGTACCGCGAGCCACAAGTCCTTTTGTGACGAAATCAAGATTCTGCTCAAGGGCAAAGTCGGTGAATACACGTGTAATGGTACCCAACTCATAACCAGCCGTTGCAACATTCATAGGAGAGTTAGCCATATTAGAGGCAGCCAGTCTGGAGTATCCCCAAGCACCATTCGAGAACTTAACAGGGAAAACGTTTGGCGGCATACGATAGGCACCTGCCCAGTTCTGCTGCTGGAAGAATTCACCGCTATTACCATAATAATAACGTGGATTCTTTTGTTGCGCATTAGATCCGGCCAAATTCACCTTGAACTGAGTGGTCTTCGTAATCTGGAAGTCCAAATTCGAACGAACATTCAAACGATTATATGAATAACCACCTTCATAACCCTGATTGTTTTCCCAAATCCTAGTCATGTCACCTTCGTTCTGGAAGTCGAATGCCACGAAATATTTGACGGCCTTAGTACCACCGGAGAAATTGATGTTTGTATTATACGATAAGGCGGTATTCCTGAACATCTCCTCCTGCCAGTCAATGTTTGGATAACGTTCTGCCTGACTATAGTCACCAAGATAGTCACCTTTAGTATTATAATGGGGCTTGACGGTATAGTCCTGATTACGGAAATTGTTAATAAATGTCTGTGGACGATAATAGGCCCAAGAGGCATCACCGCTTAAGGCAAGTTCATGCTCAATGACCTGATTGCGAAGCATATAACCGTCGTAAGAGTCATACTTGCGCGGAAGTTTTGACACAGCCTTCAATGTAGCATTGAAGCCAATATCAATTCTTGCCTTGCCTTCCACACCACGCTTAGTGGTAATCAGGATAACGCCATTCGCACCTTCAACACCATAAACAGCAGTAGCGGAGGCATCTTTCAACACTGAAATCGTAGCAACTGATGTAACATCTACGGACTTGATCTCACGCTTGACACCATCGACGAGAATCAGCGGCTGGGCATCCTGGTTCCAGGCTGCTGCACCACGAATGTAAATACGGGGGTCTTCTTCACCCGGCTGACCTGTAGAAGCAATTGTTGCGACGCCTGGGAGGTTACCAGTGAGGGCAGCACCAACACTACCAATACCAGCAGCACGCTCCAGCACTTCACCCGTGGTCTGGGTGATGGCACCCACTACAGAGGCTTTCTTCTGCTGGCCATAACCAACAACCACCACTTCCTGAATTTCAGTATTGTCGTTCAGCGTCACTTTGAAATCGCGCTGCTTACCAACCTTCAATTCTTTGGTATTCATTCCTACGTAGGAAACAACGATTGTCGTCGATTCAGAAGGAACACTCAAAGAGAAATTACCATCAAGGTCCGTAATCGTACCCATCGACGTATTTCCCTTTACTACAACGGAGGCACCTATCAGCGCCTCGCCGTTTGAATCGACAACAGTTCCCTTAATGGTAATACCGCTCTGTGCCCACATCGTGATACAGAACGCCATCATCAACAACAAGACCGCCCCGCGGCGTAGTCGTTGAGCCCCCAAGAGAACAGTTTCGCTCAGTAAATAAGTCAACTGTTTCATCTTGCCTGGTTTTGATTCATACTCTTTAATCATTAAAATTGATTAGGCTATTTGTAAAATACACAATATAAATATCAAAATTCGGTGCAAAGGTAAGGGTTTTTTGCATAATTAACAAAAATTTGTGTAACATTTTCTTTATTTTAGGTAACAAATAGTTTGTTTTTTAAAAAAAAGCCGTATCTTTGCATCGGTTTTGTAATATACTAAAACAAATGAAAAGGAAAAAACTTCGACTAACTAACGGACTTTTTCGAGTCCTTCTAACCGTCGCTATATACCTCCTCGCACTGAACAATTACGCTCAGATGGGCAAGTTGTATGATGCCAATCACCAACTATCAAGCAATTTCACCAACCAAGTTTATCTTGACAACAACGGATTCATCTGGTCAGCCACCCGTAATGGTCTGAACAGATACGACGGCTACCAGTTCCACATCTATAAAAAAGAAAAAGGTAGCAAGACTGGCATGGCCAGCAACTATGTGAATTGTATCGTACAGGATCACAATGGCCATTTCTATCTTGGCATGTGGGGCATTTTACAAATATATGACGGCAACACTTTCCAGACGGTCGAGGTGAAAGACTTGAACGGGAAACACATCGACTGCTATATTACTTGTTTCCTCGTATGTAGAAACGGGGATATATGGGTAGGCACCTCAGGTTTTGGTGTCCTGAAAATAAACGATACAAGACAAGCCCACCAAGTGGGAGGTCCCTTGAAAGGAATCCATACGGTGGAACAACTGATGGAAGACCAAAAAGGCAACATCTGGGTACTCACCAGAGATGACGGCTTGATCTGCATGAATGAAAAAACCTCACGCACCTATTTCAAGGATAGCCCCATGAGGACTTACCTGCGTAAGATCTGCGAAAGTACAGACGGAACACTTTACTTAGGAACCTCAAATGCCGGCCTCTTCAAATTGTCAGGAAACGAATTCCAAAGAATAGAGGGCACTGGCAACAAACCTATCACAGAACTCTATTTCAACAGCAGAAAGGAGTTGATGTTAGGCTACGACGGAGAAGGTATTGGTATTTACAACCCCCAGACAGGCATACTCACCGATAATCCTTTCCATAGCCTTGAAGTAGACCTTCCCAAAAGTAAGGTTGTCTCCATCACAGAAGACCAGAACGGTAATTTCTGGTTCGGACTTCTTCAGAAAGGCATCTTCATGCAACCCAGTACCTCAACTGGATTCCATTATATAGGATATAAATTAGGTACGCGTAATATAATAGGTAATGCCTGTGTCGTCAGTACCTGTCAGGACAGCAAGGGCCGCACATGGGTTGGTACCGACAAAGACGGTCTTTACTGTTTCGACAGCAGCCAAAAGCCACTGAAGCATTTCAAGGAGAATTTCCCAGCCTCCATCATGGCCATTGAAGAAGATCTAAAAGGCCACATCTGGATCGGTTCCTATAATGAAGGTGGCGGATGGATCGATCCCAACACCCTGCAATATCACAGGTACGACTTTCCTCAGTCAACCAATCTCAGCATTTTCGACATTGAGGTAGACAACAAGAACCGTCTGTGGTTTGCCACTATGGGACACGGCGTGGTGATGCTCGACCAAGAGTCTATGAAAACGGAGACCTACAAGGTGAAGAACCGTGCAGAAAGCGACCGGAGCATCAATAGCATTGCCAACGACTATACCTCTCAACTATCCATCTCTCCGGACAACAAGCGTATTTATGTGGCAACCTCAACCGGTGTCTGCTGTTTAGATCTAGAGAAAAACAGTTGGATCAGTGTTTTCGGAAAGAACAGTCTGAACTACCCCAACCCCACCCGTATTGCCAGGGAATATTCCGGCAGACTATGGATAGGAACGAACGACGGACTCTATTGTTATGACCTATTGAAAAAGGATCTGAAACAGGCTTCAACGGACAGAGGGCTGTCAGAAAATGGCATTGCCTCTATCGAACAGGACGCAAAAGGAAATCTCTGGATTGCAACAGACCACGGCCTCTACTGCTACGACCCAAAAACCGACCTGACCCAAAACTATTTCATAGACAATGGGTTGCAGTCAAACGAGTTCTCAGACGGTGCCTCCTGCACCTCCTCTAATGGTACGATGCTGTTTGGCGGAGTCGGAGGTCTGACTTGGTTCAACCCTGCGGACATCAAACAGACCAAATGGGACGCGACAGTCCGGTTGGTAAGATTCCTTGTCAACAGCAGACCCATTAACAGCGCTTCCGAATCCGGCATCTATCATATCTGCGACACATCCGTCATTGCTTCCGACCGTTTCCAATTGGCGGCCCATGACAACAACTTTGTCCTGCAGTTCTCAACACTCACCTACGACAGTCCAGAACACATTACTTATTTATACAGTATCAACGGCGAGGCCTACTCCAGCTTACAGCCGGGCGTCAACGAGATTACCTTCACGCACCTGCCACCAGGCGCCTACCGCTTCCGCGTAAAGGCTGTACGTAATAACATTGAGACTCCAGAAAAGGTGTTTACAGTCATTATCCACAGCCCATGGTACCGTTCTGCATGGGCATATTGCCTCTATCTCCTCGTGATTGGAGCCATCCTCTGGCAGTTGCTGGTAACCCATCGCCGCAGGGAGAAGAACCGACAGCGTCTGCAGGAACATATCCACGCTGAAGAGATGAGTGATGCCAAACTGCGTTTCTTCATGAACATCAGTCATGAGATACGCACACCGATGACCCTTATCCTCACCCCATTACTCTCACTGATTAAGAACGAGGAGGACCCACAACGCAAAGGGGTCTATGAGATTATCAAGCGGAACGCAGACCGCATCCTCAGCCTCGTCAACCAGATGATGGACCTGCGAAAGATTGACAAAGGCCAGATGCTGATGCGCATGGCAGAAACAGACCTGATCAAGTTCGTGAAAGATGTCTATGACCTTTTCGACAACCAGGCCAAGGCAAAACTCCTTACCTTCACCTACGAACACGATGACAATAAACTACCCGTATGGATAGACCGCCGTAATTTTGACAAGGTGATCATGAACATCCTTTCCAATGCCTTCAAATTCACGCCGTCCGGCGGAAAGATCGACATCCGCGTCAGCCATGATGATCAGTCAGCCTACATCGCTATCAGCGACAATGGCGAGAAGATACCGGAAGACAAATTAGACAAAATATTCGAGCGATTCTACCAGACAGAATCCACCATCAACGACAGGCATACCGGAACGGGCATCGGCCTCGACCTGACCCGCTCGCTCGTTGAACTGCACCATGGTACCATCACCGCCCATAATCTGGAAGAGGGCTGCGAATTCGTGGTGGCCATCCCATTAGGAAACGCTCATCTGAAACCAGAAGAGATGATATACGATGAGGAAACCACGGCTTCTGAACTGGTTCCTGTTGAGACAGAGACAGAAAACCAGGAAGAAGAACCGTCTATCATTGAACAGCCGACGAGCCACAAGATGAAAATTGTCATTGCCGAAGATGATGACGAAATACGTGACTATTTAGACAGTGAACTGTGCAAAGACTATGATGTCAGAATCTGCGTCAATGGTCGTGAAGCCCTGTCGGAGGTGTTCCATATCAAGCCTGACCTCGTGCTCAGCGATGTGATGATGCCGGAAATGGACGGTAATACCCTTTGTAGCAAGATCAAGTCGAATCCCAGCACCAACCATATCCCTGTCATTCTGTTGACTGCCAAGAACCGCGACGAAGACAAGTTGGAGGGATTAGAGACGGGTGCCGACGCCTATGTCGTCAAACCGTTCAATATGGACATCCTACGCCGTACTATCATGAACCTGCTCAATTCACACCGTCTGCTCCAACTCAAATACGGACGCAACGATAATCTGGAAGAACAGGTGGACGAAATCAAGATGAAATCGCCTGATGAGAAACTGCTTGAACGTGTGATGACAGCCATCAATGCCCACCTCGACGACTCAGACCTCAGCGTAGACATGGTGGCCGAGCAGGTCGGTATCAGTCGCGTACATCTGCACCGAAAGATGAAAGAACTGACGGGCCAGACGCCTCACGACTTCATTCGTAACCTCCGCTTGAAACAGGCTGCTAATCTCCTGGCCAACCAGGGCATGAACGTCACAGAAGTCATGTATGCCTGCGGTTTCTCCAATTCGGCTTCCTTCTCCACCGTGTTCAAGAAGTTCTACGGCATGTCGCCCCGCGACTACATGAAGGAGCACCAATC
This sequence comes from Prevotella sp., assembly GCA_017618275.1. Lineage (GTDB taxonomy): Bacteria > Bacteroidota > Bacteroidia > Bacteroidales > Bacteroidaceae > Prevotella. Next base: position 54,240 of record JAFZUS010000003.1, read on the forward strand.
GAGAAGATAAACCTCTCACGCGCGCACGCACGTTCCTAGGGAAAACGATAATTTACCCACTCATCCCGCCTATCCCACACGTAAAATTTCTTACTATGGGTGTGGAATAGGCGGGATAGGTGGGATAAAAAGTGGATATGACAATATTACGCGCTTACGCGCGAGGACAGTACTAATTTTCGCTACGACACTACTATTGAAAATTACGACAGTACTAATATAGACTATCTCCCTCTGCGAAGGATGAAATCAACCATCCCACAGAAGAGGGGACGATAAGACTCCTGAATAAAGTCAATCGTGGAAAGTCTATCAAGGGCATCGCGCGCGTAAGCCTCAGCACACGACTCAGCATAGCGGATACTGCCATAGACATCCATCAGGTCACGGATATACTGCACTTCTCCTGCCGTCTTCTGTTCACGAGGCTTGCCCAAGATGGCTTCGACGCGCTGACGCTCGTCATCTGTGCAATGGCGCAGCAGATGGAGCAGGATCAATGTGCGCTTGCCTTCATAGATATCGTTCAGTGACTGCTTCTTCTGCCCCTCAAAGTCGCCCGTAAGGTCAAGCACATCGTCACGAATCTGGAAACAAAGGCCCAACGGATAACTGAACGCATAGATACGTTGCAACTGCTCATCGGTGGCACCTGCCAGGATGGCGCCTAAGCGCAGAGGACCTGCCACCGTGTAATAGACCGTCTTACCGCTGACAGTGAAGAGCACATCTTCGTCCGTCATGTCCTGTTTGTTGTCCTGTGTCCACTTGATCTCAGCATACTGGCCAAAAGTAGTGCGACCCAGCATCAGGAAAAACTCACGCTGTACCCGGCGGGCCAGACTGACATCCAACAGACGGAAGTTCTCGCTGAGCACACGATGCATACACTCATGCAGCGTGTCACCTGCATTGACGGAAATCTCGGAACTTACCAGACGGTGAAGAGCCGGTTTGCCACGACGCTCCAAAGAGCCGTCCTCCCAGTCGTCGTGTATCAAGATCCAGTCCTCACTCATCTGCATAGCCGTAGCCGTAAAGACCGCCTTCTCTGACGAACCGCTCATGGCCTCTGCCATCAGCATGACAAGGGCCGGACGCAGATACTTGCCGCGACGAGAAGGATAGTCGGTGATGATATCCCAGTGTTCATCAAACAGGGATTTATACTTCTCCTGACCCATCATGACTATGATGTCCCAGTCCTCTGCCTTAAACTGACTGAGACTCGCATCGATCACATTACCGATGCGAGTCTTTTGCTGGTCCAGATAGTCACTAAAAACTGCCGTCATAAGAAGTCGGTTCGGTTATTCTGTCTCCGGCGCTTCGCCGATGAGATCCATGAACTCGTCGAGTTTCGGCGTAATAATGATCTGAGTACGGCGGTTACGCTGCTTGCCTAACTCTGTATCGTTGGTGGCAAGAGGATTATACTCACCACGGCCACCAGCCGTCAGACGCTTCGGGTCTACGCCATAGTCATTCTGCAGAGCCTGCACCACAGAAGAGGCACGGAGGGCAGAGAGGTCCCAATTGTTACGGATGTTGGGCTTTGAGATAGGCACATTGTCGGTATTACCCTCAATGAGCACATCGTAGTCCTTATAGTCCTTGATAATCTTGGCAATCTTCGAAAGGGTCTGTGCAGCACGACTGTTAATCTCGTATGAACCGCTCTTATAGAGCATATTGTCAGCCAAGGAGATATAGACCACACCTTTCAGTACCTGTATGTCAACCTCCTTCATCTCTTCCTTCGAGAGAGATCGCGTCAGATTATTGGTAAGAACCATGTTCAGTGAATCGCTCTTACTCTTCACCTCCACCAAATGACGGATATACTGGTTCGACTCATTGATCTGATCTACCAATTTCTCAATGGAGATATTGTTCTGATTAGCATTCGACAGGCTCTTGTCCAGTGATTCCTGGAGTTTTTCATACTTGGCCTCCGAAGTCTTTAACAACTGCTGCATACCTCTCTGCTGTTCTTCCAAACTGGCAATACGGGCATTCTTGGCAGCCAACTCTTCCTTTGCATTCTGCAGACTCTCGGCCAACGACTTATTCTCCGTCTGGCAGTTGACCAGATCCTTCTTTGATGCACAACTGGCCAGGAGCAATCCACCTGCCAGTACTATAAACAATACATTCTTTTTCATATCTATCATATTCTTTATGAGTAATTCGACTGCAAATTTACGCATTGAAAGCAAAAAACCATCAAAAGGTTTGTCGAATTAGAATTATTTTAATTAAATTTGCACTCAAAAACGATATCGAAATGAAAAAATGCAGATTCTTGCTTCTGTCAGTATTCTGCTTCGTGGTATTGGGCATCTGTTCACAAACCCCTGAAAAAGGAGTTTCCAAGGAACTTGCTGCTCAACGGAAAGCCAATATCAGTAACGTCAAATATGATTTGACCTTCAACATCCCTGTCGGTCAAAGAGAAAAGGTGTCTGGTTTGGCTGTCGTTTCCTTCAATCTGAGAAACAAAGCCGATGTGGTGCTTGACTTTCAGGGGAAAATCAACGGAGAAGTCTATGTCGAGAAGAAGAAGCGCAAGGTTTCTACAAAAAACGATCATATCATCGTTCCGGCAAAATTCCTAAGACCCGGACCTGTCACACTCACGTTCATGTTTACTTCCCAGAATGATGCACTGGAACGCAATAGCGACTATCAACTCACCCGCTTTGCCACCAATAGCATCAGTTCTCTCTTCCCCTGTTTCGACCAACCTGACATCAAAGCCAAATACAACACCCAACTTAATGCACCAGAAGGATGGAAGACGATTGTCTGCGACGAAAGTAAGCCTTTGCCTCCCCATCTATATTCCTTCGTAGCAGGCAACTTTCAGGAAAAAACATCCTCCCGCGAAGGCTTTCAGATTCGGACCCTTTATCGCGAGACAGACCCCACAAAGATACAGCAACTGGAAAAGATCATCGATGAGATGGCCGCGTCGCTGAAATGGATGGAGAGTTATACTGGCATAAAATATCCCTTCAAAGAGTGCGATCTGGTTATCATGCCCGGTTATCAGTTGGGATGTACGGACTATTTGGGGTATATCCTTTTAGACGACCAACACGTCTTCCTTCGCAACGCCCCTACTAAGGAAGAGGAACTAAGCCGCACGGAGTTTATGGCCCATGAGGCAGCCCACCTCTGGTTTGGTAGTATGGTGAATCTGAAAAACCCGGATGAGGAATGGGCTGAGGAGATACTAACCAACTTTATGGCCTCGAAGATTACCCGCCGCCAATATGCCAAGTCAGACTATGACCTCAATTTCATCAGGACCTATCAGGCTCAGGCAATGGCAGTTGACCGTACAGAGGGCACCCACCCCATCGCCTTGCCACCCGACAAACTCGATCACACCAACATGCTCAACGACCCCATCGTCTACAACAAATCGGCGGTTATGATGCGGATGTTGGAAGATCTCATGGGAGCGACCAATATGCAGAATGGCATCCGCACCTTCCTACGAAACAACTATCTTAAGGAAGCGTCCTGGGACGATTTGCTGACCATACTCGACAAAGAGGCTCCAGCTGCCGGAGTGCGTCAGTTCAGCGAAGTATGGGTCCGACAGAAAGGCATGCCTATCATTCACACCACCTACAATGACGGACAACTTATCATCTCACAGACCGACCCCTTCGGGCGCGGACTCTGCTGGCGACAAAAATTCGACGTGTTTGTCATTTTCAATTTAGGAAGTAGCCAGACCATCCATGTGGATATGCAACAACCAATCATGACATTCAGACTGAAGGAAAAACCGACTTTCATCATTCCTAACCACGATGGACGAGGCTATGGCCAATTTACGCTCGATGACGACTATGTCACAAAACTTCCCCTCCGCCTGATTACCACTCGCAACGACCTAAACCGCTTACTATTGCTGGAAACCATCCACAACCATTATCTGATGGGAAAGGTCAACCCCTCCTATTTCGGAGAAATCTACCGTCTGATGATGAAGGAGAAGAACCCGCTGATTATGTCGACAGCCATCGACCATATGTTCAAGATTGCCTTCGATATGACACCCAGTCAACGCGCCACCCTTGAACTCTGCATGATGGACTTACTGGGTGAAAACAAGACTAAGGACTGCCGTCAGGCCATCATCCGCAAACTGGCCGCCAACATGACTTCTCCCGACGTGAGACGCCAGATCAGTACTATTTTAGATCAACATAACGAGTCAACACTCTTCGATGAGCATGACTACATGAACATGGCCTATCGCCTTGCCATGCTCCAGCCCGAATGCTGGAAAGAGATTTTAGACGCTGAGCGCAGTTGGCTGAACTCAGAGGAACTGAAGAAAGAATTCGACTTTGTGAGCCAAGCCTGCAATCCCGATGAGAATAAACGGACTGAACTCTTCAATAGTCTGCTCAAACCCCAGAACCGTCAACACGAGGCATGGGCTCTCCAGACGCTCGACCTATTGAGTGCCGACATCTACGAGCCCCAGAATCTCGACTATATCTCAACAAGTCTCTCTTCGCTCAAGGACATCCAGAAAAGCAGCAGCCTTTATTTTACCCGCGAATGGATGAAAGCCGTACTCGCCCACCACAAGAGCGTGATAGCGAAACAGGCGGTGGAGAATTTCCTCTCGGACAATCCCAACTATCCAGACCAACTCAAAAACAATATCTTGGAGGCCGCCTGGACACTTTTGAAGCAAGAGCCTTATGTGGAAAAGGCAAAGCCTGTTATTGTCAGCAAACCGAAAACTACCAAGAAACCGGCAACAAAGAAAACAACCAAGAAGAAATAAAAAATAACAAATATAGAAAAGATATGATACGTTTCTTTCAGACCCCACAAAAAACCGTGATTGCCACAGAGGCCGATCACACACTGAGTGAACAGGAAATCAAGAAATTAAGTTGGCTTTATGGTGAAGCAACACTGCTGGATGCAGACAATCTCGATGGATTCTTTATCGGTCCGCGTCGTGAAATGGTGACCCCATGGTCGACCAATGCCGTAGAGATTACGCAGAACATGGGTATTCAAGGCATCAGCCGTATCGAGGAATATTTCCCCGTGGCGAACAAAGATGCCGAGTACGACGAGATGCTGCAACGTATGTATAACGGCATCAATCAGGACATCTTTACGATTAACATCAAACCTGAGCCCATCAAGTATGTAGATAACTTGGAGGAATACAACGAGCAGGAAGGTCTGGCTCTGAGCCCAGAGGAGATTGAGTATCTGCACGGACTGGAGAAACAGAACGGTCGTCCATTGACAGACTCTGAGATTTTCGGTTTCGCCCAGATTAACTCTGAGCACTGCCGTCATAAGATCTTCGGTGGTACCTTTATTATCGACGGCAAGGAGATGGAGTCAAGCCTCTTCGCCATGATTAAGAAGACTACCCAGGAGAACCCCAATAAAATTCTCTCGGCATATAAGGATAATGTGGCTTTTGCACAGGGACCTGTTGTTGAGCAGTTCGCTCCGAAAGATCAGAGCACCAGCGACTATTTCCAGATTAAGGATATAGAGAGTGTGATTTCGCTGAAGGCTGAGACGCACAACTTCCCAACGACCGTAGAGCCTTTCAACGGTGCTGCTACTGGTACGGGTGGTGAGATTCGCGACCGTATGGGTGGTGGTGTCGGCTCATGGCCAATCGCTGGTACCGCTGTTTACATGACTGCTTATCCCCGCTTGGACGAATCCGGAGAATCCGGATTATCCGGAATTTCCAGAGATTGGGAAGACATTCTGCCCGTTCGTCAGTGGTTATATCAGACGCCTCAGCAGATTCTGACCAAGGCCTCTAACGGTGCTTCCGACTTCGGTAACAAGTTCGGTCAGCCACTGATTTGCGGTTCTGTGCTGACATTCGAGCATCAGGAAGGCAAAGAGAAATATGCTTACGATAAGGTCATTATGCTGGCCGGTGGTGTCGGTTACGGCACGAAGCGCGACTGCTTGAAGAAAGAGCCTCAGAAGGGCAATAAGGTCGTTGTTGTAGGTGGTGATAACTACCGCATCGGACTGGGTGGCGGTTCTGTATCATCTGTTGATACGGGTCGCTACAGCAACGGTATCGAGTTGAACGCCGTACAGCGTGCCAACCCTGAGATGCAGAAGCGTGCATACAACTTGGTTCGTGCACTCTGCGAGGAGGATGTGAACCCCGTTGTTTCTATCCACGACCACGGTTCTGCCGGTCACCTGAACTGCCTGTCAGAGCTCGTTGAAGAGTGCGGTGGTGAGATTGATATGACTAAGTTGCCTATCGGTGATAAGACTCTCTCTTCTAAGGAAATCATCGCCAACGAGAGTCAGGAGCGTATGGGTCTGCTCATCGACGAGAAGCATATCGAACATGTACGCAAGATTGCTGAGCGCGAGCGTGCTCCGCTGTATGTCGTTGGTGAGACCACTGGCGATGCCCACTTCTCATTCAAGCAGGGCGACGGTGTGAAGCCTTTCGATCTCGACGTGGCTCAGATGTTCGGTCATTCGCCCAAGACCATCATGAAGGATAATACGGTGGAGCGTCACTATGAGGATGTGACCTACACACAGGATAAGATTAACGAATACTTGGAGCGCGTGCTCCAGTTGGAGGCTGTAGCTTGTAAGGACTGGTTGACTAACAAGGTAGACCGCTCGGTAACAGGTAAGATTGCCCGTCAGCAGTGTCAGGGTGAGATTCAGTTGCCTCTGAGCGACTGTGGTGTCGTAGCCCTCGACTATCGTGGCGTGAAGGGTATTGCCACCGCTCTGGGTCACGCACCTCAGGCTGGTCTGGCTGATCCCGCTGCAGGTTCTGTACTCTCTGTTGCTGAGGCTCTGACGAATATCGTTTGGGCTCCATTGGCTGAGGGTATGGATTCGCTGAGTCTGTCGGCTAACTGGATGTGGCCTTGTCGCTCTCAGGAGGGTGAGGATGCCCGTCTGTATGCTGGTGTGAAGGCTCTCTCAGATTTCTGCTGCGATCTGCATATCAACGTACCAACTGGTAAGGACTCACTGTCACTCTCTCAGCAGTATCCTAACGGTGAGAAGATCATCTCTCCAGGAACCGTGATCGTCAGTGCTGGTGGTGAGGTTTCTGACATCAAGAAGGTGGTATCGCCCGTATTGGTAAACGATAAGAACGCCTCACTTTATCATATCGACTTCTCGTTCGACGAGCAGCGTCTTGGTGGTTCTGCCTTCGCCCAGAGCTTGGGTAAGGTAGGCGACGATGTTCCAACGGTTAAGAACGCAGAATACTTTGCTGACGCTTTCATGGCTGTACAGCAGATGATTGAGAAGGGTTGGATTCTGGCTGGTCACGATATCTCTGCAGGTGGTCTTATCACCACGCTGCTCGAGATGTGCTTCGCCAACCAGAAGGGCGGTATGCATATCAACCTGCACGACATCTGCAAGGATGGCGACGTCGTAAAGACTCTGTTTGCTGAGAACCCAGGTGTTGTTATCGAGGTGAGCGACGAGCACAAGCAGGAGTTCAAGGACTTTATGGAGGAGCAGGGCGTAGGCTATGCTAAGATTGGTTATCCTGTTGAGGACAGCCGCGAAATCGTGGTTAAGGCTGGCGATAAGGATTTGACATTCGATATCGATGCTCTTCGCGACACTTGGTACAAGACTTCTTATCTCCTCGACCGTAAGCAGAGCTTCAACGGCAAGGCTAAAGAGCGCTTCGAGAACTACAAGAAGCAGCCTCTGGAGATGAAGTTCAATAAGGACTTCACTGGCAAACTCGCCCAATATGGCATTTCAGCCGATCGTCGCGAAAAGACTGGTGTAAAGGCTGCTATCATCCGTGAGAAGGGAACCAACGGTGAGCGCGAGATGGCTTACTGCTTGTATCTGGCTGGCTTCGACGTGAAGGACGTGATGATGACCGACCTGATTTCTGGTCGCGAGACCCTCGAGGACATCAACATGATTGTGTTCTGTGGTGGTTTCTCTAACTCTGACGTACTTGGTTCTGCTAAGGGTTGGGCTGGTGCCTTCCTCTTCAACCCCAAGGCGAAGGAGGCCCTCGATAAGTTCTACGCCCGCAAGGACACCCTCTCACTGGGTATCTGTAACGGTTGTCAGTTGATGGTTGAACTTGGTCTCACTGGTGCCAAGGGTGCTAAGATGTTGCACAACGACTCTCACAAGTTCGAGAGTGAGTTCATCAGCCTGAGCATTCCTCAGAACAACTCTGTGATGTTCGGCTCACTGAGCGGCAACAAGCTCGGCCTGTGGGTGGCTCACGGAGAAGGTAAGTTCTCATTGCCCGAGGCAGAGAGCGCTTACAATGTGATTGCCAAGTACAACTACGCTGGTTATCCCGCTAATCCTAACGGCTCTGACTACAACGTAGCAGGTATCTGTTCTGCTGATGGTCGTCATCTCTGCATGATGCCTCACTTGGAGCGTGCCGTATTCCCCTGGCAGAACGCCTGGTATCCCGCTGATCGCAAGAACGACGAGGTAACGCCTTGGATCGAGGCCTTCGTAAATGCCCGCAAATGGGTGGAGAAGACCCTCCCCTCACCCTCCTTATAAGGGCGGGAGCAATTACCCTTAGTACAGTATTAAATGACTGATAATAGCAGAGAATCCACTAATGTTACCACTCCCCTCCCTCACAGGGAGGGGCAAGGGGGTGGGTCTTATGGGACTTTCTTTACCACCTTCTTTAAGATTGGCATTTTCACCCTCGGCGGTGGATATGCCATGATACCGTTGATAGAAGAAGAGGTGGTCAACAAGAAGCAATGGGTATCGAAGGAAGAAATGCTCGACCTGATTGCCATTGCCCAAAGTTGTCCTGGTGTCTTTGCCATCAACATCGCCACCTTCATCGGATACAAATTGCGTAAGACACGTGGTGCTATCGCCACGACCCTCGGCACTGCCCTACCCTCCTTCCTCATCATCCTCGCCATCGCCATCTTCTTCAAGCAGTTTGAGGACAATCCATACGTGGCAGCCATCTTCCGAGGCATCCGTCCGGCAGTAGTGGCGCTGATAGCCGTTCCCACCTTCCGCTTGGGACAAAGGGCGAAACTGAACTGGTTTACCATCTGGATTCCCATCGTCAGCGCACTCGCCATTTGGGCGCTGGGAGTTTCACCGATTTGGATTATCATCATAGCAGGGCTGTCAGGTTGGTTCTACGGCAGATTTGTTCAGGGAGACAAGGAGACAAGTAAACAAGAACTTCAGGACAAATGATATTTATTTCTCTATTTATAACATTCTTCGAAATCGGGCTTTTCGGGTTTGGTGGGGGTTATGGCATGCTCTCGCTGATTCAGCACAAGACGGTGGAGACACACCACTGGCTCTCCACGGTTGAGTTTACCGATATCGTTGCCATCTCGCAGATGACCCCTGGACCTATCGGCATCAACAGTGCCACCTACTGCGGCTATACTGCCATCCATAATGCAGGTTATGGGGAGATGATGGCAATTCTCGGCTCTGCCACTGCCACCTTTGCCTTAGTGCTCCCCTCCCTCATCCTGATGATACTGATCAGCAAGATGTTCATGAAATATATGAACACCCCGTTGGTACAGTCTGTTTTTAAAGGCCTGCGCCCTGCTGTTGTCGGACTTCTCGCTGCTGCAACCCTCCTGCTCTGTAATAAGGAGAACTTCTCCACGCCCTTCGAGAACCCCTGGCAGTTCTTTATCAGTTGCGCCCTGCTCATCGCCACTGCCTTCGGTACAGGCTATCTGAAGATCAACCCCATCAAGATGATCTGTCTGGCAGGTATTGCGGGATTGCTTCTCCTATACTGACAAAAGAATAACCTATGCTATCATGAGCAACAAAGACCAGATAAAACGCATTCGCCAGATGGAACGACGACTCGTTCGTGCAACCCATGCCGTCAGACGTTTATCGCTGGCACTCGACAATTATGAAGCCATAAAGGATGACATTGCCACACTCGACAGTTATTACGGCAGCGAGACGTGGCGACAGGACTTTGCCGACGATGAGGCAGGCCTGTTGCCTGAGGAACTGAAGCGTGGTGTGCTCTCCGAGGATGGTATCTGGAACCTGCTCACTAACTACCGCGAACTGCAAAATCGAATCACAACATTAAAATAGAAAACAATGAGGAAACGCTTTACAATGATCTGTCTGGTTCTTGGGTGTATACTAAACGTATCAGCAGAAGAACTGCCCTTGATCCAGAATGTACAGGCTTATGAGAGCACGTCGCTCAACGGCGAGTGGAATTATATCGTCGACGTACAGGAAGAAGGCTATTACGACTACCGTATGAACCCCACCCCTTGGGGATTCTTCCGCAATGCCAAACCCCAGCGTCCCGAGGACCTCATCGAATACGACTTCGACAAGTCGCCCACGATGACGATTCCCTCCGACTGGAATACGCAGGATGAACGCTTGTTCTTCTATGAGGGCACAATATGGTTCAAAAAGAGCATAGATATTAAAAAAAGTGATTACGCAACAAGTAAAGCACTTCTTTATTTCGGCGCTGTCAACTACGACTGTCGGGTTTGGGTGAACACTAAAGAGGTAGGACATCATATCGGTGGCTTTACACCCTTCAACTACGACGTCACCGATCTGCTGAAGGATGGTGAAAACACCATTATCGTGAAGGTTGACAACAAACGTCATGCAGAGGATGTACCCACGCAGATCTTCGACTGGTGGAACTATGGCGGCATCACCCGCAACGTGCTACTGGTGAAGGTGCCTACTGCCTTCTTCGGCAACGCCACAAAGCCAAGTTATATTGAGGACTACAGCCTGCAACTGATGAAAACTGATGCCAAAGCCAAAATGCGTGAGATACTCGTCTCTGTAAAACTTAATGAGCCCCTTGAAGGTCATCTGCTCACAGTGAGTATCCCCGAACTGAAACTATCATTACCGCTCCAGACAAATGCCCAGGGGAAAGCCGAAAGCATCATCAAGATACCTGCCAAGAAACTTCAACTCTGGAGTCCCGACAACCCCAAGTGCTATCGAGTGGAAATCAAGCACTACATGACGGGCATCACCGACAGCATTGGCTTCCGCACCATCGAGACACGCGATAAGCAGATACTACTCAACGGTCAACCCATTTTCCTCAAGGGCATCTCCATCCACAATGAAAAGCCCAATGGCGGTGGACGTGCCAATTCTGTTGAAGATGCCCGTACGCTGCTCTCGTGGGCCAAGGAACTGGGCTGCAACTTCGTACGCTTGGCCCACTATCCGCACCATGAGGAGATGGTACGCGAGGCAGAGAAGATGGGCATTCTGGTGTGGTCGGAGATTCCCGTCTACTGGACCATCGCCTGGAAGAATCCCAAGACCTACGAAAACGCCCAAAACCAACTGCGCGACATGATTACCCGCGACCACAACCGCGCCAACGTCATCATCTGGAGTATTGCTAACGAGACGCCCCACTCCCCTGAGCGTGACACCTTCCTTGGCAACCTTGCCAAGTACGCCCGTAGCCTCGACGACACCCGACTCATCTCAATGGCAATGGAGGTAACAGGGGCTTCAAACTACGTGAACCGCCTCAACGACAATATGAACGAGTATGTCGATGTGGTAAGTTTCAACCAGTATATCGGCTGGTATCGTGATGTGAACGATGCGCCCAAAATGAAATGGGAAATCCCCTACAACAAGCCCGTCATCGTCAGCGAGTTCGGCGGTGGTGCCAGATACGGTTATCATGGAGCCAAGAACCAACGCTGGACGGAAGAGTTCCAGGAGAACCTCTACCGTGAGAACTGCGCCATGCTCGACAAGATCGACGGTCTGGCAGGTACCACGCCCTGGATTCTGAAGGACTTCCGCTCACCGCGTCGCGTTCTACCCGACGTGCAGGACTACTACAACCGCAAGGGTCTGTTCAGCGACAAAGGTGAGAAGAAAAAGGCATTCTACGTACTACGTGAGTGGTACGCCACAAAATAACAGAAACGAACAAAACGGATTAGTTCCAGGCACGAAGGAGGAGGCCGTCGAAGGCAGCCATATAGGCAGCAAGTTGGACACCTTCTTTACCACTGGTAATCACCCCATTATTGACATCGTATATGCGCCCGCACTTGGCACAGCCGAGTTGCAGACCGTTTTTCATCCAGGTAAGAGGGTAGTTTGTGTCGCTATACTCCTTCAGGCAGTTGGGACACTGACCATCATAGGCTACCAGACGATTCTCATAACTGGAGGTACCGATGATGATACAGTTGTTAGCGCCGAGGGCATATGATATCTGACTTTCTTTCTCCGTGCGGAGGAGGATTTCTTCTTTGGAACCATCATAGTTGCGGGTGGTCTTCAACCGGCGCACACCTCCGTACATATCACTCTCGATCTTACAGAAATGCCCGGGATTACCGAGAATGCCCGTCAACTGACAAGGCAAGGGATGGAGAGAGGTGTCGAAGATAAAGTAACAGCGGTAACTGTGGGAGATGGTTTCTTCCACCTGGCATCCGATGAATAGGGCACAGAGACAAAAAAAGAGCAGGCGTTTCATTTGAGTAAGTTGTTTTCTGCCGACACCATCCGTTCGAAATGGAAACCATCGAGCGTCTGCTGCATCAGGGCTTGGATCTGGTCGTTACAGAGATTGCCGATGCTACCCTCGTGGGTATGGTGGATATCGCGACTGGCCTTGAAGGTTCCTGCCTCGATATCGAGCCCCACCTTCTTGTAAGCATCACGGAAGGGCATCCCGTTGGCAGCCAGACGGTTCACTTCCTCGACGCTGAACATCGGGTCGTACATCGGGTTGTCGAGGATATGCTCGTTCACCTCTATCTTATTGATAATGTAGGCAGCCATTTGCAGGCAGTCCTTCAATTCGCCAAAGGCTGGCAGGAAGACTTCCTTGATGATCTGCAGGTCGCGGAAATAGCCTACAGGCAGGTTGTTCATGATAAGTGTCACCTGCTGTGGCAGACTCTGTAACTTATTGCATTTAGCACGAATCAACTCAAACACATCAGGGTTTTTCTTGTGGGGCATGATGCTGGAGCCTGTGGTACACTCCTTCGGCAACTTCACGAATGAGAAGTTCTGTGAGTTGAACAGGCAGGCATCAAAGGCCATCTTGGCGATGGTGCCAGCAATGGTGGCAATGGCAAAGCCCACGTTGCGCTCCATCTTACCACGTCCCATCTGGGCATAGACCACGTTGTAGTCCATTGAGTCGAAGCCCAACAACTCCGTAGTCATCGTACGGTTCAAGGGGAAACTGGAGCCATAGCCAGCAGCCGACCCGAGGGGGTTGCGGTTGGTCATCTTATAGGCGGCCTGGAGGAAGAGCATATCGTCTGTCAGACTCTCGGCATAGGCACCAAACCAGAGTCCGAAACTCGAAGGCATAGCAATCTGCAGATGGGTATAGCCAGGCATCAGCACATCCTTATACTGGTTGCTCTTCTGGATGAGTTCGTCGAAGAGAATCTTCACCTCGTCGGCAATCTCTTTGAGTTCATGACGGGTGAAGAGTTTGAGGTCTACGAGCACCTGGTCGTTGCGCGAACGGCCTGAGTGGATCTTCTTGCCCATATCACCCAGTTTACGAGTGAGCAGCATCTCCACCTGCGAATGCACATCCTCCACATCGTCCTCTATCACGAACTCGCCACGCTCCGCCAAGTGGTAGATGTTCTTCAACTCTGCCAGTAACTGCGTCAGTTCGTCTTTTTCCAACAGTCCGATGCTTTCAAGCATGGTGATGTGGGCCATCGAACCCAGCACGTCGTACTTGGCCAGATAGAGGTCCATCTCACGGTCTCTACCAACGGTGAACCGCTCTATCTCCTTGTTGATCTCAAAGTTCTTTTCCCAAAGTTTCATGTTGTATTGGTTTTTAGGAATTCCTAGGATAGCCTAGGAAATCCTAGGTATACTGTATTTGTGCTAAGGCATCAGCGATTTTCTCAACGCCGTCTTGCAAGGGCTTTTCAAGCATACCCTTGATGAAGGGGTTGAGTTCTGCCTTCACCGTCACCTTCATCTTTGAGTTATTCTCGTCGACAGGCAGCACTTGAATCCATACGTTGAAGGGCACGGGCGACTGCACCGTCTCGAACTTCACGCACTTCGGTTCCTCACGCTCACAGATACGGAGTTTCAGTTCACCCACGGGAGCCACGTTGAGGCTGACGGTATCCTCGTCATATTTGAAGTCATTGACCTTGTCCTCTGGCACACGATCCTGCACCTTCTCCAGATTGCGTAGGTCGCTGATATTCCTGTATACTGCTTCTTGTGGGTAGGGAATCTGCTTCACACTACTCTCGAACTTGCTTTCACTTCCGAATAAACCCATATTTACCTTTTACTTTTTTACCTTTTTACTTTTTCCAAGTCTCAGGGCTCTTGCGCCATTCAGCGAGCACAGCCTTTTCCTCTTCCTTGATATAACCGGTCTTGGCGGCTTCCTCAACCACATGTTCATAGTCGGTGAGGGTGATCAGTTTCACACCAGCCTCAGCAAATGCCTGCTCAGCAACGGGGAAGCCGTAGGTGAACGAGGCCACCATGCCTACCACCTCTACGCCATATTCACGCAGGGCAGCCACAGCCTTCAGCGAAGAACCGCCAGTAGAGATCAGATCCTCTACCACCACGACCTTCGCACCTTTCTTGATCTCGCCCTCAATCTGGTTGCCCATACCGTGATCTTTCGGCTTCGGACGGACATACGAGAAGGGCAAACCCAACTGATCTGCCACAAGCGCCCCCTGGGCGATGGCTCCTGTAGCCACACCTGCCACAGCCTCAGCCTCAGGGAAATTCTCCTGGATGGCGTGACAGAGTTCGAGTTTTACAAACGAACGCACGTCAAGAAACGACAGCGTCTTGCGGTTGTCGGTATAGATAGGTGACTTCCAGCCTGAGGCCCATGTAAACGGGTCGTTGGGCTGCAACTTGATGGCCTTGATGTCCATCAGTTTTCTGGCTAATTGATTCTTGATATTCATACCTTATAATATATTTGGGTGCAAAGGTACAACTTTTTTTCGTAACACCAAGCCATCCGCCCCCAAAAGTTTACAATAACGGAGCCGTCAAGTGCCTGCAACTGCCCTCGCACCACCTGACGGCTCCATTTGTCAGATTCAAACTTATCGGATTAACACTACTGATTGATAAGTACGTCGCTGCAAAGATACAACAGATTTTTTCTTGCTGCAATAGGGACAAGAAGGTTGACACACTTGGAATACGGAAAGGGCTGAGTGTTAGACGGTTGTTTTTATCCCAGCACTATTGTTGACACAAAGAGAATTTGGAATTACGGAAAAAAATATATACCTTTGCACCCGAATGAAGCAACTTGTAGTCCTTTTGCTGAGTGCACTCTGTCTGATGACTGCCTGTCAGACAAGTGAAAAGCCATCTTCCCTTTCCATATCGGAAGAGGACAAGGATAGTGCGACTGTCTATCAGGAGTGGGCCTATCAGGAGATGTTCAGCGACTCTCTTTCGAAAGCAGAGACCTACGCCTATCGTGCTTTCATGTTGAGCAATGACTCAACACTCGAAATTGGTGCCCTCTCCCTGCTCTGTTACATCTATTATCGGGAAGGCAAACAAGAGGAACTGCAACTGTTGATGCAAAGCATCTCCCCTGATGTGTATGTGAATGTGATGGATGTGCAGTTGCAGGTGGAGCAACAGAAGGCGACACGACAGCAACAGCCTTATCTCTTTGCTATCCTGATACTCCTGTTGTTGCTTGGAGGCCTTGGGTTCTGGTATTTCTATCGCACGAAATCGCTCAGTCGTCTGTATCAACAGCGTATCAGCACTGTCAGACAGGAACTGAAGGAGGAGTTATTGCGTCTGTCTGAAACATCTTCGTCTGTGGATACGGAAGAAGAAAGTCACCAGCAGATACAAATCGGTGAAACCAAGATGGGTATTGATGTACTATTTGCCATCATCAACGACCAGAACATCAGTCAGATGGGCAAACTGGAGGAGCAGGCTGTGCTCAAGACCCTCCCGATGGTTGATGCCGCTCTTGCTAATACTCTTAGCAAAGCCTCCTCTGCCCTCACCCCCAAGGAAACGTTCTTCTGCATCATGGAGTATTTTGGCAAGACCGACAAACAAAAAGCCCACTCTTTCTGTTGCTCGGAACAAGCCATTCGCAGCACAAAGAGCAGACTCAACAAGAAAATTGATATTGCTATCCTCCGTACTAATGAAGCCTGAAATCAACAGGCATCGTATATTTTACATCGACATTCTTCCCATATATTCTTCCTGGAATCCATTGAGGCATTTTCCTGACAACACGAAGTGCCTCTTTGTCTAATGCAGGATCCACGCCTCTGACCACTTTTGCGTGTGAAATCTTACCGGTCTTTTCCACCACAAAAGTAACGACCACTCGTCCCTGAATACCCCTGTCTTGTAGAGATTTGGGGTATCGCCTGTTTTTCTCTATAAACTCCTTTAGTTTCTCAAATCCACCAGGAAACTGAGGCATTTGATCCGCAACATCATACACTCTGTCTTCATCCACGTAATCAGGACGATATGGAATGGTAAAAGTTTGAGTTTGCGCCATCATTTCTGGCTCATAACAGGCAAGTACGATAAACAGACTTACCAACACCTTGCAAATAGATTTTCCTTTTGTCATAATCGTTTTGTTTTTAAGTTTACAACCGCAAAGATACAAAACAAAAAACCTCTTGTCAAGAGGCCACGAGATATTGACACATTTCAAAGGCGCAACTCGCTGACTAATAGACAATTGTTTTTTTTCTGAAAGACCTTATTGACACACAAGCCATCAAATAGAATTTTATATTTCAGGTCCTGCAACGTATATTGCAAAGCCTGCAACGTACATTTCACGTCCTGCAACGTACATTTCACGTCCTGCAATTTAAATTAATGCCTATATTGATCAGTTTTTGGCGAGGCCGAGGGAGAGGACGCTGATACGGATATCACCAGCCTTGCAGAGTTCTTTGGCGCAGGCAATGACGGTGGCTCCTGTAGTAACGACATCATCAACGATCAGTAGATGCTTGCCTTGAATAATGGTAGTATCCTTCAGTTCAAAGACCTGCTCCACGTTTTCGTTGCGCTCCCAACGGCCAAGACTGGTTTGGCTGCCCTCGAAGACAGTACGTCTCACCACCTTATTATATATAGGAAGGCCCGTGATCTCGCTGATGCCCTTAGCCAGTTCGTGGCTCTGGTTATAGCCTCGCTGTCGTTCACGTTTCTTGGCAAGGGGAACAGGTATGATACCGTCGATACCCTCGAAGAAATCACCTGTTTGCAGTTCACGGGCCATCAGGCGACCCATCACCTCGCCAATCTCCGGGTGGTTCTTGTATTTCAGTTCGTAGAGGATGTTGGCTGTCTCCGCATGGGGCTCATAATAGATCAGGGCAGTCGCTCGTTCTATGGGAATCTGACCCCAGAACATCTTTGCCATGATATTCTCGTAAGGATCCTGTTGGAAACCCGTACGAGGCAGGTGCAGGTTGCACTTGCTGCAGATGACTTCCTCAGAAACAGAGAGCCGACAGCCACAGACGACACAATGACGGGGAGAGATGAGGTCGAGCAGACTGCTCCAGAAACTAATCGGTTTCATCGTCGGAAATCATATCTTCATCCACATCGAGGCATTGGCGGATGATATCGTAAGTAAAACCTCGTCCGAGGGCAAAGCAAACCAACTTCTGGGTGAGTTCATAGTCGCTTTGAGCCTTGATGCTTTTGCGCTTTTGGGCCAAGAGGGGTTTTAGCACGTTTAGATATTCTTCATCATCGATTTCGTCGAGCACTCGCTGTTGGATATCGTCATTGATACGTTTCATCCAAAGCCCTTGCTGCACCTTCCGCCGCCCCCACTTGTTGTAGCGAATCTTGTCCTTTACAAAGGCTCGTGCATAGCGCTCATCGTCGATATAGCGCTCTTTGACGAGACGGGCAATGACTCGATCCTGAGCCTCTAGAGCCATTCCCCAGCGTTTCATTTTGTCGCGCATCTCCTGCTGGCAGTGTTCTGCCTGAGCACAGAGGGCTGCTAATTGCAGGTAGGCCTCTTGTTCTGTGGTTTCTTTTTTCATATCTTAGTGACTTTAAGGAATCGTTGTTTGCCAAACTGGTCCTGTCGCATCTCGATCTCTGAGAAACCAAGACGACACAAATAGTGGCTGACATCGTCGGCTGTCAGCGGATTCAGTTCGAAATAGAGTGCTCCACCCTGTTTGAGATTCTGCCAGGCGTAGTCTCCGATACGCTGGTAGAAGATGATGGGCTGGTTGTCTGGCGTAAAAAGAGCCTGATGAGGTTCGTAGTCGAGCACATTTTTCGCCATTTCATCGCTTTCTTTCGGTTGGATATAGGGTGGATTGCTGACGATGAGGTCATAACAGGAGTCAGGCATCAGGAGATTGGAATCAAGAGAAATGTGAAGGATGTCGTGGTGCTCAAAGCGTACATCAGCACCAAGGGCTTGGGCATTTTTCTGGGCGATTCGCAAGGCTTCGTCGGAGATATCCCAGGCTGTCACTTCTGCCTTGGGCATCTCCAATGCCAGCGTCACAGCAATGCAACCGCTCCCCGTCCCGATATCGAGAATGTAGGTTCTGTCTCCCGACTCTTCAACAATCCAACGACAGAGTTCTTCTGTTTCTGGCCTTGGGATCAATACCCCAGGCTCTACATGAAACTGCCGTCCGCAGAAATCGGCTACACCTATCACATATTGCACAGGCTCTCCCTTTTCGAGTCTTTGTATGATTGCTTCCAGATCATTTTGGTCGTCGTCGGACAATGCCTTGTCACAAAGGATATCTGCCATCGATAATCCGAAACGTACTTCAAGCACCCAACGGACAATGGCTTTTGCCTCGCTGGTCTCATAGAGCGGTGTCAGTCTGTGCCAAAGCGTTTCGTAATCCATCATCAAATACATTCTACAACAGTCAACACTTTCCCAACGACCTTGAAACGGACATCATAGCCTCCATAAGGCATTCCGTAGACACGTTCTGGGTCTTCCTGATAATGAGGACGGGGGTCGAGAGCAAGTATCTTTCTCAAAAAGGCCATTTCATCGGCAGAAAACAACTTAGAGACTACCTCTGGAATCACCACCTCCAACTCCTGCCAATCGGACTCATCCACAAAACCGCTACGGGCCTCCGGATGGCTGTCTGCGTAGGTGACGTAGGGTTTGATATCGTAGATGGGTGTGCCGTCCATCAGGTCTGCTCCTTTCACGTAGATGACTGGTCCCAGTTTCTTGTCTTCCTCGATTCTGTCGATTCGGACACAGGAAAGTCCAAGATTATTAGGACGAAAGGGAGAACGGGTGGCAAAGACGCCCATCCGTTTGTTGCCTCCTAATCTTGGAGGACGAACTGTCAAACTCTCAGATGGGGCATTGGCAGAAAACTCCCAGATCAGCCACAGATAGTCAAAGTCCTCTAATCCTCTAATGGCCTCCATCTTTCGGTAAGCAGGTTCAAAGACAATACTACCCGTCAGTTCACTGACGAGTCCGCTCTGTCGTGGGATGCCGAACTTCGACTTCATCGGTGAGCGGAAATGGGCTATCGGACGTATCTCCATCTGTGTTTCTGTTGCAAAGGTAAACAAAAAAGTTGAGATTATTTGCAGATATGGGGGAAAATGATTATTTTTGCAAAGTTAAAACGGATGAATGTATGATGACTGACGACGAGAAATTTATGCGACGATGCATCCAGTTGGCTAAGAACGGCCAGCAGAATGCGAAGCCCAATCCGATGGTGGGTGCTGTGATTGTGAGTGCCGATGGACGAATCATTGGCGAGGGATACCATGTGCGTTGTGGCGAGGGGCATGCCGAGGTGAATGCCTTTGCCTCAGTACGTCCTGAGGATGAAGCCCTGCTGTCTGAGGCTACCATCTATGTCTCGTTGGAGCCTTGTTCCCACTATGGTAAGACCCCTCCCTGTGCTGACCTGATTATTAAGAAAGGTGTGCGCCGTGTGGTGGTGGGTTGTATCGATGAATTCGCAGAAGTGCAGGGTCGGGGCATACGAAAACTCCGTGAGGCAGGCATTGAGGTGGAAGTCGGTGTCCTCGAAGAGGAATGCAAGACCCTCAATCACCGTTTTTTCACATTTCATCGGGAAAAACGACCTTATATCATCCTGAAATGGGCCCAGACAGCCAATGGCTTTATCGACGATAATCACCAGCCGACGCAGATTTCCAGTACCTTTACGAAGATGCTTTCCCATAAACTCCGTGCAGAGGAGGATGCCATCCTTGTGGGACGAGTCACAGAAGAGCGTGACCATCCTCAACTGACCGTCCGAGAGTGGGAAGGCCCGAATCCGAAGCGTCTGGTTATCGACAGGGCGCATCCGCTTAACTTAGAAAGTCTTCATTCCCAGAATATCCAGTCGCTGATTGTTGAAGGGGGTGCCCAGACGCTCCGTTCTTTCCTAGTACAGAACCTATGGGATGAAATCCGAGTAGAGACAAATACCACGATGACGGTTTCTGGCGGCACCCGAGCCCCCCAGATTCCTGCGAATGCGATAGTCGCTGAGAGCAGGAAGTATGGCAGGAATCAGATAGTTTTATATAGGAAATCCTAGGTAATCCTAGGCAATCCTAGGAAAACCTAAGATAACTTAGAAAAAATTATTTCCTTCCGAAGTCAGCAGGAACCTCGCCCCATTTTGAGGTTTCCCATTTGATGATGGGATTACGGAAATTGTGCGTATTAAGCCAGTTCTCCGCTCGGGCAATAATCTGGTAGAGTTGTTCTGTCTGGGGAGTGCGCTCCAACTTGGTCTTACACTTGCGCTTCTGTACCCAGAGGATGGCATTATAGGAGTCGCTATAGATGGTCTTGTTGTGCAGTCCTTGGTTCCAGCAGAGGGCAAGGGCATGGACAATAGCGAGGAATTCCCCGATATTGTTCGTGCCGTGAATAGGACCGAAATGAAAGACACGATAACCCGTCGCCAGATCAATAGCCTGATACTCCATCGGTCCTGGATTACCACTACATGCCGCATCCACCGCCCAGGCATCAGCCCTTACCTCCATGGGCAGGGGCAAAACGGTATCGTGTCTATAGTCGGGAGGGTTCTGCATATTTTCTAGGCTTTTCTAGGCAATCCTAGGAGGTCCTAGGAGAACCTAGGTTTTACATTCTCTCGGGAACCTCGATACCGAGGAGGCTCATAGCGCTCTTGATGATTTTGGCCACATTCTTGGCCAATACCAGACGGATAGCCTTTTTCTGCTCGTCGGGCTCGTTGAGGATGGAGTAGTCGTGATAAAATTGGTTGAATACCTTGGTGAGTTCGTAGCAGTAGTTGGCAATGCCAGAAGGAGAATAATCCTTGCCGGCTTGCTCCACAGCAGCACCAAACTCGTTCATCTTCTGAATCAACTCGATCTCCTTTTCGTTTAATGCACAGCCCAATTGTGCATTATGCATTGTGCATTGTGCATTGCTATCGGCCTTGCGCAGGATGGAGCGGATACGGGCGTAGGTATACTGGATGAAGGGGCCTGTGTTGCCGTTGAAGTCAATAGACTCCTCAGGATTAAAGAGCATATTCTTTCTTGCATCGACCTTCAGGATGAAGTACTTCAGGGCACCCATACCCACGATGCGGGCTACCTCGTTGCGCTCTTCCTCGCTCATATCGTCAAATTTCCCCAATTCCATCGAGGTTTTCAAGGCATCTTCGACCATCAGCGCCATCAGGTCGTCAGCATCTACTACTGTTCCCTCACGACTCTTCATCTTACCGTTGGGCAGTTCCACCATACCGTAGGAGAAGTGAACGAGTTCCTTGCCCCACTTGAAGCCCAGACGATCCAACAGAATAGAGAGCACCTGGAAGTGGTAGTTCTGTTCGTTGCCCACCACGTAGATCATCTTGTCGATGGGATAGTCCTGGAAACGCATCTCGGCAGTACCTATATCCTGCGTCATATAGACGGAGGTGCCATCAGAACGGAGCAGCAGTTTCTGGTCGAGTCCCTCGTTGGTGAGGTCAGCCCAAACAGAGTTATCCTCATGGCGCTCAAAGAGGCCCTTGGCGAGTCCTTCCTCCACCTTGGCTTTACCCTTCAGATAAGTCTGGCTTTCGTAATAGATCTTATCGAACGAGACACCCATCTTCTTGTAGGTCTCGTCGAAACCGGCATATACCCAGTTGTTCATCTTTTCCCACAGAGCACGGACCTCAGGATCGTTCTGTTCCCATTTCACCAGCATCTCGTGGGCCTCCTTGATGAGCGGAGCCTCCTGCTTAGCCTTCTCCTCGTCCATACCCTGGGCGACGAGTTCCTTGATTTCCTCACGATAGTGCTTGTCAAAAGCCACATAGTAGTCACCAATCAGGTGGTCACCCTTCTTACCGCTCGACTCAGGTGTCTCACCGTTGCCCCACTTCTGCCAGGCGAGCATTGACTTACAGATATGGATACCGCGATCGTTCACGATATTGGTCTTCACCACCTTGTTGCCGTTGGCTTCCATAATCTGTGCCAGGCTCCAACCTAAGAGGTTGTTGCGCACATGACCCAGATGGAGTGGTTTGTTGGTGTTGGGTGATGAGTATTCGATCATCACAAGGGGAGAGTTGTCTGTGGCCTGTTTCGTACCAAAGTGCTCATCAGCATCAATGGCGCTGAGCAGTTCCAGCCAAGCGCCGTCACCGACACTAAGGTTCAGGAAACCCTTTACCACGTTGAACTTCTCCACGGCTGAGCAGTTGTCAACTAGATACTGACCTATCTCCTGAGCCGTCTGCTCAGGACTCTTTTTGGCAGCCTTCACAAAGGGAAATACTACCAACGTCAGGTTACCTTCAAACTCACTTCTCGTCTTCTGCAACTGCAGCATCTTTTCGGATGCTTCCATCCCATAGAGTGCCTTCACGGCTTCACCTGCAGCCTTGCTGATCAATGCTTCTATATTCATACCTATTTGAAATTTGGGTGCAAAGGTAATATAAAAAAATGAGAAATGAGACATGAGAAATGAGAAATGTTGATTAGTTCAATAGATTTCTTCGTTTTGTCAGCCAGAGGCCGAGAAAAGTTAACAGGCCATTCAGCATCAGTAATTCGTAACCGAACCGATAGCCCCATAACCACTGCACCACCACATCAAGTCCATAGCAGAGCAAGGGAGAAGCGATGCAGATATAGGGCACCAACTTATCTTGTGGCTGCCTCTTCGTAAAAAGTCCGAAGACAAACAATCCCAGCAATGGGCCATAGGTGTAACTTGCCAAGATATATATGGCATCGATGAGTGAGGTAGAGTTAATCTGACGGAATAGTATGATGAACAACATGAAAAAGAGGCACATGGCGATATGCGTCTTCTTTCTGAGTGCTTCATTGTCAGGCTGTCTTCGGATATCCACGCAGAAGCAGGTGGTAAGAGAGGTCAGTGCGGAGTCGGCACTCGAGAAAGAGGCTGCCACGATACCGATGATAAACAAATGAGGAATGAGAAATGAGGAATGAGAAATGGCGGTAGCGTTTTGGACGAAAGCAGGCAGCATTTCATCGCCTTTCATGCCTGTGCCGAGGGTTATAGCCAACAGCACACCAAGGGAGAGGAACAACAGGTTGGCTGGTACGAAGGCTACGCCATACGTACACATATCCTTCTGCGCATCTTTCAGGGTCTTGCAGGTCAGGTTCTTCTGCATCATGTCCTGATCCAGTCCTGTCATCACGATGGCGATAAAGGCTCCGCTGAGAAACTGTTTCCAGAAGTTGTAGGGCGACACCCAGTCGTCGAACACGAAGATACGGCTCATCTCGCTGTTCCCAATAGTACTGATGGCTTCGCTGACAGACAGATGCAGTTGGCTGATAACGGAAAGGATGATGAGGATAAGGGCTGTGAAGAGACAGAGTGTCTGAAACGAATCCGTAAACACCAATGTACCGATGCCGCCTCTTCGGGTATAGAGCCATATAAGTAGCACCATCACCACCACATTGACTACAAACGGGATACCCGCAGGCTCGAACACAAACTGCTGCAAGATGATACAAACCACATAGAATCGCACTGCGGCCCCTGTCATTTTTGACAACAGGAAAAAACTGGCTCCCGTCAGATAAGAACGCTCTCCCAAGCGTTGACCTAAATATGTGTAGATGCTTGTGAGGTTCAGACGATAATAAAGCGGCAACAACACAAAAGCAATCACCTGATAACCCACGATGAATCCCAGACACATCTGCAAATAGGTCATCTGTGACGTGAGCACCATCCCTGGCACTGATACAAAGGTCACACCCGAAATTGACGCCCCCACCATACCAAAGGCCACCATATACCATGGGGCCTTACGATTAGCACGATAGAACGTCTCGTTGTTTGCTCGTCCGTTTGTCAGTCTACTGATACCGAAGAGTACCGCAAAATAGACCAATACGATGATGAGGATGCTCATAGTGTCACACTTCCTTCGATGTTGGCATACCCTGAGGTATGCCAACACTATGCCTAAGGCGACACCTTATTTCGCTTTGGCGTTCTTTTCCAGTGTCCAGTCCTTGCGCTGCAGGATAGCCGGGCTGTCTCCTACGAACATCTTGGATGCTTCCTGATCACCCTTGAGTTGCCAGTCGAGCCAAGCACGTGCCACGATGGCAAACTCACCGCCATGAGGCTGATTGTAGGTGCCCCCGTGACCTACGGGCAGGTTGACAGCAATCGCGGGTACATGGTCGATACGCTTGAAGTCGTCCATACCATTGGCATAGGCAATGTCGCTCTCACCGCCCAAAATATAGATGATGGGGCAGTGGATTTCTTTGAGTTTGGCCTTGGGAACGCTCGGCATACCTGGCATACGACGGGCATTGGCACCTCCCTCATTACCCTCAGGCTGTTCGAACAGGCCGCTGTTGCAGATCATGATGGAGGTTACACGTGGATCGAAGCAGTTGAAGAGAGCCTGCAAACCACCGCACGACATTCCTGAGATACAGATATTCTTGGTGTCAATCTTCTGATAGAATGGACTGTTCTTGTCAGCATTCTGTGCAAAGGCCCAGTCCATCGACTCTACCTGTTGCTCTGAACGCGACTGGTTGCCACCTCCCATGCCGCCAAAGCCGCGAGGTGCATCTTGCTTGGGCATGAGGCCCGTAGCCAGAACGAGATAGCCATAGGAAGCGATGTCGTTAAGGAACTTCTCATGACCGCGTGGTGAGTTGGCGCATCCGCCATTACCCCATACCAGCACAGGCAGGGCTTTCTTGGCGCTGAACACGGAGAGGTCCTTTGGAGCGAAGATGGTGTGCTCCTTGAAACCTTCCACTTCGTACATCACGGCTTTGTAGGGACCTGTTCCGCCTTCTTCAAGAACGGTAGGTTCGGTTTGGGCAAACATGCTTGTACTCAAAGCGAATGCAAGCGTTAACGTCATAAACAATTTCTTTTTCATAAGGCAGTTAATTATTAATGATTGATGACGGTGCAAAGATACAAATAAACGGGGAAGAAACCAAATAATTAAGAGAAAAAGTGTAACTTTGCAGCCGAGATGAACATCCGAGATAAACAGATATTACAGATTGCGCTGCCTTCGATTGTGTCGAACATTACCGTGCCGTTGCTGGGGATGATCGATGTGGCTATCGTGGGACACATGGGCAGTCCTGTTTATATCGGTGCAGTAGCAGTGGGCTCAATGATCTTTAATCTGGTCTATTGGCTGTTCGGATTCCTCCGTATGGGCACTAGCGGACTGACTGCTCAGGCTTTAGGACGCAGGGACCTGACAGAAGTCACAAGATTATTGGTACGTTCGGTAATGGTGGCTCTGGGAATCGCCCTGTTGTTAATTGTACTGCAGATGCCATTGAAATGGCTGATGTTCTGGCTGATAGGCCCGACGGCGGATGTGATGCCCTTTGCTACCACCTATTTTGATATCGTCATCTGGGGGGCACCAGCCTCCCTCGCGCTATTTAGTCTGATGGGATGGTTTATCGGCATGCAGAACACGCGCATCCCGATGTTCATCAGTATCATGCAGAATGTGGTGAATATACTGGCCTCGCTGACGCTGGTCTATGGCTTTGGGATGAAAATCGAAGGTGTGGCTTTAGGAACGGTGATTGCGCAGTATGCTGGATTGTTGATAGCACTGGGGTTGTTGGTGAGGTATTATGGCAGACTATCCACTTATTTCAGTCCAACAGGTAATCATCATTTCTCTTTCCTCATTCCTCATTTCTCATTCTTCAAGGTCAACCGCGACATCTTCCTTCGCACGCTCTGCCTCGTGGCAGTGAATCTCTTCTTTACCTCAGCAGGAGCCCGTCAGGGAGCCGTGATTCTCTCCGTCAATACCGTGTTGCTGCAACTCTACCTATTCTTCTCCTATTTCATGGACGGTTTTGCCTATGCTGGTGAGGCCCTGTGCGGGAAGGCATACGGAGCACATAATGCCATTGCTTTCCATGAAACACTGCGTCGCTTATGGATGTGGATGGTCATGGTGACGACAGCCTATACCTTATTAAATATGATAGGAGGACAATGGATTGTCGCCCTGCTGACGGATGAGTCGCAGGTAGTGGAAACTTCTTGCGACTATATCTTCTGGGCGTGGCTCATTCCTATAGCCGGCTGTGTTGCCTTCATTTGGGATGGTGTCTTTATAGGCATGACTGCCACACGGGGCATGTTAATCTCTTCGTTCCTTTCTGCCCTTGTCTTCTTCACCGTTTATGGACTGACGGTAGGGGTGATAAGCAATCACGGATTGTGGTTGGCACAGGTTGTTTATCTCGCTATGAGGGGCATCATACAGACAGTTTGGTACAGATTAAAGTTATTTAACACGATTTGATGCAAGATTTTGCGTGTTCATGTGTTTTTATAAGAAAAGGTAAATGTAAACTTAGATAAGATGAAAGTAAGATTCAATCGTTGGTACAACGCTGTCTTGACGACCCTGCTGTCAATGTTAGGTTATGGCTGTTCTTCGGAAGAGCCGATGGATATGTATGGTACAGTTGTGGAGTATGGTGCGCCAAATGTCGATTACGTAATCAGAGGTACGGTAACCGATGAGACAGACACACCGATTCTAGGCATCAAGACCGTGTTGAAGGAAATACCAGATAATTATCCGAACTATACGTATAGCATCGATTCCGCTATGACTGATGCCACTGGAAAATATCAGATAGAAACGAGGATCTTTCTTGGTCAAGAAGGTCAAAAACTCATTGTCGAGGATATCGATGGTGAGGCTAATGGCGGTGAATTTCTGAGTGATACCATTGACATCTCGAAAATAGAGGCTAAGAAGATTGGCGAGGGCGACGGTAAGTGGAATAGTGGCAAGTATGAGATCAAAGCCGACGTCAAGATGAAAAAGAAATGAAGTCAACACCCCTTACCCTCAAGAAGAAACTGGCCCTTGAACTCTGGCGGCAGCAAGAGAACATCATCCGCAAGGAACATCCCCTGAAGCAACTCTTCTGGGAGTGTACCCTCCGCTGCGACCTGAAGTGCCGTCACTGTGGGAGCGACTGTAAGATGCAGCCGGAGAGTAAGGACATGCCCAAAGAGGACTTTCTACGGGTACTCGATAGTATCGCTGCGAAGACTGACCCCCACAAGGTTTTTGTGATTGTTTCAGGCGGAGAGCCGTTGATGCGAAAGGATATCGAGGAGTGTGGAAGGGCCATCTACGAGAAGGGCTTTCCCTGGGGTATGGTGACAAATGCCCTGCACCTCACGCCTCAGCGTTGGCAAGGACTTCTGCGAGCGGGTATCCACTCCATGGCTATCAGTCTGGATGGTTTGGAAGAAGACCATAACTGGATGCGAGGCAACGACCAGAGTTTCCGGATGGTGAGTCAGGCAATAGATATGCTTGTGGCGACGGAGGGGTTTGTCTTCGATATAGTCACCTGTGTCAATCGGCACAACTATCCTAAACTGAATGATATTAA
Source organism: Prevotella sp. (assembly GCA_017618275.1). Taxonomy (GTDB): domain Bacteria; phylum Bacteroidota; class Bacteroidia; order Bacteroidales; family Bacteroidaceae; genus Prevotella. The sequence goes on from JAFZUS010000003.1 coordinate 82,281, forward strand.
GGGATTCCTGATTTCAAAGGGCGTCAAGCGTTGGCGACTCTTTACTGTCTTTCCCGTAGGACGTGCTACTCTTGACCCTGATATGCGACTGACGAATGAGGAGTTTCGTGGTGTGTTCGACTTTATCAAAACCACACGAGAAGAGGGTCGCATCCGGGCCGACTATGGTTGTGAGGGGTTCCTTGGCAATTATGAAGGTGAGGTGCGTCACAGACTCTTCTCTTGTCAGGCTGGTGTGACGGTGGGGTCTGTGATGGCCGATGGCTCTATTGCAGCCTGTGCCAGCATTCGGGCCGACTACAATCAGGGCAATATCTACAAAGATGACTTTATGGAAGTATGGGAGAACCGTTATGCCGCCTACCGCCATCGGGAGTGGATGCGTACAGGCGAGTGTGCTAGTTGTAAGTCTTTCCGTTATTGTCAGGGGAATGGGATGCATCTTCGCGATGGAGAAGGTCGTCTGCTGCTCTGTCATCTGAAGCGTTTACAGTAAGATTTACCCCTTAATCTTATCTAATTTGGTTAAATAATATTAAATCAACCTTGTTTCTCATTTCTCGTTTTTCATTTCTCATTTTATCTCCGTACCTTTGCAGTCCGATTTAGGGGAGAGACTTAGAATCCCCGTGAAATGTTGTGTGAATAGCGGCGTCTTTGGCCGGGCGAAGCGGTTCGTGAATCAGCGTTTCTTACGTTCGTTAGACTTACAGCCGGGAGTTAGACCTCGGATGTGGGTTTATGTGCGTACATTAAATTTATAAGTTAAACTGTTTTTTAGTAGTAAAATTAAAAATGAACACTTTAAGTTACAAGACTATTTCCGTGAACAAGGAAACAGCGAAGAAGGAGTGGGTGGTGATTGATGCCACAGACCAGGTCGTTGGTCGTCTCGCTTCTAAGGTAGCAAAACTGATTCGCGGAAAGTACAAGCCAACTTTCACTCCGCATGTTGACTGCGGTGACAACGTGATCCTTATCAATGCCGATAAGGTGGTATTCACTGGTAAGAAAGAGACCGATAAGGTCTATACCCGCTACACAGGCTATCCTGGTGGTCAGCGTTTCCAGACTCCCGCTGAACTTCGCAAGCGCGAAGGTGGTGTGGAGAAGTTCCTCCGCCACGCCGTGAAGGGTATGCTGCCAAAGGGTCCTCTCGGACGCAGCCTGCTGAACAACCTCTACATCTACGAGGGTACAGAACATCCGCACGAGGCTCAGAAGCCAAAGGCAATTGATATTAACCAGTATAAATAATAAGGAAAGATGGAAGTAATTAACGCAA
>JAFZUS010000041.1 GCA_017618275.1 Prevotella sp.
AATGAAGAAGAACATTACTATTACATGGGCGAATGAGAAAGGTGGCGTAGGTAAGACCACTCTTTGTACGCTCTTCGCCAACTATCTGTCTGAAAAGAAGGTTTCTGATGTCTGCGTCTTGGACTGCGACCGTCAGCACTCTATCGTTGACAAACGGAAGTTCGACAGTCAGAGTCTCCAGACGGATAAGGCACCATACGAGGTGAAGCAGATTGAAATAGACAGTCTGCAGCAGTCGGCACAGCTGCTGAAGTCTGTGAAGTCGGCTAACGGAATCTATCTCTTCGACTCTCCTGGCAACATCTATCTGGAGGGTATGGTGCCTTTGCTGGGGTTCAGTGATGTCATCGTCTGCCCCTATCAGTATGAGTTCAACTGCCTGAGTGCAACGCAGAAGTTTCTCAATCTCGTTGGACGTATTTGGATAACCTACCTCAAAGGACGACAAAAGCCGAAGCTGATATTCGTACCGAATCTGGTTATCCGCACCCGTGGCACAGCAACGGAGCTTCAGACATGGAAAAAGACGGACGAGGCACTGACACAGGCTGGTGGTATCGTCACGCCAATGGTAGCAGACCGAGCAGATATTGCACGTTACAACTCCTTTGGGAACACAAAGATTCAGGCTGAGTGCGTGGCACCTGCCTTTGACATGATCTATAACGAACTTCAGAAACTGGAATAGGTATGGCAAACAAGTTAATCAAGCAGCCGGACATCCTCAGTCTGGACACACTGGGCTCTTTCATGGATGCCCAGAATGATCCCATTACTCCAGCTGTTGAGGAGAAAGTGGTTACGAATGCAGAAGAAACTCCTTCTGAGGTTGATTCTGAGGATGTGGCTCAGGAGGCAGTTCAGAACGATGATTCTGAGGTCATTCAGGCAGATACGACACCACAAAAGCCCAAAGTCACAAGAGCACGGAGAGGCAAGCAAAATGCTCAACCTGTCATAGAGGCTGGCTCTGGTGAGTGGGATATGATGGTCAGATATGCTGAGTTCTACAACGACAATCCCGACGAGAACAGGATTACCGTAGTCCTGAACCCGGACATCAAACGGGCCTTGGACATCATCCGCATCAACTGCCGACAGTTCAACTTCGGCAATATCCTCAATGCGGTATGCCGGACTTTCATCGAGCGCAACAAGGAGCAGATCCAACGGATGCAGAAGGACAAGGGCGGTATTCTTTGATAGGCAGCTACTTCCATCGGGTGACAAGCCAGACACATTACATGCCCAGTCCATGTGAGGCACGCTAATGTGTCCTGGCTGCACACTGATGGAGAAAGATACTCCACAAAAGGGATAAGGCTCAACTCAGATTTATCAATTTCAAAATGTACGACTATGATGACAACAAACACAACGGTTTTCAAGAGAATGGGAATCTTTCTTTCCCTGGTATTCAGCGACTATAACGAGGCAAGGGCTTTCCGTGAGGCTTTTATGCGCTTGGTGATTTATATTGTGCTTTTCGCTATTGGCTACAGGCTTAACCTGGTATTCGACAACGTGCCGGACGGACGTATCTTTGACGGATATGTGATGGCAGCACTGTTCTGTGGGCTGTCCGTACTCTCTGGCTTCATGAACAACATGATCTGCATCGGAGGTTGCCTGACGATGCTATTGTTCATGGTCATCAAGCTGGCTATCTCTATGGTCATCGGTATCATAGCCCTACCAATCTGTCTCGCACTCAACCTATACCACATCGTCAAGACGGGTGCAGTTCTAGTAAATAGTTGTTTTTTGAGTTAAAAAG
>JAFZUS010000042.1 GCA_017618275.1 Prevotella sp.
AGTCCAGCAAAGGAGATTTACGGATGAAACCTTCATTGTTGGTTCTTGCAGCAGGATTAGGCTCCAGATACGGTGGAGTCAAGCAGATAGATCCGGTCGGAATGCACGGCGAGGCGCTTCTCGACTACAGCGTCTACGATGCATACAGAAGCGGCTACGGCAAGGTAGTATTCATCATCAGACCGGACATCGAGAAAGATTTCCGTGAGAGACTCTTCGACAGAATCGCCAGGAACATGGACGCGGAGTATGTGTTCCAGACCCGCGAGTCATTGCTGACTCCCGAGCAGATCAGGCTTTCAGCCGAGAGGACAAAGCCCTGGGGTACCATCCATGCCCTGCTCTGTGCCAAGGATGTCATCAAGGAACCGTTTACCGTCATCAACGCAGACGACTTCTATGGCCGTGAAGCCTACACTATCCTGGGAAACTATCTTTCAAAGCTTCCCGTAGATAGCACCGAGCACGCAATGGTCGGTTATCTTCTGAAGAACACCATGAGCCCCATGGGGAGCGTTTCCCGCGGTGTCTGTCAGGTAAAGGACGGACTTCTTCAGAGCATGAGGGAGAACACCAAGATCGAGTTCGAGGGAGACAGAATCGTGTCACATCTGCCTGAGGGCGATGTCTACCTCACGGGCGACGAATGGGTTTCAATGAACTTCTTCGGATTCACTCCGAAGGCTTTCGAGTACATGACCGAATACTTCGAGAACTTCATTGCAGAAAACGTCTCGAGTCCCAAGGCCGAGGTTCTTCTGCCCAACTGCGCTGGCGAAATCGTGCAGAAGGGTCTGGGAACCCTGAAGGTCTTCTCGACCGCCGAGAAGTGGTTCGGCATGACATATAAGGAGGACAGGGAAACGGTCAAGCAGAACCTTGCTCTCAAGACAAAAGAGGGTGTCTACCCTGAGAGGCTTTGGGAAAAATGATGAAAAAAGTTCTTCTTGCAGCAATTGTTCTTCTTATCTCGGCTTTCGCCCTTTGTGCAGCCGAAGCAGATGTTACCTGGGTGTGGTTCGAGAACGATCCGAACGTGCAGTTCTACAGATATCAGATCGACGGCGAGGATGATGACAGCTGGACTGTTGTCGACTTCCTTGTAAACGAGGTCACGGTAACCCTCGATGTCTCCGTCCCGCATACGCTTTATCTCCAGCAGTCCTATGACGGCATCAACTGGAGTGCCAGCAGTTTCACTGAATCCGAAGTCTACCCCGAGTACGAGGAGGAAGAGGAGAACTTCTTCGACGATGATTTCTTCTTCGATGAACCGGAACCCGAGGTTGTCGAAATACCTGCGGAAGAGGACGATGTCGTCTTTGAGGCTACAGTTATCGAAGACGAGGTAATCCTTCCTGAAGTTGAGGTTGAAACCTACAGCCCGCTGAAGATTCTGGACATCGGTCTGGGTTACCTGAACAGCATTCCCGATTCGGACGGATCAAAGACCTTGGGGCTGAACATTGCCTATTCACAGACCTTCCTGAAGGCCGGCATTTTCGACATCGGGCTGAAGGCTGATGTCGGAATCTATACCTGGAGAGACCTGATGTTCCACTTTTATGGGGACCTCATGGCTCTGGCAACCGTAGAAGTCGGCAACTGCGACCTTTACGGAGCTATCGGCCCTGATGCCTTCGTGGTATTGGGAAAACAGGGCAGGTCCGCTGCGGTAGGACTGGCTGCGGAACTGGGAGTCAGATATCACAGGTTCGAGAAAATTGCCATCGGTTTCGCCGTTACGGATCATCAGTCCCTGATTTCCGTGTCCAGAACGCTGAAGCTCGGTCGGAATCTTTCGAACCGCCTGGAACTGAAGGCATTCCTGGGCATCAGTTTCTGAACCTGTCCGGGAATCGAAGATTGAGTTTTTTCCGTTTTTGAGATAAAACGGTCGCAAATAGCACATCTTTCCCATGGAGGATTAATATGGCTGAAGAAAAGAAAGGTTTTGTCGGCGAGTTCAAGGAGTTCATCTCACGCGGAAACGTCGTTGACATGGCAGTCGGTATCATCATCGGCGG
>JAFZUS010000043.1 GCA_017618275.1 Prevotella sp.
ATCCACAATGAACCTCAGGTGTGTTCCTTCTCCAAGTAAAGTCTCTCCAGAATAAGCTGCCACCTTAAACTCTATCTTCTTTCCCTCAACCTTAGTCACCTCCGCTTCTGCTCTGACCACATCACCAATCTTCGATGGCTTCAGATGAGAAGACTCGATATGACCGCCAACTGTCGTACAACCTTCTGGTAGTTCATCCTTTACGGCCAACATGGCAGCGTTCTCCATCAGTGTCATCATCATCGGAGTGGCCAGCACAGGCATATCGCCAGAACCAACAGTAATAGCTGTCACTGCATCTGTTACCGTCAATTCGCTCGTATATTTCAGTCCTTTTTCTATCATTTCTTACTAAACAATTATAAATTTCGATGCAAAGATAGCAATAATCCGCTAAATATCACTATCTTTGCGACAAAAAGGGTCGACTTTATATGATAATCAATGCATTGATGATGAATCCGGCTGACAACGTTGTAACAACAGTCACCGAGATTGCCAAGGGAGAGAACGTCTGCTACATGAATGGCGCTAAGTGTGTCACACTGAAAGCCGAGGAGAATATTCCATATTGTCACAAAGTGGCGCTAATGGATCTACCCCAAGACTGCGAAGTGATTAAATACGGTGAAAGTCTGGGACGTATGGTCATGCCAGTTGCCAAGGGATGCTGGGTGAACGACCAGAACCTGAAAAGTGAACAGCGCGACTACGATAGTGAATTGGCTGGCGATGACTGGAAGATGTGCGCAGAGCAGTCGGAGGGCAATCCCCAGCAGAAACCTTTCAAGTTCTGGGGCTATCGGCGTACAGAGGGCCGTCCTGGCATTCGTAACCATATCCTGATCCTGCCCACATGTGTCTGTGGCAGCGAGACCTGTCGCATTGTAGCCAGTCAGATAAGAGGTGCCGTAAACATAGTTTTCAATACGGGTTGTTCCGATGTACAGGCAAATACCGACATGAGCCAGAAGATCCTGACAGGTTTTGCCTGCCATCCCAACATCTATGGTGTCGTTATCATCGGATTGGGTTGTGAGACGGTTCCCCATCGCCAACTGAAGGAGAAAATCGGACGGTTGACAAAGAAGCCTGTCGTATCCTTCGGAATTCAGGAAGAAGGCGGTACGCTGAAGACCATAGAGAAGGCCACTCGAGCCGCACGTGAGATGGCTCAGGCGGCTGCTATGCAACAAAAAGAACTCTTCGACGCTTCAGAACTCTATATCGGCATTGAGTGTGGCGGTTCGGATGCCACATCGGGCATTGCCAGCAACCCTTCAGTTGGCGAGATGAGCGATCTGCTGGTGGATATGGGTGCAACAACGGTGATGAGTGAATCGATAGAGTGGATTGGCGGAGAGCATATATTAGCCAAAAGAGCTGCCACTCCTGCGATTCACAACCAGATCATCGAGGTATGCCGTGAATACGAGGCTCATCTGACAGCCGCAGGACAAGACTGTCGTGCAGGTCAGCCTACCCCAGGCAACAAAGCCGGAGGACTGTCAACACTCGAAGAAAAGAGCCTTGGCTGTATCCGTAAGGGAGGCACACGTCCCATCCGTGAAGTCCTCCAGCAAGCCGTGCGTCCATCTGAGAAAGGAGCATTAGTGATGGATACTGCAGGCTTCGACATCGCCTCAGTCACATCGATGGTGGCTTCTGGCTGTCAGGCCATTGTATTCACAACGGGCAGAGGAACCCCAACCGGCAATGCCATCGCACCAGTGCTGAAGGTAACTGCCAATGAGCGTACTTTCCAGATGATGGAGGACAATATGGACGTTGACCTCAGTGCCGTGCTCCGAGGTGAGAAAACCATCCACCAGATGGGCAGCGAACTTGTTGATATCGTATCTGAAGTAGCAAACGGTCGCATGACGAAGGCAGAGGCATTCGGATTCTCCGACATTGCTGTCGATCACGTATGCAGATTTGTGTAGATTATATGAAACATTCGATTACTTAAAAAAGAACCAATAATATGAAGTACGTAAAACTAATCTTCCGCCTGTTGTTAGGAGCATTTATGACCTATGCAGGTATAAGTCATCTGACGTTCAACCGTCAGGAGTTTGTTGCACAGGTGCCCACGTGGCTGCAGTTCAGCCCCGCATTTACTGACTTTGTCGTGCTGGCATCTGGCGTGGTTGAGATTGCCTTCGGCCTAGGTATCATCTTCCTTGTTAGCAAATGGAGGGCAATCGCTGGTGCTCTGCTAGCCCTTTTCTATGTAGCCATCTTCCCAGGCAACATCAACCAATATGTGAACCACATCGATGCTTTCGGTCTCAACACCGATAATCTTCGTCTTATCCGTCTATTCTTCCAGCCCGTGCTCATCTTCCTTGCATTGTGGACTACTGGAGGTTGGAAGTACTGGAAATTGTGGATAAAAGGTAAGTTCAAGGAATGAAGAAGATAATAAACCCTTGGCGCAACCATCCTGAGTACAACTGCTTTGGCTGTTGTCCTGAGAACCCCATTGGGCTCCACATGGAGTTCTATGAGGATGGAGACTATATTGTCAGCAAATGGCATCCTGAAAAGAACTATCAGGGATGGGTAAACACTATGCACGGAGGCATACTCAGTACGCTGATCGATGAGGTTTGTGGATGGGTAGTCACCCGTAAGCTGCAGACCAGCGGTTATACTGTTCAGTTGAATGTAAAGTTTAAGAAAGCCATTCCGACGACAGAGCCAGAGCTGACGATTCGGGCTAAGGTCTCGAAGCAAGTCCGCAATCTAGTATATATCAATGCAGAGATAACCAACTCGAAGGGAGAACTCTGCAACGAGGGCGAGGCCATCTATTTCCTGATGAATCAGGAGAAGGCCAAGGAAATGGGATTTCTTCATTGTGAAGTAGAAGAATAAAATGAGTGATGACTATTGACACAACCAACATGTGTTCACACCTGCAGCGGAAGCTGTTTGATGAGGATGGCATTTATCATCATCTATGGCTTGTCATGCAGGATGATCCAGAACTGACGGCAGTAGTCCGCTCTCGCCAACTTCATATCTATAGAAATAATAAGAAGATATTGGTGTTGGCTGGAAAATCAGCGCCAAAGATAATCAGAGAAGATCGCCTCTGCGAATTGTTGCCTAAATAATTAAGCTATGTCCTGGAAACGGAAATATCGCTGCAAGGCTTGTGGCTATGAAGCTGAGGTGTATGATGGACGAGGCTTGTTCCGTCAACAGATTACGCCCATGCTTTGTCCTGACTGCCATACCATCCAAAACATCGTGGTGGGTGGTATCATTGCCGATGTAGCCCCCTCCTACAGAAGCGAGGTCGGTCGTCTGTGTCTGCAATGCGGTAGCGATAACATCAGAATCTGGGATATGAAGACCTGTCCTAAGTGTCAGGGGGACATGGAAGATACAGGTGAAAAGGAATTTTGGACATGAAACAGAGAAAATCAATTAGAGATACAATGAAGAAGATTTTATTAGCATTTACAATGTCGCTGGTAATGGCAGCATGCACCAATAAGCCGGTGACGACAGTTGAAAACATTGAAGAAAGTAGTGAAGTGGCCTTTGAAATAGCCAAGAACTACTTCTTCAAGAACGACCAGCAGATACCTTCAAGTCCAAAGATTACCACCGAGGAGGAATTCAATAAGCTCTTTGGTATGGCTACCGTCATGGGGAAAGATGGAAAACCGACTGCCATTGATTTCACAAAGCAGTTTGCATTGGCTATTGTTCTGCCTGTTACTGACACGGCTACAGAAATTACTCCCGTGAAGGTAGAGGCAAAGAGCGATTCTCTCTTCTACACCTATGAGGCAAAGACTGGCGAGAAGCAAACATACAGCATTCAGCCAGTTTCTATCATTATCCTTGATAAGCAATACGAGGATAACGAAATTGTCCTAAACGAGGAATGACGCTGACCTACGTATTCCATAG
>JAFZUS010000044.1 GCA_017618275.1 Prevotella sp.
CGGCATTGTAGTCGGCGAGACCTCCATCATCGGTAAAAACGTCAAGATATATCAGGGCGTGACCATCGGTGCGCTGTCCACCAGAGGCGGCCAGAAGCTCTCAGGCAAGAAGCGTCATCCTACCATCGAGGATAACGTGACCATCTACGCCGGAGCCTCCATCTTAGGCGGCGAGACAGTCATCGGCGAGAACTCCGTCATCGGCGGCAACACCTTCATCACCAGCTCCGTGCCGAAGAACACCAGAGTCAGCATGAAGAACCCCGAGATGGAATACAGGACTTACGAGAACAAAGTGAAAAAAGAAGAGATCGCTCAGAGCGAAGAGTGGTACTACATAATATAAACGAGGAAACGCTTAAGGAGTTTTCGAGGTTACATTGATATTTAATGGTCAAAGGCGACCGTCCGGGGGATCCCCTCCGGGCGGTATTTTTTCACAGGGACAATAAAACCATCTGTTGTGCAAGCATGTTTCCGGTTAAAATAATGGTTGTAATTTGGATGGTATTACATTATTATATGACTTGCGAGTTAAAATGATTAAAAACGCGTAAAATAATGAATTAAAGATAGCATTTTGAGTGTATCAGATAATACCTTAAAATGGCTTGGAGTATAAATGTAATGAACATCCTAAATGTTGAAAACGTCTCAAAAACATATATGGCAAAATCGGTCCTCAACGATGTCTCAGTCGGCATCAGCGATACCGATAAGATCGGCGTGGTAGGTATCAACGGTACCGGTAAGTCGACACTGCTGGCTATCGTGGCAGGTGTCGTCGAGCCTGACAGCGGGCAGGTAGTCATGAACAACAACCTGCGTATCTCGTATCTGCCTCAAAACCCCGTATTTGACATGGGTAAGACCTTACTGGAGAACATAACCGACAAGATATATGCCGGCGGCGACCATTGGGACAAGATGGGCGAGATCAAGGCCAACCTTGCTAAGTTCGGGATAGACGATCCCGAGTGCAACCCCGAGGTCCTGTCCGGAGGCCAGAAAAAGAGAGCAGCTCTGGTAGCAGCAGTGATGACACCGTCCGACCTTTTGATCTTAGATGAGCCGACCAACCACCTGGACTCAGAGATGATAGAGTGGCTGGAGGATTTCTTAAAGAGGTTCAAGGGCGCACTGCTCATGATCACGCATGACAGATATTTCCTCGATGAAGTGACCAACCAGATCATCGAGATAGATAAAGGAAACGTATACCGTTACGAGACCAATTATTCCGGTTTCCTTGAGTTAAAGGAGCAGCGTCTCGAGTACGAAAAGGCAGCAGAGAGAAAGGCAGCCTCACTGTACAGAAAAGACCTTGCGTGGATGTTAAGAGGTGCGAGAGCGAGATCCACCAAGCAAAAAGCTCATATCCAGAGATTTGAAGCATTACGGGACAGACAGCTGCCGGAAGAAGAGAGATTTGTAACACTCAGTTCCCTGCCTACCAGGATGGGAAACAAGACCATCGTGATCGAGGGCATATCCAAAGGTTACGACGGACGCGTGCTTTTTAAGGACTTCTC
>JAFZUS010000045.1 GCA_017618275.1 Prevotella sp.
ATCCCCTTTGTGACTTCTGCATCCACAGGAATCTCGAAAGTAAACGAAGAACTGCCCTCAACTTATCCCAACATCAACTGGAAAGAGGGCCGACGGCTCAACGGCGTTTCGGATGCCGACCTACGTACATGGGTCCAGAGCTTCGTTGGTTCGACTACACAGAAAATGTATCTCACCATCGGTGGCGTGACAAAGACGGCAACGCTGGTCAGCAACTCTTCTACAGAGGCTTTGATGGCGCAACTTCAAAAAGGCGATATCACCTACGAAGCACACGATTATGGCGACTTCGAGAAAGTGGGAGCATTGGGTTATACATTTCCTCAGAACAACGAACAGATTACCACCGTTCCTGGCGACTTGATTCTCTATCAGGGCAGCAATCTCTGCATCTATTACGACGAGAACTCATGGAACTTCACCCGTATTGGTAAACTTGACAACATGTCTCAGGATGAAATCAAGACGTGGGCGAATGCAGGTGGCGATAACGTCAGCGTGACGCTATCTTTAACAAAACCGTCAGATACCGATAACCTTAATGCTCTGTTTTCACGCGAGAGTTTTTCACTGGGAACGACAACGATGCCCTATCGCAAAGCTGAAATAAGTCACAACACTTCTACACGCCCCTCGCTCGTGCTCTATCTGCATGGAGGCACAGCCCGTGGCGATGAAAACGAGAAACAACTGAACGAGGCTGCTGTGGCTGTTATCTTTAAATACCTGCAGTCGCATGGTATTCCTGCAACCATGTTGGTTCCCCAATGTCCGGCAGGTGGCGGATGGACAGGCCAGCTACGTCGGGTGGTGAATGAACTGCTGAGGGCATATATTGCAGACGGAAAGGCTGATGCTAACCGCATTTATGTCATGGGTGGTTCGATGGGTGGTACGGGCACGTGGTGTCAGCTCAGCTATTATCCCAACTTCTACGCCGCCGCCATGCCTGTGGCAGGAAACCCTACGGGCATGAACGCCGAGAACGTTGCAACGACACCCGTACTTACCGTGATGGGTACTGCTGATAACATGATGAGCATTCCTGATGTTGAAACATTCCAAGCATCGGTCGTTGAAGCCGGAGGCTACCTTCGGCTGGACATCGAACAGGGGTGGTCGCACCCCACAACTTGCGAACAAAGCTATACAGAAGGACGGCTTGACTGGCTTTTCTCCAACGTCCGTAGCGACGAGAGCGGTATTCATACACAACAAGTTCTTGGAGACACTAACACCCCGGCCTACACCATATCCGGCACAACCGCACTGCCAGGATACAAGGGCATCATCATCCAAAAAGGTAATAAACGAATCATTAAATAGTATAAGGTATGAAGAGAACATTTTTATTTTCAATGCTGGCAGCCGGGATGCTGACGGCATGCACACAGAAAAACAATCAAAAAGTGGACACAATGGAAAACAAGAATGCCCCAACAGTTTATTTGACCAGAGAAATCAGCCCTGAGTCGTTAGTGAGAATCTACAAAGCCTTAGGTGTTGAAGCCAAAGGCCACGTGGCAGTGAAGATGAGTACAGGCGAAGGCAGTAATCCCAACTACCTGAAACCCGAACTCATCAAGAACCTGATTTTCGAGGTGAACGGTACCATAGTGGAATGCAATACCGCTTATAGCAGTGGCCCTGGTGACGAGCAGGATGACCGCAACACGTCGGCTAACCATTGGAAGGTTATCGAGCGGCACGGTTTTACGCCCACGTTCAAGGTTGATATTATGGACGAAGAGGGAGAGATGCGAATTCCCGTACAGGATTCCACACACATCAAGTACGACATCGTGGGAACGCACATGGCCAGCTACGACTTCATGATTGCCCTTAACCACTTCAAGGGGCATCCAATGGGAGGCTACGGGGGCGCTTTGAAGAATCTCTCCATCGGATGTGCCAGTCAGAACGGCAAGGCTTACATTCACTCTGCCGGCAAGATGGAAGTGCTCGACATGTCGAAACTGTGGACACCAGAGTACATTGGCGACCAGGATGGTTTTCTTGAGAGTATGGCAGCCGCTGCACAGGCTGTCGTGGACTACTTCAACGGAAAGAAGGGTATCATCTACATATCGGTGATGAATAACATGTCGATTGACTGCGACTGCGTGGATCATCCCGAACCCGTGAAGCTGGAAGACTACGGCATCCTGGCTTCGACCGACCCCGTGGCACTTGACCAAGCCTGCATCGATATCATCAACAATCAGCAGGTAACTGCCAAGAACGACCCCACCGACCTGCTGAACCGTATCGACCAGCAGCATGGCATCCACACCATCGAGCATGCCGAGAAGATAGGTCTTGGCAGCCGCAAGTACACATTAGTAAGTATAGACAAGTAACGTATGATTGAATAAAACAAGAAAACATTATGAACATTCTTATTTTACAAGGCTCACCACGAGCAAACGGAAACACCGCTTGGATGGCGGAAGAGTTCAAGAAGGCTGCCGAGGCAGCAGGTCATCAGGTTACATTGGTCAACGTGTCAAAGAAGAAGATTGCAGGCTGTCTGGCTTGCGAGTACTGTCACAATAAGGGCAATGGTGCCTGCATCCAGAAGGATGATATGCAGGAGTTGTACCCGCTGATGGCAGAAGCAGAGGTGCTGGTGCTGGCTGCACCCATTTACTACTTTACGCTCTCAGCCCAAATTCAGCTTCCCATTCAGCGTATGTACTGCGTGAAC
>JAFZUS010000046.1 GCA_017618275.1 Prevotella sp.
CTTTATCCGTATCTTTGCTACTTCAAATTTTGTGGCGGAAACAACAATAGAAAATATACAGTTTTTTATGACACAAAAACAACTTTACACAGCCCCCCAGGCTGACCTCCTCGTGGTACGATTCGAGGAGAACATTCTCTCCGGTGGAGACTTTGGGTCGGAACTCTTCCCCGGATCCGTTTTTGACATCGACGACCCTATCGTTTTCAACTTCTAAAGGACCTGCGCTATGAAGTACGTAAAATCACTCCTGCTTTTTGCAGCTGCTTCTATCGCGTTTGTTTCCTGCGATAAAGAAACCGATGCTCCATTTGTCGAGGTAACTCTTTCCGAAGTGGAAAGTGAAACCGTCCTCCTTACCATCAATGCCGACAAGACTGGCGAGATTGGCACCAAAACCACTCTCTCCTCGGACACAGCCTCTTGGGCCGAGGGCGATAAAGTTAGCGTCGTCTACACCAACACCAGCGATGTTGTGGTCAAGGCGGAGTCTTCTCCCCTTGCCGCAGCGGCAGCCTCGTCTTCCTTCACTGTGAGCCTGACATCGCCCAAGACCGCGGTTGAAGCCCATGCCTATTATCCCAGCAACGACCTCGCTGCAACGGCAACCACCGCGCAATTGGTCATTGCCAATGAGCAGACGCCTACCGGCACCTCCTTCGACGGCGGGTCCGATATTCTGGTATCATCGGCCTTCACCCCTTCCGGCACCGTTTCCACCAGCTTCCGCCGCCTTGGCGCTGTGCTTAAGATTAATGTAAGCAACTCCGCCATCAACAGCGAAAAGCTCCTGAACCTTTCCGTTACTGCCGATTCTCCTCTGGCCGGCACCGTCAGCGTCCGTCTTGAGGATGGCGTGGCCACCGGTATCAGCAGTGGCAGCAACACCGTCACCGCCACCTACGCCGGCGCCAATCAATTCACAGTCAATGCCGATGGTAAGTCCGTCTACCTGATTGTCTATCCCCAGACCCTGGCAGCCGGCACTTCGCTCACCTTCAGCGGTGAAACAGAGAATCACACCTTCTCCCGCACCATCGCCTCCCTCTCCAACGCCATCACCCTCCGTCCCGGCCACATCACTCCCATCAGTGTATCGCTTGCCGATGGGGATATTGAGCTCAGGGAGCAGGTGTTTGTTGAAGCACGCTTTGACGATAATGACGGAAAAGGTGGTAATGATGGTTTGTGGAGCGGGTCCATTGCTAGTAATACTATTGCTCTCCCTACCGGGTGGACACATGTGAAAGGTAATGGTGCAAATAGGTGCGTGAAATTCGGAACAGGATCAGTCGCAGGTTCGCTTACTTCGGCAGAGTTTGCTATTCCTAGTGTTTATTCTACTGTTAAATTGCACTTTAAAGCCGCTGCCTGGAATGGTTCATCGGAACTTACCACTCTTTCAATCAGCGCAGATAATGCTGATATTAAGGATGGGGAAGATGAGGCTGTTACCTCTGTAACTACAGCTAAAGGCGAGTGGACAACATACGACTATTTTATAAAGAATGTCAAGGGGGATGTTACACTTACATTCTCTGCCCCCAACGCAACGAACAACCGTTTCTTCCTTGATGATGTGCTGGTGTATTATGGTGTCAACCTTCCTAAGGTAGACGCTGAGCTCTCCTTTGCCGTGACTGAAGTTGCTAAGTCTTATGGTGATGCTTCGTTCACCAATGCCTTAACCAATCCTCATGGAGTGACTGTGTCATACACATCAAGCGATACTTCTGTCGCTACCGTCAATTCTTCTACAGGCGAAGTCACAATCGTTAAGCCCGGTACCACCAGAATAACCGCTTCATTTGCTGGAGAAGGTGATTATAATTCCGGATCGGCATACTATGATCTGACTGTCAGTAAAGCTGAAACTGGGCTTGCTTATGCTGTGACATCCGTTTCCAAGAGCCTCAGTGATGCCAATTTCACAAATACTCTGACTAATCCTCATAGCCTATCTGTCAGCTATTCCTCTAGCAATACTGGTGTCGCTACGGTTAATGCATCTACGGGTGAGGTTTCTATCGTAGCCGGCGGTTCAACTACGATTACGGCATCCTTCACCACCAATGATTACTATCTTGCAGGCGAGGCATCATATACCTTGACAGTCAAGAAAGCCATCAAGACCATGGCCTTTGCTTCTGCTTCGGTTGATGTGGATAAGGACGATTCTGTTGCACTACCGATCCTTACCATTGAAGATATCAATGATGATGACATCAGTGGCAGTGTAACGGTAACATATTCATCGTCTAATACTTCGATTGCTGAAGAAGATTCTGGTGAAGTCCTGGGTTACGCTGCAGGTCATGTAACGCTGACAGCTTCCATTACTGGAAATGCAGAGTATGAGGACAAGAGCACTACGCTGGATGTGTTTGTTCTTGGTACTTTAGCTGCACCTACGGGTGTAACACTGACCACGTTGAATAAGGAGTCTCTTGTTGCCTCTTGGACAACTGCTCTTGGTGCAGAGTCATATAGTTGGGGATTAGTTAACACGAGCACAAGTGAAGTGGCCAAATCTGGAACAACTGTTGGGACCTCACTTGAACTTGATTATTCTGCATCCAATATTCCTGTGGGGACCTATAAGCTGAGCGTAGTTTCGACATTGTCTTCACCTCATGCTGGTGTGAACAATTCCTCCGCAGGAGAGTCTGTGGCTAAGACTGTGACCAATGATTCATATTTAACCATCAATTTTGAAGAAGAGAATACTTCGTCATACACTGATTGGGTGTTTGATAACTTCACTACGCACCAGACACATGCCAGTGTTACGGCTCATGGTGGTTCATACTTTGGTACAACTGGAGGCAAGGCATCAGGTAGTGTAAAGACTGCTAACAAGATAGCTAATCCTGTATCCATTACTTGCTATGTTACCAGGCAGTCTTCAAATACAAAAACCTCGACCTGGTATATAAAAGTGTCAAGTGATGGTTCAGATTGGACTGAAGTTGAAAGTAAGAGCGCCACTTCTATGGGTCAGGGAGTATGGTCAGAGTTTACCGTTGACCTTTCATCTTATAATGATGTCTATGTCGGCCTATTCTATTCTGGATCTACAGCTGTGAGAGATGTTGATGACCTGATACTGACTTACGAATAATAGTTTACAATTACCTTTGAATTAGGCTGGCCAATTTGGTCAGCCTTTTCTTATTTATCCATTTGCTTACGAAGCTAGTAACGTAAGCATCCGATAAACTGCATATTGTAGCGGGGAGAACATCCTCGCTACTTTTTTGTTTTGTGTGATGAAGGTGGGGAGCATGTTTTGTGAAGGTGGGATTTCATGCGACCAACCTTTCATCAGTGAAATGGCCACTCATTGCGTGAAATGCAATAATTGTGATGAAGGTTGGTATGCTAAAAACCAACCTTTATCAAATGACCTTGATGGGGGATGGGGACTCTGGATACGACGCTAAGAGCGTGATTGGTAATATGCTGATAATCAGGTGTTTACGTGTTTCTCCCGGGTGTCTCAGTACCTGGGAGAAATGGTTAAATGGCTGTAAATCAATGAGTTGCTAATCACGCTTGGGCCAGCGCCCCATGTCACGCGCCCCATGTCACGCGCCCCATGTCACAGCGCCCCACGTCACACGCCCCATGTCACGCGCCCCATGTCACGCGCCCATGTCACGCGCCCATGTCACGCGCCCCAAGTCACAGCGCCCCGCCAACCTACTTCTCAAACCACTCCAGGAAGCTGGAGACGCGGGCGCGGGAGACGGTGAGGTCAGAGAAGTTTTGAATACCTTCGATGAGGGTGATGTCAAGGCGGCTGCCGGCCATTTTGGAAACGCTGGAGATGGCGTCGGAGGCAATGATGCAGCTGCGGGAAATGCGGAAGAAGCGCTTGGGGTCCAACTGGCCCTCAATGGCGTCAAGGGATTCGTCCAGGGGATGACGCAGCCCGGAGCGGGTTACGATGTAGGAACTCTTGGTTTCTGCATAGCAATACGCAATATCCTTTACAGGAACGGGCACAATGCGGTTGTTCAGGTGAATAATGAATTTCTCCTTATACGGCTGGTTGTCCTGTGACTGGAGGAACTTTTCTTCTATTCTTTCCATTTCTGCCTGGTTGCGCATGTACAGGGCGAAGAAAATCAAGAAAACAAGGCAGAAGGCACATACTTCCGCTATAGTCTGGGTTGTGGTTCCAGGAGTAATCTTGGCCCAGGAAAGAATAAGGTCTATGGCCAGCCTTATCATAAAGACTATGGCCACGGCAGCAATAATCCAGCCGATGTTCTCTTTCCAGAGGACTTCCTTTTTTACGCGCTGGGGATTCTGCTTGTTGATGAACAGGATGAGCCCCCAGCCCAGAGCCTCCGTGGTAATGAAAGTGGCCAGAGAGTGGTGAAGCACAAGATCTTCTGCCAGAAACAGTGATATAAACTTTGCTATCAATGTCCCCAGAATATAGCCAAATACGTTGGCAAGTATAATGGTAATAGCTGTAAACTGTACGGAGAGTGTCTTCTTAAGGCAAATCAGAACCACCATGGTCATGGTGAGGAGGGTTAGGATGAGGGCATCCGGAAAGCCCAGGAAGAAACACACAATTACAACTGCACAGTGCAGAAGGGCAAAGCCGTGAACCAGTATCCAATCCTTAATATTATTCATACTGCTAAGGTAAGAAAAAAAGCGTTTCCTTCCAAATTGAAGCACCGTTCGTCGCAAAAATACAACCATTTATCTTTCAAACGCGCCCATTTGCGTACGCGTGTATATGTTGATTCAGCGCAAATTGCTACTTTTGAATGCTATAAATGAGTATAGCGCTACAATTAGTAACACAAAATGAGTCAGAAACGCGATTTAAGCTTTGCTCAGCTTGTTAATTTGAGCTTCGGTTTCTTTGGAGTGCAGATTGCATACGCCCTCCAGAGCGCAAACATCAGCCGTATTTTCGCAACCCTGGGAGCGGATCCCCACCAGCTTTCCTTCTTCTGGATTCTGCCCCCGCTCATGGGTATGATAGTCCAGCCGCTTATCGGCAAGTACAGTGACCGCACCTGGTGCAGGATGGGCCGCCGCAAACCTTATCTGCTGGTTGGTTCCATCATCGCCGTCATCGTGATGGCCCTGCTGCCCAATGCCGGAAGCCTGAACTTTGGGACAAAACTGTTCCTGGGCCTCAACATGGCCATGTGGTTCGGCCTGTTCTCCCTCATTTTCCTTGACACTTCCATCAACATCGCCATGCAGCCTTTCAAGATGATGGTAGGGGATATGGTCAATGAGAAGCAGAAGACCACCGCATACAGCATCCAGAGCTTCCTCTGCAATGCAGGCTCACTGGTGGGCTACCTTTTCCCCATCGCCCTCACTTGGATTGGCATCGCCAACACCGCCCCTAAGGGAATCGTCCCTGATTCCGTGATATTCTCATTCTACGGCGGTGCAGCCATCCTTATCCTCTGCGTCCTTTACACCTTTATTAAGGTTAAGGAAATGCCTCCCAAGGAGTATGCAGAGTTCCATGACATAGACCTCACCAAGCAGGAGGAAGCCCCCAAGGAGGGCCTTCTCAAGCTCCTTACCAAGGCTCCCAAGACCTTCTGGACCGTGGGCCTTGTCCAGTTCTTCTGCTGGTCGGCATTCCTTTATATGTGGACATACTCTCCCGGCGCAATCGCCTCCAACGTGTGGCATACCACAGACACCGCATCCCTGGCATATCAGGATGCAGGTAACTGGGTGGGCGTAGTATTCGCCGTCCAGGCCGTGGGTTCCATGCTCTGGGCCCTTGTACTGCCCAGATTCAAGAATGTTAAAATGGCCTATGTGGTGTCCCTGCTTGTTGGTGCCGTGGGTTTTGCCTCCGTGTTCTTTGTGAAGGGTGAATCCATCGTCCTTTACAAATATATCCTCTGGGCCAGCTTCCTTCTCATCGGCGCAGCCTGGGCAGCAATGCTGGCTCTGCCGTTCACTCTCCTGACCAACGCACTCAAGGGCAGCCCCTACATGGGCAGCTACCTTGGCCTTTTCAACTGCACCATCTGCCTGCCC
>JAFZUS010000047.1 GCA_017618275.1 Prevotella sp.
ACCATCTACGTGAAGCAGCGGAAGGGACTGCACACCAAACAACGGGAAAAAGGAATCAAGTATTATCATCATCTGTATGAGCGCTAGGAAAAACACACTGGACGGACTCTTTTCGGGCATTGAGGACATTACCGATGCCAAGGGCAGGCTGGTGGGTACCGTGCTGTATAACAAGGCCGGTAACTACAGTTCGATTTTCGAGATCGAGAACCCTGTGCAGCAGTACTGTACCGATGCCGACCAGTACTATGCCTTCATGAACGTGCTGGATCATATCCTCCAGACACTGGGTGAGGGCTATGCCCTGCAGAAGCAGGATATCTTTTGCAGACAGAAGTTCCACCATGACATCACGCCGGGGATGGAATTCCTGACGGAGAGCTACTTTAAATACTACGAGGGCAGACCCTATACCGAGATACGAACCTTTATTGTCATCACCCAGGAAACCAGGAAGAGCACCTTTGTTGCCTACGACCCGAAAAAGTGGGCAGAGTTCAATAACAAGGTGCATAAGGTGAAGGACATTCTGGAAGAGAAAGGCTTGAAGCATCATCTGCTGAACAGACATGAGATAGACGAATATCTCCATAGGTTTATGGCTTTTGACTTTAAGAAGGGGCCATTCGGGATGACGAATTTGAAGTGTACTGATGACAGCCTGAAGATGGGGGATCGACTCATCAAGAGCTTTTCGCTGGTGGATATCGACGTGATAGACCTGCCGACGGTCATCCATCCTGTGCAGACCAAGCCTGTGAACGGCTATCCGGTGAGCACTGATCTGTTGTCGTTTCTCTCAACGGTTCCCCTTGTGGATTGTGTGGTCTATAACCAGGTGATACAGATACCGGCCCAGCGCAGGGAGCGTCAGCGGTTGATAGGTAAAAGCAAACGCCATGCCTCGATGCCAGACCCCAGCAACAAGCTGGCCAAGGCCGACATCGACGAGGTGCTGGAGGTCATCGCCACGGAGCAGAAGACGATGGTCTGGACGAACTTCAACGTCCTTGTGTCGTGCAAGCAGAAGGATTTGACTAAGGTCACCAGCTATTTGGAAACCAAGCTCTTTGAGGTGGGTATCGCCCCAAGCAAGTCCGCCTATAACCAGCTGGAACTGTTTACGTGTTCCTTCCCCGGTAATGCGTACTGCTTCAATAAGGACTATGACCTCTTTCTGACATTGCAGGACTGTGCCCTGTGTCTCTTCTATAAGGAGCGCATGAAGCATGACGAGGTGACACCGCTGAAAGTGTATTATACCGACAGGCAGGGTGTGCCTGTTGCCATCGACTTTACAGGTAAGGAGGGAGAGTTGAAACTCACTAACAACAGTAACTTCTTCTGTCTTGGCCCATCAGGTAGTGGTAAGAGCTTTTCGACCAATACCGTGGTGCGCCAGCTCATTGAGCAGGACACCGATGTGGTGATGGTTGATACGGGCGACTCGTACGAGGGCATCTGCGGCTATTTCCACGGCACGTATATCTCGTATAGCAAGGAGCATCCTATCTCGATGAACCCTTTCAAGGTCAGTGACGTGGAGTATCAGCAGAACTTTGGAGAGAAGAAAAACTTCCTGAAGTCGCTCATTTTCCAGATCTTCAAGGGCAACAAGGCACCCGAAAAACTGGAG
>JAFZUS010000048.1 GCA_017618275.1 Prevotella sp.
ACACGGTTGATGGCAACCAGTCTGTCTTTCAACTCTACGTCACTATTTACTTTAACATTTTTCATTGCCATAATCGTTTAGAATTTAAGTCCACCTTTACGTGCTGCATCTGCAAGCGACTTCACGCGGCCATGATACAGATAACCGTTACGGTCGAAGACTACGGCGCTGACGCCAGCCTCCTGAGCCTTCTGGGCTACCAGTTCACCGACCTTCTCAGCCTGCTGGATCTTCGGCATAGCCTCGAGACCCAGTGAGGATGCAGATGCAAGTGTTTTACCTTCCAAATCATTGATCACCTGAGCATAGATCTGCTTGTTGCTGCGGAACACGCTCAGACGAGGACGCTCGGCTGTGCCGAATACGCTCTTACGAATTCTATATTTGATCTTAATTCGTCTTTCTACTTTCTTCGTTGTCATAATCTTGAATGCTTAATGGTTATTCTTAATTATTTTGCTGATGCCGACTTACCCGACTTACGACGGATAACCTCACCCTTGAACAAGATACCCTTTCCTTTGTAAGGCTCAGGCATACGGAAAGAACGAATTTTAGCACAAATCAGGCCGAGCAGCGCCTTGTCGCAAGACTCGAGGATAATCTGGGGATTCAGGTTACGCTCCATCTTGGTCTCCACCTTTACTTCCTTAGGAAGTTGGATGAAGATGGGGTGTGTATAACCCAGCGAGAACTCGATGATGTTACCCTGGTTAGAAACACGGTAACCGACACCTACGAGTTCCATCTCCTTCTTATAACCCTCGCTCACGCCAACGACCATATTGTTGACAAGCGCACGATAAAGACCGTGGAAAGCCTGCTTCTGCTTGATGTTAACAGGGCTGTTCTCATCGATCTCGAATGTAATGTGACCATCCTCCACCTTCATCTTGATGGATGCGTCGACCTTCTGTGAAAGTTCACCCTTGGGACCCTTAACGGTAACGACACCGTCCTGAGCCTGAGATACTGTAACGCCAGCGGGGATGCTAATGGGCAATTTACCTATTCTTGACATAGTTGCGTCCTCCTATTAATATACATAGCAAAGCACCTCGCCGCCAATCTTCAGGGCAGCAGCCTCTTTGTCTGTCATTACACCTTTAGACGTGGAAAGGATTGCAATTCCAAGTCCGTTAATAACTCTCGGCATGTCTTTGTAGCCAGTATACTGGCGAAGACCTGGTGTGGATACTCGCTTCAGGCACTTGATGGCGTTCTCACGAGTGGCTGGGTCATACTTCAGGGCCACCTTGATAGTACCCTGAGGACCATCCTCAACGAACTTGTAGTTCAGGATGTAACCCTTCTCGAAGAGGATCTTTGTGATCTCTTTCTTCAAGTTTGACGCAGGCACCTCCACGACACGGTGATGTGCCATGATGGCGTTTCTGAGTCTGGTCAGATAATCTGCTATTGGATCTGTCATAAAATAAAGTTTTTAATTGATCGGGACTGCCCCGACAATATTAATAAATAAAAAATGTCTCTTGCTTGAGTGAGCGGATTTTACCAACTGGCCTTCTTCACTCCGGGAATCAGACCGCTTGATGCCATCTCACGGAACTGGATACGGGAGAGACCGAACTGGCGCATATATCCCTTGGGACGACCCGTAATCTTGCAACGGTTGTGCAGACGGATGGGGTTGGCGTTCTTGGGGATGCTCTGCAGTTTGCGGGCTGCCTCGTATGCCTCGGCGGGATCCTCACTGGTAGCAATCACCTTCTTCAGAGCCGCACGCTTCTCAGCATAGCGGGCCACGAGTTTTGCACGCTTGACCTCACGGGCCTTCATTGATTCTTTTGCCATATCTCTTAGTCTTTATTGTTCTTGAATGGGAGACCGAAAGCCTTCAGCAGTGCGAAACCTTCCTCGTCAGTCTTTGCAGTGGTGACGAAGGTAATGTTCATACCCTGGATACGGTCTACTGAATCGATATTAATCTCCGGGAAGATAATCTGCTCCTGGATACCCAGTGTGTAGTTACCACGGCCGTCGAACTTGCTCTCGATACCCTTGAAGTCGCGGATACGGGGCAGAGCCACACGGACGAGTTTCTCAAGGAACTCATACATACGCTCACGACGAAGGGTCACCATCACGCCGATAGGCATCTTCTTACGAAGTTTGAAGTTGGCGATATCCTTCTTCGAATAAGTAGCGACTGCCTTCTGACCACAGA
>JAFZUS010000049.1 GCA_017618275.1 Prevotella sp.
AAGAATCACATGCTTGTTCTTGAGTTCCACACGGAACATCACGTTCGGCAGAGCTTCCTTTACGAGTCCCTCGACTTCAATAGCTTCTTCTTTAGCCATCATTCCTCCAGGTAATTTTAGTGTGCGAGCACAATTAAGGTAGCGCAAATCTTTTTCAGTTGTCAACTATAATTTGACGCACACCTGTCTTAGTAGTATTATGAATCCACAGACTATATCTTCAGGAGGTTCTGTATGGCACGTGGTGAAATCAAGAAGGAAAGTAAGGGCAGGAAGTCCGAGAAGAACATCAAGGAAAAGCCGGCTCAGCAGCCCGCATACGTTGCAGCGGAAGTCATTTCCAAAAAGAAGGACAAGGACAGGTGGTAAACCCCGGGCCCATCATTCGATTCGATTGATACTAGAGAAGAAGCCGTTATGCGGCTTTTTCTTTAATCAGAAGGATATAATCAGATGAACAACTCATCAGTACTGGCTAAATACCTGAAAGAACACAAGGATGACCTTAACGAGGTCATGACCGCCTATGTGGCACAGCTTGATACCGTTGCAAAGGTCAGCCCGCTTGTGGCCTCAAGAATCGTTGGTGAACTTAGAAACCAGAGAAGCCACCTCAAGCTGATTGCAAGCGAGAACTACAGCAGCCCCTCATGCCATCTGGCAATGGGAAACCTGCTTACAGACAAATATGCCGAGGGTTTTGCCTATCACCGCTACTACGCAGGCTGTGAGAACGTCGATGCAATCGAGGACTATGCCTGCAAGCTCGCCTGCGAGGTGTTCGGAGCCGAGCACGCCTATGTGCAGCCGCACAGCGGAGCAGATGCAAACCTCTGCGCCTACTGGGCAATCCTGAATGCCAAGGTGCAGGTTCCGACCTTCGAGGAGATGGGAATCTCCAATCCCGCGGCAATGACCCGCGAGCAGTGGAACATCATCCGTGATAAGACCGGCAACCAGAGGCTTCTGGGTCTGGACTACTACAGCGGCGGACACCTGACACACGGCTACAGGATGAATATCTCAGGTCACATGT
Organism: Prevotella sp.; assembly: GCA_017618275.1. GTDB lineage: Bacteria > Bacteroidota > Bacteroidia > Bacteroidales > Bacteroidaceae > Prevotella. Next base: position 1,037 of record JAFZUS010000049.1, read on the forward strand.
TCGATTCCTATTCCTACAATGTGAACAGGGAAACCGGACTTCTGGATTATGACGAGATCGAGAAGCAGGCAATGGAGATCAAACCCCTGATCCTGCTTGTCGGCTACAGCGCCTATCCGCGCAAGATAGACTTCAGACGCATGAGGCAGATTGCCGATTCCTGCGGTGCCGTTCTCATGTGCGACATGGCTCATTTTGCAGGCCTTGTTGCAGGACATGTGTTCGAAGGTGACTACGATCCGGTCAAGTGGGCCGACATCGTAACCACCACGACCCACAAGACTCTCAGAGGCCCCAGAGGCGGAATGATCCTCTGCAAACAGCATCTTGCCGAATCCGTAGACCAGGGCTGCCCGCTTGTAATAGGCGGACCGCTTCCTCACGTGATGGCTGCCAAGGCCATCGCTCTCAAGGAAGCTTCAAGACCTGAGTTCAAGGAGTATGCAGCAAAGATTGCCGAGAACGCAAGAGTTCTGGCACAGGCTTTCATGGACGAGGGACTCAGGATTCAGACCAACGGAACGGACAACCACCTCATGCTTCTGGACGTCAGTGACCTTGGCCTCAACGGCAGACAGGCCGAAAGCATCCTGATTTCCTGTGGAATAACGCTGAACCGCAATGCCCTGCCGTTTGACAAGAACGGCCCCTGGTACACAAGCGGACTGAGGATCGGAACCCCCGCGGTCACAACACTTGGTATGGGACCCGAGGAGATGAAGGAAATCGCCTCCATCATCACCACAGTTCTCAGAAACGCCAGACCTGCCACAATCACAAAGGGCGAAAAAGCCGGAACGCTCAGCAAGAGCAAGGCCGTGATCGACCCCGAAGTCAAGGCACAGTCGATCAAGAGGGTCGAGAGCCTGCTGTCCAGATTCGTCCTCTATCCGGAACTGGATCTGCAGTTCCTTGAAGAGAATTTCCCCGGGGAGAATGCATGAGCCGGATCCTGATCAAGAACGGAATTGTCACAGACGAACAAAGCTCCAGAAAAGCGGATATCCTGATAAAAGATGAACATATCGAAGCAATCGGGCTATCGATTGACAAATCCGTTCTGTCAGATGGTGATAGGCTGATTGATGCACAGGACATGATTGTCATGCCCGGAGCAATCGATGCACATACCCATTACCACCTTGTCAGCAGGGGTACGGTTACCTGCGACAGTTTCGCCGAGGGCTCACGCCTTGCGGCATTCGGCGGGGTTACCACCGTGGTGGATTTTGCCGACCACAACAGAGGTCAGGGCCTTGTGGAAAGCCTCGAGTACAGGCTGAATGAAATGCGCCCAGGCATGGCCATCGACTACACCCTGCATCAGGGTGTCTATGGCCACGGCTACAACAGCACAATCGGAAAGCAGCTGGAGGATCTCAAGAAGAAAGGAGTCAAGACTCTCAAGATCTTCACCACCTACCGCAA
>JAFZUS010000004.1 GCA_017618275.1 Prevotella sp.
GCAGCAGCAATCTACAATTCAAGTTCTGAAATGTATATTACCAATGCCAATATTTCGGCCAATGTTGCGATAGATTCTCCTATAGGTGATTTGTTCATCGAGAATTCTACGGTTTCAGTAGATGGTCTTATTGGCGGTGGAGAACAGTTGCATATCACCAATTCGACTGTAACGGCATCTAGCCCATCGATATTCTATTCTGTAATCTATGGTTGGCAATCTGAATTAGATTTGAAAGATTGCTATATAAGAACACCACAGGGCGGTAAGTATGTCATCAGCAGTAAACGATTGGAAGACGCAGAAGGTAAATTACCGCAAACTGTGGAGATTGTTCCCACCCAAGCCCCGTTGTCGGGTGATGTTGACGGCAACGGCAAGGTAAATGCTGCTGATATCGTGGCTATTGTGAACTTCATCATGGGAAATCCCCCAGTTGTCTTTTACCAAACGGCTGCCGACATTAACGAAGACGGTAAGATAAATATTGCCGACATTGTGATGCTTTCTAACATCATCATGGGGAAATAGATAATAAGGATTATAGACAAAGTAAAAGGGCTCGCATAACTGTGGCGATGGCATGTGTGAATGTGGAAGACGGTGAGTTGAAAGCCCGCCAGGTACTCATGACCGATACGGCAACCACCGTACATTTCGGGCAATTGCTGTTATTGCGCTTCAGCCTGTTTCTTGTGGATGTAACGAATCTTGACGCCGAGCGTCTCACATTGGGTACGTAATGAATCGCGTTGCATGCGAGTGCGTGTGAGCATGGTGAGTTCCTCGGGTGTGGCCCGCAGATTGGCCTTGTCCTTCTCCACCTTTGCCTGCAAGTCGTCGTAGTCGTGCTGCACCTGTTGGAGCAGACTGTCCGTCTTTGCCAGTTCGCCCTGAGCCTCTTTGAGTTCTATTTCCCAATTGAGTTTCAGGGCTTTCTTGCGGGCGTCGATGGCATGGGGATAGCGTTTGCGGATGGAGTCGATGCTGGCCTTTGCCTCAGGGTAGTTGCCCTGTTCGTAAAGTGTACTGGCCTGTGCCAACAAGTCTTCTGCCTCTTGCTGCTGTCTGTTGTTGCCGCCACAGGCGGTGAGTAGGGCTATGCTACTCAGGATGAATATGATTCGTCTCATGGTCGAGTGATTTGATTTTGGGTGCAAATATACAATTTTTCTGTGATAATCTGTGAAATCTGTGGCTTTTTTTGTACCTTTGTCGCCGAAAAGGAAAAATAAACGATGAAACTATATAGCGACGAGGAACTTGCGAAGATATTAGACCAGGAGATATTCCACCAGATTAGCGAGGCAGCGGATCGTCTCGGGAAGGAATGCTATGTCGTGGGAGGTTACGTCAGGGACATCTTCCTGGAACGTCCCTCTAACGATATCGACGTTGTGGTGGTGGGCAGTGGCATTGCTGTCGCTGAGGAACTGAAACGGATGGTTGGGCGCAAGGCGCATCTCTCCGTGTTCAAGAACTTCGGTACTGCCCAGGTGAAGTTCCGCCAGAAAGGTGTCGAGTATGAAGTGGAGTTCGTGGGAGCCCGTAAGGAGAGTTACAGTCATGACTCGCGCAAACCCATCGTGGAAGACGGGACGCTTGAAGACGATCAGAACCGTCGCGACTTCACCATCAATGCAATGGCCATCTGCCTGAACAAAGACCGTTTCGGTGAACTCGTGGATCCCTTCAACGGGTTGGCCGACCTCGAAGACGGCATCATCGCCACCCCCTTGGAACCAGACATCACCTTTAGCGACGACCCTCTTCGCATGTTGCGCTGTATCCGTTTCGCCACCCAACTGAACTTCCAGATTGAGGACGTGACCTTCGAGGCTCTCGAACGGATGGCAGATCGTATCAAGATCGTCAGTGGCGAGCGCATCAAAGATGAGTTGAACAAGATCATCATGGCACCGCACCCCAGCATTGGCTTCGAATACCTGCAACGTTCAGGACTGCTTCAGATTATCCTGCCTGAACTCTCGGCCCTTGACATTGTGGATCAGAAGAACGGACGGGCACATAAGAACAATTTCTACCATACCCTCGAGGTTTTGGAGAACGTAGTTAATGCACAATGCAAAATGCATAATGCACAATCGGCTACGCCAGAAGAACACGCGAAAAATAATTGTGCATTGAGCATTGAGAATTGTGCATTGTATTTGCGTTGGGCGGCACTGCTGCACGACATTGGCAAGACCAAGTCGAAACGCTGGGATCCTGCTGTCGGCTGGACGTTCCATAACCATAATCTGATCGGGGCCAAGATGGTGCCCGTGATCTTCCGTCGACTGATGCTACCCCTCGACATGAAGATGAAATATGTTGAAAAACTCGTGGACCTGCACATGCGTCCTATCGTGATTGCTGACGAGGAGGTGACCGATAGTGCCGTGCGTCGACTGTTGAACGACGCAGGTGACGATATCGACGACCTGATGACGCTCTGCGAGGCTGATATCACCTCGAAGAACGAAGGCAGGAAAAAGATGTTCCTCGAGAATTTCCGTATGGTGCGCGAGAAACTCACCGACCTGCAGGAAAAAGACTACAAGCGACTGCTCCAGCCCGTCATCGACGGTAATGAAATTATGGAACTATTCCACCTGCCACCCTCGCGCGAAGTGGGCGTGCTGAAGCAATACCTCAAGGATGCCGTGCTCGACAATCGAGTGGAAAACGAGCGCGAGCCCCTGATGCAACTCCTTATGGAAAAAGCCAAAAACATGAAACTGATATGAGTCAACGCCTTCTCTCCCTCGATATCTTACGTGGTATTACCGTTGCGGGCATGATCCTTGTCAATAACGGTTGGGGCGAATCCTTCGAGATGCTCTGTCACTCCGAGTGGAACGGCATGACCCCCTGCGACCTCGTCTTTCCGTTCTTCCTCTTCATCATGGGTATCTCCTGTTACCTCTCTCTGGTGAAGTCGGAATTCAAGCCCACGCCTCAGGTCATCCGTCGCATCGTCAAGCGCACCGTACTGCTCTTCGCCATTGGACTCTTTATCAATTGGTTCGACTACGCCATCGAGGGCGACCTGCTCTGCTTCGGTCATCTCCGTATCTGGGCAGTCCTCCAGCGCATTGCCCTCTGTTACGGTATCGTGTCGCTCTTCGCCTTGTTTTGTAACCATAAGTACACGATACCAGTCATTATCGGCCTGTTGGTGGTCTATGCGGCCATCCTGATGCTTGGCAACGGCTATGTCCAGGATGCCAGCGTGAATGTTCTGGCTCAGGTCGATCTCCGCCTCTTCGGTTACGACCATCTCTACCATCACACTCCCGTTGACCCTGAAGGACTGTTGGGTACCATCTCTTCCGTGGCCCACGTGTTGTTGGGCTTCTACTGTGGTAGGCTCATTCGTCAGAAGCAGACCATCAACGAGAAGGTCATTGCCCTCTTTGTGGTGGGAACGGTGCTCGTCATTGGCGGTTACCTGCTTTCATACGGTCTGCCGCTCAACAAGTGTATCTGGAGTCCCAGTTACGTGATGGTCACCTGCGGCCTTGCCTCGCTCCTTCAGGCTTTTCTGATGTATCTCATTGATATCCAACAGAAAAAGGACTGGACCACTTTCTTCCACGTCTTTGGCGTCAACGCCCTTGCCCTCTATGTGTCGAGCGAGTTGCTCGCCATCCTCTTAGGCAATTTGGGAGTTTCCGAGTGGGTCTTCAACGGGCTCCACACCATGATTCCCCCACAGAAATGGGCTTCACTGGCCTATGCCCTTTACTTCGTGTTGCTCAATTTCGCCATTGGCTATATTCTGTTTAGGAAGAAAATATACATTAAATTGTAGCAACTACAATAAACTTTGTTAAAAACCCTTGACGGAGATATATCTATTAGATATATTTTCGTACCTTTGCACCTCAGAAAACAAAATTACAAAGGTTATAGATATGAAACAGAAGAAAATTCTAGTGATTGCTGCTGCGACGATGCTGTTGGCTTCGTGTGGCGGTGGCGGTGGTCGTCCGACATTCGGCGACAATGAGTATCCTGTGACGGAAGTTGGCACATCGACGACTTCAATGCAGTCCACTTATCCTGCTACCATCAAGGGTGTGCAGGACGTGCAGATCAGTCCCAAAGTACAGGGTTTTATCAGGCAGATTAATGTGAAGGAAGGTCAGGCAGTGGGTGTCGGACAGGTGCTCTTCGTGCTTGACAACGTGACTTACCAGTCGCAGGTGCGCCAGGCACAGGCTTCCGTGAATACGGCTCAGGCTTCTTGCAATACAGCCAAGTTGAACTATGAGAACTCAAAGGAACTCTTTGAGAGCAAGGTGATTGGTGAATTCGAACTGCAGTCGGCCAGCAATCAGTATGAGATTGCCAAAGCCGCTCTGGATCAGGCTCAGGCCAGTCTCGCATCGGCTAAGGAGATGCTGAGTTACTGCTATGTGAAGAGTCCGGCTGCAGGTGTCATCGGTACGCTGCCCTATAAGAATGGTGCGCTGGTGAATACGAACACCGTACTGACCACAGTATCAAACAACTCATCGATGGAGGTCTATTTCTCCCTGACGGAAAAGGATGCTCTGGAGATGACGAAGGCCGCAGGTAGTCAGAATGCAGCCCTGGAGGCCTTCCCCCCCGTGAAACTGCAGTTGGCTGACGGAACCATATACGGCCATGATGGTAAGGTGGCCAAGATGAGCGGTGTGATCGATGCTGCTACGGGTAGTGTACAGTTGATAGCCGTGTTCCCCAACCCAGAGAAAATGCTGAAGAGCGGTGGCTCAGGTGCAATCATCGTTCCGCGTGACGACACGTCAGCCATCATCATCCCACAGGGTTGTGTCTCGGAGATACAGAATAAGAAGTTTGTGTATGTCTTGGGTAAGGACAATAAGGTGAAGTACACTGAGATCAAGGTAGACCCGCAGAACGATGGTACGAACTATGTCGTGACCGACGGTCTGAAGGTGGGCGACAAGTACGTCACTAACGGTATCACGAAGTTGACAGACGGAATGGAGATTGTTCCCATCACCCCTGAGAAATATCAGCAGAAAATCGATGACCAGGCCAAAGCCATGAGTGCTGGCGACATCGTGGACGCGATGAAAAAGTAAAAAAGTAAAATAGTAAAACAATGACTTTTACAACATTTATCAAACGCCCGGTGCTCTCGACGGTGATCTCCATCGTCATTGTGCTGCTGGGCTTCATCGGACTGGTATCGCTGCCTATTGAGCAGTATCCAGATATTGCACCGCCTACCGTTGTGGTCTATACCAGTTATCCTGGTGCCGATGCAGAGACGGTGAAGAACTCCGTCATTGTGCCCTTGGAAGAGAGTATCAACGGTGTGGAGGGAATGGACTACCTGAGTTCATCGGCTTCGACAGGTTCGGCACAGATCTCCGTGCTGTTCCGTCAGGGTATGAATGCCGATATGTGTGCCGTGAACGTGCAGAACCGTGTGCAACAGGCTTTGGCCCTGTTGCCTGCTGAGGTGACGCGTATCGGTGTGACCGTGATGAAGCGTCAGACATCTCAGGTGATGATGTTCACACTGACTTCTGAGGACGGACGTTACGACGACCAGTTCCTGACGAACTACAATAACATTAACATCATCCCTGCCATCAAGCGTATTCAGGGTGTGGGTGACGTGCAGAGTCCGGGTCTGAAGACCTATTCGATGCGTATCTGGTTGAAGCCCGATGTGATGAAGCAGTACAGTCTGATGCCGAGTGACATCAGCAACGTGCTGGCAGAGCAGAACATCGAGGCCGCACCGGGTAAGTTGGGTGAGGATGCTAACGTGGCCTACGAGTACTCCCTGCGCTATACGGGTCGTTTGAAGACCCCGGAGGAATTTGGTAACATTATCATCCAGAGCAAGGCCGACGGTACGACGCTGAAACTGAAGGATGTGGCTAAGATTGAACTGGGCGGTCAGCAGTATAGTGTCTCGATGAGAAACAACAACCTGCCCTCTGTGATGGGTATGGTGCAGCAGATTGCCGGTTCGAACGCCAACGAGATTGCCAAGCAGGTGAAGAAGGAACTGGAGGAACAGGCCAAACTGTTCCCCCCGGGCATGACCTATAAGATCAACTACGACGTGACGGAGTTCCTGTATGCTTCTATCGAGGAGGTGGTGTTCACACTGTTCTTCACGCTGATCCTGGTGTTCATCGTGATCTACGTGTTCCTGCAGGACTGGCGCTCAACGCTCATCCCGTTGATTGCCGTGCCTGTATCGTTGATTGGTACCTTCTTCTTCCTCAACGTGATGGGCTTCTCCATCAACCTGCTGACGCTCTCCGCCTTGCTCTTGGCCATCGCCATCGTGGTGGATGATGCCATCGTGGTGGTGGAGGCTGTACACGCGAAGTTGGATCAGGGTTATAAGTCGACGTTGACAGCCTCTATTGATGCCATGAACGAGATCTCGGGTGCAATCATCTCCATCACGCTGGTGATGGCATCAGTGTTTATCCCCGTGTCGTTTATTGGCGGTACTACAGGTACCTTCTACCGTGAGTTCGGTGTGACGATGGCTGTCTCCATCTTCATCTCGGCACTGAACGCCCTGACGCTGTCACCTGCACTCTGTGCCATCTTCCTGAAACCGCATGACGAGAACGGCCATGAGAAGAAGATGTCTGTCATCGACCGTTTCCACGCCTCGTTTAATACCGCTTACGACAAGGTGCTGGGCAAATATAAGAACTCAGTGGAAAAACTGGTGCGCAAGCCGTTGGCTATCGGTATTGCCGTCATTATCGGTATTGCTGTGCTGGTGACCACACTGTTCACCACCAAGACAGGACTTGTGCCTTCAGAGGATACGGGTACGCTCTTCTGTACCATCTCCCTGCCGCCAGCCACCTCTGTGGCCCGCACGCGTCAGGTTATCGACGAGGTGGACAAGATTCTCGCAGCCGATCCCGCCATCCAGAGCCGTGAGCAGATTCAGGGTTACAACTTCATCGCTGGTGCAGGTAGTGACCAGGCAACCTTCATCCTGAAACTGAAACCGTTCTCCGAGCGACAGAAGGGATTCTGGTGGAAACTTTCCGGACTATGGCAGGGCGACGGTATCTATCGTTTCTTCCTCAATCCGTTGAGTTCTGATGGCGTGGTGGCACAGATCTTCATCAAGACCGCCCACATCAAGGATGCCAGCATCCTGGCCTTCTCACCGCCTATGATTCCTGGTTTCTCGGCCAACAGTGGTGTGTCGATTGTGATGCAGGACCGTACGGGTGGTGATCTGAACCGTTTCTTCGGAATCGTGACCGACTTCATCGCCGAACTCAACAAACGTCCGGAGATTCAGATGGCACAGACGTCCTACAACCCGAGTTATCCGCAGTATATGGTCCATGTGGATGTGGCCAAGTGTAAGCAGAGCGGCATCTCGCCCTCTACCATCCTCTCCACGTTGCAGGGTTACTATGGCGGACTCTACGCCTCTAACTTCAATGCCTACGGTAAACTCTATCGTGTGATGATTCAGAGTTCACCCGAGACCCGTATGACGACGGAGTCTCTAAATAAAATATATGTACGTACGCCTGCGGGAATGGCTCCCATCCAGGAGTTCTGTAGTCTGGAGCGCGTCTATGGCCCGACAAACATCAACCGCTTCAACCTGTTTACGTCTATCAACGTGACGGCAACGGTGGGTGATGGCTACTCTACGGGTGAGGCCATCAAGGCTGTGGAGGAGATTGGTGCCAATATCCTGCCTGCAGGTTATACCTATGACTACTCAGGTCTGACCCGTGAGGAGGCCAAGGCTTCGAACACCACAGGCATCATCTTCCTGCTTTGTATCGTGTTCATCTACCTCATCCTGTCGGCACAGTACGAGTCGTACATCCTACCGTTGTGCGTCATCCTCTCCGTACCCTTCGGACTGGCAGGCTGTTTCCTCTTCACGATGATATTCGGCCACGCCAACGATATCTACATGCAGATCTCACTGATCATGCTGATCGGTCTGTTGGCCAAGAATGCCATCCTGATTGTGCAGTTCGCCTTGGAGCGCCGTGAGACGGGTATGGCCATCTCATGGTCGGCCGTCTTGGGTGCTGCCGCCCGTCTGCGCCCGATTCTGATGACTTCACTGGCTATGGTCATCGGTCTGCTGCCGATGATGTTCGCCTCAGGTGTGGGTAAGAACGGTAACCAGACCTTGGGTGCTGCTGCCGTAGGTGGTATGCTTATCGGTACGCTGTTGCAGATCTTCGTGGTGCCTACGCTCTTTGTGATCTTCCAGTCGCTGCAGGAGAAGTTCCGTCCGATGAAGTTCGAGGACGAGGAGAATCCTGAGGTGGCAGCCGAACTGGCTCAGTATGCACATTCAAAACCAGTAGATTATGAATTGGAATAATGCACAATTCACAATGCACAATTCACAATTAAAGAATATGAGATATGAGATCAATTAAGGTGACAAATATAACAAGGCGCAGCCAATTATGCATGATGCATTGTGCATTGTGCATTGTGGCAGCATTGCTGCTTACAGGTTGCGGACTCTACAATAAGTACGAGCGTCCTGACGAGGTGAAGGCCGACGGCATTGTGCGTGACCCGGTGTCGCTCACCGACACGCTCGCTGTCAGCGATACCACATCGTTTGGCAATATGCCTTGGCGCAGTGTCTTCACCGATCCGCAGTTGCAGGCGCTTATCCAGCAAGGTCTCGACAATAATCCTGACCTGTTGAATGCCGCCCTGAACGTGCAGATGGTCACCGAGGCCCTGAAGGTTGCCAAACTCGCCTTCCTGCCTTCGGTGGCGTTTTCTCCACAGGGTACGCTCTCGTCCTTCGACGGGGCCTCACCCACGAAGGCTTACTCACTGCCCGTCAGTGCCAGTTGGAATGTCGACCTCTTCGGCAACCTGTTGAGTGTGAAGCGCTCGGCCCAGATGCAACTCATCGCAACCAAGGACTATCAGACGGTGGTGAAGACCAATATCATCTCGGGTATCGCCAACCTCTATTACACCCTGCTGATGCTCGACCGTCAGGTGGAGATCATCACAGACATGGAGGGCTTGACGAAGGAGACATGGGAGAAGATGCAGTTCATGCATGAAAACCGTGTCGGCTACCGCTCTACGGCTGTGCAGAGTGCTGAGGCAGCCTATTATCAGGTGCAGGCCCAGAAGGTAGACCTGATTCGTCAGACCCGTGAGATAGAGAATTCCCTCTCGCTGTTGCTCGGACAACCTGGACAGACCATCCAGCGTGGTACCTTTGCCAACCAGAGCCTGCCTACGGAACTCTCTACTGGCGTGGGAATTCAGATGCTCAACAACCGTGCTGACGTACATTCCTATGAGATGTCGCTCGCCCAGTGCTTCTACGATGTGGAGACGGCCCGTAGCCGTTTCTATCCGAATATCACCATCACGGGAACAGCAGCCTTTACCAACAACAACGGGCTGGTCAATCCTGGCAAGTGGCTCCTCTCGGCTGTGGGAAGTCTGGTGCAGCCCATCTTCCAGCATGGTCAGATCGTGGCCGGTCTGAAGGTGGCTCAGGCTAAGTACGAGCAGGCCTTCAACAACTGGCAGAACGCCATCTACAAGGCTGGTAACGAGGTGTCTAATGCCCTCGTATCGTACAACTCCTACGCTGAGAAATCCGACCTTGACGCCAAGCGTGTGAAGGTGCTGAAGCAGAATGTGGAGGATACGAAGAAGTTGATGGAGTCGTCGAGCAACACCACTTATCTCGAGGTGATCTCCGCCCAGAGCAGCCTGCTCAATGCCGAGATCAGCGAGGTACAGGATCAGTTCTATAAGATGCAATCAGTAGTGAACTTGTACCAGGCCTTAGGCGGAGGAACTCGTTAACCCCCTAAGTTAGGGGGTAGGGGGTCTGAACAGGCGCAGACTCCCACTCCCTTTCAATTCAAGTAATAACAATTATTGGGTTTTGATAAACGCTTGTTCAGACCCCCATCCCCCTAACTTAGGGGGCTTAAGATATGAACGAAATATCCCCAAAGGCTGAGATATCGCCAAAGGCGAAAATCGGCAACAACTGTAAGATATTCCCCTTCGTGTATATCGAGGACGACGTGGAGATCGGCGACAACTGCATTATCTTCCCCTTCGTCAGCATCTGCGACGGTTCGCGCATCGGCAAAAACAACAAGATCCATCAGGGTAGCGTCATTGCCGCCCTGCCTCAGGACTTCAACTTCCGTGGCGCCAAGTCGTATGTGGAGATCGGCAACAACAACGTCATTCGCGAGAACGTGGTGATCAACCGTGGTACCAATCGTGATGGTGTGACGAAGATTGGCAACAACAACTTCCTCCTGGAAGGTACCCATATCAGTCACGACACGGTGGTGGGCGATAACTGCGTGTTCGGCTATGGCGTGAAGATTGCGGGCGACTGCGAGATCCACAATGGCGTGATCTTCTCAAGTTCTGTCATCCAGAATGCGAATACCCGTGTCGGTCGTCTGGCAATGGTTCAGGCAGGTAGCACTTTCTCACAGGATATTCCTCCCTTCGTTATTGCAGGAGGTAAGCCCCTGGAGTATGGAGGTCCTAATACGACGATGATGAACAATGCAGGTATCGACGAGAAGGTGCAGAAGCACATCGCCAATGCCTATCGTCTGCTCTTCCACGGTAAGACCAGTACTTTCGATGTCATCAAGCAGATCAAAGAGCAGGTGCCCGATAGTCCGGAGATACGAACCATCCTTGAGTTCCTCGAGAGTTCACGAGGTATCATGTGTAAGTAATAGGTGAAATTATTGCTGTCCGCCGTTTTGCGGGCAGCAATAATTTTTTTATCTCTCCACGAGTCTATAGTAATGCCCTGAGGTCTTGCGATCTGTTTCAAATCCGAACTGCTGGTCGCTGAGGGCTCTGCCTAACTTCACGTAACTGGTTTTGGGGTCGAAGTTGGCGTAGCGGCTTTTCAACAGTTCGCTGATGTCGTTCAGTCCCCACCATTTTCCTTCGCCAGCCTTGGGTTTACGGAAGGTCTCGCTGATCATCTCCACCAGGTCGTTGAGTTTCTGGTAAGGCTCGTTCTCCTTGATCAGTGTGGCAATCTCATCGTTATCCAACCAGAAATGCTCCCCACTATTGAAGAGGTGCAGGGCCTGGGCGAAGAGCTGATGATGGTCGAGGTCGTCCTCAAAGTTGATGTTCTCGCCGTTTCTGATTTCCACGCAGACGAAGCGTCGCGAACCCGTGGGATCTACCAATGGCTTCTGCTGGTTGGTGGTGCCGATAAAAGAGGTGTATCTTCTGAATTGCTTGATGGTCTTGCCGTAGGGTGGGCGGAACTTCACTTCTGCGGATGACAACAGGTATTTCAGTACAATCTGCTGCGAGTTGGTGGTCTTGTCAAACTCGTCGATATTGATCATCGCAAACATCGTGAGGGCGATGTTCAGGTCAAACTCATTCTTGAAGTTGATTTTGTCGTTGTAGTAGTCTCGTAATTCCGGAGGCAGGATAATCTTGCAGAAACGGGTCTTTCCACACCCCTGACGACCAATCAGAAGTGGTGTCAACGCATTGCCAGTCAATTGCTTATCGCTCTCGCGCCATTGGGCCACCATACCGACGAGCCACATTCTGAGATACTTTTCCCAATGGGGCTGGTTCGTTGGCACCCTTGCTGCGAGTTCCTTGATATAGTCGTGTCCGTTCCACTGGGGCAGATTGTCGAGCCAAGTGTTCACGGGGTCGTATTGTTCGATGCGTGTGGAGTCGATGAAGCGGTTCACGTCTCTGTCCCACGATTTCAGACCCAGTTCCGTTGCTCGCATCGTCATATCGTTGCGCACCTCCTCCGTCAGGGGCTTAAAGCGCTGATCATCAGAGTATTTCTCGCGATACTCGGCCACACCCGTCATCAGATTCTTGCGCATCTCAAAGTTCTCGTTGAGGAATATCTCCGTCTTCATCATCTGTAGCGTGTCGTTGGGGATGCTCTGCAGGGGCTTGATCTTGTGCTTCTTCATGTATTCTTCCTGCAATGTAACGGCATAGACAATCTCAAAGGTCTTCTTCACCAGCAACTTGTCCGTATTCAGCACAGGATGCTCCATCGTCATACCTTGGGCATAGGCCAGGGGAATACCCTGATTCAGACAGAGCGTCGCTATCTGCATCAGTAGGGTCTCCAGACGATCCTCGTCGGGTAGTTCGAAATACCTGCCCAAGACTGTGCCCACGATAAACTCCCACTCCAGGCGATAGGTGCGTTTGATGGTGCGTCCTGGCATCAGACGGTCACTCTCGCGTGAGATGCTAACAGGCTGAGGCACATCGTGTTTCTTCGTGTCGGCATAGAATGGACGGGCATCCGGATGGAAGGCCATATCTGGGTCGGCACTGAAATAGACAATCCTGTCCAGACGAGGTTCCAGATATGCGATATCGAAACCAAACTGGTTCATATATGCCCTTCGTGCCGTCTGATACAGATTCTGATGGAACTGGCGGATATCGTCTTCATCCTTCGGCAGTCTTGCTTCTTCCTCCTGTCCTCTCACATCTTCCTTCTTCCCTCTTCCTTCTTCCTTCGGAAACAATTCCCCTCTGCATACTATCTTCACACTTTTTCCCGATGCTCCCAGGAAGCACATCAGCGTCTCAGGCATCTTACTTGCCTCGTCTCTCACCTCTACGGCTTTCTCGTAGGTCGGCAGGTTGTTCACCTCCACTACAACCAATCCGTTATAGGCCAGTATCCGTCGTTCGTTCTTATATCTGTCGAGTTCCTGGGCAAAACAGATGCGCTCAATTTTGATACCTCCCTCCCAATTGGTCAGGATCTGTCCGTCTGCCTGACGCTCTTTGCTCATGAGATGATAGACCTCCCTCAGATAGGTGACATTGTGCTTTCTCCAGCCACTCTGTATGGCATGGGCCACCTCTTCCAAACTGTAACGGGTGATGACTTCCTTGTTGTTTCTTGTCTTGATGAGTGTAATCTTCATATTTCTTTGTTTTTTTGTGACTTTTTGGTTGCAAAGATACATAAAATTCTGCATTTTTACAAACTTTTTATCATTATTTTCCATTTTCTAATGACATTCGACATAACCATTTAGTTAAAATACTATTATTTAATAATTTACATTCAAAATATTTATGGTTTATCCGACATAAATATGTCATAAAACATACATTTATCCGACATCATTTCTGGCATAATCTCTGTAAAAGTCTTCTATAGGAGAGCGCCAATTTTGTAATGGCTGTTTGCAAAATCTACGATTAATAGTTGTTTTGAAATTCTCTAGAGAATTTTGTGCTTACCCTAAGGGTACAGATTGATGCGTAACTATGGAACGTCTAAATTCTCTAGAGAATTTTATGACTACAAACCTTCAAATGATTGCTACTCCTTATCCTGTTTTTGCGTCCTGCCTGCCCGTGCCAATATTATGCCAGTATTATGCCAGGAATATGTCATTACTATGTCATTATAATGTCGGATTAATGTCATATATATGACTGTAAACCTATTTGTATACTACTGAAATACAATTAAATATAATTATATGTATGTCGGATGTCATTATATTTTGAAATTTGCTAACCATTTTCTCAAATATTGTATATAAATAATACAAATCCTGTTTTTCATTATGAACTGTTGGATTGCAATGAAAGATGATTTTTGTTAAGAAAACAAGTGCTCTGGGTAAATAATTAAGTACGTGTACCTTAATTATCATTGATTTTTCGTAATTTTGCAGCCATGTTTACGCCAACCTCTATTTGCTGGATATCAGCAGTGTCCTTGGTGTATGTGACTTTGATGAAAATTAGGTTACGGCCATCTCCTGATCAAAAGGGAGGTGACCCCCTCTTTTTGAACAAATGCTGAGTTGGTTTCCCATGCGAGTTACCTCATTCCACACAGGAGCATATCACACAACTGAAGATGTTCTGAACGTCCGCATGACCTACGCTATGTTTTTGATGGTAAGTCTGTGAGATCGTATTAATATAAAGGCTACTGATGATAAAGAAGAACGAAATACAACAAAAAATAATGAATAACGACGGCATTAAGGTGACATCACCGTTGCTTCCGCCACTTGATGAATTCATCACCATGTTGGAAGATATCTGGCATAGGCGATGGATTACGAACAATGGTCAATACCACCAGCAACTGGAGAAAGCGTTGGCAGAGTACCTGAAAGTGCCCTACATCAGTTTGTTCACTAATGGCACATTGCCACTGTTGACAGCCCTTCAAGCACTCGACATCAAAGGCGAGGTGATTACTACGCCTTACAGTTTTGTGGCCACCACCCATAGCATTTGGTGGAATGGCTGCCAACCTGTATTTGTTGATATTGAAGAGGATACCTGTGGAATTGATCCTGACAAGATAGAAGCCGCCATCACTCCCCGGACAACCGCCATCATGCCTGTGCATTGCTATGGCCATCCGTTGAACATGAAGCGCATACAGGAGATTGCTGACCGTCATCATCTGAAGGTTATCTACGATGCCGCCCATGCCTTTGGTGTCGAGAAGGACGGAGAGAGTGTGCTGAATGCAGGCGATATGAGTACCATATCGTTTCATGCTACCAAAGTGTATAATACGCTGGAGGGTGGGGCTCTCGTGATGCATGACGAGGAAACCAAGAAGCATATAGACTACCTGAAGAACTTTGGGTTCGAGGATGATGTGACTGTGGTGGCACCTGGCATCAACAGCAAGGTTGATGAGGTGCGTTGTGCATACGGCCTGCTGAATCTGCAGCAGGTGGATGCTGCTATTGCTTGCCGCCAGAAGATAGCAGAGAAATACCGAGAGGCACTTCGTGGAGTTCCTGGCATCCGTTTCTTTTACGATACACCCGGCGTTCGGCACAACTATGGATATTTCCCTATCTTCGTTAATGCCAAGGAGTATGGCATGACACGTGATGAACTCTATTTCAAAATGCAGGCCGCTGGAGTCTATGGCCGCCGCTACTTCTATCCGCTCATTAGCACCTTCTCACCCTATAGGGACCTGCCGAGTGCAGCGCCGGAGAACCTGCCTGTGGCAACGAAAATGGCTAATGAGGTCATCTGTCTGCCCATTTATCATGATTTGACCAATGAGGATGTTGAAAGAGTGATTAGGGAATTGAAAGGATAATGGAGAAGATAACGAAAACAAATAAATGGAATTACTTAATTTAATTGTAAAATGAAAGAACCCATTGAAATGCGCAATCTCTATGAACATGAGACTGACGCATACAATCTGGAAGGCTTCAAGCCCCAAATTGTCAATGCTGACTACTTGAAACAACTCGGCGTAACGATTGAACCCTCTGAGGAAACACTGCAGGGACTCATCAGAGGGTCGAAACTGTTTATGAAACGCTTAGAGGAACACACCATTATCCCCAAGTCGGTGCTTTATTTGGAGGATTGCGACCCCAATACGGTAGAGACCGAAATCCACAACTATACGGGCCGTTGCCCGACATTGACCTTCGAGGTGAACCCCATCAAGGGCTGTCACGTGGGATGTCAGTACTGCCTGGTGACCGACGGTGTACACGAACAGAAACTGGTGGCCTACGAGAACTACCACCTCTATGTACGCAAACTTTTGGAAGAGATGAACGGAGCATGCAGCGAACAGCCCAACGCCGTAACACCAGAAGACATCAAAGAGCGTAGCCGACTGCTGCAGGAACTGGCCAACGCCATCGTCGAGGCACCGGAAAAGAAAAAGGATATTGAGCGGCAGATTGTGGCACTGAGTCGTGGCAAGAACTGGAACCACTACTACTACTTCACCCCCAAGACCGAGGCCCTGCAGGAGCCGACGCTTTATACCGGCATCGCCCACCGCATCCTGCGTGAGTTCATTGCTCACTTCAAGAAATACCCCAACTCCAACGCCCGTCTCTTCATCGCTTCGAAGGCCGGTACCAAGCACCTCTTGGTAGAAAATGAGGGCGAGACTATCCTCGACCTCTTTGAACAACTGAAGGACAAGATGCAGTTCAATACCTCGGTGAGCATCATGCCCAAGCCCTTCCGCGACCTCCTCGAACCCTACGCTGCTCCGATTGAAGAGCGTCTTGCCGCTGTGAAGATGTGTCAGGAGCGAGACATACAGGCCAACTCGGCCCTGGTGCAGCCCATCTTCGTGCCCTATCTCACCGATGAGCATATCAAGGATTTCTTCGACATGCTCCACGATGCTGGCATCGTGAACTACAAGCCGGAGTTCCTCACTGCCTGTATGGAGAACCTTGCACAGTTAGGACAGTGGCTTGGCTATTTCGACAAAAATATGGAGCGCGACCTCTATATGGACTATATCAGCCCGAAGAATGTCGACCACCGTAAGCAGCGCGGACGCACTGCCCCCAACCGTGCCCTCTCGATAGAAAACATCCAGCGGCTGATGAAGTACACCGACACCATCGGCATGTCCACCAGTATCTGCTTCTGGGTGCGCAACCAACTGAAGGTGCCCACCAGCATCATCCCCATCATCAACCGTAATGGATTCCAGTGCTTAGGTTACCAGTCGAAACTATTTAAAGGAGAATGAGCCCACAAGACGTTTGCTTTCAGCTGTTTGCTGATAAGACCGATTATTACCACCATTGGTATCACGACAAGCCGATGATGATTACTTCGGAGCGGCGTGACGAACTGCGACGCATGCAGGCCTTGCTCTATAAGTGTATCGTCTATATGGCTGAACACTTCCGCGAGTGGGTGCCAAAGTACATGCCGTTGGACGAGAAGGTGATCGAAGTACTGGACCGACAGAGCCGCTATCCTTTCCGGGCAGGAGTCTACCGTCCCGACTATCTCATCAGCAACGACAGCCAGTTGTTGTTGGTAGAGATCACCTGCCGGTTCTTCGGACACGGTATCTGGGCCAACTATCCCTCTGAGGTCAAGGCGCAGAAGTTCATGGCTAAGCATCAGTCGAAAGTGGAAAGTGTATATAACTCACTATTGACTTACATGCGCGACATCATTCCCGCAGGCTGGCCTATCTATGTACTGAAGAGCAGTGACCCGACGAGCGAGATTGCTCTCTACAAGAAGTTCTATGAGTACTACGGACATGAGGTGACCGTCTATGAAGCCGCCGAGGTGGAAGAGCATATAGACAAGTGGAGCCACGACGCGGTGGTGTTGAGTGCGCTCAATCAGCAAGACCTGCTGTCTTTCAAGATGGAGACCCTGCAAGCCATGATTGATGCGCGGATGCTGAATGACTTCCGTACCATCTTCCTGACTCACGACAAGCGCTTCCTGCGCCTCATCTTCGTGGATGACTTCACACACCATTGCCTCACAGAAGAGGAAACGACCTTCCTGCGCCAGCACACCATTCCCACCTATTTATATAATGATAGGAATAAGGAGATCTGGGAGGATGCCCTTAACCATAAAGACCGATACATTCTCAAACCCTACGACTTGGGCAAGAGCGTAGGGCTGTACGCCGGCGTGATGACCGATGAGGAGACGTGGAGAACTAATCTTTCTAGCCGGGAGAGGTTTGTTCTCCAGCCTTTCATCCAGCAGCGCACTTATCCCTGTGTTTGGGAGGGCAAACATTATGATGAGTATGTATGTGGCATGATGCTGTGTATGAACGATCACTATTTTGACAGCGGCATGTTCCGCACCAGTAGCGCCCCTGTGACCAATAAGGTTGATGACCGCAAGATGTGCGTCATCCATAGTGATGACGAAGAACTGAAAAAAATCTGTTTCGTGTTATGATTGACGGAAAACGACACATCGCTATCATGCAGCCGTACTTCTTTCCGTACATCGGCTACTGGCAACTTATACATGCTGCCGATATGTTTGTGGTTGGCGACAGTGTCCATTATATCAAGCACGGCTGGATAAACCGCAACCGCATTCTGGGTGAAGGATGCCAGGCACAGTATTTCGGCATTGAGGTCAGTCACGCATCCTGCAACCGCCTTATCTACGAAATGGAACGTGTGGTCAATCGAAAACAGGCTGAATACCTGTGCCGCGTACTGAAACACTATTACAGCCAGGCACCACACTATAGCGAAACGATGGAGGTTATCAAGCCTACCCTGCTGGACGAGGAACCTGACCTAACGCGCTATCTCGTAAAACAACTGCGGGCCGTGGCTGAATATCTGGGCATCAAGACGGAATTCAGGATGCTCTCGGAGGTGTCGGATCACTGGGAATACCGATCCCCGGAGATTATCAGACGTACTTGCGAGTACTTTGGTATTACCGACTATATCAACCCCTCCGGTGCTGGAATGAGCTATTACGACAAGGACGAGTTCTGCGAGATGGGTATCAACCTCCGTTTCTTGCGGCGCAATGAGGACATCCGCTACAAACAGCGTTCTGATGAATTCGTCCCCGACCTGAGCATCATCGACCTGATGATGTACTGCTCACGCGACGAATTGCATGACATTCTGAACTGTTATCATTTCTTGTAATGGCAGAGTCGCTGAAAAAGAAAACAGTAAAAGGATTAGGATGGTCGGCGTTGGATAACGCTGCCCGCTACGGCATGCAGTTCGTGATAGGCATCGTGCTGGCCCGACTACTGTCGCCCGATGACTACGGCCTGTTAGGACTCGTGGGCATCTTCACAGTTGTCTGTACTGCCATAGTGAATGGTGGATTCACCACGGCACTGATACGTAAGAAGGATGCCACCGACAACGACTTCAACACAGCTTTCATCTGCAACCTGGGCATGAGCCTGCTACTCTACATTGTCATTTTTGTCTGTGCTCCGTTTGTCGCAGACTTCTTTAATCGCGAGGAACTGATTGCTTTGGTACGCGTGTCATCGTTGGGACTCGTCATCGGTGCACTGGGCATGGTGCAGCAGACTCGTCTCACAAAGCGTATCGACTTCAAGACGCAAACCAAGATTACACTGGTGGCAACCGCCCTGAGTGGCGTGGTAGGCATAGGTATGGCGGCAACGGGGCTTGGCGTATGGTCGCTGGTAGTGCAGCAACTGGTGTCGCACAGCCTCAGCACCATCCAACTATACATATATAATAGGTGGCTACCCCGACTTCGCTTCTCTACCAAGAGTTTCCGTAACCTGTTCGGTTTCGGATGGAAGATGATGGTCAGTGCCCTGTTAGATACTGTATGGAAAGAACTTTACCAAGTGATTGTGGGCAAATTCTATAGTCCTGCCACCTTGGGACAATATACCCGTGGTCAACATTATGCCAAATTGTTCTCGCAAAACCTTACAAATGTAGTACAACGTGTCACCTATCCCGTACTCTCCAGCATACAGGACGAACCAGAACGCATGGTGTCGGCCTACCGGCGAATCATCCGCACTAGTATGTTCATCACTGCCGTAGCTCTGCTCTTCCTTGGTGCCGTCAGCGAACCGCTTATCTACTGCATGATTGGCCCTAAGTGGCATGAGGCATCGACCTACCTGCCACTTATCTGCGTCGCCAGCACCCTCTATCCGCTACACGCCATCAACCTGAACATGCTACAAGTGCAGGGGCGCAGCGACTTATTTCTAAACTTGGAGATTATCAAGAAAGTCATTGCCCTGGCGCCGTTGTTCATTGGTGCCTTTGTCGGCATCATGCCTATGCTGTGGACAAACATTGTGGTTGGCATCATGGCCTACTTCTTCAACTCTTACTATTCTGGTCGCTTGATAGGTTATAGCTCATGGATGCAACTGAAGGACATAGCACCATCTTACACTTTATCAATAGCAGTGGCTCTGTCGGTATATTTCCTAAAGTGGCTACCGCTGAGCTACTGGGTAGTGCTGCCCTTGCAGATTATCGTAGGCTCAGTGGTGTTCTTCACTGTCTGCAAGGTGTTCCAACCTAGCGAATATAAGGAAATATGTGAGATGCTGAAATCTAGTCAGTTTAAAAGAAAGAAGAAATGAATAAGCCGAACTCTCAAATAACAACTACCCCTCTATGGGAGTGGGTTGGGAGGAGGCCTAAGGTTTGCGTTAGCTGCGCTACGTTCAACCATGCGCCCTACATCACTCAGGCGATGAATGGCTTCTGTATGCAGCAGGTCGACTTTCCCTTCATCTGTGTCATCATCGACGATGCCAGTACAGACGGAGCACAGCAGGTTATCCGTCAGTATCTGAATGAGCAATTTGAGCCTCTCTCCCTTCTTTCGGAGGGGCGGGAGGAAGTTTTTCACCATAAGACAAACCCCAACTGCTACTTTGTTGTTTATCTGTTAGAGGAGAATCACTACAGCCAAGGTAAGTCACCATTATTATATGCCAATACATGGATGGAACAGAGTGATTATGTTGCCCTATGTGAGGGTGATGACTATTGGACAGACAAGCATAAACTGCAAAAGCAGGCTGATGCCTTAGATGCCAACCCTCAGGCGACATTGGTCTATACCAACTTTCGAGTCATTGATGGTGAGGGCAAGCCGATAAGCAGAGCATATATAAAAGATTTTCCCGGACGTTCCCATTCCGGTGACAATCTGCCTATGTTGCTTCGTTATGGCAACTATGTGATGACATTCACCACGATGTACCGCCATGAGGTTTTGCAGAGTGATGCCTATAAGAACAATCCCTACAAGTTGGATTTTGGCCTTACATTGGCCTCCGCCCTGATGGGAGATTTTATTTGGTTTCCGGAAAAGACTGCTTGCTACCGTTCCCTTCAGAGTGGCATGATTATGTCCAACCATCCGAAGGTGATACAGATGACAAAGGATATTTATTGCTACTACGCTGGTCTATTGATGAACGGACAGTGCAAACCGTTATCATTAAGTCAACGCATTAATTTAACAACACTTATCCTCATCTGGGCGTTGAAGAAGAAAGATTATCAACTTAGAAAAGAAACATTGAGTGCCAGCAAGCTATCACGTCTTTTGCTGCCAGTAGCTTACATCAGACTAAAAAGTGAAAGGTTGAAAGACAGAATTGAAAGAATTAATAAATAATGAAGATTATTGCTATCATAGTAACCCTGGTGTGTTGTTGCCTGATGTTCTATCTGAAGCGAGAATGGAAGGCTGCTCTGCTCATCATGGGTGCTATGACGCTGACGGCGGTGAGTATTACCGGTATTCCTTTGCGTAATGCGAACTTCTTACTACAAGCAGTTTTTCTGCTGTCAGAATGGAGAAATCTGCCACGATATTTCAAAAGATGGCGATATACACCATGTCTATGGATTCCACTTCTGATAGTTAGTTTCTCGGCACTGTTGGCGGCTTTGACAAGTCCCTATACAGGAATAATAGAAATAATTGAGTCAGACCTTTTGTTCGGATGTTTTGCCCTCGTCTATGCCTTCTGGGCTGTCAAAAATGAAAAGTCATTAAAGCCTATCTTGCAGATTTCCCTGTATTGTCTGATTGTACTTACCGTCTTCGGAGTGCTCAATTACATAACAAAGAGTGCTGATTTTGTCAATGCGTTGACCGAAGGCAAGACAAGTAAAATACGAGAAGGGGTCGCTCTTGGTGATGTCTATGCGGAAGGTACCAGGTTTAGGGTACAGTCCATGTTTAAGTATGCTTTTGATTATGGCTATATATGTGCTGCCATACTATTGCTTCATTTACATGGACGGTATCGACACTTAGAAAACAAGATGGAATTTATGATAGCCCTTGTATGTTGTTTGTTTGGAATTTTGACATGTGGATGTCGAATTGTATGGGCAAGTGCTGTATTGTCAATAGCCTGTTACTCTTTGTGGGTTTTCCAATTGAAAAGAAATGTGATATATGGCATTGTCGCCGTGATGGTCATGATAATATCCTATAACACTATTCCCGCTGTCGAAGAAAGAGTCAACCAGGTGACTGATATTCTCTCTGAAAATAGTGAAACTGGTGGTAGTTCTATACAAATGCGAATATCCCAATACATGTATGTACTTTACTACACAGAAGGGAATGAATTATTAGGCTTAGGAAAAGGATATTGGGCCTATACTTATGCTGAAGATCCATATTCTGTTTCAGGTCTTCAGGGTGTAGAAAGTATTATTTTACAATATTTGCTTGAGCGGGGTATTATCGGCCTGGTTTTATGGGCGGCTTGTTATACCATCATTTTTTTATATTTCCGTAGGCACAAACAGAAAAACAAGATGTTAACCGGCTTGGGAGTGTCAATCCTTTCCCTGTATTTGGTTTTTGCTATAGGAACAGGCGAATTAGGTTCTGTATATCCTACGATGCTACTGTTAGGCATTGTCATAAAAGCGGTGGAATCGGGTAATAAAATTAGGAGAATATGAAGAGACTCGCTATCATAATCCCTGCTTATAAGGCGACATTCCTGCTTGCTGCGCTCGACTCTATTGCCGCACAGACGTGCAAGGACTTCACCTTGTATGTGGGTGATGACTGCAGCCCTGAGCCAATAGGCAATATTGTTGAGCAATACAGAGACAAAATAGAGCTGGTTTTTCAGCGGTTTGACACCAATTTAGGCGGCAAAGACCTTGTTGCACAATGGGAACGGTGTATCGCCATGAGTCAGGAAGAACCTTACATCTGGCTGTTCAGCGATGACGATTTGATGGAGCCGAATTGTGTGGAGGAGCTGTTAAAACAGATAGAGAAGACGGAGGGGGATTACGATGTCTATCACTTCAATGTGGATATAATAAACGAATGTGGAGCATTTGAAAAACGGAAGCAAGACTATCCGGCAGTGCTTCCAGCATATCGTTTCTACCGGGGTAAGAACTCAGGAAGGTTGTCTGCATACGTTGTGGAGAATGTATTCTCACGAAAAGTTTATGAACAATTTGGCGGCTTCATGAAATATGATTTGGCATGGGGCAGCGATGTGGCTACTTGGATTGTTTTCTCTGGCAGTAAGGGTATTTGCACGGTGCCCAATGCAAGGATAAGTTGGCGACAAAGTTCACAGAATATCACACCCGACTATTCACGCCAAATAGCAGAACGTAAATTGATGGCTCAGTTGGCATTTCTGAACTGGGCTTATCGGTATTTTGCAAAGGAACCTGACATCTACACCACAAACAGGGCTTTCTTTATCCTTTTGATACATCATAACAGAAGATTTGTCAGCAAGGAAAGCATCAAGAAAGCATTCACATCTTTCTTTGCGGTTCATGGACGTAAAAAGGATTGGCCACTGATATATCTGTTTGCTTTTCTTGTTGATGGGATTTACTTCCGAATCAGGAAAAGGTTTTATTGGCTATACGGAGACAAAAAAGTGAAAGATGAAGATAATCTACTATAGTCATCCATGCTTTGCTGACTGCGACTTTCCGCTGATAGGTGAGTTGCAACGGATGGGATATGATGTAAGATACTACATCTCTATCGCATCCTACAGCAAAAAATCGACTTTACTTAACATCGAAAAACTCTATCCTCATACGGGTATCTACCCCGCAGCAGATATTTATAAGGAGTTTCTGGCATACAATCAAGTGCTTGATTTCTCGAAAGTCTATATTGTCAATCAGAAACATAAGCAGAAATATCATCCAGCCAACCTGCTGTTGATGATACGACTTTTTATCAACTTCATTTTTCAAAAGCCGGATGTTATTCATTTGACCAAACCGCCTTACTTGGCACAGAAACTATTATACTTTGTCAAAAGCAAATTGGTTTTGACTGTACACGACCCCTTTGTGCATTCAGGTATGGTATCAGAAAAGAAAGAACGAAACAGGCAGGAGGCTTTCAGGATAATCCCCCGTTTGGTGTTATTGAATGATAAGCAGGCAACGGCATTTGCATCTCACTACAAGATACCCTCAAGCCATGTTTTCATCAACAAGTTAGGGGGGTATAACAGTATGCTATATGTTGCCCCAACCCCTACTCATGTCGATGCACCTTTTATTCTGTTCTTTGGACAAATTATAGAATATAAAGGCGTGGAGTATCTGTTGGAAGCCATGAAAACTGTCCATCAAAAACATCCTGAAGTGAAATTGGTCGTAGCAGGTGGTGGGAAATACTATTTTGACATTGAGCCATATAGGAACCTAAGTTATATTGATATTCGCAATCACTATATTGGTGTTCCGGAATTAGCGGGATTACTAAAAGCATGTTTGTTCGCAGTCTGTCCTTATAAGGATGCCACTCAAAGTGGTGTGATTCAGACTGCATTCGCTTTTGACGTTCCGATGGTTGTTACTGATGTCGGTGCATTATCACAGTCTGTTCAGCATGGAAAGACGGGACTTGTGGTTCCTCCTTGTGACTCAAATGCATTGGCTGATGCCATGAGCCATTTGATATCGAATCCCGTCATGCTCAATGAGATGAGAGAGACGATTCATAATGAGTGGCAAAAAGGAATGAACTGGACTCCTATAGCAGAAAAATACATAGAGTGCTGGAGAAGTAAGAAGCAAGAACTAAGATGAAGATTTTACAAATATCACTTTCACTTGGAGGAGGCGGAGCGGAGAGAATCGTTACCGATTTGAGTAACAGACTGGTTACTATGTGTAATCATGAAGTGGTTATTCTGACGATTCTAGATGACAGGGATCCTCGGAATGTTCTTTACATGAAGGCACTTTCGCCAAAAGTACGTGTGATAAACCTGCATTGTGAGTCGGGACTACAGGCAAAAGCCCTATGGGGAGTGTTCAAAACAATCAAGAGGGAGAAGCCTAGTATTGTTCACAACCATTTTTCTCCGCCACTACTGCTTTTCCCTGTGTTTGGACTATCCGACATTTCCTATATTCAAACTATACACAATTTGCCCGAGAGTTTATGGAGGAAATATGGTCTCTTCAAGAAAATGGTGTCATCCTATTTATATAAAACACAAAAGATTCAGCCTGTCACCATTTCGCCAATATGCCAACAATCCTATAGAAGGCTCTACAAGGTGGCAAATGACATCTGCATCATCAATGGCAGCGAACCGTTGAAGACTACGGAAGCAGCGAAAGCGGTGAAGGCAGAGATAGAAGAAATCAAGCCATCTGCTGACACGCTGGTGTTTATCCATGTGGCACGCCATGCCCCACAAAAGAACCACGCAAGGCTGTTGGATGCATTTTGCCGTTTAGAGAAAGACGGCTACGACTTTATTCTCTTGGTCGTAGGCGATAATTACGGTTCCCTTGCAGATGCGTACAAGGACAATAAGCATATCTTCTTTATGGGTCTTAAAGACAATGTGGGAGATTATATGGCACAAGCCGACTTCTTTGTTCTGTCAAGTGACTATGAAGGTCTTCCTATGACGATGCTGGAAGCGATGTCAATGGGAGTCATTCCCATCTCCACCCCGGCAGGAGGTGTCGTTGATGTTATTGAAGACGGGAAGAACGGCTATATCACCGCAGATTTCGATGAAGAATCCTTCTATCAAAAGATAAAACAAGCGATCAATGAAAAAGGACGTATCTCTCCTGAAACGATAAAAGATGATTATGAGAAAAGTTTTTCAATGAAAATCTGTGCTGAGGCTTATTACAAAGCATATCAAAATAATGCATAAATGAAGCAGGTAATATTTGTCGGTTGGGTCAGAACTGGGAAGCCTCCTGTGGATGGTGAGACTACCAAGAACCAATACATCATTGCAGAACTGAAGAAGTACTGCAAGGTAACGGTGTTGGACTTCTACCAGAAGAACCGCCATCCTTGGATTTACCTGCAGGCTTTGTGGGCTTTCATCACCCTATCAAAGGCCACCATCATCCTTTCTACTTCAGCAAAGAATGTCTATGGTATGTTGCGGCTCTTTAAAGCCCTTCATTTTCATCGCGAAATCATCTATTGGGTTGTGGGAGGTGCCTTCGGGAAGCACGTTCAACTGGGCAGGTTCCGGGCTGACGTCTTCAATTACGTGAAATTCAATCTTGTGCAATGTCATGGAATGATTGACGAGTTGAGGAGTGCCGGAGTTTCCAACTCCAAATTTGTATCCAACTTTAAGCCCATTGCATATTATCCTGATTTGGAAAAAGCACTTTTACAGAGGAAGCAAAGCACAAAGACACGCTTTGTATTTCTTAGCCGTATCATGGCAGAGAAAGGATGCGACTATATCTTGGCTGCTACGAAACTTCTAAATGATAAGGGATATGCCAACAGTTATACTATTGATTTTTATGGGAAAGTAGATGCTGGATATAAAGAAACCTTTGAAAGAGGAGTTGAAGCATTTGGCAACATTCGCTATCATGGACTTTTGAATTTGAAAAGGAAAGACGGATATGATGAGTTGACTACTTATCACGCCATGCTCTTTCCAACCTACTGGAAAGGTGAAGGGTTCGCAGGTGTGTTTATCGACGCATTCATTGCAGGTATTCCGGTATTGGCTTCTGACTGGGCACATAATGCTGAAGCCATCAAAAATGGCGAATTGGGAATAATATATCCTGTGCATGATGTGAAGGCACTGGCTGACACTATGGAGAAGTGCATCATTGGAGAATACGATTTGGAGGAAATGGCTGTTCATGCGCGAAATGAGGCATCACGATATGATGCTGTACAAGTGTTGAATGAAGATTATTTACAGAGCATTGGACTGATTGAGAGATGAAAACCATCATTCTGTTTTTTGTCAACCTCCTGGTGAAACTGCGCATCCTGACACCCATCTGGGTGGCAAGACTAAAATTTGGGTACAAACTACATCGTTGGCCAGAATTTGAGCACCCAAAGGATCTCAACGAGAAGATCAACTGGCTGAAGTTCTATGGTGATACGAGTCAGTGGCCTATGCTGGCGGACAAATACGCCGTGAGGGAGTATGTCAAAGAATGTGGTTTAGAGGAATGTCTGATACCGCTGATTGGCAAATGGAATTCTGTCGATGACATAAATTGGGAGGGTCTGCCCCAGCAGTTTGTCATGAAATGCAACAATGGCAGCGGTGACGTGGTGATATGTAAGAATAAAGAAGAACTGAACAAGGAAGAAACGTTGAGATATTTTCGTAAGCAAATAGACAAGAAATATGGAATCCTGACAGGGGAGACACATTATGCTTTGATAAAGCCATGTATCATAGTTGAGGAATTATTAGAGGATTCCTCGCAACTTGACGGAAACCATTCATTGATTGACTATAAGATATGGTGCTTTGATGGGAAGTCTGCGTACATCGTTTGCTATAGTAATAGACATGACAAATATGATTGTGAAATTGGAGTTTATGACACAGAGTGGAATAGTCATCCAGAATTCCTGAGATATTCTTCTCACTATAAAAAAGAAAAGGCACCAATAAAACGGCCACTCTGCCTTCAACAGATGTTGGACATCGCCTCGCGTCTCTCAAAAGGTATTCCTCAGGTGAGAGTTGACCTCTATGAAGTGGCAGGGAAAGTGTATTTCGGAGAAATGACTATGACCTCAAGCGGTGGTTATATGGCACACTTTACGCAAGACTTTCTTGACAAGATGGGCAAGTTAACTGTACTACCGGCATGAAGTATGACGTAAGAAAAAATGTAATAAAATGGAAAAGAAGAAAGTAATGGCAGTTGCCTCTATAGGCGGACATTGGATACAGTTGCTGAGGATAGCACGGCCCATGGAAGAAAAATATGAAATGGTGTATGTGTCAAACCATCCAAAGTGCGCCACAATGGTAGAAGGACAAAAATTCTACCAGACAGCAGACTTCAACAGGTCGAACGCATGGAAACTGATACCATCGTTCTTCAAGGCAGTTAGATTGTTATGGAGAGAGAAACCCGATGCCATCATCACCACAGGAGCAGCGCCTGGGCTGGTGTTCCTGCTCGTGGGAAAGCTGTTCGGGAAAAAGACGATATGGATAGACAGTATTGCCAATGCCGAACAACTGTCTGCCAGCGGACGAATAGCGTCGCGGTTTGCCTCACGGACCTATACGCAGTGGGAGGATCTTGCCAACGACAGAATCTTCTACTCAGGGAATATCCTTGGCACCTTAAACCCTTAACCCTCACACCTCTAAATTTTCAATTCTCAATTCTTTATGATATTCGTAACTATAGGAACACAACTTCCATTCGACCGACTCATCAGGATAATTGACAAACTGGCACCAGAACTGGATGAGGAAATCATTGCACAAGTATATAAATGTGGTTTTACACCCCAAAACATAAAAACTGTCGATTTTCTAGCTCCCGATGAGTTCGACTCTCCTTTCAACCAGGCCCGTCTCATTATATCTCATGCAGGAATGGGAAC
Source organism: Prevotella sp. (assembly GCA_017618275.1). Lineage (GTDB taxonomy): Bacteria > Bacteroidota > Bacteroidia > Bacteroidales > Bacteroidaceae > Prevotella. Next base: position 28,222 of record JAFZUS010000004.1, read on the forward strand.
TATCTTGTCTGCCCTGCAAAAGGGCAAGCCAATCATTATTTTCCCACGCATCGCTGCTATGGGGGAGCACCGTAGCGAACACCAATTGGCTACAGCACGCAAATTCAAGGAGTTGGGCCGTGTGTATGTGGCAATGAATGAGGAGGAACTGAAAGAACTCTTGTTCTGTAAGGAGTTGAAGCCCTTGGCAGAGATTGGGGAATATGCCTCACAGAATTTGATTGAGTCTATAGAGAATTATATAGGATTAAAATAACAATAGAGAAAAGTGGTAATGTTTTTGTAATTATCGCTATCAAAATCTACGATGAATAGTTACTTTGAAATTCTCTAGAGAATTTTGTGACTACAAACCTTCAAATGATTGCTACTCCTTATCCTGATTTTTGCACCCTGCCTATGCCAGTATTATGCCAGTAATATGTCATTATTATGTCGGATATATGTTTTCTTTAAAATTTGTATATAAATCATACAAATCTGATTTTTCATGATGAACGGTTGGATTACAATGAAAGATATTTTTTGTTAAGAAAACAAGTGCTCTGGGTAAATAATTAAGGACGTGTACCTTATTATCATTGATTTTTCGTAATTTTGCACCCATGTTTACGCCAACCTCTATTTGCTGGATATCAGCAGTGTCCTTGGTGTATGTGACTTTGATGAAAATTAGGTTACGGCCATCTCCTGATCAAAAGGGAGGTGACCCCCTCTTTTTGAATATATGCTGAGTTGGTTTCCCATGCGAGTTACCTATAGTCAGGAACTCAAGGTTAAGGCAAGTCTTGATGCAGAAGGCATTGAGAACTTCCTGCCTATGACTTACAAATTAGTAGATCGTGACGGAGAGAGACATCGCAGTCTTGTGCCAGCTATTCACAACCTGATATTTGTCCATTCCACTCAGGAGCGTATCACCCAACTGAAGATGTTCAACAGGGCTTTTTCGTCTCTGCGCTATATTATGAATTCGTTTCCTTCAGGTTCGTCAAGGCCTGAAATCCTGACAGTCAGAGACAGCGATATGGAAAACTTCATTCGTGTGGCCTCCGTTGCCGATGACAGTGTGGTGTTCCTTGATTGGTCGACGGTTGCCGACAAGGTCAGTCGTCGTGTGATGGTGATGGACGGTCCCTTTGCTGGCGTGAGCGGAGTCATCATGCGCATCCGGAGAAACAAACATGTCGTAGTGCAACTTGAAGGCATTGCAGCAGTTGCCATCACCTTTATCCCACCTGCTTTTTTGAAACTTCAGGATGACAACAAACGATAAATCCCAGATTAATTCAAAGGTTTCAGTTGTTATACCAGTTTATAATGTTGCGCCTTATATCGAAGATTGCCTGAAAAGTGTGATGAGACAGACGTATGGTGGGGCGATGGAATGTCTCATCGTGGATGACTGTGGAACGGATGATAGCATCGCGATTGCTGAACGAATGATACCAACCTATGAAGGTCCTATCCACTTCGAGATTGTCCATCACGAACGGAATAGAGGCCTGTCTGCTGCAAGGAATACTGGAACTACTGCCGCAACAGGGGATTATGTCTACTATTTGGATAGCGACGATGAAATCACAGATGACTGTATCGAGAAATTGATGGAGGCTGCTTCTCAATATCCGGACATTGAACTGGTACAGGGGAATGCTTTGTCTTATAAGAAATATCGTTTTGACCCATTGAAAAAGTATTATTCCATCAAACATGCAACAAATAATAAAGAAATCAGAAAGTGTTTTTATAAAAAACATCAGATTCCAGGACATGCTTGGAACAAACTTATTAAGCGGTCATTCTTTCTGCGTCACCAATTGTTTTTTAAAGAAGGGCTTTTGTGGGAGGATACGTATTGGCTTTTTTTCTTACTTAAATATGTGAATAATATGTGTTTCATATCTGATGTCACTTATTTACAAAAGAGTCGGCCCGATTCTATAGTGGCTAGTACAAGTAGGAAAACGTATGCCCAACATAGAGCAATATTTTATTATAATGTGTTGACAAATCTAACTCCTACGTATGAGGTGTCGGAAATGAGATATATTCTGATGGAATTTGCGCATTTCTATTCGAGGTTAAATCGCGAATTACCAGAATATAAAGATATTCTTTCTTTGTATAGGGAAAAGGCATATGCATACAGAGCCTATGGTGTGAGTTTACGTTTGGCGATCTGCTATGTTTTTGGAAAGATAAAAGGTGGATGGCTGGTTATCGAGATTATAAGAAGATTTCTGTATCCAGCACTCATTGTCCTTGACTTCAGAAAACTTAGAAATACGTATCAATGAGACATATAAACGCTTTAATAAGGCAAATAACTGATTATTGATGATTATAGATCTTCAAGTTTTTCAATCTGTTTGGATTGTGCTAATCATTTTCTTTCTATTCTTTCGATTTAGAGTTGGATTAGCCATTTATTTAGCCTATCTTGTTTTAGTTCCATATATGAACTTCAACATTCTAGGCATTAATCTCCAATGGAATCTTATAAATACATTAGTATTATTATTATTTGTATATAAATACTGGTATAAATATAATCATCCTATTGACTTTACTCCATTTATTCCTTTTGTATTGTATCTTGTTGTTTCGTTATTTATGATGTTGTTTCAAGATGATACACCATTCATATATGAGATTGATGCATGGCGATTAAATTTTATGTTAATATTTTTTCCGTTTGTTCTTTGGAATCAGATAAGAGTTGATTATGAGTCGTATCTGTTATATAAAAGAGTATTATTGGGTTGTATTTTCATTGCATCTTTATATGGCCTATTATTAACACTCATTCCAGGTCATAATCCATATATTATGGCTATTTCTCTAATTAATGAATCCGAATTCTTGTCTGACTATGCGTTAGCAGAAGGAGGAGGAAGATTGTTCGGACGAATCTCTTCTGTTTTTTCACATCCTATGAGATTCGGTTTTTTCTTGGGAATTTCTGCAATATATGTCTATAACATATATATAAAAAGCGCCAACAATAATAAAGAAAGACTATTTACATTATTCCTTCTTATACTTATAGGAGTTAACTTCATAACTTGTGGAATTCGCTCTGTTCTTGCAGGTTTTTTTGTTACGTTTATTTTTTATTTAATACAAGCTCGAAAAATTAAACAACTATTTGTATTTCTTATTTTATTACCTATAATATGGCTTTTTATAGAGAATTTACCTGATATATCAGGCTACATTTCTTCCATGTTTGAGAAAGATAGCTCAAAATCTGCAGTGACTGGCTCATCTATCGAACAAAGATTGACTCAATTGGACGGCTGTTTTGTTGAAGTGAAGGATTGCTATTTGTTCGGAAAAGGATTTAATTGGCATAAATATTATAATTTGATACATGGTCCACATCCCTTAATTCTTGATTTCGAAAGCCTGGTTTTTATTATTTTGTGTGACAGTGGTTTGTTGGGATTTGCTTTGTGGACAATGATGGCTGTTATACTATTTCGATTTAATGGGCAAGTGTGTAAAAATATAGAAAAAAAGAGTCTACTGGATGCCTTGTTTATATTTTATATTGCATATTCTTCTGTGATAGGCGAAAGTGGCTACATGAAATACTTTATGATATTTTACGTCATGTTATTAGGAGAGAATCTGTCACATTATAAAAGAATCCATAAATGATACGAAATACAAAGCAGATCGCAATAAACACACTATTCCTATATTTTAGGTCTATCGTGGTGATGCTTATTGGCGTTTATACTAGTCGTGTCGTATTGCAGGCACTTGGTGTGGACGATTATGGGATATATAATGTCATAGGTGGATTTGTCGCAATGTTTTCTGTTCTCAGTTCGTCACTTGTTCATGCAAGCCAGAGGTTTATCTCTTATGAAATGGGAAAAGAAAGTCCTCAAATGAGGCGATTGTTTTGTGGTACAGTTTCTATTCACCTTTTATTCACTTTAGGAATATTTGTTTTGTTCGAAACCATTGGAATTTGGTTTCTTAATACTCAATTAAACATAAGCGCAGATAGAATTGTTGCGGCAAACTGGGTGTTCCAGTGCAGTGTTTTGACCTTTTGTATTAATCTTATTTGTATTCCTTATAATGCTACTATTATTGCTCATGAGAAAATGAGTGTGTTTGCATATATTAGCATCTATGAGGCCATTGCTAAACTTGGTATTGTGTTGTTGTTGACAGTCATGGGGTTTGACAAATTGATTGATTATGCAGTCTTAATGCTCTTAATTGCTGTGTCTTTGCGTCTAATATATGGTATATACTGTTCACGACATTTTGAAGAATGTAAGTTTCACTTTGTTTATGACAAGCCATTATTTAAAGAGATTTTAAGTCTTTCTGGATGGAATTTTATCGGTAGTACTGCAGTAATACTCAGTACTCACGGTATAAATATTCTGACTAATATCTTCTTTGGCGTTACATTAAATGCTGCACGCGGTCTTGCAGGCCAGGTTAACCAAGCAGTTAATTCGTTTGTCACTAACTTTATGACTGCTATGAATCCTCAAATAACAAAGAGTTGTTCTGCCGGAGATTTTGACTATATGAACAAATTAATGGCAAGAGGAGCAAAATATGCGGCTCTTTTATATTGGTTTATAGTTCTTACTGTTTTTGTCGAGACAGAGATCATTCTTGATATATGGCTTATTGAGGTTCCTCCTTTCCTGCCGCTTTTCTTGAGACTAACAATCATCTATTCTATCTTCCAGGCATTATCCCATACACTTTATATCGGAATGTTAGCCAGTGGAGATATTAAGAGGTATCAGATTGTGATGGGGAGTATCTACATTGGCTGTTTTGTTTTGTGTTACGTGCTATTTAGACTTGGCTTAGGACCAGAATTTGGTTATATTTCAACGATATTAGCGGTTTTTATAGTGCTGTTTGTACGACTGCAATTATTAAAAGGTATGATACCTGCTTTCTCACCTCAATATTTTATCAAGGAATCTGTAATAAAATCATTTTGTGTTATCATATTGTCTACAGGAATTGTATTCCTTCTTAAGTATATTATTGCAATTGAAAATAAGTATTTTGAATTGTTGGTTATTCTTTTGCTTTCTGTGACGGTTGTGGTAGTGATTGCATGGGCATTAGCATTTCATTGCCATGAACGAACAATGATCTTGAATCAAGTCAAAAAAAGATACAAACACAAATTCGAAAGATAAGGTGTCTTCACAACGAGATAACGCTTTAGGCTATTATATAGGTTATACATGTGATCGGGAGTTGCGTTATAAGGCAAGTTCTGGTGGCATAGGAACTGCAATTCAAAGATATCTTTTATCGCTCAATGAATTTGGCACATCTGTTACATTCCATTTTAATAGTGATAAATGTATGTATGAACCCCGAATGGTTTATTCTGCAGAGGATGTAAATGTGTGTGGAAGCATTTATCAGGATATCAATATTTATGAATATGTAAAAGATAACATTGGTAACATCCGTTCTGGAATCGTCTTAACCTGTCCGCCTTGTCAGGTTGCAGTCATAAAGCAATTACTCAAGAGGCATCAAATTCCTGCCTTTATTATATCATTTTGCTGTTCTGGTCAGACTACCATAGAAGGAACGTGGCGCTATTATGAGTTCATAGGGATAAAAAAGGAAAATGTCATCAATATGCAATATCGTGGGAACGGATGGCCCAGCGGTATTCAGATATGGTTAAAAGATGGTACGCAAGTTTACCATGAAAATTTTACTGAGCCATGGAGTACAATTCACAAGTCTGGATTGTTTCGTCCAAAGCGTTGTTACTATTGCAAGTTAGACACAAACTATAAGGCTGATGTTTCAATAGCAGATCCCTGGTTGGAAGAATATAAGTTGAACGATAAGATTGGGCATACATTGTTTGTTGTCAATAGCGAACAAGGAATGAATACAATCTCTAAAATGCAAAAAGAGGACATCATTTCTTTTATTAAAACAGATTACAATACTTTTTATAAGGCCCAAAAGAACAATATTGAGAAAGAAATACGAGTTGAGAGCCAGCAAATATATTTGAAATGGATAACAAGACTTGTTGCATGTCATTACTATACTTACTTCTTCTCAAGGTCGTTATGTCTAATGCAATTACATTTGTGGATTAGACGGGGTATTTCTTATTATGTTCGAAAGATAAAAAAGGATAATAATAGAGTGAAACAATATATCAATATATCAGGATTTAACATTCATGCATCAAATAGGGGAAATGCTGCTTTGACGTATGGTGCCGTGGCCTTTTTAGAGAATAAAGGCTTATTAAAAGAGGGGATGGAGATTGTGCGCTACCATTCCTTTAATAATCCCTTCAGATTCAAAAATCTGTTGACTCAAACCGAAAGAGTTACTATCAACGGCAAGCAATATGTGCATAAGGAAATCCCTCTTTTCTCATTGGAAAAAAAACTCATTATGAAGTTTGGCATCATATTGCCATTTACCACTTTCGGACGTACAGTCAAGAAGATTGCTTTTGAGGCTGCTAATTATGGTGGTGATGGTTTTTCAGATATCTATGGCGATGAAACATTTCTCAGCAGAATGCACCAGACTTTTGTGTTGTGGAAGGTTCATGTGCCATTGATTATGCTTCCGCAAACCATCGGACCATTTAAGAAAAAACAGAATTATGATTTGGCTGTTAAAATCATGCGCTATGCCAAAGAAGTGTATGTCCGTGATGATAAATTTATTTCAGAATTTGAGAAGTTGGGAATAAAATATACGCTGACAAAGGACATCTCTTATTATATGAAACCAGAGCCTTGGGATATAGAAATCAAAGAAAATGCTGTTGGACTGAATGTAAGCGGTCTTGCATACGGTAATAGATTTAAAGGGCTTGAAGGCCTATTTGACTCATATCCCAAACTGGTTGCTAAGATTATAAGTAATTTCAGAAAGAAGGGTTGTTCGATATACTTGATACCTCATTCTTATACCTACAACAAGCCAGATGACAATGATGATATGGTAGCATGTCGCAATGCTTATGAGAACTTGAAGGACAAGTCGAATGTAGTATTGATAGATAAAGACATGACTGCCCCGCAGGTAAAATATATCATTAGTCGTATGACATTCTTTATTGGTGCACGTATGCATGCCAATTTTGCTGCTATTTATACGGGTGTACCTGTTTTTGGAACAGCCTATAGTTATAAATTTGAAGGTGCGTTTAATGCAAATGGATTAGACGGAAAGGAGCAGACTGAAATGATCAACAATCTAAAACTTGAAGATGTTGAGTCGTATGTCAAAAAGATTGATGCAGTATATAATAAATGTTGTCAACAAAAATAGAATAAAGTAATGAAAGATAATAAACCAAAGATTATAGCCTATTATTTACCTCAATACTATCCATTCCCTGAGAATGACGAATGGTGGGGCAAGGGGTTTACTGAGTGGACTAATGTTGGGAAAACACAGCCTTTATTCAAAGGACATTATCAGCCCAAGGTTCCTGCCGACTTAGGCTATTATGATCTAAGATTGCCCGTTATCGCAGAACAGCAGGTTGAACTGGCTCGTCGTGCTGGTGTCTACGGATTCTGTTATTGGCATTATTGGTTTGGTAATGGAAAGGAACTGCTTGATATGCCTTTCAAGCGTGCTCTGGAAACAGGCAAGCCTGACTTCCCATTCTGTTTGGGATGGGCTGCTGAGGGGTGGATGGCAAAGACCTGGAACAAAGACAGTAATTCTGGAAGATGGCTGATTCAGCAAGAGTTTCCTGGTGAGGAGGATAACTTGAACCATTTCAATCAGTATTTGAAGGCATTCAAAGATCCAAGATATATTAAAGTTGATGGTCGTCCGTTTTTCCTGCTTTATTGTTTGAAGAACTTCCCAGACATACAGGGCTTTATGGATCAATGGAATCGCTTCATAAGAGAGGCAGGAGTTGCAGACTCTTTTTATTTTGTAGGCTTGGCCAAAAATATGGATGAATTGAAAGCATGCCCAGGAAAGTTTGATGCAACATCTGTGAACAACTTATATACATCCTTTTATTTTAATAAAGGAATCCATATGAAAGGATATCGATTTATGGAACGTATTATCGGGAAATTTCGTAAGCGTCCTATCATGATCAACTATCGTGAAGTTGTGGATAAGATTTGGAACAGAGACTGTGAACGCGAAGACTTTATTCCAACGATAATTCCAAATTGGGATCATACGCCAAGAAGTGGTTATAACGGAACCATGTTCTATAATACGACTCCTGAACTTTGGGATGAGATGTGTAAAAAGGTCATTGATAACACGCTGAAAAAGAATAATAAGATTATCATGCTCAAATCATGGAACGAGTGGGGGGAGGGTAACTATATGGAACCTGACTTGAAATATGGTACGGCATATATTGATATATTAGCAAAATATACGAAATAAGATGAGTAATCCGATATTAACCATAGGTATTCCAACATATAATAGACCAGAGAAGATTCAACGAACAGTGAGAATCTTGCTGCCACAACTGACTGACGAAACGGTCTTGGTGGTATATGATAATTGCAGTCCTGTGCCAGTTTCTTCATTGTTTACGGAAGAAGAAAAAAAGCATTTCATAATCAAGGTTAATAGAACAAACATTGGTGGCGATGCTAACATTGCTGGGGTTTTGTACAATTGTGATACTAAATGGTGCTGGACATTAGGAGATGATGATTTGCTGAGAGATGATGCTGTAGAAACGGTTTTGGCACACATCAAGAAGTATCCTGAGTTTTCCTTTTTCAAATTCAATTCCCCATACGCTCAGGAAACTCATGGGTTTATGGACGTGGCCAGACTATGTAAACTTAGGAAAATATATTCTGTGTATAGCAGATTGACCTTTATGTCAACGAGTATTTATAATATGGAGAAGATGCATGACTCTCTTTTCTATTATTATAGATATCTTTCTACCAAAAATGGTCAGAATATTTTTTTATTGAAATATTTGGAGGTTAATGACGATGCAGTTTGTTTATTTACGGAGACACCTCTTGTTGATATAAAGCCTTCTAACGAGGTCCCTGCCTGGAACTATGAAGATCTGATAGTTGCTTGCCCGTTAATGTTTCATGCGTTTAAGGAAAAACGGAAACAATTAGATGGGACTTTTTTTGATGGCTATACTTTTGGACTTTTCCATGGGATATTCTTTACTAACCTAGGATTTAGGAAAGGTCTGAAATGGTTCTTTTTTGTAGTAAGAAACTATGGCCTTATCAATACAACACGTTATCATGGCGGATTATTGATTGTGTATGTGTTGTCTTTGTTCGTTCCCAAGAAACTTGTAGAAAAACTGAAGGCAAATAGGAGAAACAAAAAGGGTGTGCAATGAATGTAAACTCCACTAAAAGCAATCAATTGTGTACTGGTTGTGGCGTATGTGAGGATGTGTGTCCTCAATCTGCCATAACCATCAATCGTATTGATGGAGAGTACAAGCCTGTCGTTAACGAAGAACTGTGCTTGGGAGAGAAGTGTAGCAAATGCCTAAAAGTGTGTCCTGGTGTTGGAATCGACTTAACCCAGCGAGCGATTGCTTTATTTTCTGAAGAATCCGTTAAAGAGGATCAGTATATAGGACGTTATGTAGGACTGCATACAGGACATAGCCTCGACGATGATATCAGATATCATTCGGCTAGTGGCGGTATGGTGAGTCAGTTCCTGATATATTTATTGGAGAAAGGCATTATAGACGGTGCTGTTGTTACTGGTTATGGTGAAGATAAAATCACTCCATTTTCTTATATCGCTAAAACTCGTGAAGAGATTATTGCGGCTCGCAGTTCTAAGTATTGTCCAGTAGCGCTCAATAAAGTTGGAAATGACATCATAAAGTCAAATGGAAGCCGATTTGTTATAGTTGGTGTTCCTTGCCATATTCAGGGTTTCAGAAAACGAGCATCATTAGATAGCAGATTTCGTGAGAAAATAGTTGGTTATTTTGCCATTTATTGTTCATCAGGAAGAAACTTTTATTCTCAGGATTATTTGCTTAAACATTATCATGTGGAAAAAGAGGAAATTGTTAGTTTTCAATATCGTGATAATGGTTGTCTTGGCGATTTAAGGATTGATACGAAAGAAGCAAAAGACCAAGTAAGTGTACCATTTACTTCTTACTATGGACCATTGTTGCGCAGTTATTTCAAACCACATCGTTGTTTAACATGCATTGACCATTATGGCGAACTGGCAGATGTGTGCTTCGGAGACATTCATATTAAGCCATATTCTGATGATCATATAGGAATTAATTCTTGGATAACAAGAAGTGAATATTGGGAGGGCTTGTTAAAAAAGGCGGCTGATGATGGTTATATAAAAATGGAAGAATTGGATGCGCATACGCTCAACGAGAGTCAGAAGGTTATGTTGTATCCGAAGAAACGGAAAGTTGCTGCAATTATTTGGTTGGATAGACTGATGGGAAGAAAGACTCCAGTTTATGATAAAGAATTGGATAAGCCAACAATAAAGGATCTTGTTTCCGTATTAATATGTCATGCACAGAGATTTTTTGGTAGGCACAAGCCCTTATGGTGGGTAATCGAAATGATTAATATAAAGAAATAAATAGCAATCAATATGGTTGGGTTGTGTCTGAAATATGAGAATGCCAATTACGGGAGTAAGTTGCAGGCTTTGGCAACGATACGTTTGACAGAAACTCTCGGATATGAGTGTAGAGTGATTCATTATGGGAAAAAAGGTCTTTGGTTTAAAATAAAGGCCTTTCAGAAAATATTCTGTTCAAGTTGGAGGCAGGACAAGTTGGAAGAGTTGAGTCGTAGCAGAATCATAAAGAAACATCCGAAATGGGCGTCTTCATTGAAACAACGTCATGAAGTATTTAAGAAATACGATGAGAAGTATTTTGATAAATACGAAGTTTATGGAGCCAGTTATAAGAACATACAGGAGATTGCTAAGTCATTCGATGCTGTCGTGACCTGTAGTGATCAGCTATGGTCACCTTCGGGCTATGGAACAGATTTCTATAACCTGATGTTTGTGCCAGACCATGTGCGCAAAGTGTCGCTTGCATCAAGTTTTGGAGTGGATAACATTCCAAATTATCAGAAGAAGGGAACTGCTCGATACATTAATAGGATAGAATACGTAAGTTGTCGAGAAAACAGAGGCGCAGAGATCGTAAATGAACTGACCTGCAGAGAGGTTCCAATATTAATGGATCCTGTGTTTGCCTTTGACAAGGAACAATGGAAAGAGATGATTCCAGAAGAAAAAGTATATGATGAACCATACATCTTCTGTTATTTTTTAGGTGCAAACAGTAAATATCGTGATTTGGTAAGAGAATTTGCCAAGCAGAAGAAGATGAAAGTAGTCTTCTTGAAATTTTTAGATCAGTACGTTGAATGTGACGAGAATTTTGGTGATATCACTCCTTTTGATGTTGATCCGAATAAATTCCTTAACATAATCCGTGGAGCAGAATATGTTATTACGGATTCATTTCATGGTTGCGCATTCAGTATCATCAATCAGAAAAGATTTGTGGTACTGAATCGTTATTCATCTATCTCTGGAGCGTCAAAAAATTCTCGTATAGATACGGTTTGTGAAAATCTGGGACTTGAGAAAAGACGCGTTAACGCAGACTCTGACATAACTTCTTTTATTGACAAACCGATTGCATGGACTGAGGTTCATGAGAAATTGGATGTGTATAGAAACAGAATGTGGAGTTATCTGAAAGAGGCATTAAATACGAAGTAATAACATATTCATGGTTATAATACAGTCAGATAAGTATAAAGTTGATTTGACGAGATGTCAGCAGTGCGGCTCGTGTGTTTCTGTTTGCAATAAGAAAGCAATAGAATGTAATACGAATAGCTATACAGGACTGCTTGACATAACAATTAATCAGGAAAGATGCGTAAAGTGCGGACTATGCTTTGACATTTGTCCAGCTAATAGGGATACGCAAGTCGGAGATATAAATGAACTTATCAACTCTAAGAGTTTTTATTTGGGACACAGCAAGGATGAGGCTGTCAGAAAGCAAGCATCTTCGGGGGGAGTTGTTAAGACTCTCATTGTTGAAGGGCTGAAATCTGGTTTTTTTGATGGTGTATATACATTAAGAAAGACCAATACATATCCATTTGCAGAGGGGCATCTTTTTTCCCAGTCTGATATGCCGGATTATGCTAACATACCAAATTCTATATATCATGCAGTTTCGTTAAATCTGAATATGAAACAGATACAATACTGCAAAAGACTGCTCATAGTTGGAACAGCCTGTCAGTTGAAAGCGCTATCGTTATATGCAAAAAATAAATGCGAAGAATTATATAGTATCTGCATATTCTGTAAACAGCAGAAGAACTTTAATTCAACTCGCTTTATTGCTAAATTGGCTGGTGAGACGTTGAGTAGTCTTGCGGATTTGAAAGAGGTAGAGTATCGTGGAGAAGGATGGCCTGGAAGATGTAAGTTTAATGATAAAAGGATGCCATGGGAAAAAGCCGCAACATTATCTTTTGGTAAAAAGTTGTGGTGTGTTCCAGGATGCCATATTTGTGGTAATCCTTATGGAGAGAATACTGATATTACAGTAATGGATCCGTGGTGGCTGAATGTAGATAAAACTACTGGTGAGAGCCTTTTTTCAATCAACTCTGATAAAGGACACATTCTTCTGCAATCACTATCTCCTTATATTGATTATTCTGCGGAAAAAGTTTCAGATGTAATTCCGGCATTGTCCATAAAGTCCCTTAAAGAAAAGAATAACCTTATTCCTTATTTTAGGGGAGATGCTGTGAGTGAAGAGTTAAGGAAGAAAGGTGAAAAGACTGTACGAAAAAGATTGTTCTTGGAACGATATCTTACATTATTGCCCAAGATGCCAGTTGTATTTTACAAAGTAATAAATCGCTTGTTCTAAAAAATATGGTTATAAAAGTAATAACAAGACATTATCCTATTAATTACGGTTCTCTGTTGCAGGCGTTTGCAACTATCAAAGTCTTGGAGAAATTAGGACATCATGCGTATATTATAGACTATAGACGCAAGAGCGTATATTCCTTGAAATATCTTTTAAGTAAAGTTGATTTAAATTCTGGGCTAAAAAAAACTATATTTGATGTTTTACGTGCTTTCTTCGTTAGTTTTGAGCATCATAGTGTGGAAAGGAAATTCGTAAAGATGCGTAAACGTTATTTAAAACTGACGGAAACGTATTACTCATGTGATGGGATGGCTGTTTTAAAGGCTGACTGTTTTGTTACAGGCAGTGATCAGGTCTGGGGAATTGACAGATATGATGAAACTTATTTCTTGCCTTTTGTAAACGATGGGAAGAAAATTGCATATTCTGCAAGTTTTGGAAAAACTGATATAGACGAAAAGCATTTTGATAAATATACAAAATGGCTTAAATTATATAGTCATATCACCGTCAGAGAACACTCTGCTGCTGATTTGCTGAACAAGATGGGAATCGATTGTATGGGAGTAGTACTTGATCCTGTATTACTGTTGACAAAAGACGAGTGGAATGAGTTTATTGAAGAAGAAAATGATAATACAAAGTGTGATGATAGACTATTAGTATATTATTTGCACAATAATCCTGAATTGAGAAAATATGTCAAGGGATTTTCTAAGCGTTGGAATGTCAAGTATGCAACATTATCTCCGACGTGGCATCATTTGATTGCTGGAGGTGAGAAGATTTATGCTCCAGAAATAAAGGACTATATCAAGACGATAAAGCACTGTAAATATCTTATCACCGATTCTTTCCATGGAACAGTATTCGCTTTATTGTTCAATAAGAAATTCTCGGTTATTCTTCCAAACGATGGGACGGAAACAAGAATCAAGAGTTTGTTAGAACAGATAAAACTGGAGGATCGTATTATTACCGATTTGAATGAGTTTTCGATTATGGAACGTGATATAGATTACAATCCTGTTAACGAATTCATTGCAAAAGAACGTGAACATTCAATTAAACTATTGGATAAGATGATTAAGAATTAGATATGAAAGTTGTATTATTAGCAGGTGGTTATGGCTCCCGCATTTCAGAGGAGTCTGTTTTTAAACCAAAGCCTATGATTGAGATAGGCGGTATGCCGATACTTTGGCATATTATGAAGGAGTATTCCTATTACGGACATAACGAGTTCGTTATTTGTGCAGGCTATAAACAGGAGTATATCAAGGAATGGTTCGCAAATTATTTCCTTCACAATAGTGATGTCTCGTTTGACTTTCGTGAAGGTAAAAATGAAATGACAATACATCAGAGTAAACTTGAACCTTGGAAGGTTACTGTGGTAGATACGGGATATGATACGATGACAGGCGGGCGCATCAAAAGGGTTCAAAGGTATATAGGAAACAAACCGTTCTTCATGACTTATGGTGATGGCGTTTGCGATGTGGATATTAACAAACTGCTTGAATTTCATCGGAGTCATGGAAAAACAGCAACGCTGACAGCGGTCAAGATGGTGCAAGAAAAAGGCGTTCTTGATATTGGGGGAGATAACGCCGTAAAGGCCTTCCGAGAGAAGAATATTACAGACTGTGCTCCCATCAATGCAGGTTATATGGTTCTTGAACCAGCCATCTTTGACTTGCTTGATGGAGATAATTGTGTTTTTGAGCGTAAGCCTCTTGTGACACTTGCAGAAAAGGGTGAACTCATGTCGTATATCCATGAAGGCTTTTGGCAATGTATGGATAATATTCGTGAGAAGAATATGCTTGAGAGATTGTTGCAGGAAGGCAAGGCTCCCTGGAAAAAATGGGAGAGAGTAGTGCCTAAAAAATAACTTATATGATAGATATCTTTAACGACTTCTATAAAGATAAACGCGTCCTTGTTACTGGTCATACTGGTTTTAAGGGCAGTTGGCTTTCTATCTGGCTCCATGAACTAGGTGCTGAAGTGGTAGGCGTAGGTTTGGAACCTTATTCTGAGAAAGACAATTATGTGCTTAGCGGAATAGGAGAGAAAATCAAGGCCGATATTCGGGCTGATATCCGTGACGGTCAGAAGATGAAGGAAATCTTTGCTGAATACCAGCCTGAGATAGTATTTCACTTGGCTGCACAGCCTCTTGTCCGCCTCAGTTATGAAATTCCAGTTGAAACCTACCAGACCAATGTGATGGGTACCATTAACATCATGGAGGCTATCCGTGCAACTGAAAGCGTTAAGGTTGGTGTGATGATAACCACCGATAAGTGCTATGACAACAAGGAGCAGATGCGAGGCTATAAAGAGGACGACCCGTTTGGAGGGTACGACCCCTATAGCAGCAGCAAAGGGGCTTGCGAGATTGCCATTCAAAGTTGGCGCAGGAGTTTCTTTAATTCTGAAGATTATGGCAAGAGACATCATGTTAGCCTGGCCAGTGTACGTGCTGGTAACGTGATTGGTGGTGGTGATTGGGCCAAAGACCGCATTATTCCAGATTGTATTCGTGCTTTGGAGACAGGAAAAACCATTGAGATTCGCAATCCGAAGGCTGTGCGTCCTTGGGAGCATGTTTTGGAACCCCTAAGCGGTTACATGTTGCTTGCACAGAAAATGTGGGAGAATCCTACTGATTATTGCGAGGGATGGAACTTTGGACCAGAGCAGAAGTCTGTATTGACTGTTTGGGAAGTGGCAACTGCTATGATTGAGAACTTCGGTTATGGTGAACTGAAGGATGTCTCAGATCCGAATGCGCTTCATGAGGCAAATCTTTTGATGCTGGATATTTCCAAGGCAAAGAATCGTTTGGGGTGGAACCCTCGTTTGGATGCAAAGAAATGCGCTATTCTTACCTCTGACTGGTATAAGAGATATAAAGATGAGGATGTTTATGGCATCTGTGTTGACGAAATAAATCAGTTCTTGAAATAATGAAAACACTACTTATTACTGGTGCTGGACCTCATGGGATAACGGGCCGGTTGATAAAAGAATATTTTAAGGATAAATACATTCTTTATACGCCAGGAAGCAAAGAATTGGATTTGACCAATGATACAAGCGTAACCTCCTATTTCGCACAAAACTCCGTAGATTATGTGATACATTGTGCCACTTTTCGCCCTACATCTGTTGACAAGTCTCATCTGGTAGATGAGGAACTGGAGAGTAATTTGCGAATGTTCTATTCATTAGTTTCCCAAAGTGACAGATTTGAAAAAATGATTTACTTTGGCAGTGGAGCAGAGTTTGATAAAAGCCAACCAATCGTTGGTGTTTCTGAAGAGGATTTCGGCAGGAGCATTCCTAAAAATAAATATGGTCTTGCAAAATATATCATGAATGATTATGCAAGAAAGAGTCGTAATATATACAACTTCAGACTTTTTGGCACGATTAATAAATACGAGCGCTTCACAAAGAATGTCATATCTAACCTTTGCGTAAAGGCAATCAAAGGTATCCCCGTGGAATTACGACAAGATTGTCGTTTTAGTTTTGTGGATATTAGTGATATCCTGCCTTTTTTGGATTTTGCACTCTGTAATGATTTGAATCATCATGACTATAATATCGTTATGGATCAGAATTATCTTCTTTCTGATATTGCCAAACTGATTATTGATCTAACGAATAAAAAACAAGAAGTAGAAATAAAAACTCAAGGATTAAACTTAGAATATACAGCATCCAATAACAGGATAAAGAAAGAATTCTCAATGTGTTTTACTCCTATTGGGGAATCAGTAAAACAGGTATATGATTATTATTATCAAATGAAGGAAACAATTGATGTATCTGATATTGATGCAAGATGGAAGTGAAAATGAAGGTTTCTGAATATATAGTTAGTTTTTTAGAGAAATGTGGCGTGAAGCATGTGTTTATGCTTCCTGGTGGTATGGCGATGCACATTAATGATTCTATTGGTTATTCAAAGCAACTGAAACCAGTATGGATGCTTCATGAACAGGCTTGTGCTTTTGCTGCTGAGTCATACGCAAGGATAACCAATAACTTGGGCGTTGCTTGTGTGACGTGCGGACCTGCTGCTACAAACACATTGACAGGCATTGCATGTGCATGGATAGAGTCAACACCTCTTTTGGTAATCACCGGACAGGTTAAAAGGGCTGATATTGCACAGGATCCAAACCTGAGACAATTAGGAGTGCAAGAAGTCCGTATTGTCGAGATGGCCAAACCAGTTACAAAATATTGTGTGCAAGTGCTGAACCCAGAAGATATCAGATTTGAACTTGAAAAGGCCGTTTCAATAGCACATGAGGGACGTCCGGGTCCTGTTTTATTGGATGTTCCTGTAGATGTTCAGGCCTGTAAAGTGAATCCTGATGAACTACGACCATATATCCCACAAGAAAACAACTATGCCTGCCCAGAAAAAGTCATCGATGAGGTGGTCGCACTCTTGAATAATGCAAAAAGACCTGTATTTTATGTGGGAGCAGGGGTTTCTTTTGCAAGAGCAAAACAGAGTTTTCGTGAACTGGCAGAAAAGTTCAATATTCCAACGCTTTGTCATTGGAACGGGATGGATATATTAGAAAATGAACATCCTCTTTATATGGGACGTCCAGGTGCCGTTGGTCAACGAGCAGCCAATTTCGTACTCCAGAATGCTGATGTCTTAATATCTATAGGAACCCGACTGGCCTTATTACAAACAGGTTATAATTTTGCCGGATATGCAAAGAATGCAAAGCATGTGATGGTGGATATTGACCAAGCGGAACTGGATAAACCGACATTACATCCTTATTTGAAGATTAAGTGTGATGCAGGCGATTTCATTGACAAATTGAATGCAAGGACAGATATTCATGTTGCTGATACGACTGGCTGGATTTCCATATGTAAATCATGGAATCAGAAGTATCCGTCACTCAACCCAGAATGGCTTATAAATTCAAATTATGTGAATTCATATTACCTGATGGATGCTATTTCTTCGCAGATGACAGGGAACGACATCTACGTTGGAGGGAGGGCCGGAACATGTGTAGATGCAGCAATTCAGGCATTTAAGGTGAAGAAAGGACAAGGAGTCTATGTCACAAAAGGCCTGTCGTCTATGGGTAATGGGCTTCCTGCTGCTATAGGTGGAGCCTATGCCACAGGTAAGCGTGTAGTTTGTGTAAATGGCGATGGCGGTTTCGTGATGAATATCCAAGAACTGGAAGTTGTCAAGAGAGACCATCTTCCTATAAAGATATTTATTCTGGATAACCGAGGCTATTCTACAGTGAGAAATACCCAAACTAATGTTTTCGACAAACACTATATGGGTTGTAGTCCAGAGTCTGGTTTAACAGTTGGTTGTATCAAGCGCGTTGCTGAGGCTTATGATATAAAAACGTATGAGATATGTAACCATGAATCAATGGGTGATGTTATTAAAGAAGCGTTCGCTTATGATGGTCCAGTACTGGTGAATGTGATTGTTGATCCTGACCAGCCAATTATACCTCGACAGGCAAATTATAAAACACCAGAGGGACAGATGGCTTCTCGTCCATTAGAAGATATGAAACCATTACTTGATCCGGAAGAAATAAAAGAGATTATGTCTGTTTCATTATGATGAAAGTCTTACAGATTGACGCTTATCACTACATTCTGGGTGGAGCACAAAAGGTGATGTTTAATACTGCCGAACTTTTAAAAGAGCATGGGCATGAAGTCATCTTTTTCTCACTGAAATGGGATAGAAATTTGGATTCTGAATATTCAGATTACTTTGCGCATTCGAAAGAGTCGAGAACAGGTGTTTTGAGACCATTGAAAAATGCGGTGTCCTACTTCTATCATTTTGAAGCAGCAAAAAAACTTGAACTATTGATAAAAAAGGAAAAGCCAGATATCGCTCAGATTCATTTAATATGGGGCCAACACTCTTCTTCTATATTGAGAGTCCTAAGCAGGATGAATGTACCAACAATTCTGACCATTCATGATTATCGCTTAGTATGCCCTAACTACACATTCAGAAATGGTAAAGGAGTAATCTGTGAAAAATGTAAAGGCCAGCACTATTGGAAATGCGTATCGAACAAGTGCTGTAAGGGGAGTTATCCCATGAGTGTGATGATGGCTTCAGAGATGTATTTTAGAAACCATGTTATTCATTTCTCCCAACTCATAAACGGACTTATTTATGTCAGTAAGTTTACAAAGGACAAGCATGAACAATACATGCCTTCTTTGAAGAATATCAAAAACACAGTACTATATAACTTTTCTGATACGATCTATAAGTCTGTCAATGAACCGAGTCAAGAGCATTATTTCTTGTATTTTGGAAGACTCTCATACGAGAAAGGCGTAAGAACCTTGATTAATTCTTTCATTAATCAGAGAGATTATGTTCTAAAGATTGTTGGAGAAGGTCCAGAAGAGGCTGCATTAAAAGAAGTTGTAGCCAAGGCTGGTGCTAAGAATATTCATTTCTTGGGATATAAGAATGGTGACGAGTTGAGGACGATTGTAAGAAATGCCTATTTCGTTATTGTACCTTCGGAATGGTATGAAAACAATCCTATGACTATAATAGAGGCATATTCTGCCTCTACACCAGTTATTGGAAGCAAAATAGGAGGAATTCCAGAAATAATAGAGGATGGTAAAACGGGATTCCTATTTAGTCACGGAAACGAAGAGGAATTGACTGATATCATCAAACATGCATTGGATTTGAACAAGGATGCGTATCAGGAAATGAGGAAAAATGCATGGAATTTTGCATTAGAACATTTCAATAGAGAGTTATACTACCAAGAATTAATTGGTTTTTATCGTATTAGTTGTTAATGTGGTTGAAAAGTATAATATAAAATATCTAAAGCCTTGTATAGGTTTATAGTGATAATAAGCGTGAATTAAATAATTTGTATGAAAAAGAAAATTTACATCGCAGGATGCGGTGGTATGTTAGGTGAGGCTTTTCACCAGCAGTTTCAGGATGAGTATAACATCAAGTGTACAGATAAGGATATCAATGCAGAGTGGCTGTCGTTCCTTGATTTCAGGGACTTTGATGCTTACAAAAAAGACGTGATGGACTTTAAACCCGACTATCTGTTCCATCTTGGAGCTTATACAGACTTGGAATGGTGTGAGAATAATGAAGATGAGACATATCTGACGAACACTTTGTGCGTTGAAAATGCTGTCTATATAGCCAATGAGTTGGATATCCCTCTTCTTTATATCAGTACAGCAGGAATCTTTGATGGTAAGAAATCGTTATATGATGACTGGGATCAACCTAATCCATTGGGTGCTTATGCCCGCTCAAAGTATATGGGTGAGCGTTTTGTGGTAGAGAATGCTAAGCGTTATCTCGTTTGCCGTGCAGGATGGATGATGGGATCTGGCCCCAGAAAAGACAAGAAGTTTATCCAAAAACTGATGAGGCAACTGAAAGAAGGGAAAAAAGAACTGTTTATTGTTAATGATAAGGATGGTACACCAACCTATACTCAGGACTTTGCTAAGACGGTAAAGAACCTGATTCAAAAGGAATACTGGGGACTGTATAACTGCGTATGTGGCGGACAGACAAGTCGTCTTGAAGTGGCTGAGGAACTCCTGAAAGATTTAGGCCTACAGGACAAAGTGAAGATCAATGTTGTTACATCAGATTATTTCGCTAAGGACTATTTCGCTCCTCGCCCTGCATGTGAACGCCTGTGGACTCGTAAATTGAACATTCGTGGTGTAAGTGCCATGAGAGACTGGCGAGTTGCATTGAAGGATTATATTGATAACTACTACCAGGGGTATCTTGATGGTGTGGCTTTTTAATCAATGGATAAGAGGTTAAGGATTGGAGCATTTGGAGGTTTTCGTGATATCCCTCCTCGCGCTGGTGGAGCAGGGTCTGATAAGTTTGCCGTAGAACTATACCCTAGAATCGTGAAAAGAGGCTATCCGCTGATTGCCTATACCAGAATCTATCCCAATGAAACCAGAGAAGAGAAGAATCTAGAGTATCAGGGCATTACACTTAAACCTCTGAAAACAGTGAACAAAGCAGGTTTTGACAGCCTGCTACATTCTTGTAAATGCACATGGGATGTGATTGTAAATGATACAGCAGATGTCATTCATCTGCATAGTGGAGCAAACAGTTTGTGGGCTCTATTCCTAAGATTAGCAGGTAAGAAGGTCGTGGTGAGTCA
Source organism: Prevotella sp. (assembly GCA_017618275.1). Lineage (GTDB taxonomy): Bacteria > Bacteroidota > Bacteroidia > Bacteroidales > Bacteroidaceae > Prevotella. The sequence goes on from JAFZUS010000004.1 coordinate 49,444, forward strand.
GTTTGCGATGGACTGGAAGCGTGACAAATGGCCTTGGTATGGGAAACTGTATTATCGCTTTTCAAATTACCTTACTGCCCATATTCCCAATGCGGTGGTATTCGACAATATTTATACTAAGGAATATTACGAAAAGAAGTATCATAAGACATACGACTTTATTCCTTACGGAAGTGAAGTTCCTGAACCACCTGATAATACAGACATTTTAGATAAATTGGGTTTAAAGAAAGGAGAGTATTTCTTATTCGTTGGGCGTTTCATCCCAGATAAAGGATTGCATTTGCTGAAAAATGCATTTAAGAAATTGGATACAGAAAAGAAATTGGTGATGATTGGAGGCTCGCCTAATCCGAGTGAGTATGAGAATAAGATAAAAACGACGAACGACCCAAGAATCATCTGTCCCGGGTATGTTTATGGTGATGATACTAACATTCTGATTAAGAATGCCTATGCATATTGTCAACCTTCGTTAATTGAAGGGCTTTCACCAGTAATCTTAACGGTGATGGGCTTAGGAACACCATTGATTTGTAGTGATATTCGCGAAAACACTTATATTACTAAAGACAATGCAACCACCTTTCATAGTGGGGACGCATCGTCTCTCTGTGAAGCATTGAAAGATGCCTTGGATCATCCAGTACAGATTAAGAAGAATGCAGAAAATGGACAGAAGGATATTAGGGCTCGTTTCAATTGGGAGACTATTACAGATGATTATATCAAAATATTAGAAAGGGTAAAAAGGAAATAGAAATATGATTAAAGCAGTAATTATTGGATTAGGTAAGATGGGCATTAGTCATGCAGCCATCTTAGGTGGACTCCCCAACGTGGAGTTAGTGGCTGTGTGCGATACGGACAGCCTACTACAGAGTGCGTTTAAGAAACTGACGAAGATCCAGGTCTACACGGACTATAAAAAAATGATTGAAGAGGTGAAACCTGATTGTGTATATGTGGTGACACCTACGAAATTGCACTACGAGATGGTGATGTTTGCTCTAGAGAAGGGTTGCCACGTGTTCTGTGAGAAACCGTTCGCACTGACGGCAGAGCAAGGTGAGAAGATGGTGGCACTGGCCAAGGCTAAAGGGTTGGTGAACCAAGTCGGCTATCATAACCGCTACATTGGTACATTCAATGAGTTGAAACGTCTGCTGGCAGAAGGTGTAATAGGCAAGCCGTTCTATTTTATGGGGGAGGCGTATGGCCCAGTGGTGTTGAAACCCAAAGGTGGCACATGGCGTTCCGATAAGAAGAATGGTGGTGGTTGCATTGAGGACTATGCTGCCCATGTCTTGAATCTGATAAATTACGTCACAGGTTCGACGCTCGTTGGATGTGCAGGTACTCAGATGCCTAGTATTTTTAGTGGAGAAGTGGATGATGCCGTTTACGGGTCTCTAACACTAGCCAATGGCTTGAAAGGTCAAATCTCCGTGAACTGGAGTGATGATACGGTTAGAAAAATGACAACATCAGTGAAAGTACATGGAGATGGCGGAAAGTTGGAGGCTGATGCCACGACCTTGAAAATATATGTGAGGGAGGACAATCCAAAGTATGGACTACAGAAAGGTTGGAATTTCAGGTATATCACTGATGTAACACCACCGGTGGAGTTCAACCTGCGTGGTGAAGAATACACTGCTGAGAGTGAGGCCTTCATCAACGGCATACTGACGGGTAAGGTGGATGAAAGAAACTCATTTGAGAGTGCATTACAAACAGATTATATCATTAAGAAAATGGAGGAGGACGCAGTATGATGGATAGAGTAATATTGGGTGACAACCAGTTTTTTGCGGTGAATCACCTTTCGGATGAAAGAAGTAGGGCACAAGCCATCCGCTTTAAGGAGGATAAAGCCATCATTGACGTGCTGGACAATGCAAGGGCGTGCGGTATAAATACGTTTATGTGTACCACACATGATCGTATAGTTAATATCTGCAAGTATATGCGTGAACATCAGCAGGAGTATAAAGACTTTAAGTTCCACCCATGTATGCCGTATGCTCATAAGTATGCGAATGCTGTAACTGAGTTGGGTATCTTAGGTACGCTGAAGGCATATATTCCAGGAAATATCCTGGCTGTTACTGGTAAGGCTGGTATCGCCTATATGCGCAAAGATTTTCCAGCGCTAATGGAACTGCTGATAGATGCGGAGATGAAGATGTTTGACGGGATGAATACACCAGTTATTTTTCTACAAAATGTGATAGTAGATCTGTTATATGGGCTTGGTATGGATGAGATATTTGTTCATTATGCTGAGTATATTAAGAAGAAGTATAATGCGGAGCCTGGTTTCATCACGATGAATATGCCGAGGATGGTGGATATGTGTGAGCGATTAGGTATCGAGAATCCTATTATCTGTTCGTCGATTAACAAGATTGGTTTTCGTATGAGCGGTACGATGGAGGAGTACGAGGATTATCTGAGGTCGGACCGTAAGTTCCGTCCGATGGCCATGCAGTGTCTGGCGGCAGGTGCCCTGAAACCTGAAGAGGCAATGGAATATGTGACAAGATTTCCGAAGATTGAGTCGGTGCTCTTCGGTGCCTCGAGCAAAGCGCATATTCAACAGACAAAGGACCTAATAGAGCAGGGATTTGCACGTTATTTGTAATTTTTTTGTAATTAATGCACTCCATGAAAAGGTTAAGATCGGCAACAATTGCTGTTTCGTGTTTTTTCATTGTAATTCAGGTTATCCTGCTATTTGTTTTCTTACATGCTCCTCAGCATTCAGATCAAATAGTTCATATAAGGTTAGCCACAGGTGCCTTTAATGAAGGGACATTATATCCTTCAGTAAGTAACTTGTATGATAGTTATTTTTTAGCACCAGGTTTGATAAACTTCTTGGTGTTACAATTGAAGTTGTTCGGAACTGTTGACTACAATGGGTTCTTCCAACTGTTGATGAATGTTGCCATGCTATATGAGGTGTTCTATATAGCAAAGAAATTGTTTTCTGAGAAGACGGCTTATTTGGCAGCGATATTGTATTGCCTGACATATTCCAACTATATGGGGATTCTCGTTTTTGGCACGGAAATACCATTTCTTTTTTTGGCACTCACAGGGTTATGTTTGTGTTTGACATTAATGTGGTACTACATATTATTAGCAGCATTTTTCTTTGCATTGAGTAATACGATACGACCTTTGGTTATACTATTTGTCATTCTAGCGGTTGCATATTTTGTGTGGAAACGGGTAAACTGGAGATTGTATGTTTTGTTAATCGTTCCTTTCTTAATGTTCAATTGGGGCTATGGCAAATTCAATGAGGCAAGGATTGGACATTTCGTCAACCAATCCACCACAGGCGGCACCAATTTGATTCAGACTGCTCATGATCGGGCAGATGGAACAACTGCTAAAGGTAGTGTAATAGTGCTTGAAAAAAGTTCTCCATACGCGTATGACAACAATAGGGATAAAACATTTTATGAGAAGGATGAGATGTGGAAGAAAGCAGGAATGGAATGGATAAAGGAACATCCTGGGAAATATTGTTTACAATTCTTCAAGAAGATTCCCTATTTATATGCGGATGATGCATGGCCAGAACGTCTTGTTTTTAATTCGGGCTTTTCAAAGTCTATGGATAAAGAGACTGATGGTAATACAAAGATAAGAATGGTTATTGTGTTGATCCTTAAGAATCTACAGTATTATGCATTGTTGATGTTATTTGTATATTCCTTGTTCGTGTACCGAAAAGAAATAATCAGGGAAAAGGGCCTCTTGCTCCTTTATATGATTTTGGGAACTGGAGCCACGGTCTTGTTCCCCGTTATGCCAAGGTACCATTATCCTTTTATGTTCGTCATTACGATATGGGCGGCGTATGGTATGGAATACATAATTAACAAATATAGTAGAAACTGATATGAAAACTCCAAGACTTGCAATCGTTGTTCCTTGTTATAATGAGGAAGAGGTGCTTCAGGAAACGACCAGACAATTATCTGAGGTGTTAGAGAACCTTGTGGAAGGAGGGTTGATTTCGACTGATAGTTATATCCTGTTTGTCAATGATGGAAGTACAGACAATACGTGGATGATGATACATCAGTATCATGAGTCGAATAAATATGTATGTGGACTGAATCTTGCAGGAAACGTGGGCCATCAGAACGCTTTGATGGCAGGAATGGATGCTGTGGCAGATAAATGCGATGTGGCTGTTACTATTGATGCAGATTTGCAGGATGATGTTGACGCCATACGCGAGATGGTTGTGAAGTATATGGGAGGATGCGATATCGTATATGGTGTAAGGCGGGAACGGGCTTCGGACACGTGGTTCAAACGCACTTCTGCTTTAGCATTCTACTCGCTATTAAAGTCGATGGGCGTTAAGTCTGTATATAACCATGCCGACTATCGTTTGATGAGTAAACGGGCTATCCTGTTCCTGCTACGGTATAGAGAGCGGAATTTGTTTCTTCGTGGAATGGTACCTACAATTGGTTATAAAACGGATTGTGTATACTACAATCGGACTGAGCGTTTCGCCGGTAATAGTAAATATCCATTGAAGAAAATGCTTAATTTTGCGTTTGATGGCATCACGAGTTTTTCCGTAAAACCAGTACATATGGTACTGCTCCTTGGCGGGTTGTTCCTTTGTTTGTCATTTTGCATTTTTGTGTGGGTGGTTTATTCGATATGCATTGGTCGCGTTGTCCCAGGATGGGCATCATTGATGTTATCTATATGGTTTTGCTCAGGATGTGTATTGATTGCATTAGGTGTAGTAGGAGAGTATATTGGCAAAATATATATTGAGGTAAAGGATCGTCCTCGATATAATATTGAAGAAATTTTATTACATAACAACGAATCCCCAAAAGCATAAAATAATGACAAAGAATACTCGGTCAAATAACTGGATTAAGCGGTTTGTCATTATTGGTGACTTTGTGCTACTGAACTTGGTGCTGTATGTTTTCTCGCTGTGGCACCCAAGTATGACAGGGTGGGAATGGGAAAAACTGAGGATATTTTTCCTGGTGGCCAATCTGGCTATGCTCATAAGCGAATGGCACAGACATACCATCATTCACAGAAGACTTGTTTTTGCTGGCGAAATGTTGAAACGCGTATGTCAGTTGATAGTAATATATACCTTAATAGCGTATCTGATAATGAAAGGTATATATCTGCATGTTCCTGTCGGCAAATTACTGATAGTGCAGGGCGTTGTTCTGTTCGTTGTTACAATTATGACCCGTTTCGTGGAGAGATCGGTTATCAAATATTACCGACGTTATGGAGGTAACACACGAGCAATCACATTTGTGGGCGATGATCCGGAATTGGAGTTGGTCAAGGGGAAACTGTTGAACGATCCTACTTTCGGATATAGAGTCTTGGCCGAATATAAAGATGCCTCTGATTTTATCAGGAAAACAGAGGAGATGGAGGATATGGATTTTGGCGACGAGTTGTATCTTTGTGTGTCGCGACTTGAAAAGGATATCGTCAAGAGAATATCTAATCTATGCGACCAGCATCTGGTGGGGTTCTTCTATGTACCTTTGTCTGTGGAGTCGTTGGGTATCAACCTGAAACGGGAAATGCTGGATGAAATAGATATCTATACGACTTATGAGCAGCCGTTGCAAGGTGCTGCCAATCATGTGCTTAAACGTGTTTGTGATGTGGCGTTTTCTATGGTTTCCTTGATTCCAACAGCATTGATATTTCCAATAGTATGGCTGATTGTGAAGATTCAGAGTCCTGGCCCTGTGTTTTTCAAGCAACAGCGAACAGGCCTGGATGGCAAGAGTTTCACGATGTATAAGTTCCGTTCAATGCATGTGAATGTTGCTGCAGACAAGCAGCAGGCAACTAAGGATGACCCGAGGAAGTTTCCTTTTGGCAGTTTTATGCGTAGAATGAGTATCGACGAACTACCTCAGTTATGGAATGTGTTGAAGGGAGATATGTCTATTATAGGCCCCAGACCTCACATGATAGCCCATACAGAGGAGTATTCTCAGTTGATAGACAAGTATATGGTGCGACATTTTGTGAAACCAGGTATGACAGGATGGGCGCAGGTGACAGGTTTCCGTGGAGAAACCAAGGAACTCTGGCAGATGGAGGAGCGCGTAAAACGTGATATCTGGTATATGGAGAACTGGAGCATCTGGCTCGATCTCCGCATTATCTGGTTAACCGTTAAATCGCTTCTTGTTCGTCAGGAGAACGCCTATTAATACGACGCTGTGCAGGGGATGCCAGCAGCGATCACTCTGTCTCTGATGGTGTCAAGTTGTTCATGGGTAGCCTTGAGCAAACCTTGGGCGGGTGTCTCGCGGTCGATGGTGTAAATCATCACCTGTTGGGGGTTGATGGACTTCACGGCCTCTAACCAAGGAGCGACATATTCCTCGCCGGTGTTGTCTACATCGGCACCACACATAAACATGGTCTGGATGATGAGATGGCCATTGAACGCTTTCATGCCTTCGATGATCTTCTCTACGTCGTAGTTGCCTACAGGACGGTCCACCTTATTAATATATACAGGGTCGACGGTATCGAGTTTCAGGATATTGTTGTCTACCTGCATCAAGGCATCATGTACGGCTTGGCGGTGAATCATAGTGGAGTTGCTGAGTATGGAAACCTTCGCCTTCGGACAGTACTGGTTGCGCAGGCGGATGGTATCGGTGATGATCTCTGCAAAGTGCGGATGGCAGGTGGGCTCACCGTTGCCGGCGAAGGTGAGCACGTCGGGCAACTGGTTATCGGCAACCATCTGCTGGAGTTTCTGTTCGAGTCTTTCGGTCACCTCCTCACGTGTGGGCATTGGCAGGGTGGGGTGGTGGTCTTCATTGAAACCACACTCGCAGTAGATGCAGTTGAAGGAACACACCTTGCCGTCGGCTGGCAGCAGGTTGATGCCTAATGAGATGCCTAAGCGACGGCTGTGGACGGGGCCGAATATAGGCGATGGATAGATAATTGTACTCATACAGGGCGCAAAGGTACAAATAAATTAAGAAATTTATAGCGAAGAATTAAGAAATTTAGTTAATTATTTGGATTTCCGTTTGAATTGTTGTACCTTTGCACCTCGATTACGTACGTATTTGAATAATCAATGAAAAATCGCAAGAAGAAAGCAGTAAGCACTGGCTTTCAGTCTGGTAGCCGTCGGGGTATGCAGTTGATGACGCTGTGCATTAGTACAACGATGGTGCTGGTATTGCTGGGTTTGGTGGTGCTCTCCGTGCTGACGTCGCGCAACCTGTCGGCGTGGGTGAAGGAGAACCTGACTGTCACCGTGATGCTCAGCGACGATGCGACTGTCAATGATGCCAAGCGCCTCTGCAGGAATCTTTATCATCGCCCGTTCTCCAAGAACATCGACTATGTGAGCAAGGAGCAGGCCTTAAAGGAACAGACGGCTGCAATGGGCTCCGACCCTTCAGAGTTCCTGGGTGCCAACCCCTTTCTGGCCACACTGGAACTGCAGTTGAAGTCGGACTATGCCAACCGTGACTCCCTAATCTGGATTACAGAGGAGTTGCGCAAGAACAGTTTTGTGACCGATGTGGCCTATCAGGAGGATCTGATGGACAATGTGAACCGTAACCTGACACGTATCAACATCGTGTTGCTGGTGTTGGCTCTCTTGTTGACGTTCGTGTCGTTCGCCCTGATCAACAATACGGTGAGGCTGAGTGTCTATTCCCGTAGGTTCCTGATTCACGTTGAGAAATTGGTGGGCGCCTCGTGGGGCTTTATCCGTAAGCCGTTCCTCCGACAGTCAGTATTGGTGGGCGTCATTGCTGCTATTCTGGCGATTGGTGTCCTCGGGTTGTGCTTCTACGGTCTCTATTATTATGAGCCGAACATCCTGAGCATCATCAACTGGCGTGAACTGACCATCACGGCTGTGGCAGTGCTGTTGTTCGGTATTGTGATCACGGCCATGTGTTCGTGGATCTCTGTGAATCGTTTTCTGAAAATGCCCGCAGGCGATCTCTATAAGATTTAAAAGGTAAAAAGATATATGGATAAGAAAAATTTTGCATTTGACAAAGTGAATTTCATCCTGCTGGCAGTGGGGATGGCGATTGTCGTCGTCGGATTCTTGCTGATGACGGGACCTGGTTCGAGCGATACTGTGTATGAGCCGGATATTTTCAGCGTGCGCCGTATCAAGGTGGCACCGATTGTTTGTCTCTTCGGCTTCGTGTCGATGATCTATGCCGTAGTGCGTAAACCCAAGAATTGACTATGGATTGGATTGAAACCATTATTATAGCCATCGTTGAGGGACTGACAGAGTTCCTGCCGGTATCGTCGACGGGGCATATGATTATTGCGCAGAATCTGTTGGGTGTGCCTCAGGGTGACCCTTTTGTACATGCCTTTACGTTTATCATCCAGTTTGGCGCCATCCTGTCGGTGGTGTGCCTCTACTGGAAGCACTTTTTCCAGTTTGACAACACGCCTGCCCCAGAGGGAAGTTCGCTCTTCCAGAAACTCAAGCACAAGTATTATTTCTACTGGTTGCTGATTGTGGGTGTGATACCTGCAGTGGTTATAGGACTGCTCGCCAAGAAATCGGGTCTGCTCGACTGGTTGCTCGACAGTGTCGAGGTGGTGGCCATTATGCTGGTTCTCGGAGGTGTGTTTATGCTCTTCTGCGACAAACTGTTTAATAAGGGAAGTGACGATAATAAGGTGGATGAGCGTCGTGCCTTCAAGATAGGTCTTTTCCAGTGTATCTCTGTGATTCCCGGTGTGTCGCGCTCGATGGCTACCATTGTGGGAGGAATGACGCAGGGACTGACCCGTAGGCGTGCAGCCAAGTTCTCATTCTTCCTGGCTGTGCCGACGATGGCAGGTGCTACGGCACTCGACTTGCTCGACCTGATGAAGGAAGATACTGCATGGGCCACCAGCCATAATATCACGATGCTGATACTGGGTTGTGTCGTTGCCTTTGTGGTGGCGCTGCTGGCGATGAAATGGTTCGTCGACTATCTGGCCAAATATGGCTTTAAGGCCTTCGGAATCTATCGCATTATCGTTGGTGGCATTATCATCATCCTGCTGCTGACAGGTCACTCACTCGCAATGGTTGACTAATGAACTTTAACGAGGGAGCCTTCATCTACATCAACAAGCCCTACCGTATGTCGAGTTTCGGAGCCTTGGCGCATATCCGATATCTCGTCTCCAAGCACATACACGTGAAACGGGTGAAGATGGGGCACGCAGGGACGCTCGACCCGTTGGCTACGGGCGTGCTGATCCTCTGTACGGGTAAGGCCACGAAACAGATAGAGCAGTTGCAACTCCATACCAAGGAGTACACCGCCACCCTGCAATTGGGGGCTACTACTACGAGTTACGATATGGAGCACCAGGTGGACGCCACCTATCCGACAGCGCATATCACACGGGAGTTGATAGAACAAACACTACCCCAGTTCGTGGGGGATATCATGCAGGTGCCTCCCCTCTTCTCTGCCGTAATGGTAGACGGACACAGGGCCTATAAGATGGCCCGTAAGGGACAGGAGGTGGAACTGGCTGCCAAGCAGGTACGTATTGACGAACTGGAACTGACTGCTTTCGATGCGGAGAAGATGCAGATGAGCATCCGGGTGGTCTGTGGCAAAGGAACCTATATCCGTTCGTTGGCACGTGACATCGGTGAGGCCCTGGGGAGTGGCGCCTATCTGACAGCCCTCTGTCGTACCCGTGTGGGCGATATCCGTATCGAGGACTGTCTGACGTTTGACAACTTCCCAGCCTGGCTGGACCAAATAGAAATAGAGAAATAATTATGCATTATGCATTATTAATTATGCATTGACAATATGAAACTATCGCAATTTAAATTCAAACTGCCTGAGAATCTTGTGGCACTTGAGCCTACTTATCATCGTGATGAATGCCGTCTGATGGTGATTCACCGTAAGAGCGGGCGTATCGAGATGACCAAGAAGGACGAGAACGGTGAGGATATGAAGGACGAGGAGGGAAATCCCGTCTACCTTGATTTCAAGAGTATCCTTAACTATTTCGATGAGGATGATGCTTTTGTGTTCAACGATACGCAAGTCTTTCCTGCCCGTTTGTATGGCACGAAGGAGAAGACCGATGCTAAGATTGAGGTCTTTTTACTTCGCGAACTCAATGAGGAACTCCGTCTGTGGGATGTGCTGGTAGAACCTGCCCGTAAGATACGTATCGGCAATAAACTGTTCTTCCAGGAGAACGGACCGATGGTGGCTGAGGTCATCGACAACACCACAAGTCGTGGACGTACGCTGCGATTCCTCTATGACTGTCCGCACGATGAGTTCAAACAGGAACTGTTTGCCTTGGGTGAGGCCCCGCTGCCCCGCTATATCGTTGACAAGCGTCCTGCCGTCGAGGAGGATATGGATCTTTTCCAGACTATCTATGCCAAGAATGAAGGTGCTGTCACGGCTCCGTCGACAGGCCTGCACTTCAGTCGCGAACTGATGAAGCGTATGGAGATCAAGGGCATCAATTTCGCCTTTATCACCCTGCACTGCGGATTGGGTAACTTCGATGGTATTGAGGTGGAGGATCTGACGAAGCACAAGATGAGTTCTGAACAGATGTTCGTCGACAAGGAAGCCTGTGACATCGTGAACAAGGCCAAGTCTGAGGGCCATCGTGTCTGTGTGGTGGGTGTCAGTACGGCCCGTGCCACAGAGTCGGCAGTTGGTACCGATGGGATGTTGAAGGAGTTTGATGGTTGGACCAACCGCTTTATCTTCCCGCCATACGAGTTCGGGCTGGCTAATGCGATGGTGGGTAACTTCTACCATCCTGAATCGACGATGATGATGACGGAATGTTCCTTCGGAGGCTATGACCTGGTGTATGAGGCCTATAAGAAGGCTGTAAAGAACGGTTATAAGTTCGGTTGCTTCGGTGATGCAATGCTGATACTGGATGATTGATGAAGGTGAGAAGGTGAGAAAGTGAGAAGGTGAGAGGGTGAGAAGGTGAGAAGGTGAGAAAGGATGCATCTGGTGTATTTGGGGCTGGGGAGTAACCTGGGACGACGGCGGATACTGCTGAAACGTGCTATACAACTAATAGGCGAGAGAGTAGGGGCAGTCGTCCGCCAGTCCTCATTAATTGAAACAGAGCCCTGGGGCTTTGAGTCGAAACACAAATTCCTTAATGGTGTCATTCTCTGTGAGACAGACAAGAGTCCTCGTGAGGTGCTTGTACTGACTCAGCAAATTGAGCGCGACCTCGGTCGCAAAAGTAAATCTCACCCTCTCACCCTCTCACCCTCTCACCTTCTCACCTCCTCACCTTCTCACCTCTACAAAGACCGTCCCATCGACATCGACATTCTGCTCTATGATGATCTGACCATCGACGAGCCCGACCTGAAAATACCGCATCCGCTGATGGAACAACGCGATTTTGTGATGATACCCCTAAACGAAATAAAGCCTCGCTGATCAGCGAGGCTTTATTGTTTTTGAAGAAGCTTGTCTTACTTACGCAGACCGAGTGCCTTAATGATTGCACGATAACGATTGATGTCGTTCGTGTAAAGGTACTTCAGCAACTTACGACGCTTACCTACCAGCATGGTCAGTGAGCGTGCTGTTGCATGGTCCTTGCGGTTCTTCTTCAGATGCTCTGTCAGGTGAGAGATACGGTAACTGAAGAGGGCAATCTGTGCCTCAGCAGAACCGGTATCGGTAGTACTTTTACCGTACTTGCCAAAGATCTCTTCCTTCTTTGCTTTGTCTAAATACATAATTTTAATGTGATTAATGTTGTTTGCAATAACATCTTTCAGACGCTTTCCCAGGCAATCACAAGCCGGTTTACGTCATCAAATGCTCCGGATTTTCCGAAATGCGGGTGCAAAGGTACAACTTTTTCGTCATTCCAACAAATATTTCGAAGAAAAGTTGTAACTTTGCACCCAAAATAAAGTAAATAGGTATGCAAGATATCAGAAATATTGCAATTATTGCGCATGTAGACCATGGAAAGACAACGCTGGTCGACAAGATGATGCTCGCTGGTAATCTCTTCCGTGAGGGACAGAATCTCAGCAATCAGGTGTTGGATGCTAACGACCTGGAGCGGGAGCGTGGCATCACCATTCTCTCGAAGAATGTATCTATTAATTGGAAAGGAGTCAAGATCAATATCATCGACACTCCGGGACACTCTGACTTCGGCGGTGAGGTGGAGCGTGTGCTCAATATGGCAGACGGTTGTCTGTTGCTCGTCGATGCCTTTGAGGGTCCGATGCCTCAGACACGCTTCGTGCTGCAAAAGGCTCTCCAGATAGGATTGAAGCCCATCGTGGTGGTGAACAAGGTGGACAAGCCCAATTGTCGTCCAGAGGAGGTGTATGAGATGGTGTTCGACCTGATGTTCTCACTCAACGCCACTGAGGATCAGTTGGACTTTCCTGTGGTCTATGGCTCTGCCAAGAACGGTTGGATGGGTGAGGATTTCAATAAGCCGACAGACAATATTACCTATTTGTTGGATAAGATTATCGAGGTGATTCCTGCACCCCAACAGATTGAGGGAACCCCACAGATGCTGATCACGAGTCTCGACTATTCGAGTTATCAGGGTCGTATCGCCGTGGGTCGTGTGCACCGCGGACAACTGAAGGACGGTATGCAGGTGACGATTGCCCATCGTGACGGTTCGATGGAGAAGACGAAAATCAAGGAACTCCACACCTTCGAGGGTATGGGTCACGTGCGCACAGAGTCTGTCGATTGTGGCGATATCTGTGCCGTCATCGGACTGGAGAAGTTTGAGATTGGCGACACCCTCTGTGACTTGGAGAATCCAGAGCCGCTACCGCCTATCGCCATCGATGAGCCTACTATGTCGATGCTCTTCACTATCAATGACTCTCCCTTCTTTGGTAAAGAGGGTAAGTTTGTGACCTCACGCCACATCAACGACCGTTTGGAGAAGGAACTGGAGAAGAACCTCGCCCTGCATGTGGAGCCTTTCGAGGACTCTACGGATAAGTGGATTGTTTCGGGTCGTGGTGTGCTCCATCTCTCCGTGCTCGTCGAGACCATGCGTCGCGAGGGCTATGAGTTGCAGGTGGGACAGCCACAGGTGATCTATAAGGAAATCGACGGACAGAAGTGTGAGCCCATCGAGGAACTTACCATCAATGTACCAGAGGAGTTCGCCTCGAAGATGATTGACATGGTGACCCGTCGTAAGGGCGAGATGACATCGATGGAGAATCAGGGTGAGCGGGTGAATATTGAGTTCGATATCCCCTCGCGTGGTATCATCGGTCTGCGTACTAATGTGCTGACAGCCTCACAGGGTGAGGCGATCATGGCTCACCGTTTCAAAGAATATCAGCCCTATAAGGGTGAAATTGAGCGTCGTGTCAACGGCTCGATGATTTCGATGGATACAGGCAACGCCTTTGCATACGCCATCGATAAGTTGCAGGATCGCGGAAAGTTCTTCATCGATCCAGGTGAGGATGTCTATGCCGGACAGGTGGTGGGCGAACATGTCCACGACAATGACCTCGTGGTGAATGTATGCAAAGCCAAACAGTTGACGAATGTCCGTGCCTCTGGTACCGACGAGAAAGCCCGTATCATCCCTAAGACGGTGATGTCGCTGGAGGAATGCTTAGAGTATATCAAGCAGGACGAACTGGTGGAGGTAACGCCCAAGTCAATGCGTATGCGTAAGTCGATCCTCGATCATGACCAGCGTAAAAAGGCTGCGATTAAAAACCAATAATCAATTACAATATGACACCGATACAAACCACCAAGATGTCCAATTTCCGATGGATCATCTGTGCGTTGCTCTTTCTGGCAACCACCATTAACTACATGGACCGTCAGGTCTTGTCGCTTACCTGGAAGGACTTCATTGCTCCAGAGTTCCACTGGACCGATGCCAACTACGGTAAGATCACGGCCTACTTTTCCATTTTCTATGCCATTGCCAACCTCTTCGCAGGCAAGTTCATCGACTGGATGGGCACCAAGAAGGGCTATCTCATCGCCATTTTCGTATGGTCGCTGGGTGCCTGTCTCCATGCAGGTTGCGGTTGGGCAGCCATGGAGTGGGAAGGCTACAGTTCTGTGGCCCAACTCGGACAACTGACGGGTGATGCCGCTGTGGCTATTGCTACCGTGTCGATGTATCTGTTCCTGTCGTGCCGTATGGTGCTCGCCCTTGGTGAGGCGGGTAACTTCCCTGCAGCCATCAAGGTGACAGCCGAGTATTTCCCCAAGAAAGACCGTGCCTTCGCCACCTCCATCTTCAACAGTGGTGCATCTGTCGGTGCATTGGCAGCACCTGCCACCATCCCCCTGTTGGCTCGTGCCTGGGGCTGGGAATTGGCCTTCATCGTCATCGGTGTGCTGGGCTTTGTGTGGATGGGTCTCTGGATGTGGTTCTATGAGAGACCTCATCAGAGCCGTTTCGTCAATCAGGCTGAACTGAACTACATCGAACAGGACAACGATATAGCCGATGTGCAGGACCGTACAGTTACGAAAGAAGAGAAGACTATCTCGTTCTGGAAATGTTTCACTTTCCGTCAGACATGGTCGTTTATCGTGGGTAAGTTCATGACGGATGGTGTGTGGTGGTTCTTCCTGTTCTGGGCACCCGCCTATTTCAGCGACCAGTATGGCTATACCTCCGACTCTACGATGGGTATCTTGCTGATCTTTACACTCTATCTCATCGTGACCGTCCTCTCTATCGGTGGTGGCTATCTGCCCACCTACTTCGTTGAGAAGAAGGGCATGAATCCCTACTTGGGACGTATGCGTGCCATGTTTATATTTGCCTGTTTCCCACTGCTGGGTCTCCTTGCACAGCCTCTGGGCGCTTATAGTGCCTGGTGGCCAGCCATCTTGATTGGTCTGTTGGGTGCAGGGCATCAGGCCTGGAGTGCCAATCTCTATTCAACGATTGGCGATATGTTCCCCAAATCCACTATTGGAACGATTACGGGTATCGGCACGATGGCAGGTGGTCTCGCTTCGTATGCCATCAACCTCAGTTCCGGTGAATTCTTCGACTGGGCAGCCGGTCAGGGCAGCGCCTATACGTTCTTCGGTTTCGAAGGCAAACCCGCTGCCTATATGGTGGTGTTCTCCATCTGTGCCGTGGCCTATATCATCGGCTGGTGCATCATGAAGACCCTTGTGCCGAAATACAAACCCATTGTGATTGAGGATTAATTAAAAACCAGAGTATATATGCAGACATACACCTATGAAGAGGCTTATCAGGCTTCATTGAACTATTTCTGTGGCGATGAGTTGGCTGCCCGCGTATGGGTGAACAAGTACGCCATGAAGGATAGTTTCGGGAATATCTATGAGAAATCACCCGAAGACATGCACTGGCGTATCGCCAACGAGATTGCACGTATCGAACAGAAATATGAGAACCCGATAGCGGTAGAGGATATCTTCCATCTGTTGGACCATTTCAGATATATCGTGCCGGCAGGCAGTCCGATGACGGGTATTGGCAATAATAACCAGATAGCCTCGTTGTCGAACTGTTTCGTGATAGGTCTCGACGGCAACGCCGACTCATACGGTGCTGTGCTGCGTATTGATGAGGAACAGGTGCAGTTGATGAAGCGTCGCGGTGGTGTGGGACACGATCTGAGTCATATCCGTCCGAAGGGCTCGCCAGTGAACAACTCCGCCCTGACCTCGACAGGTCTGGTACCTTTCATGGAGCGTTATAGTAATAGTACGCGCGAGGTGGCACAGGACGGACGCCGTGGTGCCCTGATGCTTAGTGTGAGCATCAAGCATCCTGACTCGGAGGCTTTCATTGATGCGAAAATGACCGAGGGCAAGGTGACGGGTGCGAATGTCTCTGTGAAGATCGACGACGAGTTCATGGAGGCTGCCATCAACGACAGACCGTATATGCAGCGCTTCCCTGTAGATGGTACGACCGATCCAGGAAAGTCTGGAGAAACCAGTCTGGCTTTCGAGAAAGAGATTTCTGCCAAGGATCTCTGGGCAAAGATTGTACATAACGCCTGGAAGAGTGCTGAACCGGGTGTGCTGTTCTGGGACACCATCCTGAGGGAGAGCATCCCTGACTGCTATGCCGACTTGGGCTTCCGTACAGTTTCGACGAATCCCTGTGGCGAGATTCCCCTCTGCCCCTACGACTCCTGTCGTCTGCTGAGCATCAATCTCTATTCGTATGTGGTGGATCCGTTTACGGATCATGCCCGCTTCGATTTCGACCTGTTCAAGCAGCATGTGCAGCAAGCACAGCGGTTGATGGACGACATCGTGGATTTGGAGTTGGAAAAGATCGACCAGATATTGGAAAAGGTGAATGAAGATCCGCAGTCGATGGAGGTGAAGGGTGCCGAGATACATCTCTGGGAGAAGATCAAGTCGAAGAGCGGCAAGGGTCGTCGTACGGGTGTGGGTATCACAGCCGAGGGTGACATGATTGCTGCCATGGGACTGCGCTATGGCACCCAGGAGGCTACAGACTTCTCTGTGGAGGTTCATAAAATATTGGCTCTGAATGCCTATCGTTCGTCAGTGACGATGGCGAAGGAGCGTGGCCATTTCGAGATATATGATGCCAAGCGCGAGGAGAAAAACCCGTTTGTGCTCCGTCTGAAGGAGGCTGATCCGGAACTATATAAGGATATGACGAAGTATGGCCGTCGTAATATTGCCTGTCTGACCATTGCTCCGACGGGTACGACCTCGCTGATGACGCAGACCACAAGTGGTATCGAACCGGTGTTCCTGCCCGTCTACAAGCGTCGTCGTAAGGTCAATCCCGGTGATGCAGGAGCCCATGTGGACTTTGTCGACGAGGTAGGCGACTCCTTCGAGGAATATATTGTGTACCATCCGAAGTTCATGGAGTGGATGCGTGTCAACGGCATTGACACGGAACAGCGCTACACCCAGGAGGAAATAGATGAACTTGTGCAGAAGTCACCTTATTATAAGGCTACGGCCAACGATGTGGACTGGTTGATGAAGGTGAAGATGCAGGGTGCTATCCAGAAGTGGGTGGACCATTCTATCAGTGTCACCGTCAACCTGCCCAATGATGTCGATGAAGAACTGGTCAACAAACTTTATGTCGAGGCTTGGCGCTCGGGTTGTAAGGGCTGTACCATCTATCGCGACGGCAGTCGTTCGGGTGTGATGATCTCAGTAAAGAAAGAGACAAAAAAAGAGGAAGAGGCCAAGGACAACAACCTGGAAGAGAAGAAGACAGAGACACCCTGCAAGCATCCGGAGGTGACTGAGGTGCGTCCGCCTGTTCTGGAGTGTGATGTGGTACGTTTCCAGAATAATAAGGAGAAGTGGGTGGCTTTGGTAGGCTTGCTCGACGGTTATCCCTATGAGATATTCACGGGTCTTCAGGACGACGATGAGGGTATTATGCTGCCCAAGACGGTAACCCACGGAAAGATCATCAAACAGGTGAATCCTGACGGCACGAAGCGTTACGACTTCCAGTTTGAGAACAAGCGCGGCTATAAGACGACGGTTGAGGGACTATCGGAGAAATTCAACCCAGAATACTGGAACTATGCCAAACTGATCTCTGGTGTGCTCCGTTACCGTATGCCCATCGAACATGTGATCAGACTTGTCAGTTCCCTGCAATTGAAGAGCGAGAGCATCAACACCTGGAAAAACGGTGTTGAGCGTGCCTTGAAGAAATATGTGACAGACGGTACCGAGGCCAAGGGACAGAAATGTCCGAATTGTGGCAGCGAGAGTCTGATCTATCAGGAGGGTTGTCTGATCTGTAAGAACTGTGGAGCCAGCCGATGCGGATAGCCACAGATTACACAGATTTTCACTGATGAAGATAGAAAGTAGTTATATCAGTCTGCGGAACGTCCGTTTCTATGCCTTTCATGGGGTGATGCCCCAGGAGAGAAGGGTAGGTGCCGACTTCCTCGTCACCCTGCGGGTGGGCTTTCCCTTGGAGAAGGCGATGCTGAGCGACGAGATTGGTGACACACTCAATTATGCGGCCCTCTATACGGTGGTTCAAACTGAGATGAAGAAGCCTTCCAATCTGTTGGAACATGTGGTAGGGCGTATTGCAGACGCTATTGTGAAGCGATTCCCACAGGTTACATCCATCGATCTTGAACTGACGAAGCAGAATCCTCCGATGGGAGCCGACTGTGACGGGGCTGTTGTTGAGATTCACTTAATAAATGATAAAACAGAGTAAGCCTTGGCGGCTTATTGGCGATAAATGCGTATTTTTGCAAGTTAAAGAAGGATGTATGTGTAAGAAGATAGTATTATTCCTAATCACATTTTTCTGTTTTGCGGCTATTACGACGGCTGCAAACCGCAAATTCACGCTGGTCATTGACGCAGGACACGGCGGTGGTGATGCTGGAGCCATCGGTGGGGGCGGTGTCAAGGAGAAGACTCTTACGCTGAAATTCGCTTTGGCCTTCGGACGACTGGTGGAGCAGAATTGTCCGGATGTAAAGGTCATCTATACCCGTAAGACCGATAAGTTCGTTGAATTGTATAAGCGGGCAGAGATTGCCAACCAGAATAAGGCCGACCTGTTCATCTCTATCCACATCAATGCTCTGCCGAAGGGACATACTGCCCGTGGCTTCCAGACCTACACCTTAGGTAGGAGTCGGCGGACGGGTAAGAATAATGGCGTGCTGGAGAATCTGGAGGTGGCAAAACGTGAGAATGCCGTTATATTCCAGGAGAAGGACTACCAAAAGACGTATCGTGGTTATGACCTCAATTCGCCAGAAAGCGACATCTTGTTTGAGTTCGTGCAGGACAAGAATATGGAGAACAGCATCGAACTGGCCAAGTATATGCAGAAATATGTCTGTCAGGCCACAAGGCGTCAGGATATGGGAGCCCATCAGGACAATCTGGCTGTGCTACGCCTGACATCTATGCCCGGCTGTCTGATTGAGTTGGGTTTCATCTCTACTCGTGATGAGGAACAGTATATGAATACCTCTTTGGCTACCGAACAGTATGCCCGTGGTATATTCAACGCTTTTATGGCCTATAAAAAGCGGTTTAGCGGCGGTATCACCGTGCCATATATGGCAGAGCCAAAAGCAGAGCCTAAGCCCGAGCCGAAGGCTGAACCCAAACCCGAACCGAAGGCTGAACCCAAGCCCGAACCGAAAGTAGAGCCCCGGCAATCGGAACAATCGGAGAAACAGGATACTCCCGAAAGTCCAGAGTTAGGTCGGCCAGAACCTTCTACGCAACCCCAACCGGAGGAAAAGCAACCGGAAAAGAAACCAGTAGAGGTAAGACCGATATTTAAGGTACAGATACTGACATCACCGAAGGCATTGAAAGCCGGTGACTCGCGATTTAAGGGTGTGAAGGGTATCAGCAGTTACCAAGAAAGCGGATTGTTCAAATATACTGTGGGCTCGTCGGAAGATTATAATGAGATCAACCGGCTGCGAAAGACTCTTCTCGATAAGTTCCCCGAGGCTTTTATCATTGCCTTCAAGGACGGTAAACGGGTGAATGTTCAGGAAGCGATTAACGAATTCAAGAGTAAAAAGGCAAGATAGTACACGATTAAATAGTACAGGACATGAAGAATTATTTTACAAAGGAAGTGCAGATAGCCCTTGTGGCAGTGGTGGGAATCGTAGTATTGTTTTTTGGAATGAAGTTCTTGAAAGGACTGACTTTGTTTTCCACAGACGATAATTATTATGTAGAGTTTGATGATGTTAGCGGTGTGTCTGCTTCCTGTCCGGTCTATGCTAACGGATATCGGGTTGGTGTCGTGGAGGATGTCATCTTCAACTACGGCAGTCAGGAGAAGATTGTGGCCGTTCTCGGACTGAATAAGCAACTCCGTTTGCCGAAGGCTTCATCGGCTGAGATAGCCAGCGACCTTCTGGGAAATGTTAAACTGGAACTGAAATTCGGCCCGAATCCTGTCGATTTGATGGAACCCGGTGATACCATTTCAGGAAAAAAACAGTCTGGAGCACTTGGTAGGGCTGCAGATATGCTTCCTCAGTTCGAGAAGATGTTGCCTAAGATTGACTCCATCCTTGCCAGTGTGAATATGCTATTGGCTGATCCTGCCATCGCCAATTCGCTGCACAATGTTGACCAGATTACGGCACATCTTGTTACGACCACTAATGAGTTGAACCGTCTTACTGCCAGTCTGAATCAACAGGTGCCAGGCGCGTTGACCAAGGTGGACGGACTGCTTGACAATACTACTACGCTGACTAAGAATCTGAGCGATCTTGATATTGCCATGACAATGGCGAAAGTGAACAATACCCTCCAGAATGTGGAGCAGATGACAGCGAAACTCAACAGCAATGAGGGCACCCTCGGGTTGCTGATGCGCGACCAGGAACTCTATCGCAATATGTCCTCAACAATGGGGCATGTAGACTCGTTGATGATTGACTTGAAACAGCATCCGAAGCGGTATGTTCATTTCTCACTTTTTGGCAGAAAAGATAAGTAATTTAAATTTTGTCTAAATAGAAACGTTTGGGATAATTACCCTCCACCCAATAGGGGGTACTCCCCTTTATTAGTGGTTTGATGCACTTTGTTGCGCAATCCCCTATGGATGTGCAAGCGAGGAAGATGTTTTTGCAAGTGCTTGTTATTCAATGAATTGTAAATACACAAGATGCCTTTAGATGCACCCTTTATGTGAAACGCGCTAACACCCCTTATGATAGG
This sequence comes from Prevotella sp., assembly GCA_017618275.1. Lineage (GTDB taxonomy): Bacteria > Bacteroidota > Bacteroidia > Bacteroidales > Bacteroidaceae > Prevotella. Next base: position 70,257 of record JAFZUS010000004.1, read on the forward strand.
TAGTTAGGTTGATTGTAAACACAGAGTATCTTTTAGAGGGATTTGCACAATTCAAAAAAAAGTGCGAACTTTGCAATCGAAAACCAACGATCAATCACAAATCGTTGAAAATAACAAAACGAAGTAAAAAGTAAAAATCGCCGATGTCGAAAAGTCATAAGGCGCTTTGGGCTGACTGCCTCCAAATCATCCAGGCTAACGTCACAGAGCAACAGTTTAAAACGTGGTTTGCGCCAATCGTCTTCGAGTCCTACTCCGAGACGGAGCATACGCTACTGGTGCAAGTTCCAAGTCCGTACGTGTACGAGTACTTGGAGCAGTATTACGTGGGACTGTTAAGTAAGGTACTCGCGCGAGTCTTTGAGACGAACGTTGTGCTGCGGTATCGTATTGTGACTGACAAGGCGAATAAGATTTCTCAGGAGGTGGAGAGCGACGGACCGTTGACGGTGGAAAAACCTCAGGCAACCACTCGTGGCAATCAGTCTCCAACGACGTTGGATGCTGTAGTGCCTCAGAGCCTGAATCCGCAATTGGATCCGAAGAAGACCTTCCAGACCTTCGTTGAAGGCGATTCCAACAAACTGCCGCGTACTGTTGGTCTTACGATTGCAGAGCATCCGGGCAAGTCTACCTTCAATCCTTTCTTTGTCTTCGGCCCGTCAGGCTGTGGCAAGACCCACCTGATCAATGCCATCGGTGTACGCTGCAAGGAATTGTATCCCCAGAAGCGTGTGCTCTATGTCAGCGCTCGCCTCTTCCAGGTGCAGTTTACGGATGCCGTACGTCGGAATACCACCAACGACTTCATCAATTTCTACCAGTCCATCGACGTGCTGATTGTCGATGATATTCAGGAATGGGCCACTTCTCCCAGGACACTGGATACCTTCTTCCATATCTTCGACCATCTGTTCCGTATCGGCAAACAGATCATTTTGGCCAGTGACCGTCCTCCCGTAGATTTGCAAGGGGTGAAGGATCGTCTGCTGACGCGTTTTGCCTGTGGACTAATTGCCGAATTGGAGAAGCCCAACGTGCAACTTTGCATCGATATCCTCAATATGAAGTGCCGTCGCGACGGTTTGAAGATACCTGCAGACGTGATTCAGTTCATTGCAGAGACAGCCAATGGCAGTGTGCGCGACCTGGAAGGTGTGGTGAACTCGTTGATGGCCTATTCCATTGTCTATAACACCTTTATCGACATGCGTCTGGCTGAGCGTATCATCAAGCGTGCCGTGAAGGTTGACAATCATCCTCTCACCATCGATGATATTCTGGAAAAAGTCTGCAAACACTACAACGTGCCCCAGCAGCATGTGTTCAGCAAGAGCCGCAAGCGTGACTATGTGCAGGTGCGTCAGGTGTCGATGTATCTGGCACAGAAATACACGAAGATGCCAGCCTCACGTATCGGACAGTTGATTGGCAACCGCGACCACTCAACGGTGATACACAGTTGTAACACCGTCGAGCAGCGCCTGAAAGTTGATAAGGCTTTCTCTGCCGAACTCTCCAGCATCGAGAATTCTTTCAAACTCAAAAGATAATCCTTATTCTGGGTAGTTCCCTTCTATGTATGCCTTAATCAGTGAGGCATGCGATACTAAGGGAAATCGCGCTAAATATGTAGACAATATGGAAGGAATTAAGATTGTCGTAGGAGATATCACGACGCTGAAGGTCGATGCGATCGTGAATGCCGCCAACAGAAGTCTGTTGGGCGGTGGGGGAGTAGATGGCGCCATTCACAGGGCGGCTGGTATCCAACTATTGCAGGAATGCCGTACGCTCGGTGGCTGCGAGACGGGGCAAAGCAAGATGACCGATGCCTACAATCTGCCCTGCAAGAAAGTCATCCATACCGTCGGCCCCATCTGGTATGGCGGCAATCAGCACGAGCGTGAGTTGCTGGCTTCCTGTTACGACACAGCCATGCGTCTGGCAGAGGAACATGATCTGAAGAGCATCGCCTTCTCCTGCATAAGCACCGGTGTCTATGGCTTCCCCAAGGCCGAAGCAGCCGCCATCGCCAAACGCGTCCTCACAGAGCATATCCGCAACGGATACCAAGGCGAAATCATCGTTTGCTGCTTCACCGCCTCAGATGCCCAATACTATCAGGAGTTATAACCGTAATCTGCGCCAGAGGCAGCGGGGGATGCGACGCCAGAGGGCTGTGAGGATACTGTACTTCCAGTCGATGACACGGATATGTTGGCGGTGATTGATGGCGGAGAGGATTTCCTTGGCAACACGTTCTGGTTTGAGCATCATCGGGTAGTGGAAGTCGCCGCTGAGCAGGGCGGTATCCACGAAACCGGGGCGGATGTCGGTGAAGCGTATCTTCAAGCCTCGAGCGTTGGTCTGCTGTTCCAGTGCCTGAAGATAGACATTCTGCATGGCTTTGGTGGCGGAATAACTGGGGGCAGGGCCGAGTCCCTTGGTACCGGCTATCGATGTGATGGCAGCGATATGTCCGTAGCCCTGTTCTGCGAAATAGCGGTAGGCCTCGCCAATCATCCGTGTGAAACCGACTCCGTTGGTCTCGAGTGTTGCCAGTTCGATATCTTCTTTTAGTTCACGGTTCTGTTTCCCGATGCCTGAGGCGTAGAAGAACAGATCCATACCGCCTAGGCGACTGATGAGTGACTGTAGTCGTTCTGTCGCCTCTTTCTGTGTCACGTCGATCTGCTCGACGGCAGTCGCATGCAGTTCTTCGAGTTTATCCACTCTCCTGGCTGCGACGCCTACCGTCCAACCTTCATTCATCAGTAGCATGGCTACTTCTCTTCCGATGCCTGAAGAGGCACCAATGACAATTGCACGTTTGTTCATATTCTTGTTCTTGTTGTTTTGTTTAAAGACTAATACTGAGGCCTGTGATGAGCCAGCGACCGGGCTGTTCCACGAGTCCGTAGTCGTGGTAGTGGGCGTCGAGGAGGTTGGTGGTTTCGAGATAGAGTTTCCACGTTGGCTGTTGCCACGTCAGACGGGTGTCGAGCAGGAAGTAGGGGCGGTAGTCCTGTACCATGCCGTCGAAGTCAGTATAGGAACCCACACGATCCTGCCATCTGGCGTTCAGGTTGAGGCTGAGCCTGTCTGTCAGAGGGAGGCGCAGGTTGGCTACGAGTTTATGGCGCAGATATTCCAAGGCATATTGCGACACGATGCCAGCCTCTTGTTCCTTGTCCTGAGAGATGAAACTATAACTGATTGTGCATTGAGCATTATGAATTGTGCATTGAACTGAGGTCTCGAAGCCGATGCTGTTCAATTTGGTGTGGTTGACACTCTGCCAGACAGCGTTGTCGCCCTGCGTGGTGTCCATGATCCAGTCGATCATGTTTGTGCCATGATGATGCCAGAGGGCACATTGAAGATTGAATATTGAAGATTGAAAATTGAGGCCAACTTCCAAAGCCTGCATCTCCTCGGGTTTCAGGTGGGGATCGGCACTGTAGCCCTGCAGTTTGTAGTACATCTCCGTAAACGACGGCATGCGGAGTGAGGTGTTGTACGAGGCGTGGAGTTTCCAGTGCGTGGTGGGGCGGTAACTGATATCAATGCCTGGATAGATGGTCATGTTCATGTTGCTCCACGTGTTCTTGACAGCGACGAAACCTGCGGAGAGGGTGAAATCACGCAACAACAGGTTGTGTTCCAGATAACCGCTGATGTTGGTGCGGTTGATGCCAAGGGTATAGTCTCGATCCGTCCCTTTGATATGATGCGTCTGCGAGAGCGGTTCTCCGAGATTGCCGCTGACGAGGTCTTCGTTGCGCAGTTCGGCTCCGAAGGCTGTCCGGTTCTGGGCGTTCCAGTCGAAATAACTGCTGAGGCTCACGCCATAGACATCCGTGCGGTTGTAGTTGTATTTCATCTTCTCGGGTTGTCCGCGATACCCCTCGTAGCGGTCCCTGTTCTGGTTCCAGTAGATGCTGGAGTTGAGGCGCAGTCGGCCCCGTTTGGTATTTCCCTGAATGGCAGAGTAGAGTTTGGTGGTATGTTCGTACTGATCGTCGGCCTGCCATTTGGGAGAAGCCCAGAAGGTACTGGAACCCCAGCCCTTGTCTGCAATGCCGAGGTGCCAGTGCAGTCGGATGTCGTCGTCTTCATACTGACCTTGGTAAAAGCCCTTCGCCCCACTGAAGTCGGTATTGAGACTACCAGCCTTCGAACGACTATAGCCATCGCTACGGGAGTAGGAGGCAGAGACAGACCCTCCCCAGTCCTCCCTAAAGGGTGGGAGAAGTAACCGGGCTGCAGTGGAGACATAGCCGAAGGATCCTCCTTCCATCTGCAAGTGTATTTTCCTTTCCCCTTTAGGGAAGGTGGGGAGGGGTCTTTCTGTCACAATATTGATCGCCCCTACGAGCGATGACGTGCCATAGATGCGACCTGCAGGACCCTCAAGTACCTCGATGCGTACGATGTCGTTCAGATCGACGGGCAGGTCCATCGCGTTGTGGCCCGTCTGCGGGTCACAGATGTTGATGCCGTTGAGCAATAGGATAATCTGGTCTTGGGTACCGCCTCGGATGGAGATGTCTGTCTGTGCACCAATGGGTCCTCGTTGACGGACATCCACGCCTACAGCGTATTTCAGGAGATCGTTAATACTTTGTACTGGTGCCTGCGCAATATCGGCACGATCCAGTACAGTGACCATTCTCGCAGCCTGACTCTTTGTCAGGGGCGCCCTCGAGCCAGTCACACTGACTTCCTCGAGCATCATCTCACGGGCTGTCGTGGTGGCAGTGGAGTCTGTCACGACGGGATCCGTCGAGACACTCTCCGCAGAGGCATAGGTCAGCGTGGCTACGGAGAGCACGCTGCACACCACCTCTCGTCCCAGACAGGCAAAGAGTGAGTAGCCCTTGTTTCCGAAATGACGGAACACGAGCACCTGACGCCTGATGTTGAATGTTGGTTTGTACATAAAAATGGTTCTGCTTATGATAAAGCGAGTGCAAAGGTACATAAAATAATTAGGAATTAGTAATTAGAAATTAGAAATTTATTATTATCTTTGCACCAACATTGATTTAAGGAGGATAAATATATGAAGCATCTTTGGTCTTTTCTGATAATGGCTTGGCTCTGCCTACCTGGTTACTCACAGTCGGACGAACCGTTCTGGCTGGGGGCTGATATCAGTGGGACGACGGCTCTGGAGGCCTGGGGTGGGAAACTCTATAATGCTAAAGGCGAGGAACGTGAGAATACCGTGCTGATGAAGGAATTCGGCCTGAATGCCGTGCGCCTGCGGGTATGGGTGAATCCCAAAGACCGTTTTTGCAGCAAGGAAGACGTGCTCGTGATGGCACTGAGGGCAAAACAACAGGGGATGGCGGTGATGATTGATTTCCACTACAGCGACTGGTGGGCCGATCCCGGACAACAGAATATCCCTGCGGCTTGGAAGGACCTGAACTATAAGAAGATGAAAAAGGCGCTGGCTCAGCACACCCGTGAGACTTTACAATTACTGAAGGATAACGGCATCGACGTGAAGTGGGTGCAGGTGGGCAATGAGACCACTAACGGTTTCCTGTGGGACATGGGACGCGCCTCTACGAACATGAAACAGTATGCGGGTCTTACGCTGGCGGGCTACAAGGCTGTGAAGTCTGTCTATCCGCAGGCGGAGGTGATCGTTCATCTCGATGCTGCCTGTGATCCGCACCGTTATCGTTTCATCTTCGAGGGTCTAAAGCAGAATGGTGGCAAATGGGACATGATAGGCGTGAGTGTCTATCCCTATTGGGATCAGAAAGCGAACCTTACCGCCTCGGATGACGAGACGTTGGAAAAATGTATAGCAAACATGAATGCCCTCTACGAGAAATACCAGACTCCACTGATGATTGTGGAGACGGGCTATGAGGCGGCACGTCCAGAGGAAGGGAAGGCATTTATGAAACGACTGATATCAGCAGCCGCCACACAGACGGGCGGACACTGCAAGGGTGTCTTCTACTGGGCACCTGAGGCAGAGGGACACTACAAACTCGGTGCCTTTAAAGACCACAAACCTACTGCTATCATGGAGGCGTTTACTGAGGCTCAGCCCTGACGTAGTCCACGAAGGAGTAGGGGAAGTCGTGACGGTCATCTACAGGATGGTCTTCACGGCTTTCTTCTTTCCAACCCTCGTCATAGGACGGGAAGAAAGTGTCAGCCTCTGCTGGGGTGTCGTCGATCTCCGTGAGACAAAGGCGGTCGGCTATTTTCAAAGCCTGTTTATAGACGCTGGCACCACCGATGATGTAGATTTCTTCGTCGGGGGTGCAGTGGGCGAGGGCCTCTTCCAAAGAGGAATAGAATTCGAGATTAGAGTTTAGAGTGGAGAGTTTAGAGTTTGCTGCCGCCGTCCTGTCTGGTGAAGGTTTGGCGGTAGCAAACTCTACACTCTCAGTTCTCATTTCTACATTTTTTATTTTGCGGCTCAGTACGATGTTACGACGGTTGGGCAGGGCACCCTTCGGTAAAGAGAGATAGGTGTTACGTCCCATGATGATGGTATGGCCCGTGGTGAGGGCCTTGAAACGTTTCAGGTCGTTGGGCAACCAATAGATGAGTTTGTTCTTATACCCAATGGCCCTGTTCTTGGCTACCGCTGCTATAATGGAAATCATAATTTCTAATTCCTAATTTCTATTTCCTAATTTAAACGGATACCTCCGCTTTAATATGTGGATGGGGGTCGTAGCCTACTAGTTCGAAGTCCTCGTACTGGAAGTCGAAGAGGCTCTTGACGTCAGGATTGATCTTCATCGTGGGCAGCGGACGAGGCTCACGGGTCAGTTGGAGTTTAGCCTGTTCGATGTGGTTCAGATAGAGGTGGGTGTCGCCCGTGGTATGGATGAAGTCACCTGGCTTGAAACCCGTCACCTGTGCCATCATCTGGAGCAACAGGGCATACGAGGCGATATTAAACGGCACACCCAGGAAGGTGTCAGCACTGCGCTGGTAGAGTTGGAGCGACAGACGGTCACCAGCCACGTAGAACTGGAAGATGGTGTGACAGGGAGGCAGCGCCATCTTGTTGACCTCCGCCACGTTCCAGGCAGAGACAATCATACGACGAGAGTTGGGGTTGTTCTTCAACTGATCCAGTACGTACTGTATCTGGTCGATGGTACCACCATTGTAGTCGGGCCATGAACGCCACTGGTGTCCGTAGACAGGGCCCAGTTCACCGTTTTCATCGGCCCACTCGTTCCAGATGCGCACGCCATGTTCCTGCAGGTATTTCACGTTGGTGTCGCCCTTCAGGAACCATAGCAGTTCGTAGATGATACTCTTCAGGTGGAGTTTCTTGGTGGTCAACAGGGGGAAACCTTCGTCGAGGTTGTAGCGGCTCTGGGTACCGAAGATGCTGATGGTTCCCGTACCGGTACGGTCGCCTTTCTCGGTACCTTCTGTCAGGATGCGGTTGAGGATGTCTAAATACTGTTTCATATATTTATTATTTTTATTTCTTCAGTGGGCAGGTGGGTGGTCTTGATGCGCCAACCCTTGGGATAGAGGTTGTTGGCGCGATTTCCGATATTCTTCATCGGTCCGAGGGGGATGTTTTTGTAGCAGACGGTGACGATGCCACGTGGGGTGTCTTCTGGGAGTACCAGTGCCTCGCCACGGAGGTATTTCAGAGCATCGGAGTAGGAGAGGGGGATACGAGGGAAGTCGCCTTGAGGCAAATCGGGGGTGAGGATTTTTAGTTTAGAGTTTAGAGTGTAGAGTGTAGAGTTTGCTGTCGCCGTCCTATTAGGTGAAGGAATGGCGGTAGCAAACTCTACATTCTCAACTCTACATTCTCCATTTTTGCGCAGCGCGCAAATAAACAGTCCTTCGCTGCGGGTGATGCCGGGGATGAAGCGATAGACGGGTGCATCGAAGCCTTCGAGCTGCGATCCTGTGATGTGCCACGACGGGTCGGTAGGCACCTCAAGCACTTCCGCATCGTATTGCTCCATGATCCAGCGCACGTTCTCCTCGTTCTCTTTTGTATTAAAGGTACACGTACTATATATAAGTATGCCACCAGGATTCAGACACTCCCAGGCATCAGCCACGATTTCGCGCTGCAGTCGCCAGCATTTCTCCACATTTTGCAGACTCCACTCGCTGATGGTGACAGGATCCTTGCGGAACATCCCCTCTCCAGAGCAAGGCACGTCGCAGAGAATCACGTCGAACTTCGCTTTCGCCTTACGAAAGTCACGGGGGTAGTTGTTGGTGACGATACAGTCTTTCCAACCCCATTTCGTGATGTTCTCCAACAGGATCTGTGCACGGGTGGGGATGGGTTCGTTGCTGACGAGGGTACTTCCCTCAGGCAGTACGGTACGGATGGCAGTGGATTTCCCGCCAGGGGCAGCGCAGAGGTCCAGTACTTTTAGTTTAGAGTTTAGAGTGTAGAGTTTAGAGTTTGCCGCTGCTGTCCCATCAAGCGAGGGTATGGCGGTAGCAAACTCTAAACTTTCAGTTCTCAGTTCTAAACTCCTTAGGATGTGGGTAACGAACATCGAGGCGGCCTCTTGGACGTAGTAGCAGCCAGCGTGGAAGAGGGGATCGAAGGTGAACTGCGGACGGCCCTCCAAATAAAGGCCTTCCACGCACCAGGGGACTTTATTTAGTTTAGAGTGTAGAGTGTAGAGTTTAAAGTTTGCTGCCGCCGTCCCATTAGGTGAGGGTATGGCGGTAGCAAACTCTACATTCTCAACTCTACACTCTACACTCTTTTTGGGATTGATGCGGATGCTGACGGGGGCATCCTCATCGAATGCTCCCAGAAAGCGGTTGAAGCGCTCTTCGCCCATCAACAGCCTCGTTTCCCGTATGAAATCCTCTGGTAACTGCATGATTCGCGCTTTTTCAGCGCAAAATTACTAAAAAAGCCACAGATATCACAGATTTTCTTAGAATAATTTGATATCTTTGCAACTAATTTATAATTTGTTACGTCAAACGGCTGTAGAAATCAAAAAAAAACAGAGATATGAAACAGTATGTAATCGCAATCGCATTGATGCTCACGCTCGGGCTGAATGCCGACGCAGCAGCACAGAAGCACCGCCACACTCCACGTACGGAGCAGGTGGACTCTACTAAGAACAATCATGACGCCATCGAAGCCTTTTCTGACACTACAGCCGCTGCTGATGCAGAAGATGCCGAGGATGACAAGTACATCACCTATCGTCGCGGTACGACCTATTCGACCAGCGGTGACGTGGAAGAACTCAAGGAAGTGATGGACAGCGTAGGTGGTTTCTTCGCACCTTGGATGGCAGTGAGCATCGTCGCCATCGTCGTCATCTTCCTCCTGGCGCCGCTGCTGATTATCTTCACCATCTTCTATTTCGTGAACAAGAACAGGCGTGAGCGTTACAAACTGGCACAGATGGCCATCCAGAACGGACAGCCTATCCCCGATGAGATCCTGAAGGACAATGTCGACTCGAAAATGCTGACCAGTGAGTACCAGTCAGGCATCCGACAGATGTTCGTAGGCATCGGACTCGCCATCTTCCTTGGCATCATCATCGGTAAACTCGGTATCGGCATCGGCGCCCTCGTTTTCTTCATCGGACTGGGTAAGTGGTTTGTGGCCCGCCAGTCGGGAGATAAAGGCAACGACCCGTTGAATAACTTTAGGAACAATAATGATAAAAACTCAAATATTTCAGAATTATGACAAAGAGATTGATGCGCTCTAATGACAGAGTAATAGCAGGCGTGTGTGGCGGAATCGCTGAGTATATGGAGTTCGACCCCGTGATGGTGCGCATTGCCTACGCTTTCCTCACCATCTTCACGGCCTTCTGCGGACTGATCTTCTACATCGTACTGTGGCTCGTGATGCCTGAGAAAAGACTCTATTAACGACAGATGGCAGCACTCACTGACATAGCCCTTGTGACACAGGTGGCGGTTCTCCACAACAAGCGGGCCTTCGACCAACTTGTACGGAAGTACCAGTCACCTGTGCGCCGGTTCTTCTTGAACCAGACACTGGGCGATGAGCAGTTGAGCGACGACCTGGCCCAGGAGACTTTTATCAAAGCCTACGTGAACATCACCAATTTCAAGGGCATCTCGAGTTTCTCCACCTGGCTCTTCCGCATCGCCTACAATGTGCATTACGACTACCGTCGTAAAATGAAAAATGAGAAATTAGAAATGAGTAATGTTGATATCCAGACATGCCCGGAATCAGCCTTTAGTGGTAATCATAATTCCTCATTCCTCATTTCTAATTCCTCATTGAAGATGGACCTCTATCATGCCCTCTCACAACTGAAGGAGGTGGAGCGCACCTGTATCACCCTCCAGTTGATTGATGGCCATCCGATCGACAAGATCAGCGACATCACGGGCCTGCCCCAGAATACCGTGAAGTCGCACCTGAAGCGGGGCAAGGAAAAACTGACAGATTATTTAAAAGCCAATGGATATGACCGATAAAGACAATTTATTAATAGACGAGTTCTTCAAGCAGGCTGCGCAGCAGCAGATTGAGGACAACGGGTTCACGGAGCGGGTGATGATGAATTTGCCCGAATGCGAACAGGAGGAAAAGGCCCACAGGCTGTCGCTTCTCTGGACGCTGTTCTGTGTCGTGGTAAGTGTGGTGCTTTTCTTCGTCTTTGGTGGCTGGGAGGCCCTGAAGGCCAGCATCATGGTGGCACTCCATGGGGTACTCACCTCGTTGAGCGTCTTCCTTACCACAGTTCCGACGACTGAGGTTCCTGTGAATCCTGTGGTGCTTCTTTTGCTTGTGGCTTTTGTATTAGTTTACCTTCCGTATCGAACATACCGTAAGTTGTCCGCAGCACTGTAAACTCAGTGCGACGGTTCAACTGGTTACACTGCTCCTGCTGTTCCTCGGGTAGTTTGGCGATGAAGTCTTCGGTCAGCACTTCGCCACCCTTGAGGAACGCATATTTTTCCGCCACCTTCTTCTTGATGGTCTTGGGCTTGCTCTCACCATAGCCCTTCGGTGTCAGACGGTCTGCTGCAATGCCGTGGTCTATCAGATAACCCACCACACTCTCCGCACGTCGCTGTGAGAGTCGTTCGTTATACTGGTCAGAGCCTTTATAGTCGGTATGGGCCGAGAGTTCGATGGTCACGTTGGGATTCTCGTTCAGCAGTTTCACGAGTTCGTCGAGGGCGGTGGCCGACTCCGGGCGCAGCGTCGCCTTGTCGAAATCGTAAAAAATGTTCTCTATCAGTACGGGCGCGGCAATGCTGGCGAGTGGGAACTGGAGCACGTACTCCTCCGATTCCGTCACGGGCTCTACGCGCAACTGTTCCTGATGGTTCAGGAATCCCTTGCAGGTGCCCAGCAACACGTAGTCCACACCGGGCTTGATCTCCTGGGTAAACGACCCGTCGCCCCGCACGCTGAGTTTCAGGTTCGTCCCGTCGTTGCCCACCATATATACTTGTGCGTCAGTCAGTTCGTAGCCGTCCTGCTCATACACCCATCCCTTTACTGTCTGCACGATTTCGGGGTTGAAGAAACTGTAGATATGATCCAACCCTCTGTTGTCGCCACGACTAGATGAGAAATAGCCCTGATTGAGTAGTCCCTCGAAGGTCATGCCGAAGTCGTCGCCCTGCGAGTTCAACGGGAATCCCGGGTGCTTCAGTTGAAGAGTGGCACTTTCGATTTTCATCTTAGAGGTTTCAACATAGAAGATGTCCAGTCCGCCGAGTCCTGGATGTCCATCGCTGGAGAAGTAGAAATCTCCGTTGGGACGGAAGGTGGGAAACATCTCGTCGCCTGCTGTATTGATGGGTGCTCCCAGATTCTCCACTCCTCCTGTCTCGCCATCGGAGAGGAGTTGGCAGCGCCAGATATCCAGTCCTCCCAGGCCCCCAGGCATGTCGCTCACGAAGTAGAGCCACTCACCATCGGGCGATACGGCAGGATGGGCAAAACTTGAAAGCGTGTCCTTCGAGATATTCAGTTCTCTGGGCTTGCTCCATGCAGCATCACTACGGCTGGAAACGGCGATGGTGGCAAAGCGGGGATATTGTGGGTCTGTCTTGCATTGTGTCAGGTACATCGTCTTGCCATCGGGTGAGAAACAGCAGGCACCCTCGTCGAAGGCCGAGTTCAGTTCCGAGTCGATGCTTTGCGGTTTGCCCCACTTCCCCTTCTCGTCCTTCTGAGCCCAGAAGATGTCTGCAGGCTTCGAACCCGTGATGCCGCTGTACTCGTCGCCCTGTGCCTGATTGCGGGTGGAGGTGAAGAATATCTGGTCGCTCTCCTCGCCAGTGAGGGCAGGCGAATAATCGTCACGTCGCGAGTTGAAGAGGTCTACGCGCTTCACGGTGTATTTCGAACCTTCTTTCTTCCATTCGGGGGCCATCTGAGCCGCTTCCACACCGTTCTTGGCTAGTTTCAGCATGTCAGCCAACTCTGAACTGTCCATTTCCCATTGTCCGTTCTCCAAACTGTCGATGGCTGTCAGGAACTGCTTCCCAGCCTCCTTGTAGTTGCCCGATTTCATCAGTTGCTGGGCCATTCGCAGGTGTGTCAACGAGTCGGCCTGCTTGTAGCGTATCACATTCTTGTAGGCAGAGATGGCTTTGTTGGTATTGTTGATTCTCCGATAGCATTCCGCCATCTTCAGACTCAGTCTTCCGCGCTTCTCCTTTTCCTTCGAGGGTGTCGCTGAGTAGGCTTTCTTATACTGTGCCGCTGCGTCGTAGTACTCCCCAACGGCATAGAATTTCTCTGCCTTCTTCACGGCCTGATCCGCCCCGCACCCTGTCAGGAGCACGGCTGCGACTACTGTATATACTATGGAGATGAGTCTACGCATACCTATTAATAACGTTTCTCCGTGCTATTTATTGTTTTCAGCGTACAAATACCAAAAATCGGGGTGGTCGTGATGGCCTAAACACCGACGCGTCTGAGTTTAGATTTTTTTCGTCTTTTTCTTGGAAGTTTCGCAAAAAGTTTCTATATTTGCAAACGAATAATTGGTGAAACAAAAAAACAAATTAGTTATGAAAAAGCAACGATTCTTAGGGATGCTTGCCACCACCCTGACAGTATGTGGTGCAATGGTGTTGATTAATTCGTGTACCATTAACGAAGACAATCCGGTAATTGAAAAGGACAAATTCACTTTTCAGGCTGTTGATTTGGGACTTTCAGTGAAATGGGCTAATGCAAACATTGGAGCAGACTCCGAAGAGGGCTTCGGTGATTATTATGCTTGGGGCGTCACAGAAGTCTATTACACTTATTTGGAGCCTTTCACATGGAAACCTAATGGGCAACAAGGCGATGAAACCGTTGTCGTGACTTGGAAAGAAGGCAAGGAATATGGGTACTCCTGGGATTCCTATGAGTGGGTCAAATGGAATGATGACGGTTCTGGTTACTTAACCAAGTATAATGATGTTGATGGCAAGATGGTGCTGGATGCGGATGATGATGTGGCACACGTCAAACTGGGCAGTAAGTGGAGGATGCCATCAAAGGAGGAATTTGAGGAGTTGATTAACAATTGCAATTGGACATGGGAACAAAGAAAAGGCATCGTCGGATACGTGGTTTCCAGCAAAATAGAGGGCAATCACAACAGCATTTTCATTCCTGCCGCTGGAGGCGCGTGGCACTTAGGGAACGGGCTCGTCAATGTGCAAGGTCTCTATTGGGCTAACTCCTATGCAACGAGTAGTCCTCTCAGTGCCTGCTGTTTGAAATTCACCAATGAAAACGCTGGTATCGCCTCTGGAAAGTATCGTCCTAACGGATTCCCTATCCGCGCCGTCACGGAATAATGTACGATGAACAAGAATAGATACAGACAATAAGAAGAGGATGTGCCTATTTTGACACACCCTCCTTTTACTTTTATTTCACTATTTTCTTGCCATTCTTGATATAGATACCCTTGGAAGGACGAGAGACTGGTATACCGCTCAGGGAGTACCATTTCCCGTCTTGAGGCTGCGGAGCAGTCAGTTCACGGATACCGCTTGCCTCTTCTTCTGAAGACGCATCGATACGGATGTCCTTGACGGTGATGGTGGCCGATCTCTGGCGCGTCAACAGGAACTTATATTCGCTCCATTTGCTGTCCGTCGTGAAGAACAGGGTCGCCGGTTCGTTGACTTTCACGGTATTCTCATAAATTAACGTGTTAGAAGGTAGTCTCCTGATTTTGACACCAACGGTCTGGTCGGCATCGCCCTCTGAACGGAAGGTGAGTTTGTAAGTTCCCTTAGGGAGTTGCAGTGAGTGGTAGACGTTTTGATTGTCATTGGTCTTCTGAGGACCACCCAAGGACAGCAGTGTGGTGGCACTGTTCATCGTCCAGCCATGTTCCTTGGGGTTGAACCCTTCTTCCTCGATGCGTGGACGCCAGCGAAGGGTGGCATCGTAAGGCATGTCGAGGGTATATTGCTTGAAGAACTTCCACATCGTGAGCGACGAATTGCTGTCCTCTGTGTTTGTCGTGAAGTCGTTGTGCCCCATTCCGTCTATTTCGTAGTAGACGTACGGGAAACTGCCGTCTGCGGCCTCGTAGACGCTCTTGTCGTACTTACCGCTGACGCTGGTCTTCACGGGAACGGGATTGGCACCAAGTCGCGCTACCATCTCGTCGACGATCGTAGGCATCAGTGAGTATTTCGCCAAATCATCTTGCTTGCCGTGGATATGCAAGAAGGGCACAGGGCGCTGGCCCGTATGACGCAGGTGAAACTCGCTGAGGGGGAATCCGCTGATGCTGGCACAGGCGGCAAACACGTCGCTGCACGCATTGGCCAAGGCGTAGGCATTCATACCACCATTCGAGAATCCGCAACAATAGATGCGGTTGCGGTCAATCTGGTAGTTCTGTTCTATCTCATCAATCATGGCCTTGATAAAGACAACGTCGGCATTATCATCGCCTGAGGCATTCCATCCAGTGACAGTGCCCCCAAAGAGAGCTAGGCTGATGGGTTCGCCTTGCGGATAGGCTACAATGAACTTTTCCGCATCGGCAATCTCATTGAAGTTCGGACTCTGGTCGCTGCTGCCACCTCCGGCACCGTGCATGGCTACAACCAGTGGCGCGCCCTCTTGGCAGTCTTTCGGAACGTGAAGCCAATAAGAGCGCCATTTGCCATTGACATTGATGCTCTTGGCGATGGGAGCGTCGCTATAGCCTTCAAAAGCACCGCCATAGAAGTCATCTTCGTCGAATTTCTTATCTGTCGAGAACCAGTCGAAGTCGGCATAGCCTGTTGACTGCCGACTACTATAGCAGAACAGGCCGAAACGGGCACCGACAAACACCGAGAGGTTAAAGCCCAGGGTCGTCTGACTGCCCAGTCTGGTGTATGTCTGGTTGTCTAACGAGTAGTAGAACTGTGTCTTGCTGGTGCTATAGGTGACTGCGGCACGCAGATAGACAATGTCGCCGATTTCCTTGGTCACCGTTTTTTGCGACGGAGTGAAGTTGTTGTTGGTCGTCAACTGATCCTGCCACCACACCAGTTGTTTCTTACCATCCTTCACCTCTACGGCTATGGCAGCATAGGGGTCTTGCAGAATGCAGATGCCTGCACGGTCGCCCTCCTGTAGGTGGCTCACGTCAAGGCGGATAGTACCTGTCGACTCCTGCGAAGGCTTGTTATGGATGACAAAGATGCGTTGCGTAAGCATGTTGCGGGCCTGTGTCAGGCGATTGACTTTTCCCGACGGTTTCAGGCGCAGCCATCCCGGACGCTCCAGCAGCGACCATGCATTGTTGTCAGGGTTGTGGTTCCACTGCCATTGCATGCCAAAGGTGTATGTGCGAAAACCATCGCTGGTGGGCATGGGAACTGCAGGGGTGCTCCCAACGGTATTGGGCTTCGTGTAGGTGGTGTAGGGTACGCCCTTATTGCCGAGGATGGGCCAGTCGTCTACCCACGTTACAGGTTGCAGGTTAGGCATGCGTCCCAGACAGCCAAGGTCTTGCTGCAGGATGGTCCACCATTCCTTGATATCTCCGTTCTCATCAGCCACATCAATGAGTGCACCCTGGTGGATAGTGTTGGGTGCACCGTTGATAAACTTCTCCATCAGCATTTTCTCCTCGTAGGGGCCGAAGATATTCTTGGAGCGGAACACCGCCTGTCCGCTGGGCCATCCGCCATAGGTGGCGTAGATGTAATAATAGTCGCCAATCTTATAAAGATGACAACCCTCAAGACCGGTGCCTTCGCGTGTGACGACAGTCTTTTCCTGTTTGAAGTTGAACTGCTCGTCGAGTTCGCACATCTTTATTTGATTGATGCCACAAGCCACATATAGTTTACCATTGTCAAACAGCATGCCTGGATCGTAGTATCCGCGCGACAACTGGTGCTTCTCCCAGGTGCCTTCAGGATCAGTAGCCGTCAGCATATAAGGGCCAGCGTCATTGCCATTGATGAGAATGTGGAACTTTCCGTTATGGTACTTCATCGAACAGGCCCACATACCCCCGGCATAAGCGTTCTTTCCATTCAGCAGACTGTATTTGTCTTGTGTAGACAGTTGCTTTAACGGCTGGGCGCAATACTCCCAGTTGACGAGGTCTTTGGATTTCACGATGGTTGCCCCCGGGAAATTCACCATGGTCGTGGAGACCATATAATAGGTATCACCGACTCGAATGACGTCAGGGTCGGGGAAGTCGGCAAAGATGACCGGATTCTTGTACTTACCATTACCCAGGTCGCTCAGCGACTGTGCAGATATCCCCATGCACATCAGCGCCATCCACAGAAAAAAAATAAACCGTTTCATAAATCTATCTTTATTGATACTAAAATTACTGCTTGAAAGGTACACGGTAGGTGCAGCCTTCTTTCCAACGGGAACAGCCGAAGGCCGTGTTGCCTTTGATGATATGCCCCTGACCGCAGAGGGGGCAGGGGGCTCCTTCTACGGGAGTATCGGACCCTTCGACAGGCTCAGGAACCGTTTTCTTGCGGGTGGCCTTGGGCTTGGGTGCGGTTTCTGTCTTGTGCGATTTCACTTTCTTGAGTTCTGCATCGGAGAGCACGGTGACTCGTCGGTTGCTGTTGTCTGCCATCACCTCGCTGACAATCTCCGAGACCTGTGCCTTGAGTTCCTCGATGAACTGCTGAGCATCGTATTTCTGGTGCTCGATGTCGCGGAGTTTCTTTTCCCAGATGCCCGTGAGTTCGCAACTCTTCAGAAGTTCCTCGCGGATGAGGTCGATGAGTTCGATGCCCGTCGGTGTGGCGATGAGGCGTTTGCGGTCGCGCTTGATGTAATGGCGCTTGAAGAGGGTCTCGATGATGGATGCACGTGAAGAAGGGCGCCCGATGCCGTTCTCCTTCATGGCGGCTCTTAGGGTCTCGTCTTCCACGAACTTGCCAGCCGTCTCCATTGCACGGAGCAGGGAGGCTTCATTATAATAGGGTGGGGGCGTGGTCCATTTCTCCGTGAGGGTGGGCTTATGGTCGCCTGATTCGCCTTTGACGAAGGTGGGGAGGGTACGCTCTTCAGCCGCCGAACCCCCTAAGTTAGGGGATTGGGGGTCTGAAGAATTGTCATTTTCTCCCTCGTTCAGACCCCTGTCGCCCCCTAACTTAGGGGGCAAGGTCACTCGCCAGCCCGGGTCGAGGATCTCCTTGCCAGTGACCTTGAATTCGATGGCTTTGCTAGGCTTTTCTAGGTTATTCCTAGGATCACCTAGGTCTTCCCTAGGATTGCCTAGGACCTCCCCTAAGACGGTGGTTGTTGAGAATTTGCAATCCGGCAAGAAGACAGCGATGAATCTCCTGGCTACGAGGTCGAAGACTTTTTGTTCGGCATCGGTGAGGTTCTTGGGGATGACACCCGTGGGGATGATGGCATGGTGGTCGGTGACCTTCGAGGTGTCGAAGACGCGCTTCGACTTCTTCAGTGGTTTGCCTCCGATGGGCTTGATAAACTCCGCGTAGGGCGCAACACCTCCGAATTGTGTCTGGTAGAGGCCGTTGAGCGTCTGCGGACACTTGGGGTAGATATCGTCGGAGAGGTACTGCGTGTCGACACGGGGGTAGGTGGTGTATTTCTTCTCGTAGAGGCTCTGGATGAGGTTGAGCGTCATCTCAGCGGAGAAGGCGAACTTGCGGTTGCAGTCGACCTGCAACGAGGTGAGGTCGTAGAGTTGTGGCGGCTGTTCCTTGCCTTCCTTCTTCTCCACCTTCGTTACGGTGAAGGGTTTGCCCTCGATGTTGGCGAAGGCTTTTTCACCCTCTTCCTTCGAGGTGAATTTCCCTGATGTGGCGGTGAAGGTGGTGTCGCGATAGACCGTGGCCAGCACCCAGTAGGGCTCCGGCTTGAAGTTCTCAATCTCTTTCTGGCGGTTGACGATGAGGGCGAGGGTAGGGGTCTGCACACGTCCGATGGAGAGCACCTGACGGTTCTGACCGTACTTCAGCGTGTAGAGACGTGTGGCGTTCATACCTAAGAGCCAGTCGCCGATGGCACGGGAGAGACCTGCGAGGTAGAGGGGCTGGTAGTCGGCCTGGTCCTTCAGGTTGGCGAAGCCCTCACGGATGGCCTCGTCAGTCATCGACGAGATCCAGAGTCGTTTGACGGGACACTTGGCCTGTGCTTTCTGCATCACCCACCGTTGGATGAGTTCTCCCTCCTGTCCCGCGTCACCGCAGTTCACGATACCGTCGGCAGCCTGCATCAGGCGTTCGATGGTGGCAAACTGTTTCTTGATGCCGTTGTCATCGATGAGTTTGATGCCGAAGCGCTGCGGCACCATCGGCAGTTGCGTCAGGGCCCACGCTTTCCAGGCCTGGGTGTAGTCGCCCGGTTCCTTCAACGTACAGAGGTGTCCGAATGTCCACGTTACCTGATAGCCGTTACCTTCCATATACCCGTCGTGCGAGGTGGTTGCCCCGATAATCCGTGCGATATCCCTCGCCACGCTGGGCTTCTCTGCAATGCATACAATCATATCAGCCTGCAAAGTTACAAAAAAATCCCTGAAACGGACAAAGGTTTCAGGGATTTTAGGGGTTTTTAAACCTAAAGTCCTGCCTTGGCCGCTTCCTGTGCAGCGATTATCAATATCTTCATCCTCTTGCCATTTTGTAGATTGCTTCCATGTCCTCGGCCTTGAGCACCTTCAGACAACCGCAGGTCGAGGTGTAGTCGCGGCTGCACTTGCGGGTCATCTCCTTGATTTCGGCATCGGTGATTTTTCTTCCTAGGAGTTCTAGGATGTTTCTAGGCATTCCTATGGCATTATAGAATCTCTCCATCGCCTCGATGCCTTTCAGGGCTGTGGCTTCAGGATCGGTGAAATCGTTGGGAACATCCATCACGTTGACGGCAAAGCGTACGAAGCGACTCAGGTTCTCGTGCATCACGTAGCGGGCCCAACTGGGCCAGATGGCTGCCAGTCCTGCACCATGCGTCACATCGAACATTCCGCTGAGTTCGTGCTCTAACTGGTGGGTGGCCCAGTCGTCGGCCACACCACAGCCCGTCAGTCCGTTGTGGGCGATGCTGCCGCCCCACATAATCTGGGCGCGGTAACGGTAGTCCTCAGGATTCTTCAGCACAGCAAATATAGCATCTTTCATTGAGCGCAGCACCGCTTCGGCAAGGTTGGTGGTAAAGTCCATGTCATCGTCCTTGGTGAAGTAGCGTTCCATCGTGTGCATCATCATATCTGTCACACCGGCTGCTGTCTGATAGGGGGGCAGGGTGAAGGTGCGACGGGGATTCATGATGGCAAACTTGGGGCGCGACAGATTGTTGGAATAGCCAAGTTTAACGTCGCCGTTTTCGTTGGTGATGACACTGGCTTCACTCATCTCACTGCCAGCGGCGGGGATAGTCAGCACGCAGGCTACGGGCAGCATCGCTGTGGCATGGGCCTTACCGAGATAGAAGTCCCACACGTTGCCCTCGTAGGGCACACCGTAGGCGATACATTTAGACGAGTCGATGACGCTGCCGCCACCCACAGCGAGGATAAAGTCGATACCTTCCTGGCGACAGAGTTCGATGCCTTTCTGAGCCAACGAGAGCCTGGGGTTGGGGACTACACCGCCAAGTTTCACGAAGTCGATACCGCCGTCGTGCAGCAGACCGCAGATCTTGTCAAGGAGGCCCGACTTGATGGCACTCTGGCCTCCGTAATGTACCAGCACTTTCGTGCCACCGTATTTCTTCACGAGAGCAGCCACCTGCTCCTCTGACTGTTCGCCAAACACCACTTCCGTCGGTGCGTAGTAATTGAAGTCTTTCATATTGCTTTGTATTTGGTAATGATTCTAATAACCTAATCCGATATAACTGTGGGCAGGGAGTTGGATGCTGAATACCGCTGCGCCATCGTGGTAGCCGCTAAAGCGACTGCGCCACCTCATGGTGGTAGGCTGTTGTTCTTTTGGCTGGTAACTGTCGCCTGTGAGGAGGTTACGTAGGCTGCCAACCTTCTCATTGATAACCACATTCACGCTGACAGCCTCGTCGTTGAAGTTCTCCACCACGAGCGTCTTGTTGTCGTAAGGGAAGAGTGCCACCTTTGCGGGACCTTCGATATAGGCACCGATATCTTTGCTCATGGCACGACGGATGACATTAAGTGCCGCTGCAGGATAGTCATAGAGGTTGCCGAAATCATCGGGGATTGTCAATACGAAGAGCATACCATTCGAATAGGTGTCGCGAAGGAGGATGGGATAGCCAGAGACACCGCCGTTGAGCGGACGACCTGCACTGACTACCTCCCAGGCATCATTCGTGAAGTATTTCACCTGAGGGATGATAAATTCACGCTCTGACTTACCCATATAGCCGAAGTCGTTGACGATGGCCTTCAGGTTGCCACAATAGAGTTCGCAGACATCGGCAATCTTTTCGCGGATGGCTTTCAGCAGACCAGTGGTGATGATGACGTCGCCACCCTTCTTGAGTTGTGCCTTGATCTTTTCTACTACCTGTGGGTCCTTGGCGGCCTGTTCGGTGAGGAGGATCTGCTGACGGTCGGTGAGGAACTGTGGGTGCATATCCATTGGCAGACCGATCATGCCAAGGTAGTTCTGTAGGAAGTCCTCGCCTGAGGAGTGGTAGGGCTTGTAGGAAACGAGGCCGATGGGCTTACCGAGTTTGCCAACAAGTTTGTCTGTCTGTTGCAGAGTTACGCTGGCGAAACGGGCCATCGTCGTGGGAGTGATGGTCTTTCCGCCTTTCTTGAACGGTGCCACCATCTCGTCGTAGCGGAAACTGTTGCCACCGGCATCCTGCCACTTTGCCCGCATCATCTCGGGCTGAATCTTCACATCATTCAACTGCATGTAGTTCCAGAGGATGATCTCGGGAGTCTTCGAGAGCATCGTCAGGTGGAGTTGCTCAGCGTAGCGGTCCATGCTCATGTTGATGCCGCCGGCATCGACCCATCCACCACCGTTCTTGCCAGGGGCGATATTGTCGAAGTAGCGCACGATATTATAACTCAGGTAGTTCTGCAGATGCTGGGCTGAGGCGGGGTCGCGAGTTTCCGTACCTGTCCATAGACCATCGAAATACAGAGGCTCTTCTTCGAGGTTAAAGCCCAGACCGTGGAAATGGTCGTACCAGTTGGGGTACTTGATGATGACCTTCACCTTGGGATTCACCTTCTTCGCGGGTTCCACCACCAGTTCACGTCCTGCATCGGCCATCAGGCGCAGACGGTATTCCGTCCAACTTTTCGTGCCTTTCGCTGCTATCTCGTCATCGTTCTTCAGGTCGATGAAAAAGAAGTCGTCGAGGATGAAATCATCGAAGAGTTTTGCCGTATACTCTGCCACCTCCCTGACCTGCTGCCGCTCTACGGGGCGGGCATAACTGTAGGTCTCGAAGTCGGTGGGTTCTGAACGGGTGTAGGTGATGCCGCCGCCCACCTCCAGACCTTTGGAAAGGAAGAACTTCTTCACCTTCGTCATCGTCTTCTCATCGACGGTGAAGGCATCACGGTGGGTCTCGAGGTAAATCTTGTCGAGATCGACCTGCGAACTGACGGTCTCCCATGTCTGGTTGAGGAACTTGTCATCTGCCATCCGTGCCACGTCCTGTGCCCGGATGTAGGACGATACCTTGAAATACTGATACGCACCCTTACCCATGATGGGCAGTACTGTCAATACGGCAATCGCTACTGACAGGATGAGCCTGAGTTGTCTGTTTGTCTTCATAATATATTCATTTGATGATTGTTGTCTGACTTAATGGCAATTGTGCCGATGAGCCGCCCACGAGGACGGTCATCTCACCGGGTTCCAGCATCCAGGTCTGGGCGGTTTCGTCCCAGTGACAGAGGTCGGCACGGCGCAGGGGGATGGTGACAGTCTTGCTTTCCCCTCTCTTCAGGGCCACACGCTCGAAACCCTTGAGTTCCTTCACGGGTCGCTCGATGCGGGAGTCGGGTCGCGAGACATAGACCTGTGCCACCTCTTCGGCTTCGAATTGGGTGTTGTTGGCTATCGTGAAACTGACATCAAAGCCGTCGAGGGTAGGTGTCACTTTTAAATTATTGTATTGGAACGTGGCGTAGGAGAGTCCATGTCCGAAGGGATAGGCCACCTCAACATTCTTACAGTCGTACCAACGATAACCGACGAGTAATTCCTCAGCATATTTGGCCACAGGTTGGAATGAGGCGCGAGCGGTGCGGGCGTTTTGTCCTTGATTCACCAGACCGACGAAGATGTCGCCCTGACTATTATCGGCTTTCTGCGGATAGGTGCCTGTGGCATAGGCTGGCACATCCTCCAGTCTCTTAGGCCACGACATGGGCAGTTTGCCGGAGGGCGTGATATTGCCATTCAACACTTCGGCGAGGGCCAGACCACCCATAGAGCCATTGAACCACGACACCACGAGGGCGGGTGAAACGGCATCGACGGTGCTGATGTCCACCGGGCCACCGGCAATGATGACGGTGATGAGCCGCGGGTTGGCCTTGGCTAAGGCCTGGGCCAGTTCGTCTTGTCCCGACGGCAGTGTGATACTCTTGCGGTCTGAGCCTTCCGTCTCAACCTCGCGGTTGTCACCGGCGAAGAATATCACGAGGTCGGCATTCTTTGCTACCTTCACAGCCTCAGCCATCAGTTTCTTGTCGGCGGGCTGTTGTGGACTCTGACGTTTATTGCGACTGTCTCTGTCGAAACTCTTGTAGCCTGGTGCGTAAGTGATCTTCTTCCCACCGCCAAGCACGGCCTGCAAGCCTTCGAGGGGCGTGATCTCCTTGCGTGTCTTCACACCGGCACCCACACCACCGAGAGCCATCTTCGTCACGGCATTCTCACCGATAACGGCGATGCTCTTCACCTCCGTCAGGTTGATGGGCAGTAAAGGCCAGGGTTGATTCTTCGCCGCTTTCAGTGCGTGCTTCCCTACGATGGGATTGTTCTTTAACAGCACGATGGAGCGTCGTGCCACTTGTAGGGCTGTCAACATCTCCTCGTCGTTGCCTACGAGCTTTTTGTTGGCTTCTTCCTTTGCAATGGGTTTTACTGTCAGTCTCACGCGGAGAATCTCGCGAACGCGCTGGTTGATGATGTCTTCGCTCACCTTTCCGGCTTTCACTGAGTCGAGCAGGGCCTGGCCGAAGAAGCGGTTGCCTGGCATCTCCACGTTCATACCTGCTGTCACGGCATCGACGGTAGAGTGGACACCACCCCAATCACTGATTACCATCCCAGGGAATCCCCACTGTCGGCGCAGGATAGTGGTGAGTAAGGATTCGTTCTCCGAGCACCAGCGTCCGTTCACTTTGTTGTAGGCTGCCATCACGCCCCAGGCATCTGCCTCGCGGACGGCCATCTCAAAGGGCCGTAGGTATATCTCGTGCATGGCACGGTCGGAGATGCGTACGTCCACAGTGCCGCGAGCATCCTCCTGGTTGTTCAGTGCATAGTGCTTCAGACAGACTGCCGTGCCATCGTCTTGTGCGCCCTTGGTGTAGGCTATGGAGAGCATTCCGCTCAGCAATGGATCCTCACTCAGGTATTCGTAGGTCCGTCCTCCTGTGGGGATGCGCTGGATGTTGATGGCTGGTCCCAGAATCATATCCTTGCCGCGCAGACGGGCCTCACGACTCATGCCCCGTCCGTAGGCATAGGCCCACTCGGTACTCCATGTGGCGGCGAGGGCCGAACCCGTGGGGAAGAAGGTGGCGGAGTCTGTGGTCAGGTGGGCGGAGTTCCAGGAGTGGGGCTCCATCTCCTCGCGGATGCCGAATGGACCGTCGGCATATTCCATATCGGCGATGCCGAGACGGGGAATTCCTGCCGACGAGAACATGTTTTTACCATGGAGCATATTGATCTTCTCTTCGAGGGTCATGCCCTTGATGATGTCGTCAATCTGCGCCTCATGCCCTAGCAACTTACTTGGGTTCGTCTGCGCCTGTGCGACGATGACAGACGCGACGGCAACTGCCATGAATAGGATTCTTCCGGGATGCTTCATAATACTTGGAGTTGTTAGTCTTATTTGAATTTGATTTAGAATCTTCGTTGTTGTCTCTGACCACCTTGTTGTCTTTGGCCACCCTGTTGGTTGCGGTTGCCGCCACCGTCACGGTTACCCCATTTCTTGTCGTATTGGCCTTCGGTATCGACCTTACCACCGAAGATATTCAGGCGGTAGCGTACGTGCAGCATGGCGTATGAGTTGATGCTGTTGAAACGGGTGTCGCTGCGGCCTGTGGCAGATACCCAACGGTTGTAGTTGGACTGCTGCTGGAGCAGGTCGTAGAAGTTGAGGGCCACGATGAGCGACTTGCTCTTGAGGAAGGTCTTGGAGATTTGTCCGTTCCAGATGAGTTCATTGGTGTTTGACGACGGGTCGTTGTATCCCCGGCGACTGCGCTCGTGGATGTCGGTACTGATCTCCAGGCCGATGGGTGTGCGGATAATCATCTGTCCGCCGTAGTTGAATTGCCAGGTGTCAAGGTTGGCGGTGGGCTGCAGTTCATTGCGGGTGTGCTGGTAGTTGACCCAGCCGTCGGCAGTGATCTCCAGCCAGTCGTTACGGTAACTGAGGTTGAGGCGCTCGCTGAGGTTCACGGAGCGCGTGGTGTTCTTCTCTGCATCGGCCTTCTGCTGTGCCACGTAACTCACATAGTTATTATAACGCACACGGGTGTCGGTGCCGATGTTCCAGTGGGCGGTGGTGTCGATGGCGGTATTGAAGGTGATGCCGCTATTGATGTTCCAGTTGCCGTTGATGTTCTCGGGTCGCGAGATGCTTCCACCGGTCTCCGGGTTGTAGCGTACCAGGTTCGAGATGGAGTTGCGGATATGGCGGTAGTTGGCATAGACGACGATGGAGCGCTTGTAACGCTGGATATAGTCGTTGTAATAGAGGTTCAGTGAGTTGGTGAACTGGGGCTTCAGTCCAGGGTTACCCTGCGTGATGTAGAGCGGGTTGGAGTCGTCGGTGATATCGAGCAACTGGGTGATGTCCGGTTGGCGGGTGTCGCCTCGGTATTGTACGCGGATGGACTGCTGGTCGCTGAACTTATAGCGGAAGTCGAGTGTCGGTGTCATGTTCGTCACGTTACGGATGGTATCGACGTAGATGCCACGGTAGTCCTGTATGTAGTTGGAGTGCTGCGGCTGTACGAGGAAGCCGATGTTGTATTCGTATTTCTCCTGATAGTAGCGCAGCATCAGGCGGATGTTATGGGTGTAGTTCTTATACTCGGAGTAACGGCTGAGGCTCCTGTCCAAGTAGTTACCCATATTGGCTCTGACGGAGCCGAGCCAGGGATCCCAGTCGCGGTATTCGGGCTCAATGCCGGTGAAGGGGTTCACGTTCATGTGACTGAAGTCGTATGTCAGGCGGTCGCTCTTGTTCTGGTTGTATCGCAGTTCGTAACTGGCCTGCAGATGTGCTCCTTTCCAGAGCGGTTCGCTGTAACTCAGGCTTGTCACGTAGCCACTGTTGTCGGTGGGTGTGGTGTTGTAGCGGGCCGTGAAGTAGGTGGAGTCGAGTCCGGCTTGGTTCTTCACCTGAAAGAGTCTGACTTCATTGTTCGAAGTGTTCTCCTGCTGGTTGTTGCCGATACTGCCCTCGAAGCGTAAGGTGATGTTACGACCCTTGGGGTTCAGACGGCGGTAGAGTTGCAGCATGCCCCAGGCGTTCTTGTTCTTGCCGTATGAGAGACTGGCCTGCAGGTTGTGGTTGACGGCCTTCTGACTGGCATACATCTTTGCAATTCCATCCTCGGACAACGGGTCGGTGACATAGAGGTAGGGGTCATCCGAGAAAGTGGCTGAGAGGGAGGTCTGCGTACCGTCGTTGGTGCCGTAACTGCCGTTGGCACGCAACAGGATATTGGTCAGGGTGTCGGGTTTCCACTCGAAGCGGATGTTACCGTTCCAGTTGTTGTTGCGCGTCAGACTTGAAGAGTTGCTGTTGGAGAAGGTGCGGTAGTCCTGACTGTAGAAGTTCTCGCTGGCGTTCTCATTGGCATTGTCACCGTCGCGGTGGTCCCAGCGTATGCTCAAATCGACTTTCACCTTGTTGCCATCGTCGTAGTTCAGGTTGGTGCCGAGCATCTTACGGGCATTCAGACCGCGACTGTTCCACCAGCCGGCGTTTTCCTCTTTGTTATTGAAGTTACCCATCAGCATGATACGGGTCTTATCGGTAAAATGGCTTCCCATACCACGTGAGGCGTAGCGGTGTTTCGTACCGCCGGCAATATCGAGGTTGGTCATATAGCCGTGGTTCATGCCTTTCTTGATGGTGAAGTCGAGTACGGTCTCTTTCTCACCGTCTTCAATGCCGGTGATGCGGGCCTGGTCGCTTGACTGGTCGTAGAATTTCACGTTCTGGATGATGGAGATGGGCAGGTTCTTGATGGCTGTCTCAATGTCTCCCAGCATGAACTCCTTGCCGTCGAGCAGGATTTTCTTCACTTCCTTACCGTTGACGGTGATATTGCCATCCTCATCGACCTCTGCACCCGGCATGCGCTTGATGAGTTCCTCAATGGCGGAACCCTCTGGGGTGCGGATGGCCTCGGGGTTATAGACCAGTGTGTCCTTGCGTACAGCCACCTGAGCGGCACGTCCCACGACGACTGCCTCTTTCAGCATGATACTCTCAGGTGACATGAGCAGCCGACCTAAGTCCTGGTTCTGGTAGCGACGGAGTATGACTTCGCGCTCGATATTCTGGTAACCGACAGAAGATATCTTCAGACGGTAGGTGCCGTTGGACGGGGCCTCGATGATGAAGTTTCCCCTGATGTCGCTGACCGTTCCGCCGACGAACACGCTGTCCTGAGCCAGGAACAACTGGATGGTGGCTTGAATCATCGGTTCCTTTTGGTCTGCATCGAGCAGTTGTCCACTGATGGTGAGTCGTCTGTTTTCTTCTTCCTCCTCTTGAGCCTGAACGCCAGTCGCTGCCAGCAGCCAGAGGACTAATAATAATGTGAGATGTCGCATAATAACTAATATTGTATTTAATCTTTATATAGGCAATGTGATAATAAAACGTGAGCCACAGGTGTAACTCTCGTCAAGGGAGATGCTACCGCCAAGCAGACGAGCGGTCTGCTGACTCAATGAGAGCCCCAGTCCGATACCTTCTGAGAAAGCATCCAACTTTGTAAACTGGTTGAATATCCGGTTGCGTTCAGCCTCTGGAATGCCAGGGCCTGTGTCGCTGACGGTGAAGATGATCGTATTGGCGTGAGGTTGTCGGCATCCGATGGTGATGCAGCCTTCGTGTGTGAACTTGTTAGCGTTGTCAAGTAACTCGTCGAGGATAGACAAAAGGGCTTTTTTGTCAGTTCGTATCATGAAGGTGTCTGGCATATCAGACTCCACGACAATCCTGACATTATCAGGATTGCTGAGTGTGATGGAAGCAGCGGCTTCATGACAGAGTTTATTGCAACTGAAGGTTGTCTGTTCTGTTGTCAATTGGCTGTCGCCGATGGATGAGGCTATCAGCATGCGGGTAATATGTTTGATGGCCTTGGAACTTGACTTCATGCGGGATGTGATGTCAGTCAGTTCCTTTTCAGAAATCTCATGAGAAACAATTGAGAGCACCTGGGTGAAGCCGTTGATGATATTCAGTGGTGTCCGTATCTGATGAGCCATGTCCTGTACAAAGGCCGTTTTCCGTATGTCTGCCTCGCGGGCCAGGTGATAGGCGTGTTGCAGGGCCTGATTCTGCTGTTCCATCTCAGCGTTGATCTGCTGAATCTCACTGACATGTTCTGCCAGCGACTGCTGCATCACAACGAAACTATTCTGAAGTTGTCCTACTGTATCAAGACGGTTGCTGTGGGGTAGGGTCTCATCGAAGTGTCCGTCGGCGATACGTTGTGCCGATACAGCAAGTTGGTTCAGCGGGGCGATGGCACGACGGATGATCTGATAGCAGATGATGAGCAGCAATAGAAGTGACAGGCTGATGACGGCCCAGGTGGTATATAACAGACGGTTATAGCCACTGAAGACATCGCTGTCTGGGCAGACTATAGCAATGCTCCATCCTGTTCGCTCCAAAGGTCTGTAGAAGATATGGGCGGGATTCCCATCGACAATCATCTGCCATATTCCACTTTGTCCTTCTAGCATGGAATGTCCTAAAGCAATAACATCCTTGCTGGCTTGTGGGTCAGGATCAGAGAAGATGGTCTCTCGTACAAGTTTGGCAGTATCGGGATGTACGATGTAGCGTCCGTCATGACCAAGCATGATGGCAGAAGAATTTGGATAGGCTTTGACGGTAGTAACGGCTTGTGACAACCATTTCAGCAACAGGTCGGTACAGAGTACGCCAACAGGCTCTCCATCTGAATTGTAAAGTGGTTTCACGTAAGAGTAGTTGTATTCCGACGAAGTCAGGATACCTGGTGCGTCGTCGATATAAGGTTCCATCCAGATAGCGCGTTTCTTTTCCCATGGGTTCTTATACCACTCTTGTTCAAAGTAATTGTGCTGTTCTATCACTGTCGTGATACTGTCGCCCTGCCTGAGTGAGTAAGCCGAGAAAGAACGGCCATATTTTGGGAAAAAGTCTGGTTTCATGGCGATGGTGAAACCCAGGATGTCGGGATGCAGTTCCAGCATCCTGCGGGAATAGACTAACAGAGAGTCGGGCTGGAGATGGCGTTGGATGACGGATTCCATCTCTGTTGTGGCTTCCTCAGTCTGATCCATGATGGCTGAGATATGAAGCACTGTCTCGTCGAGTGCCTGTGTGGCACGATGGACAGCATCTTGACGCACTTGTTGTTTGGATTCATAGAACAGAATGCTGAGTGATACGCAGAACACACCGCCAACTACCAGTAGGATGAGCAGGCCAAGTCGCAGCGAAAGGTGCTGTTGGATGTATGTCATCAGGCGTTTCATGGGGTTGCAGGTGTCTCGTGTGGATTGGGGTTGTTCAACATCTTGTCGAGTAAGAAGGTAACCTGGTCGGTATAGGACCGCATCTGAATCTGAATCTTCATCATGTCGGTCTTGGAGAGTTCCTTGTATTGGTCGCAGAATGTGTCTGCCAGTTCTGTAATGGCATCAACGTTCTGCACCATCTGTTCTGTCATACGACTGAGGAATTGGTTCTTGATGCTGTCTGATTCCCTGACCTTTTCGTAAGCCGCCTGTAGTTTGTCATTCTGTTGACGAAGGGTGTTGCGCTTCTGCTGCATCTCAGAGATATAGTCCGACAAGGACTGTTGCATTGTTATGAAACTGTTCTGTAGTTGGCCAATCTCGTCTTTGTTGGAACTTTTTTTGAGTTCTTCGTTGAGATTCTTTTGGGCGATGCGCTGGGCTGAGTCTGCCAGCAGACTTAGTGGGTGTAGATGATGTGAGATGACCGACCAGCAGACAATCAGTAGGACAACCAGACTGACGAAGGCGGTCAGGAGCGACAACAGCAGTACGTTTGAGAAATGCGACATCAGGAAGCATATCACGCCGAAGATCAATGTTGCAAACCCCACCACCCAGAGGGTAATCTGGGTGGAGAGGGAACGGCGGATATGTGAGAGTAGCATCATGTCTGTATCTTATTTGGATGCTCCGACGATATCTTTTAAAGCGGAACCGAAGATAATATACTGTGTGTTGCCGGCGATGGTGCCTTCATTCTGTCCCCAGAGGAAGGGCCAGTCGTCGTAGTTCTCGAAGTGGTCCGGTTTGCGGAAGAGCAGACCTGGTGCCACATTGCCAGGGATGGCGGAGAAATCAGCGCGGTTGTTGCCGTAGAACACCTGCTTGGGACGGGTGGCACCCACGACGGCTACAAAGGAGTAGTTGTGATAGGGGTGGCAACCATAGAGCCAGTTGGACACGCGGTAGACCTCATCCTTGCTCACAATATCGGGGAAATAGATGTGGGCGTAGTTCACGGTGATGCCAAAGTTCAATACGGCATTGACACCTGCCCAGTTGCCCAGTCCGATGGGAACACCATAGGGATTCTGTTGGTCGAAGCCCTTGATATAGGCCTCGTATTTCTCCACGTATGGACGGAGTTTTTGTTTATAGGTCTCATCCATGTAAGGCACGGCGTCGAGGGCTGTCTGCATGGTGCTTGACACGTTGCGATCAAGGGCAGGCCATATCTGCTGCTCGTAGTTGTCACGATACTGCTGTTCCTTGGTGGCAGCGTACAGTTGGAGATTGGTTGCCAGATCACCACGATTGTTTCGGGTACGGGGCTGACGACGGCGGTTGGTAGAACCATTGCTGTTGCCATCACCAGTACCGGTGAGCCAGTTCGCATCTGCCTCAGCCTGGGCATCGAAGCGCTGGTTGCGCTGGGCCATCAGTTCGGTAGCCTCCTGCATCAGTCGCTTCGACTGGGTGAGAGCACGCTGGGCCAGATCGTCGTTATAGCCTGTGAGTGCACGAGAGGCAGCAGCGAACATTGTGGCTGCCTGGAAGTCGAGACTGGGGTTACGGGTGGTGAAGGCCCACATGTCGTCGGGTGTACCGCTGCGCTTGCCGTCGGCAGATACCTCGTAGGGCTTCAGACTTGGGTCATAATGCAGACCGTCGGTGATGCTGGCTGCATCGCCAAGATGGTGGTAGTTGTCGAGGATGGAGTTGGAGAGGGTAGAGGCCATGTGTCCGATCTGCTCGGCTTGAGCCACGAGGTTCAGCGTACCGTGTTCGATAAACTGCAGGATGTCAGGTGTGCCGTCTGGACGGTGCAGATCCACGTAGCGCTGTTTCTGACTGACGAACGTCTCATCGCGCTGGGGCTTGAAGAGTTCCCAGGTGCGGATGAAGTTCTGTACGACGTTGATGTTCGAGCCCGTCTCGATATCGAAGTCGCCAGCATCGAAGAAACCGCCGATGT
Source organism: Prevotella sp. (assembly GCA_017618275.1). GTDB lineage: Bacteria > Bacteroidota > Bacteroidia > Bacteroidales > Bacteroidaceae > Prevotella. Next base: position 101,632 of record JAFZUS010000004.1, read on the forward strand.
TCAGGCCGGGGATGAGTTCGTATGGTTTGTATTTCGTGTCGGTGGTCTGTCCTTGTGAGTGCAGGTCGAAGTGGTCGCTGGGCGGTGCCTGCAGGTAGCCCTCCTTGAAGGGTTCACCGTGCCAGGTGCGATAGCCCTCGTTGACGTACATGTGGTTCATGTGGATAGGCACCCATACATCGGTGGTGGCATCTGTGATCTTGTCGTAGACATGTTCGTCAATGAGGAAATCGTTTGTCTTGGTATTGCCATACTGGATATAGTAGACACCCAGCTGTTTCACGGAAGAGAAGTCGAACTTTACATAATTGTACTTGAAGTATGGTCCCCACGACTGGAGATTGCCCTTATATGCCTCCGTTGTCGTACCGTCAGTATTGATACGCATCAGAGTGGCAGTCGCCAACGGTTTGTCAGTTTTGTCGAGTTCGATGACGGCTACCTTCGGCTGTTCGGGAATATAACCCACCTGTGAGAACCCGATGTTCGGCTCGCGGATCCAGTTGGGAATAGCGTGGGGCTCTACGGTCCAGGTGATGACCTTACCCGTCTTTCCTGTGGGTAGTATACTGCGTAGCACAAACCAGCCGTTCTGTGCCAACATTCTTCCATCGAAGAGTTTCAGTTCTGCATCCTCACTGCTGATGCGGATCATGCGCTCTGGACTGTCGGAAGCCATGATGATACTATGGCCTGTCTCGATGGGCAGCGGATCAATGAAACGACCTGTACCCCTGTCGTCATAGGTCTTAAAGCCTTTGAACTGACGGGGCTTCTCGCTGTTGGGACGGGTGATGGTCTGACTGGTGGCATAACGAGGCAGACGACCCAATCGACCGTCCATCACAAAAGTCTTCAACCAGTACTGCGACGGCAGGAACTCAATGTTAAAGCCTGCCTCGCCAGCCAACTTCTCTGGCACGGGCTTGTCCAAATAGACGGCAATCTCTACGGCCTTGCCCTTGGCAGTTACCACAACTCGACTGTCAAAGTCCTCATTGAAACCCGCCACTGCGCCGCCAAGGGCGCTTGCTTCGTAACGCATCGACACCTCGATGCTGCCGTTCTCACGATCCACCTTGCGGTTGGTCATCTTCGGCACCAGGTCCCACTGTTCCGGGGTGTTGTTCAGGCGGACGGCTCCGCCCTGCACGGTACGTACGCCGTGATGAATGATTTCAATGCCTGAGTTCTTCTCATCGTTGAAACCGCCGTTAAAACTGTTGCTGAATACCAGCACATTCACGCCCTGGCGCTCGAAGTACTCCAGGTCATTGAGTTTCAAATCCTGTGCCGATGCCCCAGCGAAGAAGGACGTGGTGATAATAACTGATAATAGTCTTTTCATATTCTCTATTTTTATCATTATTTCATTTTTGCATTACCCTTCCGTCATCCACTGCTTGAACTCGGCAGCCCGGTTCTTACTGACAAAGAGACGTTCTGGGGTGTCAATGTTCAGCGTAATCAATAGGCGGTTGTCGTACCAGACGGTAATCTTCTTGACACTGTCGCGACTGACGGCAAACTGCTTGTTGGCCCGGAAGAACAGATGGGGATCGAGAGTCGAAAGGATGGCCTCGAGCGATTTTGAATATAGCAGACTGTCACCGTTGTTCAGGTAGACAGTGGTGGCTTTTTCCGTAGAGTAGATATAGGAGATGTCAGTGACGGCAACGGGAACCAGCATATCCTTATGTGGAATGAGCAGACGGGTCTGCCAACGGGTTTCTGGCTTCAGCGAACCCATGCGGCCAAGATATGCGGTAAGGTCTATTTTGCTAAGTATGTGGAATTTTTCGATGGCACGTCGCACATCCTTGGCCTTGATGGGTTTCAATAAATATTCGATACTGTTTACGTGGAAGGCATCGAGAGCATATTCATCGTATGCGGTGGTGAAGACGATAGGAGCCTTAACCTCTATCTGGTTAAAGATGGCGAAGGCAGAGTCATCACTCAGGTGGATGTCCATGAAGATGAGGTCTGGCAACTGATGCTCGTTGAGCCAGCGTACTGTCTCAGTCACACTCTCCGTATTGCCTACCACTTCCGTGTCGGGAGCCACCTCTTTGATGATACTCAAGAGATTCTCGTAACTTGAAGTCTCGTCTTCTACTATCAGTACTTTCATCTTTACAATTATATCTTTCTAATTCTTCATCGGAATATACACGGTGAAACGATTGCCGTTATTCTCAACCCTCAACTCGCGCCCTGACATCAGGCGCAGACGGTTGGCTAGGTTTTTCAGACCGATTCCATTGGTCACTGGCTGTTGCTGTTTAGGATAGATGGGGTTGCTGACAACAAGTTCCCCGTGCTCGTTGATGCCTATGGAAACCTTCATGGAATGGGCAGAGTCAATACAATTATGTACGATGACATTTTCAATGATCGGCAACAGGGTGAGCACAGGGAGCATATAATTAGTTTTCTGTTGGTTATCTATTTGTATATCGAATGTCAACTTACCGGCATAGCGTACCTCGAGCACATAGCGGAACGATTCTGTGAAGGCCAGTTCCTCGTTCAGGGGCACCATCCCCTTGTTACTGCTCTGCAGGGTGTAGCGGAACACGTCCGACAGTTCTTCGATGTAATCCAGGGTGCGTTTGTTGTCACCACTCCTTACCAGTGAGGATATGCCGCTCAGTGAGTTGAAGAAGAAGTGGGGATTGATCTGCCCTGCTAATGCCGCATACTGGCTCTGCAGGTTTTCTGCACGCAACTGCTCTACCTCTGTTGCCATGCGGGTTTGTTCTTCTTTCAGCACCGAGATGTGACCAGTCGTGGCACCGAGTCCGTAAAGGGCAACAAACTTCAAAATGAGCGTAGTGCCGATTCTGTCGTATACACCGTAATCCGATAGCGAGTCACTGATAAGCGCAAACAGACCGTAAGTCACCACTGATGCACCGAGTCCGTAGACCAACCGTTTCCCTAAACTCCATGCCTTAACCGTGTTCAGGCGATAAATCAGTATGAAGAACAGAAAGAAATAGCAGAAACGGAATACATGGAAACTCCAGTACAGCCAGAGATGCTCTTGCACGCAGGGCCATTCCATGTGCCACGGGATGTAGACCAGATTCGGATAGACCATAATCAGTGCCCCGATGATGCCGAGCCACACGTATCGTTTCGATATTATTTCTAAGTCCTTCTGCATACGATTATCTTAAAAAACACTGCAAAGTTACGCAAAATATACGTGAAAAACTTGAAGTCTTAGCGTAAAAACGAAAAAGAAAGGCGTAAAGAGGAATCGCGAGAGTATATGATTTACTCATCCATCGGATAGCGTACACCCCATTTCTGGCGCAGACTGTCCATGAGTTGCATGATGTAGAGGGTCTCCTCATGTGGCATCTCACGGGGTTCCAAGATGCCGTCGATGAGTGCCTGCCTACAGGCCAGGAACTGATATTCGTAGCCTGTGATCTGTTGGGGCACGTGGATGGTTTCAATATAGGTACGGTCTGGCCCGTTGACGGTAATCTGCTGAGGATTGTTGATATTGTCGATAATCAGGTTACCTTCCGTGCCTGCTATCACGCCGATATTGTCACCCACGCAGGCTGCACTCGACTGGAGGTTGCAGAGCAGACCGTCCTCAAGTACCAGACTGATGGCATTCGTCAGATCCATACCCGTTTTCGACTTCACACACAGACTCTCTATATTAATAATGTTCGCGGAGAAGAACATCCTGACGAAGTTGAGGACATAGACACCTAAGTCGAGCAGAGCCCCGCCACAGAGGTCGGGACGCATGATGCGTGGTTTGTCGCCCATGGAGTAACCCAAGGTGGCTGTGAGCAGACGAGGCGTTCCGATTTGTCCCTTATTAATAAGTTCCCGTACCATATTCACTACAGGCTGGTAGCGCGTCCATATAGCCTCTGCCAGAAAGACTTTCCGTTCGTGGGCCAGGTCGATGATCTCCTTCGCCTGTCTGGCATTTGCCATGAAAGCCTTCTCTACCAGACAAGGCTTGTCAGCCAACAATGCCTCCTTGGTCACATCGTAGTGATGCGAGTGGGGTGTACCGATATAGACGAGATCCACCTCAGGGTCGGCTATCAGTTCTGTGTAGGAACCGTATGCCTTCCGAATATTCCACTTGGCGGCAAAAGCATCCGCCGTTTCCTGTGAGCGGGAGCCTACAGCGTAGGCCTCGCACTCTGTCAGACCATTGAGGGTGATGGCTGCCTTCTCTGCAATCCACCCCGTACCGATGATACCGACGCGTAAAACATCATTTTCCATATGAATCGATTTTGCCATAGTTATTCATCTTTTGTGTGCAAAGATACACATTATTTTTGGAAATACTGCAACGAAAACGTAATTTTTTCTGTCTTTTTGTCGTTAATTTGAAAGATTTGTTGTACTTTTGCACCCGCATGAACTAAACAACCAATTGTAAACAAATGAAAAGATGAGAAAACAAAGTTTCATGTGGCGGACACTGGCAGTGGCACTGGCAGTGTTCAGCAGTGTTGCAGCAATGGGGCAACAGAAGAAAGATGGTGAAATCGATTGGATGAAGGATTTCACGAGTCGTATCACTCTTAACGGTTATGCTCAGGGAGGCTGGTCGTATCAGGATCCCAACGGAAAGGCAACCAACAGTTACAACCTTAAACGCACCCTGCTTTGGGGAAAGGCACGCATCACAGACCGATGGTCGTTTATGTTTATGCACGACTTCTCAAGTGTCGTACAAGAGTTCTACACCGACTACCGTATTACCAAAAACAATGCACTGACCGTCCGCCTCGGACAGTTTAAGCACTCCTACACGATGGAGAACCCGCTTTCTCCCACGATGCTCGAACTGATTGATGTCTATTCGCAGGCCGTGCTCTATCTGGCTGGCGAGGGTCCCGACCCGTTGCATGGCGTGAACTACGGACGTGACATGGGTCTCGAGGTCTATGGCGACCTGGCCAATGGACTCTTCCGTTACAATCTTGCCCTGATGAGCGGACAGGGTATCAACCGCAAGGACCTCAATAATCAGAAAGACTTCATCGCCAAACTCGAGGTGAAGCCCTTCGACGGCTTCCGCGTGGTGGCTTCAGGTTATCTTGGTACAGGCTGTGCTGTGGGTACGGCTGCCTGGAACCCTGATATCAATGTAGGCGACAACTATAAGCGCAACCGCTACAGCGTGGGTGCGGAGTATAAGACAGCCCCCTATACGGGTAGCAAATACAAGGAAGCCCGTCCTGCCAGTGTCCGTGCCGAATGGCTCGGTGGTGAGGATGGCGAGGTGGGTTCTCGTGGCGGTTATGTCACGACGTGCATCCCTGTAGTGGATGCCCTCGACGTGGTGGCTTCTGGTGAGACCTACGACAGGAATACGAAGGTGGATGGTTGGGATCAGACCAACCTGACCCTCGGTGTGCAGTATTGGTTCTATAAGAAGTGCCGTGTGCAGTTGCAGTACACCCGTTGTCTCCTTGGCGAGAACCTCGGTAAGGACTACAACTGGCTCCAGGCCCAAGTTCAGGTAGCATTTTAATTAAAAAAGAAAATATGATTATCAAAGTATTATTGACGGTAATTTTCCTGGTCGTGATGATTAGTGTGGGTGTGTACTCACGCAAGCAGGCCAGAAGTGTCGACGGTTTCGTGTTGGGTGGTCGTGCCGTAGGTCCCTGGCTCACAGCCTTTGCCTTCGGAACCTCCTATTTCTCTGCTGTGGTCTTTGTAGGCTACGCTGGACAGTTCGGATGGAAGTATGGTCTTTCGTCTGCGTGGATTGGTATTGGCAACGCCATCATCGGTTCTCTCTTGGCGTGGCTCATCTTAGGTCGTCGTACCAAACTGATGACGCAGCATATTGAGTCTCGTACGATGCCAGATTTCTTTGGCACCCGTTTCAACGATCAGGGACTGCGTGTGGTGGCTTCTGTCATTGCCTTCGTGTTCCTGATCCCCTATACGGCAGGTGTATATAGCGGTATTTCCCGCCTCTTCGAGATGGGCTTCGATATCCCTTACGAGTATTGTGTCATCGTGATGTCCATCCTGACGGCAGTCTATGTCATCATCGGCGGTTATAAGGCTACGGCGATGAACGACTTCATCCAGGGTATCATCATGCTCTTCGGCATTGTGGCTGTCATCCTCGCCGTGCTGAATGCACAGGGTGGTCTGGCTGCTGCAGTGGATAAACTGGCAGTGATTCCCTCTGATGCCGATCCTGCCGTGAATGGTGGCTTCGCCTCGTGGTTCGGCCCCGATCCCTGGGGACTCCTGGGTGTGGTCATCCTGACCTCACTGGGTACGATGGGACTGCCCCAGATGGTGGGTAAGTTCTATTCGATTACCGACGAGAGTGCCATCAAGCGTGGTACCGTCATCTCAACCATCTTTGCCTTCATCGTGGCAGGTGGCTGTTATTTCCTCGGAGGTTTCGGACGTCTCTATGACCCGGTGATCAATGAGGCGACGGGTAAGATAGCCTTCGACTCCATCGTGCCTGCCATGCTGGTCACGCTGCCTGATGTGCTGATTGCCCTCGTGGTGCTGCTGGTGCTGAGTGCATCGATGTCAACGTTGGCTTCGCTGGTGCTGACTTCCAGTTCTACGATGACCCTCGACCTGATCTATCGCGACAAGAAGTCGTTGCCTGGCGAGGTGGAGGATGGTACCATCGATGATATCGTGGCTGAGAAGATCGAGCGTCGTAAGGTGGTGGTGATGCGTGTGCTCATCATGTTCTTCATCGTCATCTCCCTGTTGATAGCCCTGAATCCCCCGACATTCATCGCCCAACTGATGGGTATCTCTTGGGGTGCGTTGGCTGGTGCCTTCCTCGCACCGTTCATGCTGGGTCTCTACTGGCGTGGTGTCACAACGGCTTCCGTCTGGGCTTGTTTCATCTGGGGCGTGGGTCTCACCGTCATCAATATGTTGGCTGGCAACCCCATCAATCCCATCAACTGTGGTGCCATCGCTATGGTGGGTGGCTTCCCGGTGGTGTGGATCGTCAGTCTGTTGACGAAGAAACTGCCCAGGCAGACAGTCGACACCATCTTTGAGTGCTACAAGTAGTCAGTGAGTCTAAATATCCGTTCAGAATTGCATGCGCCGAGTTCGGAGCATGCAATTTTTAGGTTACGAGGGTGCCTCTGAGGTCTCAGACGTGCTTCTGCTTGGTTACAAGGGGGCCTCTGAGGTCTCAGACGTGCTTCTGCGTGGTTACAAAGGTGCCTCCGCGCGCTCGGAGGCTCTTCTGCGAGGCAACAAGGGTGCCTCCGCGTGCTCCGTGGCTCTTCTGCGAGGCAACGAGGGTACCTCCGCGCGCTCAGCGTCTCTTCTGTGCGTTTCCTCGGACTTTCGCAAAAAAAGGACGAAAACATTTGGACGTTTCACAGATTATTCGTATTTTTGCGCCATAAAAGCAATCAAATTAAACTAAAAGCGTATGAAACGAATTCTAACTTTAGCAGTCATGGCCCTGCTGCTCACCAGCGCAAAGGCCAGCGTAGTGATTAATGCTACGAACTTCCCAGACCCCGTACTGAGGGAGGCACTCGTTGAGTGTGGAATTGATGCCGACGGTGACGGCATCCTCACAGACGAGGAGATTAAGAATGCCACAGATTACATTCAGCTTGAAGGATGCAAGAACCTGAAAGGTCTGGAGTATCTGAAGAATATGAAATTCATCGGCCTTTACGGCAATGAGGAGTCGTACAGCAGCATCACTTCTTTCGATGCCTCGAAGTTCCCCAAGCTTGAGCGGCTTGACATTCATGATTACGCCATTACCTCGCTCGACGCAACCTACTCGAAGATGCTTGGGTCGGTTGAAATTGCCAGGTGTCGTGAGTTCACCTCCATCAAAGTGGATTCGAAACGTGATGATTTAGGCGTTTTCCTAAACGATCTGCCCAAACTGACGAGCATGGAGAACTGTGTGTTCAACCATGTTTCAGTTGTTGAATTCTACAAGACCGGCATCCAGGACATAGACATGAGCGACCACCCCACGTTGGAAAGTCTCTGGGTGAAGGGCGATGACGAAGAATTTGGGGGCGACTATGAACTGAACTCCATCAACGTGTCGGGCTGCAACAACCTTTGGGATCTCCATATAGACCATGTTAAACTTCAAAGCGTCCGTCTCAATGCGCTGCCTATGTTCTATGACATTTCCCTATACTTTTGTCACACGACAAACTTGGCTTTAGAGAACATGCCGAATTTGGGTGGTATCACATGCAGCGGTTGTGAAATCCGTAACCTCACCATCAAAGGTTGTCCTGTGCTGACAGGCGTTAGTTGCGCTGACAATAGCCTGCACAACCTGATTATCGACGACAGCCCTGGTCTTTACAGCCTGCATGTCGAGAACAATATGCTGATGTGGCTCGACATGAGCAACGTGAAGAGAGAGGTGGGTGATGATACCTATTGGTATTCTGCTGAAAATCAGCATCCCAGCGCGGTGGCCTACAAACTCTCCGCTACGGAGGTTGGTCTGTTGGTACATGAGCGCTTCGACGTGGAGCGTGTGCTCAACCTGAAGGCTAACGGCAAGAGTGTGACTCCCGCCTGGTCAACCATCGACGGCAAGAAATACTTCGTCTTCTCCAACGAAGGCGCGAACGCCGACGCCCTCGTCGGCAAGAAGACCACCTACGAGTACGAGACCAAGTGGCCCTATAAGTGGATTTCAGGCTCGGAAAATACGAAGGACAATAACCTGCCCGTAAAACTGAATGTGACGAAAGTTGAAAAACTCCCCTCTTGGATCAAACTCTCCTCGACGGCGACGCTGGCGAGTCCCATCGACGGTACGCTGACACCTCCTGAGGTGCAGCGCTCCGACAAGTACGACGGCAAACTGACGTGGAAGTCGAGCAACGAGAAAGCCGTGAAGGTGAATGCCGAGACGGGTGCAATCACCATCGTTGGCCCGGGTAAGGCTACCATCACCGTCACTGGTGCTGAGACCGACTACCGAACGGCTCCCGCCAGCGTGAGTTACAAGGTGGTGATCTACACGCTCGGTGATGCCAACGGCGACGGTAGCATAGATGCCAACGATATCGTGGAAATCGTCAACTATCTGACGGGTAAGCCATCAGCCAAATTCGTCCTCCAGGCTGCTGATGCCAACCAGGACAATAAGGTGGATATTGCCGATATCGTCATGATAGCCAACATTATTTTGGCAGAAAAGTAGTGTTTGCAACCAAGTTGCACGGAATGTGCCGTACCTTTGCAGCGTGAAATCAATAAAACTGCAAAGATATGGCACATTCTCATTCTCATGAACATTGTGAAAGTTGCTCTCACGAACATCACCACGAGCACGAACATCACCACGAGCATTCGCTGAAGCGTCAACTCTGGCTCATCGGCATTACCGTCGTATTGCTGATCATCGCCGTCTTGATAGAACGCAACCTGAACCTGACAGTCTGGCAACTGATGCTTGTCTATCTCGTACCTTATTTGTTGATAGGCCACGAGACGCTGCACGAGGCGTGGGAGGGAATCACCCACGGCGATGCCTTCAATGAGCACTTCCTCATGTCCGTCGCTACCATCGGTGCCCTCTGCATCGGTTTCCTGCCAGGGGCAGAGACGGAGTTCCCTGAGGCGGTATTCGTGATGCTCTTCTTCCAGGTCGGTGAACTCTTCGAGGGCTATGCCGAGGGTAAGAGTCGCGAGAGCATCGCACACCTGATGGACATAAGACCAGATGTTGCACATCTGGAAATTAGGAATGAGGAATTAGGAATTAGAAATTATGATTACCAGACAAGCATAAAGGATGTTTCTCCTGAGGAGGTTGGAGTAGGGGAGACCATCGTGATCCGTCCGGGTGAGAAGGTGCCTCTCGATGGTGTGGTTATCGAAGGGGCGTCAGCGCTGAACACCGTGGCACTGACGGGTGAGTCGTTGCCCCGTGATGTGAATGTAGGCGACGAGGTCATCTCTGGCTGCGTCAACCTGTCGGGTGTCTTGAAAGTGCGCACCACGAAGGCCTTTGGCGAGAGTACCGTCTCGAAGATCATCCGCCTCGTGGAGAATGCAGGCGAACATAAGTCGCAGAGCGAGACCTTCATCACCCGCTTTGCCCGTGTCTATACGCCTATCGTGGTGTTCGCCGCCCTGGCTCTCGCCATTATTCCCACACTACTTGGCGGCAGTTTCGCCACGTGGTTGTATAGGGCTCTGATGTTCCTCGTTGTGTCTTGTCCCTGCGCCTTGGTGATCAGTGTGCCCCTCACCTTCTTTGGAGGTATAGGAGGTGCCTCGCGCAAGGGCATCCTCATCAAGGGGGCCAACTATATGGACGTATTGGCGAAGGTCGATACCGTTGTCTTCGACAAGACCGGCACCCTCACGCATGGTCAGTTTGCAGTCACCGCCGTACATTCTGATAACGTTGAGTCTAGAACGGAGAGTGTAGAGTTTGCTGCCGCCACTCCTTCTGCAAATGGGACGGCGGTAGCAAACTCTACACTCTCAACTCTCAACTCTCAACTCCTCCATCTTGCTGCTCATGTCGAGCACTTTTCCACCCATCCCATCGGGGCAGCCCTGCGTGATGCCTTCCCTGATGAGGCGACGGACGGTTGTCAGGTCTCTGAGGTTGAGGAGATCGCAGGTCATGGCATCCGTGCAAGAGTAGGGGATCAGATTGTCTGTGTGGGTAATACGAAGATGATGGATGCCGTTGGTGCGAAATGGCACGACTGCCCTCATTGTGGACATGGACATCAATCTGTTTCCGGTACCATCATCCATGTAGCCATCGATGGCGAGTATGCGGGCCATATCGTCATCAACGACCAGATCAAGGCTGACAGTGCTGAGGCGATTGCCAGCCTGAAGGAACTGGGTGTAAAGAAGACCGTCATGCTGACTGGCGACCGCAAGGAGGTAGCCGACAATGTGGCCAAGACCCTCGGTCTCTCGGAATACCACGCCGAACTCCTCCCCGCCGATAAAGTCAAGTATATAGATAGTTTAAATTCTACATTCTCAAAGGTTGCCTTTGTGGGTGACGGTATCAACGATGCCCCTGTACTGGCCCGTGCCGATGTGGGTATCGCGATGGGTGGTCTCGGTTCCGATGCCGCCATCGAGGCAGCCGATGTGGTGCTGATGGACGACAAACCCTCGAAGATAGCCCTTGCCATCCGTATGGCCCGTCGTACACTCTCTATAGCCCGTCAGAATGTGGCTTTTGCCATTGGCGTCAAGGTGGCTGTGCTCATCCTCGCAGCCTTCGGCATCGCCACCATGTGGCTCGCCGTCTTCGCCGACGTGGGTGTCACCGTCCTTGCCGTCCTCAACGCCATGCGTGCCCTCCGCTAATATATTTCAACCGATGGCAGTATTTCAATTAGATAAAGAGTTGTGGTTTCCGGATCCTTATCAGGGTGAGGACGACGGACTGGTGGCTGTGGGTGGCGACCTGTCGGTTGACCGTCTGTTGCTGGCCTATTCGAACGGTTTCTTCCCTTGGTTCTCGTTCCGCCATCAGGAGGAACCCCTGTGGTATTGTCCTTTACAGCGCTTTGTCATCTTCCCTGGCGAGGTGCATGTCAGCCACTCCATGCAGCAACTGATCAACCAGCACCGCTACAAAACCACCATCAATCAGGATTTCGAGGGAGTGATCCGAGGGTGCGCCACAGCCCAGAACCGCCATCAGGAGGAGGGTGCCTGGCTCGGCCCTGACATCATCGAGGCCTACACAGAACTCCATCGTCAGGGCTTTGCGGCCAGTGTCGAGGTGTGGGAAAATGAGCGATTGGTGGGTGGTCTCTATGGCGTGAACCTTGGAGCCTCTTTCTTTGGCGAGAGCATGTTCTCGTTGGTTCCCAATGCCTCAAAACTGGCCCTCATCCATTTAGCCCACATGTTTGAACTGCTAGGAGGACGGCTTATCGACTGTCAGTTCGAAACGCCGCACCTCCGTTCAATGGGTGGCAGGTACATCTCCTACCAGAAATACATCAATATCATCAAGAAGCCCTAAAAGTGGGGAAAAAGTAACTTTTTTATTAAAAAACTTTGCACTTTGCTTATTTTTTTATATCTTTGTGCCCGTATAATACAATTTCCAAACACTAAACTATATTATTAATTTAAAACAGAAGAAGTATGAAAAAGATTTTGATGGCAGCAGCGGCCTTATGCTGTATGATGACAGTTGTTATGTCACTTAGTTCATGCACAGATGCCGAGGACAATCCCTCGGTCCCCTCTGATCTGCAATTAGTTCTCGCTCCTGATGCCAAGACCGATGTCGTCCTGGATGATGTCATTTGTGGTAGTGGCGAATTCACACTCAAGTTCGTTCCCAGTGTTACTACTGAGGAGATTACCGTCGACGACTTTTCCTTTGAGATAGATGAGGATCCAATAGAGGTCGGAGGTTCCTGCGAGATACCCGGAGAACCGTTGGGTACTGAATTGAAACTCAAACATGTTGATTTCTACGATGGTATCTGGTGGGCATACTTCACATATTATGCACCTGCCTTCACTGCCGCACTGAAATCCACTGTTAATGTGATGTTCCGTGGTACTCAGGTGGCTACCGTCAACGTTACGTACAACAAACCCTATGAAGTAGAGATAAATACACTTGACGGCTACCTCTATCCTGGCCAGACATATACCGCTACATTGTTTGACTATTCTACCGACCAGCCCTTCGAGGGACTCTGGTTCCTGGGACAGTCCTCATTCACGGTAAATTTGGTCGAGCCCTTTGACTTCCATAAAAAAGACTATTCGATAGAAGACTATGACGTTGTCATACCCGAGGATTTCCCATTCAGCGATGCTGAGAAGGAGCAAGGTTTCGCCACTATAGCCCTCGGTGTCCTGGCAGATGGCGGCATGACCTCCACACTTTTCCATGTCAAATATCAGGAGCCTCTTAAGGCCGTAGCCACCTCATGGGATTATTACTTCTTCGTGGAACCTCTAGAGGACTATGAGGATGACGTGGTGAATCTGGTGGATACATACATCATTTCGCCCAACAACAATAATGTTCCAGAAGAATCAGACTGTATGTTCCAGTTCGTTGACAATATAGCGACCAAGAACATCATTAATTTGTTACCTGCTGAGGGAACAATCAGTCTCAAGACGATTCTTAAGGACGAGTATCCTCCCAAGGATAGTTATACTATCGGCTACCACTACAAACTTGTCATTCAGAGTAAGTCAGCAGACGATGAGGTGGTGGATACTAAAACCTTTGAAGCCAATACTGCAGTCACCACCCCCGCAGAATATCTTAATAGTGAGTATCCACAATCCCTTGACTTCAAATATAACATCGATAAAGATGGCAGAATCTCTATCGAATCTTCAGACTGGCATAAGATCAAATAGAAGAGTTTTCATTTCCAAACACAAAAGAAAGGCATCCTAGCGGGTGCCTTTTCTTTTGACACACCGTTCCTGACCCTCTGTGCGGTTCTCTGTGTGACACACGACTCCTGACCCTCTGTGCGGTCTCCAAAGTACATAAAAAAAGGGACTCCGCTGAGTCCCAGAAATGTTAACCTTAAATCTAATACTATGAAAAACACGGTGCAAAGATAAATAATTTTTTGATACGAACCAAATTTTTGGCGCATTTTTTTAAATTATTTAATGTATGGGAGAGATATCCTGCTCAAATTTTAGTCGTTGAGGAGGATATTTGCCACTGCCACGATGTCGGCGATGTTGATGGAACCATCGAGGTTGACGTCGGCATTTGCCTTGCTAAAGTCAGCGGGCGGATTCCCCATCATATAGTTCGTTATGGCTACGATATCGGCAGTGGTTACCTGTCCGTCACCATCGGTATCACCCTTGATGAGAGCGGTAGCGGTGAAGTAGCCAGGATCCCCCAGACCGCCGTCAGGATGGGCGTAGGTGGCGTCAATGGCGTATTCGGTGTAAGGCGTACCCTTGCCACCCACCAGTTTTGTGCAGTTTTCGAACATATGGCCGGAAGGCGCTGTCGTGCTGCTCCAGTTGGTTTTGCAGTAGATGGTTGTCAGTTCCGAGCAGCCAGCGAACATGCTGGCCATGTTTGTCACCTTACCGATGTCGAACGAGTTGACATCGAGCGTCTGGAGTGACGAGCAATAGATGAACATGCCATTCATATCTGTGACTTGCTTCGTGTTGAACGCGCTAAGGTCGAGCGAGGTCAGCGACAGGCAGCCGCAGAACATATTTTCCATCGTCGTCACTTGGCCTGTATTCAGGTTCTCCAGTCCTTCGACGGTTGTCATTGCAGGCAGATTGTTGTTTTTGCCCATGTGGCCACCATAGAACATCCTATTCATCGAGGTCAGCGGGGCGCTCTTCATCGAGGGGTCGATCACGGCTTTCTTTACCTTGTTGTTGTAGTCTATGAAGCGAATGGCATTGGGCTCGTTCACGGGGTCGTACAACTCATGATACGGGTTGTTTTCATCATACAGGTGGTTGTAGTAATAGGTCAGCGTCTGCTTTGCTTCGTCAAACACGGTGTAAACACTCTTCTTTGTGAAGTAGCCAGGACTCTCCGTGCCACCGTCGGGACGGGCATAGGATATGTTTGTAGAATAATCTTCATAGGTCGTTCCTTTGCCACCTACCAGTGAGGTGCAACCACTGAACATGTCATACCCGTATATTTCACCATTTTCAGACCAGTCATCGTTGCAATAGATGGTTTTTAGCGACAGGCAATTCTCGAACATATTATCCAAAGACCAAACTTTGGTAACATTAAAGTTGCAAAGGTCGAGTAAGGTCAGTGCTTTGCATTCAGAGAACATATACCCCATTCCCTCAACATTGGCGGTGTTGAATGAACTGAGATCTATTGATCTCAGGGCAGAGCAATAATCGAACATATTTGACATATCCTTAACCTTGGCGGTGTTGAATGAACTGAGATCTATTGATCTCAAGGCAGAGCAATATTCGAACATATATGACATGTCCTTAACCTTGGTGGTGTTGAACGAACTGAGATTCAGTGATTTTAGGGTAGAGCACCGATAGAACATATACGACATGTCCTCAGTGTTGGCGGTGTTGAACGAACTGAGATTCAGTGAAGTCAGGTGTGAGCAATAGTTGAACATTCCATGCATATTCTTTACCTTCGAGGTATTGAACGCACTGAGATTCAGTGATTTCAGGGCCGAACAACCGTAGAACATCTCCGACATATTCGTTACTTTTGCGGTGTTGAACGAACTGAGATTCAGTGATGTCAGGGCCGAACAGTCGTAGAACATCTCCGACATATTCGTTACTTTGGCGGTGTTGAACGAACTGAGATCCAGCGATGTCAAGGCAGAGCACCGGTAGAACATCTCCGACATATTCGTCACCTTTGCGGTGTTGAACGAACTGAGATCTAGCGATTTTAGGGAAAAGCACCGGTAGAACATCCTTCTCATATTCGTCACATTGGCGGTATTCAGGTTTTCCAAGCCTTCAATGTCCGTAATGTCCAATTGTTTGTCACCCTCATCAACGTTTCCGCCATAAAACATATTTTCCATGGATGTCAATGGTGCGTTCTTCATCGACGGGTCGATTACGACTTTGCTCACATGCATGCAATAGTCAGAGAAACGCACGGCATTAGGATTGTTGACCGGGTCGTACAACTCATGGTAAGGGTTACTTGAGTTATACTTGGTGTTGTAATAATAGGTCAGCGTACGTATGTCTTCATCAAAAACGGTGTACACGACCTTCGTTGCGGCAGCATACATGGATATGCTGCACAGCAACGTTGCGAAAAGGGTCAGTATTCTGGATCTCATTGTCGTTAACGATCTTAGTAGGCGTGGTCGTTCTGGATCTCTTCCTTGTCGAGTTTCTTGGCATCGATGGCGCGCCAGGCATAGACGATATAAGCCAGTACGAAAGGCACAAGCAACGAGACGTAGAACATCGTGCGCAGCGTGAACTCACTCGAACAGGAGTTCTGGAGTGTCAGTGACGACTGCAGGTCGGCTGTCGAGGGGTAGTAGGCTGTATTGTTCCAGGCGCAGCAGAGCAGCAGGGCGAGTACGGTGAGGACGGTGCCGATGCCTGCTGGCCAGATGCCACTGATGTAGTCCTTTGAGACGATGGTCTTGCCAATGCCGAAAAGCACAAGCACGACACCTATCAACAACAGGATGAGGAGATACCACATCTCGATGAAATTGTTCAGATATTTGTAGGGCTCCATGAAGATGACTCCCGTTTCAGGATTGTAGGCAAAGCCATCCTTCACCAACAGATGGACGAGATAGGCCACGAAGAGCACGACGAAGGGTACAGCCGCACCTATCAGACGGACGCTGCCGCGAGAGCGGATATCCTCGTCGTTGACATTGTTCATCACGTAGAGGATGCCCAGTACACGGGCCAGGAATACAACGGCGAAGCCAAGTATCAGCACCCAGGGATTGAGTAGGGCATCGAGACCGTGAGAGGCATTGGCCCAGGATGATATCACTGGTGTGATATCCAGTTGAGTGTTGAGAGTTGAGAGTTGAGAGTTGACCAGATTGTCTTTTGCGATGATGAAGTTGGAACCCTCGAAGAAGGTGGCGACAGCACCGCCTAAGAGTAGCGGACCCACGATGCCGTTCAGGGTCAGGAAGAACTGGAAGGTCTTGGGACCGAGGAAGTTGCCGATCTTGTTCTGGAACTCGTAACTGACGGCCTGAAGCACGAAGGTAAAGAGGATGATCATCCAGAGCCAGTAGGCACCTCCGAAACTCGTCGAATAGAAGAGTGGGAAGGAGGCGAAGAAAGCACCTCCGAAGGTGACGAGGGTGGTGAAAGTAAACTCCCACTTACGTCCCGTGGAGTTGTAGACGAGCCTGCGGCCTTCTTCTGTATAGCCCAGCGAACGGGCTACGGAGTTGGCACCCTGTACAAACAACAGGAAAACTAATATCGCACCTAATAGTGATACGATGAAACACCAGTAGTGCTGTAAGAATTCGTATGTCATGTTAAATTATGAATTAGAAATTAGTAATTAGGAATTATGATTACTCATTTCGGGTCCCTTGTTGATCTGCTTCAGGAGAATGTTAATTTCCACTGCCAGCATCGTGGTGAAGAGGATGAGGAAGAGGATGAAGGTGAGGGCGACACTGCCAGCATTCAGGTCGGAAACGGCAGCCCACGTGGGTAGCATGTCCTGAATGGTCCAGGGCTGGCGTCCGAACTCTGCCACGAGCCATCCGCACTCAGAGGCGATATAGGCCAGCGGCACGAGAATGATGGCACCCCAATAGTGCCACGATGGCAGACCCGTCAGTTGACGAGGTGCATCTGCCATCGTCTCAGGCAGTAGCCCGATGGCGGCCATTAACCTGCGTGTGAATACAGACAGGAAAGGCACATCATAGATGAGCAGTAGCAGGACGAGGAAATAGAGGATGAAGACGCATCCCAGTCCCACCATGATACGGAAGGCCCAGAAGTTGACGGGGATGAAGGGCACCACATCGTTCTTGTCCTTGATATAGCCATAGCCGAAGTATTTCATGTTGGAGGAGAGAGAAGAGAGGAGAGGGGATAGTGTGGACTCATCGGCACCGTCTGCCTTTGCCTTGCGGTAGGCAGCAAGGGCCTCGATGGCTTGTTTGCCACGTGCGATTTTCTCGTCGACAGAGGGTACCACCGTACCGTCGGGCTTGGTGTAGCCGTTCAGGATATCGTTGATGCCAGGCACATAGCCGTGGATATCGTTGGTAGCCATAAACGAGAGGGCGTAAGGCATCTCTATCTTCAACGGAGCGGCCTCCTCGTTGGCGTAGTCAGGCTGACAGAAGGGATTCACCCAGGCGACGGCTGTCAGTCCCTGGTCCTCACCACCATTGTAGAGTGCCTCCATCGCAGCGAGTTTCATGGGCTGTACCTCGCCCACGCTCTGGGCCGACTTATGACCTGTGGCACCAGCCAAGACAGCGGCAATCAGACCCACCCAGACACCAATCTTCATGCTCTCTGTGGCGAGTTTTGTATGCTGTTTCTTCATCAGATACCAGCAGCAGACGGCTACACAGAAGATGGCACCGATGATCCACGACGAGATGACGGTATGACAGAACTTATCGATGGCGAAAGGCGAGAGGGCCACTTCTGCAAAACTGACCATCTCGTTGCGCATGGTGTCAGGATTGAACTCGCAGCCCACGGGATACTGCATCCAGGCATTCGCCACGAGGATCCACCAGGCAGAGATGGTGGCACCTAAGCCCGTGAGCCAGGTGGAGGCCAGATGGAAGCCTGGCGATACCTTCTTCCAGCCAAAGAACATGACGGCTACGAAGGTAGACTCCATGAAGAAGGCCACGATACCCTCTACAGCCAACGGGGCACCGAAGATGTCACCCACGAACCAGGAATAGTTAGACCAGTTGGTACCGAACTCGAACTCGAGGATGATACCTGTGGCCACACCCATGGCGAAGTTCACGCCAAAGAGTTTCTGCCAGAATTTGGCGGCATTTTTCCAGAATTCGTCTTTCGTACGATAGTACTTTGTCTCGACGATTCCCATGATGACGGCCAGTCCCAGCGTCAACGGGACGAACAGCCAGTGATAGATTGCCGTGAGGGCAAATTGCGCTCTTGACCAGTCGATGGTCCCGGCATCAATGTTTAAGAATAGGTTTTGAAACATAACAGTAATATTTACGATTTACATATTTCGATTTTATTCGGCGGCACGGTCTGTGAGTTCACTCGCCACATAGCCCGCCTCGTCGCCTTGGGCGTTCTGCTTCAGGAAGTTGGGGAAGAAGAATATCTTCAGCACGACGAAAATGATGAACAGTTTGATGAGGATAATCGCCCACAGCGTCTTTCCGAGGCGCATGGAGCGGAATCCGTCGTAGTAAAGGTCAAAGACCTTATGCAGAAAACTGTCTTTTCGCATAGGCGTTTCAGTTAGAAAGATGTTGCAAATATAGTATAATTCTGTGAAATGGCCAAACAAATGTGAAAAAACTTTGGCATTTCAGTAAAAATACGTACCTTTGCACACGATTTTATCGATAAAATAGAATATGAAGAAAGTCTTGGTGCCACTGATGGCAGTGGTGATATTAGCCCTGATAGCCGGGGCTGCCTGGCTCTTTAGGGATCTGCAGCAGCAAAAGCAGGTGAATAAAGACATGCAGGAACTGGCTGAACTCGACAAGCAGGAGATGGAGAACGAGTATGAGCGCTTCGCCCTGCAATACAGCGAGATGAAGACCCAGATCAACAACGACTCCATCGTGGAGCAGTTGACGCAGGAGCAGATGAAGACCCAGCGTCTCTTGGAGGAGTTGAAGCGGGTGAAGGCTGACGATGCCCGTGAGATCACCCGTCTGAAGAAAGAACTCGCCACGGTGCGTGAGGTGCTTCGCAGTTACATCATCCAGGTGGATTCACTGAACCGTCTGAATGAGAGTCTGAAGGAGGAGAACAGTCGGGTGAGTGCCGAACTGGAACAGCGCAATACGGAGATTGCCGGTCTCAGCAGTGAGAAGGAATCGCTCTCTGAGAAGGTGGCTATTGCCGCCCAACTTGATGCGACGAACATCAACCTCTCGTTGCTGAACAAACGTGACAAGCCGACGAAGAAACTGAAGGACACCAAGAAGATGGAGGTTACCTTCACCATCACGAAGAACGTAACTGCCTCAAATGGTAATCGTACTGTCTATGTGCGTATCCAGAATCCTGGCGGTAACACCCTCAGCGGGGGTGGCTCGTTTGCTTACGAGAACCGTAACCTGCAATATTCGATGAAGAAGACCATCGAGTATTCGGGTGAGGAAGTGACGGTCAAAACCTATTGGGATGTCACCCAGATGCTGGAGGGTGGCCAGTACCGTGTCAGCATCTTTGCCGATGGCAATATGATCGGATCAAGGACGTTCAACTTTGAATAAAGGTGAGAAAGTGAGAAAGTGAGAAGGTGAGAAAGTGAGAAGGTGAGAAAGTGAGAAGGTGAGAAATAATTTTTCAAATATGATAAGAATGAAGAAATGTCAGGGGGTGAAAGTGACGTGGGAGGTGAAAGTGCTGGTAGTACTTCTCACTTTCTCACTTTCTCACTTTCCCACTTCCTCCGCGCAGCGGTTGCTGACGCTTGACAGTTGTCGGGCGATGGCGCTGCGCAACAACAAGCAGATGCGTATCTCGCAAGTGAAGCAGGATGTGGCAGCAAACGCCCGTAAGTCGGCGCGTACCAAATACCTGCCCCATGTGAGTGCCATAGGTACCTATGAGCATACCAGTCGGGAGATATCGCTGTTGAATGATGCCCAGAAGAGTTCATTTCCCAACCTGGGAACCGCTCTGGCTACAGGCATGCAGCCACAGGTACAGGGTCTCTCGCAGGTCTTGACCCAAATGGGTAGTGCCTTTGTGCAGATGGGTATGCCCGCTGCCCAGGTGCAGCAGATGATGGGTGGTCTGCAGACGCAGATGCAGGATGGTATGACGAGTCTGGCAGGACAACTGAATGCCCTCGGGGCTGACATCGTGGAAGCCTTCCATACAGATACCCGTAATATGTGGGCCGGTTCCATCCTGTTGACACAACCCGTCTTCATGGGTGGCGCCATCAAGGCGATGAACAAGATGGCTGATATCAATGAAGACTTGATGGCCAACTCCTCCGAGACCAATCGTCAGGCTACGCTCTACAAGATAGACCAGGCCTATTGGCAGGTGGTGTCGCTGACCCATAAGAAAAAACTGGCTGACGGTTACCTGGATCTTGTGAAGAAACTCGACTCGGATGTCGGTAAGATGATTGAGGAGGGTATAGCCACGAAGAGCGATGGCCTGAGTGTGAGCGTGAAGGTAAACGAGGCAGAGATGGCTGTCCTGAAAGTGGACGACGGTCTGGTGCTCTCGAAGATGTTGCTCTGCGAACTCTGTGGCCTGCCTGTCAACGAGAAGATCACCCTCGCCGACGAGAATGTGGAGGAGTTATCCGGGTTATCAGAAATTTCCGGGTTATCCGGTAATACCACCGATATCGCCTGGAACTGCCGCCCGGAATTGAAGATGCTCCAAAACACCATCGATCTTTCCAAGCAGGCTACCAACGTGCTTAAGGCCGGCAACCTGCCTCAGGTGATGTTGACGGGCGGCTACCTCATCACTAACCCCAGCCTGTATAATGGCTTCGAGAAGAAGTTCCGTGGTATCTGGAATGTGGGTGTGATGGTGCGTGTGCCCATCTGGAACTGGGGCGACGTGATGTATAAAGTGCGTGCCTCGAAAGGTGCCACCAGTATTGCCAGTCTCGAACTGGAGGAGGCCCGTGAGATGATCGAGTTGCAGGTGAACCAGAATTCCTTCCGTGTGGATGAGGCGAACCGGAAACTGGTGATGGCACAGTCGAACATCGCCCGTGCCGAGGAGAATCTGCGCACCGCCAACCTGGGTTTCAAGGAGGGTGTCATCACCCCCACCACTGTGATGGAGGCTCAGACAGCATGGTTGCAGGCCCAGTCGCAGAAGATCGATGCAGAAATAGATGTCAAACTTAGCCAAGTAGATTTGCAGAAGTCGCTCGGCACACTGGAATAAAGGTAAAAAAGTAAAAAGGTAAAAAAGTAAAGATATGAGTGCAAATAGTCAGCATAAAAACATTCTGCTTGCCATTGCAGGCTTTGTAGTAGTGATTATCATCGTGGCTCTCATCGGATTCCTGGCACTCGACCGTGAGCCAAACGTGATCCAGGGCCAGGTGGAGGTCACAGAGTACCGTGTGTCCAGCAAGGTGCCTGGACGTATCCTTGAACTCCGTGTGAAGGAGGGCGACTTCGTGAAGGTGGGCGACACCCTTGCTATCCTCGATGCGCCGGAGGTGCGTGCCAAGATGGAACAGGCCCGTAGTGCGGAGAATGCCGCTGCCGCCCTCGAACTGAAGGCGCAGAACGGTGCCCGTAAAGAACAGATACAAGGTGCCTTCTCCGTGCTCCAGCAGGCTAAGGCCGGTTACGAGATTGCAGAGAAGTCGTACAACCGCATCCAACGTCTCTTCGACGAGGGTGTGGTCAGTGCCCAGAAGCGCGACGAGGTCTATGCCAACTATAAGGCGATGGAGGCTCAGATGAAGGCTGCCCAGAGCCAGTACGACATGGCTGTGAACGGTGCCCGTATGGAGGACAAGATGGCTGCTGCCGCCCAGGTAGACCGTGCCAAGGGTGCCGTGCAGGAGGTGAACAGTTATATCCACGAGACGGTGCAGATTGCCCAGATGGAGGGTGAGGTCAGTGATGTCTATCCGAAGGTAGGCGAACTGGTTGGCACTGGTTCTCCCATCATGTCGATTGCCGTGATGGATGATATGTGGGGTACGTTCAATGTGCGTGAGGATCAGTTGAAGGACATACAGGTGGGTTCTGAGTTCACGGCCTATGTCCCCGCCTTCGACAAAGAGGTGAAGATGAAGGTCTATTACCTGAAGGACCAGGGCTCGTATGCCGTGTGGAAGGCCACGAAGGCCAATGGACAGTACGACCTGAAGACCTTTGAGGTGAAGGCTCGTCCCGTCGAGAAACTCGAAGGCTTGCGTCCGGGGATGTCGCTGATTATTAAAAGGTAAAAAAGTAAAAAGGTAAAAAAGGTAAAGTTGAGGTACCTTAGAAATATCTGGGTGATCGCGATACGCGAGATGAAGATTCTGTTGAAGAATCCCATCTACCTGTGCTGTATGCTTTTGTTCCCCCTGTTGACGATGCTGTTCTTCACCACGCTGCTGGATGAAGGAGTGCCTCAAGAGATGCCGGTAGGTGTGGTCGACCTCGACAATACCTCCACTTCGCGTGCACTGATTCGTCGTCTCGACGGTTTCCAGAGTTCCCGTGTGGTGGCTCATTATGCTTCCGTCGCTGAGGCCCGTCATGCCATGCAGGAGAATGAGATTTACGGTTTTCTGTATTTCCCTAAGGGTACGACGGACAATCTCCTTTCTGCCCGTCGTCCGAAGGTCTCTTATTATTATAGTAATGTGTCGCTGGCAGCGGGATCCATGGTGATGAAGGATCTGAAGACCGTCTCCACCCTTGGCTCAGCGGCAGTGGGACAGGCCACGATGCGTGCCAAGGGCTTCACGCCCCAGCAGATACAGACCTTCCTGCAACCTATCCGTATCGACCTGCACCAGATTGCCAATCCCTGGAGCAACTATAACATGTATCTCTCTACCGTATTCGTGCCTGGTGTGATGATGCTCTTCATGTTCCTGATTTCGGCCTATTCGCTTGGAATGGAACTGAAGTTCAGTCGTGGCAAGGAGTTGATAGCGAAGGCCGACGGCAATATTGTCGTTGCGTTACTCGGGAAATACCTGCCTCAGGCGATGGTGTTCCTTGTGCTGATATTCTTCTACGAGTTCTATATCTATCATGTGCTCCATTTCGCCCATGAAGGAGGTGTGTGGAGAATCATACTGCTGGCCCTGCTGCAGGTGTTTTCCTCCATCGGCTTCGGCATCTTCATCTTCGGTCTCATGCCGTCGTTGCGTATGTCCATGAGTATCTGCTCGCTGTGGGGCGTGCTCAGTTTCTCGTTGGCAGGCTCTGCCTTCCCTGTGATGGGTATGGACACACCGATACAGGCGTTGACGTGGCTCTTCCCGCTGCGCCACTATTATATGCTCTATCAGATTACGGTGTTCAATGGATTCCCGCTCATCGACGCGTGGTTCCACCTCGTGGCACTCGTAGCATTCACGCTGCTGCCCTGGTTCGTCATCCGTAAGATCAAAAACGCGATGCTTACTTATGTCTATATTCCATAATATCATTAAATGGCTCGACGATGCCGCCTATGTGTGGCGTTATGAACTGCGTCAGGTGCTCCGCGACGAGGGCGTGCTGCTGTTCTGCATCGTGGTGCCACTTGTCTATCCCTTGCTCTACTCGTGGGTCTACAACAATGAGAGTATCCATGAGGTGCCTGTGGTGGTGGTCGATATGTCGCACTCCCAACAGTCGCGTCAGTTCATACGGATGTGTGACGCTTCGGCTGATGTGCATGTCGCCTGCTATGCCGAGGATCTCGACGACGCACAGAGTCTTGTCAGTCGTCAGGTGGTGAAGGGCATCTACTATATCCCCGAGGACTTTGCCACCCACCTCAACCGCATGGAGCAGGCCACCGTCAGCGTGTATTGCGACATGGCGCTGATGCTCACCTATAAGGCTATCTATCAGACGGCGATGGCTGTGAGTCAGCGGATGGGAGCCCAGATACAGACCAAACTCTCTGGCAACTATACCGCTCGCGAAGATATGATAACCACCAGTCCCCTCGATGTAGAGGAGGTGGCGATGTTCAATCCTCAGGGTGGCTACGGCACTGCCGTGTTGCCTGCCGTGATTATCCTGATTATCCAACAGACCCTCGCCCTTGGTATCGGTCTTGCTGCGGGAACGGCCCGTGAGCGCAACCGTTATGGCGACCTGATACCAATCCATCCCAGTTACTGTGGGATAGGGCGTGTCGTCAGTGGTAAGGCGCTCTGCTATCTGATGGTCTATGCTGTCATGGGCACATACCTGATCCTCATGATTCCGAAGTTCTTCAGTTTCATCCACATGGCACCATGGCAGAACCTGCTGGCTATGATGATACCCTATCTGTTGGCCTGCGTGTTCTTCGGTATGACGGTGTCGTGTCTGGTGCGCTACCGTGAGAATGTTATCCTGCTGATGGTGTTCGTCTCACTGCCGCTGCTGTTCCTGTCGGGTGTATCCTGGCCTCAGACCTCTATCCCTGGCTATCTGCAGGGCGTGTCGTGGCTCTTCCCCAGTACCTTCGGTATCAGGGCTTACCTGCGTCTCAACAGCATGGGTGGCTCGATAGGCGACGTGTCGTTCGAACTCCGTTGCCTGTGGATCCAGGCGGCTGCCTACCTTGCCACTGCCTGTCTCGTCTATGGCCATCAACTCTATATCTCGCGACAGCACGCGCAGGAGCGCCTCGACTATCTCCGCAAGAAGCGTGAGGTACGTCTTGGCATGAAACGAATAAACACATCAAAGAAATGAACGAAAAGTATTATCAGACATTGAAATCCGCAGAGACGGAGGACTGGCTCGACTTCCATGTCATCCGCCCGCTCTGCTACTATTGTGCGAAAGGCTTCGACTATTTCGATATCCACCCCAATACGGTTACCATCCTGTCGATGTTCATCGGGGCTGGCAGTTGTGTACTGTTCGCCCATGGCAGTTTCTATTACGAGGGTATGACGGGCTTCCTCCTCAATCTGGCAGCCATCGCCCTGCTGATGGTGGCAGACATCCTCGACTGTACCGACGGACAACTGGCTCGTATGACGGGCAAGAAGAGCCGCGTGGGACGTATCCTCGACGGACTGGCTGGCTTCACTTGGTTCACGCCTATCTATGTGGCCTTCGTGTGGCGCTTCTATCATTACCATAGCCTTGAGTTCGGCTGGCTGGGTATCGAAGATACTCCCACGAATGTATGGATTGCGACGGCTGTCGTCTTCGTCCTTGGCGTGATGTCAGGTTTTAAGGGCATCGCCTCTCAGCAGCGTCTGGCCGACTACTACATCCAGGTGCATCTTTTCTTCCTGAAGGGCGAGAAGGGCAGCGAGTTCGACAACTCCGTCCGCCAACAGGAGATCTACGACCAGATGGGTTCTGAGACCCCTGGCTACGTGCGTTGGTTCCAGAAGTCGTACGTCGACTACACCAAGAAACAGGAGAAAGTCACTCCCCAGTTCCAGCGTCTGCTGTCCGTCCTGCGCAGCAAGTTTGGCAATATGGATCAGGTGCCGCAGGAGATCCATGAAGATATCCACCGCTCGTCGCTGGCGCTGATGTTCTGGAACGGCCTGCTGACTTTCAATTTCCGTTCCTTCTGGCTGTTCCTCTTCTGCCTCATCGACCTCCCCGCCGAGTTCTTCCTCTTCGAGGTCTTCGCCATGGGCCTGCTCACCGAGTACGTCCGTCGTCGCCACGAGTCCTTCTGCCGCCGCATCGCCGACAGCCTGTAATGTAACAGGATTACGCTGAAAGGAAACCTGGCTCAGTAAGACCGCCATAACTGTCGGCAGACTTTTCCAGCGCTTCCTCCGTCGTGTACTGCTGGTACAGGGTGCAGCGGGTAACGATGGTCTGTGGCGAACAGCGTTCACCCTTCACAAGCACCAGTGCCCAACCTTTCATGTCGTCGGCAAATGCTTCGCCCTTCAGCACATAATGCCCGTCCACAAGGCTCATTTCCTGCCACGACACCTCGCGCATGCTGAACCGCACCCGAGGCAGATTGTTTTCGATGTGCTGCTCGGCAGTGTAGAGCAACAACTTCGATTGACAGTCCCACGCTTCTCCCTTGAGGTCAGTTATCAGGGCAGGCGTACCGTCCACCTCACCCAATTGCTCGTTGATTGCCGGCAGTTTGCCGTCGCTCACCGGAATGCCTGGCATGAGAAACGATGCCTGGTCCATCAGTACCTTAGTCACATACACCACTGGCAGACGATTCGCCAAGGATGCAAAATTCGAATAGGCCGTCTGGCGTTCGGTGAACATCGTCTCACACCATTTCAGCATCTTCCATAGTGCTGTGGTGTGCCGCATCTTCTGCCGCTGAATAAACTGAGGCAGTGTGTTGCTACGCCTCTCGCATGAGTTCGAAACCCGTGTAATCATCTTGCCTTGCTTCATATAGGTTGTCACTCCCGCCTTGCGGAGGCTACCTATCAGCATGAGTCCTTTACTTGTACTTTCCTTCTTCATTGCTCTATCTCCTTTCTAATTCTTATCATATCTTATTCCAATCTTACTCATACCTATCTCCAATCCTGCTCATACCCATCCCCAATCCTACTCATACCAATCTCAATTCCTACTCCAACCCAATGCCACTGTATCTCATATTCTTGTCCGGTTCATGTTCGCTTCTTCTTCGGTTGTTGTCCGGTTAAAAAGCGGACAACAAGCGGACAACAACCGAACAACAAGCGGACAACAATAGGAGTAGGACATTCGTTGCCTATAAATTGTACATGCGAAGGGCTTGAGAAGTCTATGAGATGCATCGAAGATGCATTGGATATGCCTATGAGAACCGTATGAGATGCCTATGAGATACATATGAGGTGGATTTGAGTAAGACTTTTTATCTGTCTGCAAAGATACAAACATTTGTGCAACCTTCAAAGGAAAAAGCCCCGAAATCCACAAAAGATGAATCTTTTTTCTCTTTTTCTTTCATTATTCGAAGTTTTTTCATATATTTGCACCTGCATTCTGCAAAGGGTGCAAAGACATATTGCTCTATAGCTTCACAATCACCACCGCGAACGAAAGAGCAACAACTATTATAGGAACTGCCCCTATATGGGCGCAGAATTCCCGTATATAGTTGTGGTTTGTGGTGAACCGTGAAGCGTATGGCGAATTTCTGCGCCTTTTCTGTTATGATAAAGCAGACGAGTAATTGCTAACATAGGTAATAAACAATAAATAGAAATAGACGATATGAGGACAAAAAGAATTATTATTGCATTGGCGTTGGCTGCATTGCCTTTGGTTGAGTGCCTTGCTGAGGGTGTAAAATTCTTAATTGTGAATAGCAGGGACGGAACACAGACGAGTTTTGCTTTGGCTGAAGAGCCGAGGTTATCATTTTCTAATGGCGAACTATGTATTGTCAGTAGTACCAGAACATTTTCGATGAGTTTAGCCGATGTTCAGAACTATGCTTTCTTGAATGAAACGACAGGAATTGCTGAGGTCATAAAAGCCGGTAGCGTAAAGTTGGAAAATGGATTTATTGTCTTTAGCGGTTTGACGGCAGGAAGCAGGATTGCAGTCTATACGCAGGATGGGAAAATTGTGAAAGAAAGCAAGGCAGAAACAAACGGATCTGCAGTCGTGGAAGTATCTGGTTTGCCAAAGGGTATCCTATTGCTGCACTCGAATAATACAAGTATTAAAATCATAAATAGATAAGGAATATGAAAACGAGACTTTTTTCTTTGATTATTTTTCTGGCCACAATGTCGCAAATAGCATTGGCGCAGACAACAGTTTATAAAATGAACGTGAAATTGAAAGACGGCTCGATCCATACTGTCAAGGCTGATGACGTGATGGAAGTTTACTTTACCGCTTCCCAGCCTTATGATCCGTCGCATCCCGTTACAGCCGATGTGGAATCGATTCATGCACCGAAAGAGGGTGGAACATATACCGTTCATATAAACAGTAACATTCCCCTGACAACTGTTGGCGGTAATCCTGATGCTATCGCTATTGTTGATTTCTTTGACCATTTTCTCAATCGGGGTCCTGTCAGCATGACAAGCAACTATGACGAGGGTATACTTACTATTATTGTTAATCCTACAATGAATTATACCGTGAATAGCCGTAAAGTGAAACTATATGACCTTGAAGGAACTGAGGCTTTCTCACTCACGGTATCGCAAGACGGAGACCCTGATGCAATGTTTATCAGCGAGGATGGAAACAATTATATTGCATCGTTGGCTGAGGCTACATATAACAGTCATGCAGCATACCGTAAGGCTGACGCAGAATATACAGGATTGATTAACCTTGAAGGATTCAAGGCTCCATTGCAGCCATACGATTATAGAGTTCGAGAAATATGGTATACATTATATCAGAGTATCAATAGAAACTATCCGCTGATGCAGCATTGTGATGCACAGGGCATGGGTGTCTTCCGACCAATGTGTTCCGTTTTGAATGCCTTATCGTATTATCAGTTGGTGACCTTCTTCGGGGGTGTTCCATACGTTACTGACAACATAGACTATGCAATAAGAATTGCGCCTGATGAAATCTTTAATAACCTCATTGAGCAATTGAAAGCCTCTATGGGAGATATGGACGAAAAAGTGACAGGATATGTAGACAGTCATGAAAAGATGTATTCATTATCAAAAGATATTGCTCGAGTAGTACTTGCTGATATCTATATGTATCAGGGTAGGTATATGGAAGCAAAACCGCTATTGGAAGAGATTGTAAACAGCAATCGCTATTCGCTTGTTAATGCAACAGACAATCTTGACCCCACTTGTTCTGAGATTATATGGAGCCAAGCAATTAATTCACCGACCAGAGCGAATGACAATGTTGTTATCTCATATAATAATTATCTGTGCATTTATCAAACATATGGCGATGTACTCCTTTCTCTGGCAGAATGTGAAAACAAACTGAACAATGACACGAAAGCGAAGGAATACATGAGCCAAGTAGCAACAACAAAGGGAATCGAAACTACATCGACTGATATTATAGCCGCAATCTCGGAGCTTCGTCATAGAATCCAAATTGATTTTGGCGGTTATTTCGCTTTTCTGAAGCGTACAGGTCTGGCTCAGTCCACGCTTGGACTAGAAGAATATCAATTGCTATTCCCAATTCCGCAGGATGAAGTCAGTAGGAATCCTTATATGACGCAGAATCCTGGGTATGGCGCTACAACGAGGTAATGTTTTTGTATATTGTGTCCAAGTGAGTTTGATTCATAGGTCCTTTGATGATCCGTGGGGATAGTTGAATAATCTAACGGGGGGGGGCGGTTCTTTTGTTACATTCGCGTGTAACAAAAGAACCGCCCCCCCCGTTATACAGCAATCTTTACTTCTCGGGCCAGCACCTCACGGACAAAGGCGTTGAGGGTGATACCTGCTTCTTGGGCAAGCATGGCAATGGCGCTGTGTATCTCTGGAGACACACGGACATTGAACGAACCACTATAGGGCTTGCGAGGTTCGATATTCCTTGCAGCACAGAGAGACAGATAGTCGTCTATCGCTCCCTCAAAGTCCTGTCGGAGTTCATCGATGTTTGAGCCTTCATAGGTGATAGCATCCTTGCTCATACCTTGAACCTTGCCGAAAAGGCAGTTGTCTTCTTCGCTGTATTCCACGCTACCAGTGTAGCCTTTATACTTTAAATATCCCATACTTTATTCCTCCTTATCATTTTTCTTGTTTTGGGGTGTAAATATAACTAAAAATAGTCACACTTGCATATTTTTGAAGTATTTTTTATATTTTATTTGATTTCGTAGTCCCTTTGTTATGTGAAAAGTGGCGATTAAATACGGGGAAAACCAAAGAATTTTGTAATTTTGTGGGCGAAAATGAAAAAAAGTTTGGAAAAGTGCGGGATATTTTCCAAAACTTGTCGTATAACAGATAGAAGTAAGAACTAAATGAGTGCTCTAACAGAGACAGCGATCGTGGAGGCCGTCCGTAGTGGACGGCGCGAGGGACAGACAGAGATGGTCGGTCGCTATGCGGAGCGCGTCTTCGCGATGATAGTCAGACAGGTGACTGACGTGATGGATGCTCAGGAACTGACGCAAGACACGTTTATGAGAGCCTTCGACCACATCGACAGTTACGACCCGAACAAGGCTTCGCTCTCTACCTGGCTCTGCCGAATCGCCTACCGTCTGACGCTCGACTTCCTGAAACGACGACGCCCGGTGATCGTATCCATAGAAGATACCAAGGTGTGGCAGACGGACATCAGCGACGAAGCGATAGAAGCCGAGTTGAGCACAGGACGCGAGGAGCGCATCGAACAACTAAGGGAAGTCATCGACGACCTGCCCGACGACGAAAGGATGCTGCTGACGCTCTACTACTTCGAAGACCGTCCGCTGACGGAGATCGCCTACATCACAGGTGTCGAAGCCAAACCGCTGGCCAACCGCCTGTATAGGATACGAAAGAAACTCTATGAGAAATTAAGAGTGAAGAATTAAGAAATAAGAATTGACGATGAATAAAAGATATAATGACACGGACCTGCGCGAAGCCCTGAGACGCAAATACTCAGGCACGCCACAACTGCCTGCCGACTTCATGGCAAAGATGGAAGAGCGGCTGGAAGCCAAGCCTGTCGCCAAGAAGAGGCACCTCTGGAGTTGGGTAGCCGCTGCCGCCTGCATATTATTTATAATAGGTATTGGCCTGACGATGATGCCACAGCATGAGCAACCGACTGAGCCCATGCTGGCAAAGACGACAGAGCGGCCCAAGCAAGAGGCCCCAGAGGTGAAGCAGGAAAGTGAAGTGAAGCAGGTATCAGAGGAGAAACAGCCAGAGACCTCAGTTTCAGTCCGTACGGGACGGACTGAGAGTCCGAACATGACGGACCAAGAGTACGCAGGCGACGGACTAAAAGCCACCCCTCGTGACACAGAACCGCTGGGCGACCCAAATATCCACTATGCTGCCAATGAGTTGACGAAGGACACCGTCCCTTATCAGGATCCTGCCCGTGTGGACGACTATATTTACCAGTTGGCAGCCAACCATCAGGTGAAGCAGGGCGGACTGAAATGCTCACAGCCTGCTGACAGCAGTGTGGTGTCCAGCGTCTATGTGTTCCCCGACAAGGACGAGATAAACCTGTTTGGACGACTGTTGCAGGTGGCGTGCTGGTACGACTCGAAGACGCCAGGCTATCACCTGAACTTCTCGCAGCAGCAGTTCTTCTTCGAACTGAAGGATCTGCGCAAGCAGTTGCAGTACCGCTGGATAGCCGAACGCATCAACGGCCGCATCCTGTTCTACGCGACCCATGCCCCTCTGGGTGCCAAGGTGTCGTCCGCCTGTTTCCAACAATATCGCGATGAGCTCATGTATCAAAATAGTATTAACATTAAAAACAAAGAGATATGATTATGAAACGTATCGTAACCCTTAGCCTTATGGCTATTGCCTGCCTCTCGATGCAGGCACAAGAAAAGAATAATGTTGTGTTTTTGGCAAAAAGCGCCGGATACTGGATGGCGACGCCTTCGGCTGCCTATGACAAGAAGGCCAAGAAGTCGATTGCCGTCTGGCCCAGAACCGAGAAGGACGACTGGTTTGAACTCTCTGACTTAGTGCTTGATAACGTGCCCACTATCGATAATCTGAACGATCTGTTCCCTGAACTGATCGATCCCTCATCAGAGGATTATCAATATTCGCCCATGCCTTGGCTATTGACCGAGGAGAACGGTGAGACCGTGCTGCATTGCTATCTCCGCATGCCTGCTGACGTTGTGTCTAACTTCTGGCTGACTGACGAAGAAGGCTGCTTGCTCGACAAGGAGACCGGCATCAGTTATCGTGCCCGTCGCACAGAGCCCGACTGCTATTACAAGCGCTTTTCCTTCAAGGGTAAGAAGGGGGATGTGGTCGATTTCAAGATCTTCTTCCCCAAACTGCCTGAGACTACAAAGAAGGTTGCTATCTACGGTGTGCCCAACTGGCAGCTGAGAGGTGCCGAGGTCCCTATCCCACGAGGAGAATGGCTCCAGGCTCGTATATTTGAGAATAACTACGACAACGCTCCTGAATTCCATCATCCGACCCTCGTCACAGAGGCCAAGGACTACGACAAGGACAATTTCTTCACCTGGTCGGAATACAAGAATGCCCACCTCATCAAGCCCGTCCAGGAAGGTACGATGGCCATGTGGCTGACCCCTCAGGCCACCTATGTCGCTATTGCCACAGAGATGAACTGGCGCCGTGAGTATTTCGGTCGTGGCGGCAACACCATCCTCATCGACAAGTCGGGCCACCAGTATAAGTGCAATGGTGTGCTGGACTATCCTGACGATAAATTGTTCTGGGTGCAGGGCATGTCTGGTGACTACTTTGCCATGGTCCTGATTTTCGAGCCGCTGCCCCTTAATCTCGATACTATCACCTATATCGTCCCTGAGGGTGAGCCGTTCAAGGCTAATTTTGCAAGTTGGAGTGGCGAAGTAAAGCCAGACCTCAGCATCAAGGAACTGCGCGACAATCAGAAATTGTTCGAATACTTCCCTCGAAAGGTTGTTGAATAAAAGAAAAACACAATCATCCCCGCCAATCGGCGGGGATGATTGTTGTTTATTTGGTACCGACGATTTTGGTGGCGGGCTGCTCCTTGTTGCGGCGGTTGACGACGGTGACAACGGCCTGGGCAAGGTTGATGAAGGCTAGACCCGTGGCGGTGTCGCTGTTGAGGGCGGCAGGAGTGCCTGCGTCGCCGTTGTCGCAGATGCTCTGCACGAGGGGAATCTGTGCCAACAGGGGGACATCCATCTCCTGAGCGAGTTGCTTGCAGCCTTCGCGGCCAAAGATATAGTATTTGTTCTCTGGCAGTTCAGCAGGGGTGAACCACGCCATATTTTCAATCAGTCCGAGGATAGGCACGTTGACCTTCTCGTTGCGGTACATGTCAATGCCTTTGCGCGCATCAGCGAGGGCCACCTGCTGGGGTGTGCTGACGATGACGGCACCTGTGATGGGGAGTGTCTGCAACAGCGTCAGGTGTATGTCGCTGGTGCCCGGCGGGGTGTCGAGGATGAAGTAGTCGAGTTCGCCCCAGTCGGCATCGGCGATGAGTTGCTTCAGCGCACTCGTGGCCATACCACCTCGCCAGAGGGTGGCGGTGGTGGGAGAGACGAAGAAGCCGATGCTGAGGAGTTTGACACCGTATTTCTCGATGGGACAGATGAGGTCGCGCCCGTCTTTATGGATGGCATAGGGACGCTCATCCTCCACATCGAACATCTTGGGCATCGACGGGCCGAAGATGTCGGTGTCGAGCAGGCCTACCTTATACCCAAGACGGGCGAGGGCGATGGCGAGGTTGGCAGAGACAGTGCTCTTGCCGACGCCTCCCTTGCCGCTGCTCACGGCGATGATGTTCTTGACACCTGGCAACATCTGACCCACTTCGGGGCGGGGAGCCGTCTTGAACTCGGTGATGATCTCCACCTCGACATCCTGACCGCAATGGTATTTGATGGCGGCTTCGGCGGCCTTGACGGTGGAGCGCAGGAAGGGATCGGTATCACGGGGGAACTCCAGCACGACTTTCACGTGCCAGGGCTCTCCCTCTTTGGCGGGAGCGGCTACGGTGGGCGTGTCGGCCACCATCCCGCTCTCCACAAGGTTCTTTTTTGTGCCGGCATACGTCACCGTTGCCAGCGCATCCATAATCAGTTTCGGATAGAGTGTCATCTTATTCCTTCTCTTTCAGCACATAGACCTTCACCCATTCCTTGTTGGCCATGTAGAGCGTCTTGCTGTTCTTGGGCAACCAGAACGAACAACTGACCACATCCTTGAAGGTGCTCTTGGAGATGGCTGGCGGGGTGGGAGAGTTGAGGATGACGTCGCGCAGGCTCGGACACTTGGCGAAAGCCTCGCCGCCAATCTTCTTCAGGGCTACGGGGAGTTCGACCTTGGCCAGCATCGTACACTCTAAGAAAGCGTCGCTGCCGATGCTCGTCACGGCGATGGGCAGTTTGATGCTCTGCAGAGAAGCACATTTCTCGAAGGCATCGTCGCCAATGGCGGTCAGGGCTGCAGGCAGTTCGATGCTTTGCAGCGAAGTACACTCCTGGAAGGCCTTCGTGCCAATCTTCTTCACGGAGGCGGGCAGGGTGATGCTACGCAGGGTATTGCAGCGGTAGAAGGTCTTGTTGTCGATTTCCTGTATCATACCGTTGATGGCAACACTGTCGAGAGTGGAGCATCCTTCAAAGGCACTGCTGCCGATGCTCTTGACCATATTGGGGATGATGGCCTGATGGAGACTGCTGCACTCCTGGAAGGCTTCAGAACCGATCTTAGTCAGGGATGACGGAAATTCTATCTCAGTCAGGCTCTGGCACTTTTCGAAGGCGCTGTTGCCGATTTCCTTGATGGTTGCGGGCAGGGTGACGTCGGTGAGGGTGGTGCAGCCGTAGAAGGTGTTGGAGTTGATCTCGTCGATGGTGCCCTGGATGTTGACGGTGGTAAGGGCGGCGCAGTTCTTGAACACGCCGCTACCGAGTTTCGAGAGTTTCTCGAGGGTGACACCGACAAGACTCTTGCAGTCCTCGAAGGCATTGCTGCCTATCTTGCTGACATTGCCCATCTCTACGGCGGTGAGTCTCGTACAGTCCTCGAAGGCGGAGTTGCCGATTTCGTTGCAGTCTTCAGGCAACTCGAGGGTGGGGATACTCTTGCAGTCGCGGAAAGCGTCGTTGCCGATGGATTTCACGCTCTCTGGCAGAGTCACAGTGGTGAGACTCTCGCAGCCCTTGAAGGTGGCGTTGTTTATCTTCTTGACCTTGCCGATGATATTGGCGGTGACGAGGGCCTTACAGCCATTGAAGGCCTGATTACCAAGTTCGTTCACGTTTTCAGGAATCTCGATGGCGGCGAGGGCCTTGCAGTTCTCGAAAGCCTCGTTGCCGATGGTGGTGACTCCCCTGGGGATGGAGATGGCGGCTAATGCCTCGCAACCCTGGAAGGCCTGGTCGCCGATGGCGGTGACGCTCTCAGGGATGTTTATCTCTGGCAGCGATGAACAGCCTTCGAAGCAGTTCTTGCTGATGGCGGTGATGCCTCTTGGCAGAGTGACTCTCAGCAGTTGCTTGGCTCCTGAGAAGAGTCCGTTAGGCAGAGTGGTGGTGCCCAGGGCCGCCTTGCCCTCTGTGAAGATGGCTTCGGAGAGGTCGATGCTGGTGACAACACACTCGCCTTTTTTCTCGTTGGCCTTCGAACGGTTGACAATCTGCTGAAGCAGTTTGACATCCGCGCTGTTGAGCGGGCCGCTGACCTTCAACTCAGAGATTTTGAACATCTCTTCTTTCTGGATCTGCTTCGCGAGCAGTCCGACGGAATCCACCGTTACGTTTTTTGAAATCTGTGCGGAGGCGGTTAAAGATGAGAAGGTGAGGAGGTAAAAAAGTAAATACTTGTTTGTCATAATCTTATCTTGTTAATGTTGTTTTATTTTGCTTTGTCGAGGCTGCTGCGCTTGGTACGGTGGTAGGAGCGGTAGTCGTCGAGTTCAATCTCGACATCGGGCTCCTCTAAGGTGCCCTCGCGAGGCAGTTGCCATTTCATATACTTGATGTTTAGTCCGCGGGCAATCCACATCGACTCGTAGTAGGTCTGAATCGAGAGCACCTTGGGGTCAAGATTGCTTGGGATTTCGCTGGGCGATGCTAGGGCTTTCCTAGGATCACCTAGGTTTCCCCTAGGATTTCCTAGGTTTTCCCTAGGATTGCCTAGGTGATAAAGATCCTCTGTCCTAAATAGCAGTGGAAGATGGTTCTTCTCTACCATATACGTAGTATAGGTAAAGAGGAAATTTGAGTCGGTCTTGAGGTGGATGATGCCGCCATCGATGAGGAATTTACGATAGCGCGCCATGAAATAAGTTGACGTGAGGCGCTTACGGGGATTCTTCATCTGGGGGTCGCTGAAGGTGAGCCAGATTTCCTGCACCTCGTCTTCAGCGAAGAAACGTTCGATGATCTCGATGTTCGTGCGGAGGAAGGCCACGTTTTTCAACCCTTCGGTGAGGGCCTGGGTGGCTCCTGTCCACATACGGGCACCCTTGATGTCGACGCCGATGAAATTGATGTCTGGGTAGAGTTTGGCGAGTCCTACGGTGTATTCGCCCTTGCCACAGCCGAGTTCGAGCACGATGGGATGGTCATTGTGAAAGTACCGCTCGTGCCAGTGACCCTGCATCTCAAAGGGCACGTGTTCCACTACCGAATAAGGGTACTGGAACACGTTCTCGTAGGTCTCCATGTCGGCGAATTTCGCCAGTTTGCCTTTGCCCATGTATTAAATAACTTCTGACACTTCAGGCTTCTCTGCCTTCAGGTCCTCATAGACGTGAGCCAAGGCGGATTGCATGTAGGGGTACAGCAGGAGGAATCCGATACCGAGGGTCAAACAGGACAGGATGATCCAGCCAAGGAAACTGAGGAACAGGTAGAAGAGTTCTGCCTTGTGGCCATCGGTCATCTTCCAACTCTTCATCATGGCATCGAGGGCACTAATCTTAGGATCGTCCTTCAGGATGAAGTCTGTCATGAGCAGGCCTGTAGTCAAAATGATGCCAGGGACAATCAGCAGGCAGAAACCGATCACTATGGCGATAGTCACCAGAAACTCTGCCAGGAAGATGCGCAGGAAGTCCTTGTAACCGTCGAAGAGATGCCAATAACTCAGATCATCATTGCGGATGAGACGGAGGAAATAGATGGCGAAACCCCAGTTCAATGGCAGACAGATGAGTGTCCAGATACCAGAGGTACTGTAACTCATGACCATATTGTTACCCATGGGGGCGGTTATTGTCCAGTCAATACCCATGGTGATGATGAGGTAGATAAGCGTGGCAATAGCACCTTTTCCCCACTTGCCCTCCAAACTGGCGAGGGCTCTGTTTTTGTAATCTTGATTTGTTCCCATAATGGTTCTTGTTTGATTGTTGGTTATTATTCAATGACTACTGTTGTCCAACCGTGCTTGTCCTCGATCTCGCCATACTGGATACCACGCAGGGTGTCGAAGAGTTTCTTCGACATAGGACCTGGCTTCTCACCGAAGGAGTAGCGCTTGCCTGTGTCGAGGTCGTCGATATAAGAAATAGGTGAGATGACGGCGGCTGTTCCACAGGCACCTGCCTCCTCGAAGGTCTCGAGTTCCTCTTCAGGAATAGGACGGCGCTCCACCTTCATACCCAGATCCTCAGCCACCTGCATCAACGACTTGTTGGTGATAGAGGGCAGGATAGAGGTCGATTTCGGCGTGATATAGGTATTGTTCTTGATGCCGAAGAAGTTGGCAGCACCACACTCGTCCATGTATTTCTTCTCTTTGGCGTCGAGATAGAACTCGCAGGCGTAGCCCTTCTCGTGGGCCAGGTTGTTGGCGAACAAAGAGGCTGCGTAGTTACCACCTACCTTATATTTACCTGTACCGAGAGGAGCAGAACGGTCGTAATCGCGGATAATCACGTAGGGATTGGCAGCGAAGCCACCCTTGAAATACGGGCCTACTGGTGTTACGAAAATCAGGAAACAATACTCCTTGGCGGGATGCACACCTACCTGGGCACTTGTACCGATGAGCAGCGGACGGATATAGAGCGTAGCACCGCTCTCGTAGGTGGGAATCCACTCCTGATTCAGGCGGACCACCTTCTTCACCATTTCAGTAAACAGTTCTGTGCTGACCTCAGGCATCATGATACCACGACAGGTGCTCTGCAGACGGGCGGCATTCTCATCGACACGGAAGATGCGTACCTTGCCGTCAGGACAACGATAGGCTTTCAGACCCTCGAAAGCCTCCTGACCGTAGTGCAGACAGGTTGCAGCCATGTGCAGGTTCAGATACTCGTCGGAGCAAACTTCTATCTCGCCCCATTTGCCGTCGCGATAATAGCAACGTACGTTGTAGTCGGTCTTCATGTAGCCAAAAGACAGGCTACCCCAATCTAAATTCTTCATATTACTATTTTTACGTTAAAGTTTCAATTTTGCTTGCAAAAGTAAACAAATTCTTGCTTTCAAGCAACAATTTCCCTCGAAAAAACGCTTTTTCATCCCCTTTTCTTGTCTATTTGCATGGAAAATGCTATCTTTGCAGCAGTTTTTAACATTATTAATCAAAGTAAGGAAAAATGAAGAAACTACTTTTATTGGCATTCCTGACTGTCGGAATGACGGCTCATGCCGAAACGTTTACTGAAAATGATGACGTCAATACTAATGACGGTGGCATCAAATTGGGTCAGGGAAAGGACGAAGATGACAACTGGACGTTGCACTTTGCTGTGGGTGTTGACATCCCTGTCAGTACCAAAGGCTTGGATTTCGCCCCGTTCCGTTCTTGGGAAATCAATTTGACGGTTGCGCAGTATGACTGGACTCCGAAGAATTCAAAGACCACTCTTTCTGCCGGTTTAGGACTCGACTGGCGTAACTACACGCTGAGCGGACATGATAAGATGTTTGTTAAGACTAACGACTTAGTCGGTGTCATTGACCGTGACGGAAAGTTGTCAGAACTTTCTTCTCGCGTTCATACGCAAAGTCTTTCCATGCCTTTGCTTATCAAGCAGAGATTTGGCAAGAACTTTGCCATCTCTCTGGGTGCTCAGTTGAATTGGAACTACTATGCCCGTCTGAGTAACTACTATGAGGTGGATGATCACGAGATAGACGATCAGACGAAGAAGATTGGTGAGCGTCCCTTCACGGTCGATGTGCTGGGTATCGTGCATATTGCCAAGGGCTTCGGTATCTACTGTAAGTATTCGCCGATGAGTGTGCTGAAGAAGGACAAGGGTCCTGATTTCAAGTCACTTGCCGTGGGCTTCTACTTCTAAGCGTTACTCGCGCTCGGCCTGAATCTTTTGGATTTCCGCTTCTGTCTTGGTCAGTTTGTCCTTGCAGAACTTGATTAATCGCTGTGCTTCTTTCAGTTGCACAGCGATTTCGTCTATACTGTACTCGTCGTTTTCCATCTTGCGCACAATGTCTTGCAGTTGTGCGAAGGCTTCTTCGTATTTCTGTTCTTGATTCATGGGGATGGGTATTTATGGGTTTAATGGGTCTGACGGGATGACGGTAGAGCGAACGGTACCGTTGGCGAGGCGGGTCTCGATTTCGTCGCCAGGACGGAGGATGGCAGCATCGCGGATGATCTTGCCGTCTTTCATAGTCATACTGTAACCGCGCTTCAGCAACAAGGTGGGGTCGAGGCTCTTGGCCTTTTCCTCGATGAGTTGTAGACGGTGCTTTTCCGTCATTAGGCGACGGTCAAGAAGGATGGGAATCCTCTCTTCAAAAGCATTGACCTTCGACTGATGAGTGATGATGCCCTGTCTGACAACTGCTATCAGTCGGCTGTTAAGCGCGTCGAGACGGGCTTCTTGTCTGGTCTTGACGGTGGTGAAGATATGGGGGAGCGTCTCGGCGGTGGCCGATAACTGGGCTTTGAGTACGGACAGTTTCTGTTGGGTGTGTCCTGTGATACGGTCCTGCGCGTCGTTGATGGCATCGAGCACAGTCTTCAGATGGTCGATGAGTAGGGCGGCAGCAGCAGTTGGTGTCTTAACACGCGTGTGGCTTACCATGTCGAGGATGCTCTCATCGCGGTCGTGACCGATGCCTGTGATGATGGGCAGGGGGAAGTTGGCGACGTTCTCAGCAAGGGCCAGTGTGTCGAAGCCACTCATGTCACTCGTCGCACCACCGCCTCGGATAATCACCACGCAGTCGAAATGATCGCAGACGGCATTGATGCGGTTCAGTGCATCAATGATGCTCTGCTCCACACCCTCACCCTGCATGATGGCAGGGAAGAGATAAGACTCGAACTTGAAATTGTAGGGGTTGTCGGCCAGTTGGTTGCAGAAATCACCATAGCCTGCTGCCGTCTCGCTCGAGATGACGGCGATGCGCTGACAGAACAGGGGGAGCCGTAGTTCCTTCTGCAGGTCGAACACACCCTCGGCCTTCAGTTGGCGGATAATCTCCTGTCGCTTGCGGGCCATGTCGCCAAGGGTATAGGTGGGGTCGATGTCCGTCACGATCCATGAGAAGCCGTAGGCCTCATGGAACTGGGCGTAGACCTTCAGCAGCACCTTCATGCCCGCATGGAGCCTTTGTCCCGTGGTGCGCTCGAAGTAGGGACGTACCAGCATCCATTTCGAGGCCCAGCATTTGGCTGAGGCTTTGGCAATGGGCGTGGCCGTCTGCTCGTCCTTCTGGATCAGTTCCATATAACAGTGGCCGCGACTCTCGCGGCACTCCGACAACTCTGCTTCTACCCAATATTCATTGGGCATCTCGCACTCGATCACCTCGCGCAGAAGGCTGTTGAGTTCGTAGAGGGTTATATGCTGGTCGCTCTTCATTTTTTTCTAGGCTTTTCTAGGCTATTCTAGGCTTTCCTAGGTTTTCCTAGGATGTCCTAGGCTTGCCTAGGTTATTCCTTCTTTCCTATCATATAGGCTCGCCAGAAGTTTGGCGTGCCGTAACCGTAGATATTGTCGGGCTGATCGTGTTGGCTGGCGGTTTGGCGCACCAGTTTGATGATTTCCAGGGCGGTCTTCTCGGGCAGCGCCTGCCAGAGACAGGCCACAAGTCCAGCCACGATGGGTGTGGAGAACGAGGTGCCCATGTCCCTCACGATGGTACCACGCCCCGATATCATACAGGCGGGCGAACCGAGCGCCATCACGTCGGGCTTTACCCGTCCGTCTTGCGTGGGTCCTACACCACTAAACGGCGCGTTCTCCTTCTGGCGGTTCAGGGCACCTACGGTTAGGATGTCGTGTGCGTCGCCAGGTACCTCTATCTTTTTCCAGGGTCCCATGCCCGAGTTGCCTGCAGAACTGACGAGGATGATTCCTTTTTTTGCCAGCAGCGAGGCCGAGCGCGAGATGAGGGCTGTATGTCCGTCCAGGTCGCGTTGGTGGTAGTCGTTGTCGGTGCCGTCATAATTGCTGTATCCGAGACTGCTGCTGATGATATCCACGCCCACTGAGTCGGCGAATTCCGCCGCCATTGTCCAGTAGTCCTCCTCGACGGGCTGTTCCGTTTGTTGGTCCTCGGAGCGCAGTAGCCAGTAGCGGGCATCTGGGGCGGTGCCGACGAACACCTGTGGCTCGTTAGCGGCCATCGTCGAAAGCACTTTCGTACCGTGATCGGTCTCTCGGAAGACGTTGCCGGGTGAGGCCGGATGGCTCGTAGAACCCGGATATTCCGGATGCCCTGGATGGTCTGGCACGAAATCGTACACGCCCACGATATTCGCCCGTTGCATGGCCGGAATCTCATTGCAATTCTGGAACCCGCCGTCAATCACAGCGATGGTCATGCCCCTTCCGCGATGACCGATGTCGTGCAGCCGTTGACCGCTGAGCATTTCTATCTGTTCGCGACTGTTGCCGTAGATGTCACCGCGGATGCTATCCCAGGCGTTCCATCCCTCGTGTACCTTAATTTTCACCCCGCGCCGCTCGATGGAGTCGGGCGATTGCCATACCTGCCTGGCCTCGCTTACGAAGTCGAGCCTTGCCAGACAGCGCAGTAGCAGTGTGTCGGTGGAGCGCACCAGCACGGTATTCTGCCAGCGGCTTGTGCCTATGGTCTGCCACTCTGCGGCCTTCTTTTTTTCGCCCTTGGCTACTCCTGCCGCCGTTTTCTCCATTTCACGCAGGTATTTTGCGCTCACGGGCAGGTCGGTTGAGTCGAGACCGAGGCCCTGCCGCCGACGTCGCTCAATCGACTTGTGCGAGAGCCAGCGTCCCGGGTGTTCCAGTGTATAGGCCGAGCCCTGCTTGTCGCGCAGGGTGTAGCGCCAGATGTACTGTTTCGGGCCAGGATATTTCACCTTGCTCGCAGCCCATGCAGTGCCGCTTCCAAGCCCCACCACGAGGCAAATCATCAGCCGTATGATAGTCGTTTTCTTCATTCCGCCTGCAAAGATACAATTTTTCTGCAATAGTCGCGAGATTTCCTCTCGGATTTTTTCGCCATATCGGAAAATAATATTATCTTTGCACCCGTAACAACAGAAATGTCAGGGATGGATAATAGGCAAGCCGCACTTGAACTGGGCCAGAAACCTGTGGGACAACTGCTTTGGCAGTATGCCCTGCCTGCCATCGTGGCGATGACCGCGTCGAGTCTCTACAATATCATCGACCGCGCCATGATCGGACAGATTGTGGGTCCTGAGGCCATTGCGGGCCTGGGCATTACCTTTCCTTTCATGAACCTGAGTGCTGCCTTTGGGGCAGCAGTGGGAGTTGGCTCCTCGACGTGTATCAGCGTGAAACTTGGGCAGAGAGACTATCAGACGGCTGAGCATCTGCTGGGCAATACGGTGACGCTGAACCTGATTATCGGTTTTGTGTTCATGGTCATCTGCCTTATGTTCCTCGATCCGATTCTGTTGTTCTTCGGTGCGTCAGATGTGACGTTGCCCTATGCCCGTGAGTTCATGATGGTGATCCTGCTGGGCAATATGGTGACACATATGTACTTTGGCATGAACGCCGTGCTGCGAGCCGCTGGGAAACCCAAGCACGCCATGTACGCCACGCTCTTCACTGTGGCCTGTAACATTGTGTTGGTGGTCATGTTCGTATGGTGGTTCCGCTGGGGCATTCGTGGTGCTGCCCTTGCTACCATCACCTCACAGTCGCTCGCCCTCTGTTGGCAGATGCGCATCTTCTCGGATAAACGTGAATTGCTGCATCTGAAGCGTGGCATCTACCGTCTCAAGGCCCAGTTGGTCAGGAATATCATCGCCATAGGTATCTCGCCTTTCCTGATGAACGTGACGAGTTGTGTGATTGTAATCTTCATGAACAACCAGTTTGTGCGCTATGGCGGCGATATGGCCGTGGGCGCCTATTCGATAGCCAATTCGGTGGTCATGGTGTTCTTCATGTTCGTCATGGGCATGAACCAGGGCATGCAGCCCATCGTGGGATATAACTACGGCGCAGAGAAGTACGACCGGATGTTACGTTGTCTGTGGCTCACCATCGCCTGCGCCACCGGCATCCTACTGGTAGGTTGGAGCCTGTCGATGCTTTTCCCGCAGTGGATTGCCCGTATCTTTACCACAGACGTGACTCTGCTTGGCTTGGCCGCCAAGGGCATTAAGATCGACATGCTGGTGTTCTTCGTTGTTGGCTCGCAGGCCGTCATCACTAATTTCTTCCAGTGCATCGGCAAAGTAAAGGTGAGCATCTTCCTTTCACTGTCGCGCCAACTCTTCCTGTTGCTGCCGATGGCGTATGTGTTCCCGCTGTTCTGGAAACTCGATGGCGTGTGGTACTCTATGCCGGCCAGCGACTTCGGCTCGTTTGCAATGACTATCCCGATATTACTCTGGTTTCTTAGAAATAAAATCAAGAAGCAATGAAACACATTATCATTAACGTTGGAAGACAACTGGGAAGCGGCGGACACGACATCGGCAGGATGCTCGCGCTCGACTTCCAGGCGAAGTATTACGACCGCGAGATTCTTAACCTTGCAGCCAAGGAGAGTGGACTCTCTGAAAAGATATTCGAGCAGAACGATGAGAAAAAAGGCTTCTTCCGCGGGCTGCTCAACCTGGGTGTGCCCCATCTCGGTGGCGGCGACAAGTCTGGACTTACGCAAGAAAGCCTGTTCCAGTTTCAGAGCGAGGCTATCCAGAAAGCCGCCAAGGAGAGTTCGTGCGTATTTGTGGGTCGCTGTGCCGACTATGTGCTGCGTGATTTCCCCAATACAGTGAATATCTTCATCACTGCCTCGATGGAATATCGCATAGAGCAGATTATGAACAAGCAACGCCTCGACTCCGAGGCCGCCCAGAGGTTCATTGAGCAGAAAGAGTCGAGCCGTGCCGCCTACTATAACTATTATACGGGAAAGAAATGGGGTGCTGCCGAGAGTTACGATCTCTGTATCGATTCCAGCATCTTGGGCT
Organism: Prevotella sp.; assembly: GCA_017618275.1. Classification (GTDB taxonomy): domain Bacteria; phylum Bacteroidota; class Bacteroidia; order Bacteroidales; family Bacteroidaceae; genus Prevotella. The sequence goes on from JAFZUS010000004.1 coordinate 145,982, forward strand.
TTGTGGAGACCGAGAAACTTATTGCACAGTTCATCCGCAAGCGTTTCGGCATATGAAGAGAATAGGCATCCTCAGCGACACGCACGGTTACTGGGACGAGAAGTATCTGCATTACTTCGAGCCCTGTGACGAGATATGGCATGCGGGCGACATCGGCACTGTAGAGGTGGCTGAAAAACTGGCGGCCTTCCGTCCTTTCCGTGCCGTCTGTGGTAACTGTGACGGGGGTGACCTGAGGCTGATGTACCGCGAGTTGAACCGCTTCAAGGTCGAGGATGTCGATGTGCTCATCAAGCATATCGGGGGCTATCCAGGCAACTATGATTTCTCCGTACGCTCGACGCTCTTTGCCAATCCGCCGCAGTTGTTTGTGGCTGGGCACTCACATATATTAAAGGTGAAGTATGACAAGACGCTCAACCTGTTGCACATCAATCCTGGTGCCGCTGGTATACAGGGCTGGCACAAGGATAGAACGCTCATCCGTCTCACCATCGACGGGAAGGAATTCAAGGATTTAGAGGTCATAACATTAGGATAAAAAACATACTCGTTTGATAAATAAATAAGTTAAGATATATGAAAAGAACGATTGTAATTACTGGTGGCGCAGGCTTTATTGGTAGTCATGTGGTGCGCCTGTTTGTGAACAAGTATCCCGATTACCACATCATTAATCTGGATAAGTTGACGTATGCTGGCAATCTCGCCAACTTGAAGGACATCGAGAATAAACCCAACTACGAGTTTGTGAAGATGGATATCTGCGACTTCGATGCTTTCTACAAACTGATGCAGGATAAGAAGGTGGACGGTATTATCCACCTTGCTGCTGAATCACATGTGGATAGGAGTATTAAAGACCCCTTTACCTTTGCCAAGACCAATGTGATGGGCACGCTGAGCCTGCTTCAGGCAGCCAAACTCTATTGGGAGAGCCTGCCTGAGAAGTATGAGGGCAAGCGCTTCTATCATATCTCTACCGATGAGGTATATGGCGCACTCGAACTGACGCATCCTGAGGGTATAGAGCCTCCGTTCACCACAACGGCCTCAAGTTCAGAGCATCATCTGGCCTACGGTGACAAGTTCTTCCTGGAGACCACGAAGTACAATCCTCATTCTCCGTACTCTGCTGCCAAGGCCTCTTCAGACCATTTCGTGCGTGCTTACCACGATACATACGGTATGCCCGTTGTTGTGACCAACTGCTCGAACAACTACGGTCCCTATCAGTTCCCTGAGAAACTGATTCCGCTCTTCATCAATAATATCCGTCACCGCAAGCCGTTGCCTGTTTATGGTAAGGGCGAGAATGTGCGTGATTGGCTCTATGTAGAGGATCATGCGCGTGCCATCGACGTGATTTTCCATGAGGGCAAGATTGCCGATACCTATAATATCGGTGGCTTCAACGAGTGGAAGAACATTGATATCATCAAGGTAGTCATCAAGACCGTTGACCGTCTGCTGGGTCGTAAGGAAGGCGAGGATATGGATCTCATCACCTTCGTGACCGACCGTGCTGGTCACGATCTCCGCTACGCTATCGATAGTTCGAAACTCCAGAAAGAACTCGGTTGGGAGCCTTCTCTCCAGTTCGAGGAAGGAATAGAAAAAACCGTCCGCTGGTATCTCGATAATCAGGAGTGGCTTGACAATGTGACCTCTGGCGACTACCAGAAGTATTACGATAATATGTACGCCAACCGCTAACGTTCCGTCTGTTGCTGTGCCACAGCAACCACTCAACGCTCTATGGATGCATTGACCCGCTCTCTCCACAGTTTCTTGGTTCGTGTCGGCCTTAATCCCACGAGCCTCTCCCCTCAGATGGAGCACTATCTGGAGCACTTGCTCTTTCTCCTCCCGCCTGAGGAAGAGGAGGCTGTGACCCATTACTATGGTCTTTTCGGCTCAGAACGAAAGTCGTTGCAGGAGATTGCAAAGGAACTGGGTCTTTCTCAGGAAGATGCGATGGAGCGCATAGACCAATGTGTCCGTAAACTCGCCGTCACCCCCGAATGGCAGATGATGAAACAAATAATCAAAAAGAAATGAAGAAGATATTACTATTAGGCTCAGGAGAACTCGGTAAGGAGTTCGTGATAGCCGCCATGCGTGCAGGCCAGTATGTGATTGCCTGCGATCGTTACGACAATGCGCCGGCCATGCAGGTGGCTGATGAGCGCGAGGTGTTTTCTATGCTTGATGGCGATGCTCTCGAGGCTGTCGTCAAGAAGCACCAACCCGATATCATCGTGCCTGAGATTGAGGCCATCCGCACGGAGCGCCTCTTCAAGTTCGAGGAGCAGGGCATTCAGGTGGTTCCTTCGGCCCGTGCCGTCAACTATACGATGAACCGTCGTGCCATCCGTGACCTGGCTGCCAAGGAACTGGGATTAAGAACGGCGAAGTATTTCTATGCCAAGACCTTCGAGGAGTTCAAGGCTGCTGCCGACGAGATTGGTTTCCCCTGTGTGGTGAAGCCCTTGATGTCATCATCTGGTCACGGCCAGAGTTATGTGCATAATGCCGATGAACTCGAAACTGCCTTCAAGGAGGCCATGGAAGGTTCGCGTGGCGATGTGAAGGAGGTGATTATCGAGGAGTTTATCGACTTCGACTCGGAGTTCACGCTGCTCACCGTTACTCAGCAGCATGGCTGGCCGACGTTGTTCTGTCCGCCTATCGGACATGTGCAGAAGTCGGGTGACTACCGTGAGTCGTGGCAGCCCTATAAGATCAGCGATGAGGCCCTGAAACAGGCGCAGATGATGGCCGACAAGGTGACGAAGGCACTCACGGGTGCAGGTATCTGGGGTGTAGAGTTCTTCCTGACCAAGCAGGGCGAAGTGATTTTTAGTGAGTTAAGTCCCCGTCCCCACGATACAGGTATGGTGACGCTGGGTCATACCACCAATCTGAGTGAGTTCGAACTCCATTTCCGTGCTGTCATGGGACTTCCTATTGCAGGTATCCATCTGGAGCATGCAGGTGCAAGTGCTGTGATTCTCTCACCCAAGGAGGCCAAGACTGCAGTAGACCGTTCGCTGCTCGACTACAACTTCGTAGATGCCTTGAAGGAAGACCGCACGCGCATCCGTATCTTCGGCAAGCCTGAGGCTCACAAGGGCCGTCGTATGGGTGTTGTACTCTGTTACGGCGAAGTCGGCGACGATACCACCGCCCTCCGTGACAAGGCCAAGCGCCTCGCCAAGACCGTCCTTGGCACTGATCCATATGCCAAGTTAAGATAAAGATGGAAATCAAGATTATCGACCTGCCCAAGATTACAGATCCCCGTGGCAACCTGACGTTTGCGGAGGCTCAGCAGATGGTGCCCTTCGACATCAAACGGGCCTACTGGGTCTATGACGTGCCTGGCGGCGAGAGTCGTGGCGGTCATGCCCACAAGCGCCTGAAGCAGTTTGTCATTGCCCTGAGCGGTTCTTTCCATGTGACCCTCGACAATGGCTATGAGCGTAAGACGGTTCTTCTTAATCACCCATGGCAAGGCCTGCTTATCGATGTGAACACCTGGCGTACTTTGGATGATTTCTCAAGTGGTGCCGTGTGTTTGGTATTGGCTTCCGAGCACTATGAAGCCGAAGACTACATTGAAGATTACGATGAATTCCTAAAATACGTAGGATGTTCGAAATAAGACGATACACTCCTGACCAGGCTGATGCGTGGAACCATTTCGTAGCGCAGTCGAAGAATGGCACATTCCTCTTAGACCGCCACTATATGGATTATCATGCTGACCGTTTCACAGATCATTCATTGATGGTGTATCGTCGTGACAAACTGTATGCCTTATTGCCAGGCAACATTGCAGGTGATTCTTTCTTCTCACATCAGGGATTGACTTATGGTGGCTTGATCATGAGCGACAAGACCGTAGCGGCCGACGTGGTACAGATATTCAGACTTCTCAACGATTGGCTGAGAAAGGAAGGTGTGCGAAGGGTAATCTATAAACCTACTCCATGGATATATCATAAGCAACCTTCGGAAGAGGATCTGTATGCCATTGTTGAGGTGTGTGGGGCCAGTATGTCGAGAGGGCTGTCGTCAGCCATTAGTAGTGAGCGACAGAATAAGTGGTATCGTATTCGTGAGTGTGGTGCAAGTCATGCCAAGCAGGCGGGTATTACTATTGAAGAGACAGAGAACTATCTTCCTTTTTGGCAGATATTGACGGATAATCTCCGTGAGCGATATGGATTGAATCCTGTTCATTCAGTAGAGGAAATAGAATTGTTACATCATCGCTTACCCGATCATATACGTTTGGTGGTTGCCAAGGAGAAAGATGACGTGATAGGGGGAATTGTATTGTATGTTTCTGACCGTGTGGTGCATTCTCAGTATATTGCGGCTAATCTCCGTGGTAAACAGTTGCATGCTCTTGACTATCTCTTTGAGGTGGTTATCGCTGAGGCGCTGAGGTCGCATGCCTATTTCGACTTCGGCATCTCTACGGAGAAACACGGCACCTATCTCAACGAGAATCTGATCTATCAAAAGGAGGGCTTTGGAGGTCGTGGTATCTGTTATGACTGGTATGAATGGACACTATGATTAAGTATCTGGACTTAAAACGCATCAACGATATGCACGATGGCGAGATTCGTCAGGCCATCAGTCGTGTGCTCGATAGCGGTTGGTATCTGAAAGGAGAGGCAACCCATCAATTTGAACAGCATTACGCTGCGTATATCGGCACGAAGCACTGCATCGGCTGTGCCAACGGTCTTGACGCGCTGACGCTGATTCTGCGGGCCTATATCGAGATGGGTGTGATGCAGGAGGGCGACGAGGTGATCGTGCCTGCCAATACCTATATCGCCAGCATTCTTGCCATCACGGAGAACCGCTTGAAGCCAGTACTCGTGGAACCTTCGATTGATACCCTCCAGATAGACGATACCCTCATCGAACAAGCCATCACTGAGCGAACGAAGGCCGTCATGATTGTCCATCTCTATGGTCGGTGTGCCTATACCGATAGGATAGGGGAGATCTGCAGCAGATACGGCCTGAAACTCATCGAGGACAATGCCCAAGCCCACGGCTGCCGCTTTGTTGAGTCTGTTGCTGTGCCACAGCAACAATCAAAAACCGGCTCTCTTGGCTCTGCTGCCGCCCATAGTTTCTATCCAGGCAAAAACCTCGGTGCCTTGGGTGATGCAGGGGCTGTGACCACCAATGACGATGACCTCGCAAAGACCATTGAGGCCCTCGGCAATTACGGCTCTTCGAAGAAATACGTCTTCGACTATCTTGGTCGCAACTCGCGCATTGACGAAATCCAGGCTGCTCTGCTCGACGTGAAGTTGCGCTATCTCGATGCTGACAACCAGCGGCGCAAGGATATTGCTGCCCGCTATGAGCGAGAAGTAAGCAATCCCCTCGTGAGAATAGTTCAATCTCATCGCGACTGCGTCTATCATATCTTCCCCGTGCTTTGCGAACGTCGCGACGCACTCCAGCAATACCTCGCAGACAACAGTGTCGAAACCCAGATCCATTATCCTATTCCTCCCCACAAACAAAAGTGTTATAAGGAGTGGAATACACTTTCCCTGCCCATCACAGAGCAAATCCACGCCCAAGAACTCTCCATCCCCTGCCATCAGGCTATGACAGACGATGAAGTCACCCAAATCATTACTCTCCTCAATGCGTTCGGCCATCAATAATCTCGCTTTCGATCTTGGCGGTGTGGTGATCGCCCTGAGTTATGAGAATGCCATCCGACGGTTTGAAGAAATTGGCCTTCGTGATGCCAGTCAGCACCTTGATGCCTTCCATCAGCATGGCATCTTCGGCGACCTGGAAAGCGGCAAGGCTTCTCCAGAGGAGTTCCGAGTAGAGTTGAGCCATATCATCGGCCGTGAAATGACGATGGATGAGTGCTATTATGCCTGGCATGGCTATGTGGAGTCCGTCCCCCAGCGCAATCTCGATATGTTGCTCCGTCTGCGCCAGCAGGGCTATAAGGTCTGCCTACTTTCAAACACCAACCCCTTCATGATGCAATGGGCTTGCACGCCTGCTTTCGATGGTGGTCATCACCCTATAGACTATTATTTCGACCACCTCTATCTGAGTTTCGAATGCAAGGTCATGAAACCCTCGCCTGAGATTTTCCAGATGATGCTCGACGGCCAGCAGGCCAAACCCGAAGAAACCCTCTTCATCGACGACAGTCCCAATAACTGCGCTGCCGCCCGTGCCCTCGGCATCCACACCCTCTGCCCCCAGAACAATGAAGACTGGATTCCCAGCCTCCTTTGCCGTGTCAAATTAATTTGAATGAAATGAAAAGAATACTGATACTGGTTGTGGTCGCCATGATGACCATGATGACGGTGAATGCTCAAAGCCTCGCCGGACGTACCTATCACAATGCCAATATCCTGGCTGGCGAAATGAACAAGAAACTGAAGGAAGTGGATCAGAAGATTCCGGAAATCAAGGCCAAGGGTTACGCTAAATTCGAAGAGAAGAATGGACGTAAGCCGACTGCAGCCGAAAAGGCCAAACTTGAGAAGGAACTCAATGAATCCGTCGCACAGGCAAAAGCGGTGGCAAAGGGAATGACGACAGCCATCACCGTTGAGTTCAAGACGGAGAAGAATGCCGTGATGAAGGCCGACATGAAAGTCAGCGACGATGCCATGAAAGCCGCTGGTATCGGCTGGTTGAAGCGCAAGGCCATGAAGGCTGCGCTGGCCGTCGCCCCCTCATCGAGCAAGGCCACCTACGTGGTGAAAGGCGACCTCATTATCTTAGACGACGGTGAAGAAAAGGATACCCTTCGCCTGAGCAGCGACGGCAAATACCTCTATGGCAAATTCGAAAAGGATGTCAACTTTAAACTCACAAGGACGAAATAACTCATAAAGGTGTATCTGCTACTAATCTGAAAAGAAAAGCCGCCTCTTCATTTTCTAAGGGGCGGCTTTTTCAGTATCCTTTGTGTCGCAATTTCTACAGATGCCGATTGCTGTCGATGGACTTGAAGACGGTCATGATGGACTTTGACGAGGCGACAAGGCTTTTGTATTCCTCGCTATATTGGGCGGGAACGGTCTTTCCCTGATAGACGGTGTTGAAGGCGGTCTCGCCTTCGCCCGTCTTACGGCTCTTGACAATGACGTCGATGAGTCGCCCCTGGCCGAAATAGAAGCGGTACTCGTAGTCGATGTCGTTGATGACCTCGGGCTCGATGGCATAGATGAACTCGATGCGGCCTTGCTTGTCGTAGAGGTACTCCTGATAGTACTCACGGGCAGCGAAGTTATACTTCTGGGTGGCGAAGTCCAGATAGAGGTCGGCATAGATTTGTTCATCGCTCTCCAACTCCTCGCGGTAGAACATCTGCAGCGTTTCCTCGTGATAGCCGGTGGCTGGGAGGTTCTGCTTGATGACAACGGTATAGGTCTGGGGAACGGGATACTGGTCGCCGCTCTTCTCCAGTTCCTGAATCTGAGCGATCTGTGCCTTGGCGTCGGCATAGTGCTGGCGGATGGCTTGCTTTGCGTCCTGTGCCTGGGCAGCGAGAGTGTACAGGCACAGCAGTGAGATGACGAGAATGATCTGTTTCATGGTTTCTCTACTCAGGCAGAAGCAGGATGGTGGCTGAGCGGGCGGCTTGGGCTCCCATCACAAGTACTTGTGCAATGTCGGCGGTCTTCGAGGGACCGCTGATGAAGGTGCCGTAGCCGTCGTACTCCTTGTCGAACTCAATGCGCTTGTAGGCCTCGTGCATGTTGTTCACGATCTGTGACTTCGGTAGCAGAATGACGAGGTTCTCGGAGATAAAGCACACGGCCTTCTCCTTCATCGTCTGGGGAATCCAGACGCAGGCGTTCTCGGCCACGCCGAACTGTCCGCGGATGATGCCCACGTCCGTGCCGTTCAAGTCGTGCGCACTACCTACGGTGTCGGGATTCCTCGTGGCAATGGTGATCTCGGGCAGGTTCGAGGCAATCTCCTTGGCTTCTGGATAGAGGTCTTTCACCAGTTTGTTCACGTCCTGTCCTTCCTTTACCTCAATCACATGGCCGCCCACGCTTTCCGTCATCTTGATGAACTGCACCAGCGGGTCGGCATAGGTGATGGCCTTGATGTCGCTCAGGTCGGGCATGTCGAATTTCTCTCTGACATTCGCCCGGTATTTCTTCAGTATATCGTCTTTGTTTGCCATAACTTTTACTTTTTACCTTTTTTACTTTTCAAGATCCTTGATCAGTTTGTGGAACGGTTTCTTGGGAAACTCCATCATCTTATGACCTTCCGCCCACGGGTTCAGACCGCAGTTCATCAGCGGTGAGGGGATGATGTTCGCCCAGTGGGCGAGGGCGGTGCCGAGGTTGTAGAGGCCTTGGCTGCCATAGACCATGCTCATGCCTTTGCACATGAGTTTCTTCTGCGGGTTGGCGGTGCCGAAGTCGTCGAGTTGCTGGCGCCACTGGTAGATCTGGTCGCCGAGGTTCACCTTGACGGGACAGACTGTCTGGCAACTGAGGCAGAGGGTGCAGGCACTGACATTGCCTGAGTGTTTCTGCGTGTCGCGGAGCATACCGAGGTTGATGCCAATGGGACCAGGGATGAAGTAACTGTAAGAGTAGCCACCGCTTCTGCGATAGACGGGACAGGTGTTCATACACGAACCGCAGCGGATGCACTTCAGCGCCTCCCAGTGCTCCGGATTGCCTATCCACTCTGATCGGCCATTGTCCACGAGCACGATATGCATGGGGTTCGCCGTGGGTCGCGCCTTGCGGAAATGAGAGGTGAAGGTGGTCGTGGGCTGACCTGTGCCTGCGCGACAGAGCATGCGCTGGAACACAGCGAGACAGTCGTAATTGGGGATAATCTTCTCTAATCCGATGGCGGCGATGTGCAGTTTGGGGCACGAGGTTGACATGTCGGCGTTGCCTTCGTTGGTACACACCACGATGTCGCCCGTCTCAGCGATACCGAAGTTGCCGCCCGTCATACCAGCATCGGCTGTCAGGAACTCATTGCGAAGGCTCAGACGGGCCACGTACGTCAGGTAGGTGGGATCGTGGTTGCCCTTTTCGCTACCCAGTTTCTCCTCGAACAGTTCGCCCACATCGTCGTGGTTCAGATGGATGGCGGGCATCACGATGTGACTGGGTTTCTGGCCCTTCAGTTGGATGATGCGCTCGCCGAGGTCGGTCTCTACTACCTCGATGCCGTGCTGTTCCAGATAGGGGTTCATCTCGCATTCCTCCGTCAACATCGACTTCGACTTGACGAGTTTCTTTACGTCGTGGTTTTTCAGGATGCCATAAACGATTTCGTTGAACTCGTGCGCATCTTTCGCCCAATGGACGATACAGCCGTTTTCTTCGGCTTTCTTCGAGAATTGCTCGAGGTATTCGTCAAGGTGGGTGATGGTGTGGCGCTTGATCTGTGAAGCCTTCTCGCGCAACTGCTCCCACTCCCCGAGACCGTATGCCATATAGTCACGTTTGGTGCGTACTGCCCAGAATGTGGCGTCGTGCCATTTGGCGTATGTCTGGTTCTTTAAGAACTCCTTCGCTGCTTTACTATGTCCTGTACTCATAATCCTGCTGCTAAAATCTCTACTACATGCTTAAACTCCACATTCAGGCCTTGCTTTTTGGCAATGCCTGCCATATGCATCAGACAAGAACAGTCGGGGCCGGTCACAAACCGTGCGCCAGTCTTCATGTGCCGCTGTATCTTGTCCAGTCCCATCTGCGCACTGACGGCCGTTTCCTCTACGGAGAACATACCACCGAATCCGCAACATTCGTCAGGTCGCTCGGGCTCCAAGACCTGAATACCTTCCACCAGATTCAGGAGGTCCTTGATCTTGTTGAACTTGGTGATGTTTTCCTCGCTCGGGCTACTCAGCCCCAATTCACGGACACCGTGACAGGAGTTGTGCAGGCTTACCTTGTGGGGGAAGGTTCCTAGCGGATGATTCACTTTCACAACATCGTGCAGGAACTCCACTACGTCCATACATTTCTTGGCTGTCTCGCACTCGTGCTTACCTGCCAGCAGACGGGGGTAGTTGATCTTGATAAATGCAGTGCAACTGACCGAGGGCGCTACCACATAGTCGAAGTCCTTGAATTTCTCTTCAAACTTCTCCGCCAGAGGGATGGCTTGCTTCTCAAAGCCGGCATTGGCCATCGGCTGTCCGCAACAGGTCTGGTTCTGTGGATACTCCACGTCGAGACCCTGATGCTTCAATAGTTTGTATGTGGCGACACCCACTTGGGGATAGACCACATCTACGTAACAGGGGATAAATAGTCCGATCTTCATTGTGCTGTTAGTGTATTATTATGACGTCCTTTTAGTTATTCATGGGTACAAATATAGTGAAAATATTCCAAAAATACTAATTAATTGGTATTTTGTGCCTTGTTTTTATGTTTTATTAAAAGTAAATACGTACCTTTGTGGCACATTATTTGTAGTAAACATAGTGTGAAACTAATTATTGAGAAGAATATGGATTATAACAATGAATTGAATTTTGGAACGACGATGACTCGGGATCGCGAACTCTCGATGTCACAGGCTTTTCCTATCTTGATGAGAAAGGTTTATGTTTGGATGTCGCTGGCACTGGCCATTACTGGTATCACGGCCTTTGGGGTGGCTAATAGTCCGGGCGTTATGTCTGCTATCTATAGTAATCAGATTGTCTTTTGGGGCCTGATTATTGCAGAACTGGCTCTGGTCTTTGTCATCAGTGGTGCCATCAACCGACTGTCTTTGACGACGGCGACGCTGCTCTTTGTGCTCTATTCCGTCATCAATGGTGTCGTGCTTTCATCTATTTTCCTCATCTATACGATGACTTCCATTGCCAGTGTGTTTTTCATTACGGCTGGCACATTCGCAGTGATGGCGTTTATCGGCTATACAACCAAAACAGATCTCACGTCGATGGGAAAGATCCTGATGATGGCTATCATCGGACTGATCATTGCCTCTTTGGTTAATGTCTTCTTGGTGAAGAGTTCTGGCTTTGACCTGATCATCAGTTATGTCGGCGTGCTGATCTTCGTTGGTCTCACGGCTTATGATTCCCAGAAAATCAAGAATATGTTGCAGATGGCACCAGATGCTGGCGAGGCCGCTCAGAAACTCGCCTTGGTGGGTGCGCTCTCGCTTTATCTTGACTTCATCAACCTCTTCATTTATTTGCTCCGTATCTTGGGTAGGAGAGAGTAGTTTTGAAAGAAAAAAGCAGGTAATAACCTATGCCTTATATATTATAAATAAGGTGTAGGTTATTATTTTGTCAATAAAGTCGAAAACTTTCGTTAAACAATGAAAAAAGTTGGCTAAAAATTTGGATGGTATTGAAATTGTTCGTACCTTTGCATCCGCTTTCGCCCATTTTGGTGGGCGTTTAGTGTGAAAGAAAGAGTTCTTTGAAAGATTTACATAGACAGAAGTAGTACAAGAAGCAGTGTCAATGCACAATGCATAATGCACAATGCATAATTGCGTATGCGTTGACATTGGGTAGAAGAAACGAACCGTTTAATTCTTGGGA